>NZ_JADMLB010000033.1 GCF_015482765.1 Halodesulfovibrio sp.
ATTCGATGAAACGCTCAGCCTTTTATGATCCCATTCGACATCTACATGGTGATACTCAAGAGGCAGTCATCGAAGATTTGGGGCTGCTAGATGCTAACATTAACAATAAAGGGCGACCGCTTGGTCGCCCTTTTCTTTGTACTATATCTTCGCGACACCAACGGCTTACTCTTAAAGTGACGTTGTAACCTTAAACCATCGCTGACTACTTTTATGTGACACACTGAAGTGATATCCTATTCATCCCATCCACACACTGACACGTTGCATACGTCAACGCATCATGGGCCAGCACTCCTCCGCCAATAGGAAGCTGTACTAAATATGAAGCTGGAATTAGATCAACATCCTGACCATATAAAGTAAAGCAAACCTCTTGCCCCTCTAGGACAATAATTAAGTCAGCTGAAATCGAATACCCTTCAGGCCATCTACAGCCTTCTCTAAATTTACGACGTTTAACACGACCATCAAGCCATTTAAGCAGCCAGTATTCAATTTCAGCAACCCTAAATGTAAGCTCTGTACCAATAGGCTTTCTATTTAGCAGAAACATACCGGACTGACAGGCCAGAAACATTTGATGCTTCCGTCTTCTCATCCTTCTCTCCTTTGAACTATTTTTACGACAATCAACAATTATTGCTAAATTATCACCCGCCGTGCAGCCAGCAAAACAAAATGTACACGCCTACGAGACATACTGTGGCTATCTACCTAGCATGCGTACATTCACCTCTAACAACGCAAGAGCCCGAACAAAGAAATTAATCTCCATTCGGACTCTCAAAGCGACACACATATGTGAAGGTGGTTTTCAGGGTATATAATAAGCCTTAATGTTTTCGTCATCATCCTATTGGCACATGCTTCCATTGAGAACACCCAAACATGTGCTTACCTTTCGGTTCATAGCCTTTAGTATTAACTTTGGCTAAGTAACTAAAGTGCATTAAACACTTATCATATTCCTCTTGAAAATTATCATCATTACGACGTAGGTTATATGAATTTTGAACAGAATCACCTTTACGGTCTCTGTTGCAATGATGAACTAAGCCTTGAGTATTTTCATCGATGTCTAATGCACGATTCCAGTGCTTTTCAACTTCAGCATGTAGCTTTTGAGGAGCCTGATGCTTATTCCCATCCACAGCAACAAAACAATGGTAGTGCTGATGCTTCTCACGAGATTGTTCACGAACCCAAAGCATTTTGGGATCAGAGCCATTCCGTTTAAGTTTTCGAGTAAAGGTGTCTTTGCACTTTGAAATAGCATCGTTGTCAGAGTGTGCTGAATACTCTGCAGGAAAACGTAAGTCGAAACGTGCTACATGCACTTTGTTATGCTTTGCGATCTGAGTATCTAGAATACCTTTCGTATTCTGTAAGATGTCCTCATAACAGCCTTGATGCTTTTCAGCATTAGTGTTGATTGGATGTCCTTTGTAGGTAGAATCATAAATTACATTTTTATTTTTCATTTTTACTCCTTTGTTTTCTGTTATCTAATCTAGTTATTAGAATAAAAAAAAATGACTAACTCTGTTGGTTATTCATAAGTCCTATTACTATATTTTAAGCTTACTTTATTATTCTCTAGAAAAGAGAAGAAAGAGTTCTTATTTAGGTATTACCTATTTACCTAGCAAAGTAAGAGTTACAAAAATGGGAATACGAAAAAGCTCATAATGTTGTTTCTATGTAAAACAACACAAACAATTTTGACGGAAATATTTCTCGCATATTATATACAGACAAAAAATTGATACATTAACGCAAAGAGAGGAGCCAGCACTGACTCCTCTTCCAACTACAACTTAAATTCACAACCACAGTTTCTGCATACATAATCTTTTAAAATTGTAGTATCAATTTGCCTTCCAACAGAACGCCCTACTGTTGTCCCTACAACCAAACCAGCCAACGCTCCCACTAGTGCGCCAGCAGTAGAGCCAATTACAGGACCAACAGCAGGAACCATTCTACCAAGCGCACTTCCCAATTCCGCTCCTGATGTAGCACTCAAGCATCCAGTAGTAGCGCCAGCAATACCACCTGAGACCGTTCCAATTTGTTCTGCTTTATCCAGCAGTATGACCTGCTCTCCTGTATTGCATCTTGGACAAATAATTCTTTCTTCCATGCTTTTACTCCTTCAAAGCAAGAAAGGCCGCCCATTAACTGGACGACCTTTTATTTTAAAATTGTATGGTATATTTTATACACATTAAGCTGCACTCTTAGCGACTGCCTCACGAAGCATTGCGAACATTGCAGATGGTAATTCGTCAAGAGTAGCAACAACGCTGCTTTGTTGAGGAAGGATGCCTTTAATCTCTGGTGCACATATCCCAAGACCGTAAAACTCGACCCCATACTTTCGCCCTTTCTTAATTACCTCCAATGTTCCAGAAACATCATCAGGTTCTCCATCTGAGACAATGAGTAGGATTTTTCGTTGTTCACGTAGTTCGCTCATTTGTTGTAATACCCACCACAAAGATTCTGTCATGGGAGTTGTTCCTCTTGCTTGAACCTGAATATTCGAATGAACTTTTTCTCCATGCAAAACAAGAGGAAGGACTGCAGACGTGCTTTTATCATCCGCCAAAGCCGGAAATGCAGTTATTCCGACATTGATCCCATTTAAAGCTAAAGCCTTCGCCACCGAATAACAGGCAGTAGTTGCCAATTTTATACGGCTTCCCATTGAACCAGAAGAATCAAGAAGAATATGAAAAGCAGTATCCACTCCTCGACTCTCTGAACGCTGATAAAAGATATCTTGCTTACTTACTGCCAATTTATATAGCGCGCTCCAATCTATCCGACCTTGTTTAGATGGGCGAGTTCTGGTCAACAGTTCTGTCTGCATCAATGAGTTAAACTTAGCCTGCATTCCCGTCGTTACTCGGTTAACATCACGTAAGACTCCCTCATCAATTTGTCTTGTGACCTTATTACCTACAACGGCAACAGTGACTGATTCTTTTACACTCCCTTCTTTAGAAACTGCAGAAAGAAGAGTTCTTGCAGCTTCCCCTAAGCCGACAGGCAAAGCATCAACCTCAAGAGAACCACCACATAGTCCTTCCAGCCGTTGTTTTGCCTCCCCAAAAGAAAACGAGATACCATCTGGCATCCCGTCTTGTTGCGTTGTATCCATTCTCGAACATTGCTGCTGTATACAGGCAACAGCTTTCTTCGCGTAGGTCATGGCAGCTTTGGAGTCTGGACAGTTACTCTTCATAATTCCAAGCAAGCCTTCAAGCTGAAAGCGTAACTGTGGGTAAACTTGATCTATCGCTGTTGCATGCACATTAACTCTGGCTTTTAGTTCTGCCACCTCCCAACTACGTACCGTCAGCAACAACCAGTTCAGAACCAAGCCTTCAGGCGTAGTTGGTAACTCCTGTTTTGGAGAGACAAAAATGTGCCGGATTAGCCATTGGAAATTGTTACGTGCACCTGGGTAAAGTTTGACAAAACAATTTTCTACTCGCCAATCTTCGAAGATATTCCACACATGCTTTTCAAGTGGAGTCACTGAATCATTCAAGCACGCAAAATCTGTGAAGCGAATATGTGCAGTCTCATGATCTAGATAACTTCTGACTATATTCACGAGATTTGAATCACCTTCTGCAGGTAGACCGGGAAGCTGAATGCATCGTCCATTTGTAAAAGCTTCATCGCCACCAACCTGCACTGTCACACCATATTTACGTCCAAGCATACTTGCGAGCAGAGGCAAAGACTTTACGAGTATTGTTCTATCCATAAATCCTCCTACCAAAGTCCAAGACTGTCGAGCTGCTGTCCTTGAGGTTCAATTGGTGGCATGGCCTCATCCTCTAGAATTTCAGGCTCCGCAAAATCTGGACACACATCATTACGTGCTACCACCAATCTATCCAAAACGTTCGAGGTACTTTGTCCTTCCAAAACCATCTGGCCATGCTCAACCAAAACAGCTGGTGTCTGAAGTAAGGACAACAGTCCCTGAATAAGAAGAAGGTTTGTACCTAAAACAGGGCCTCTTCCTTTCACTTTATTCAACGCTGTTTCAATAAGTTCCACAATAGGAGCAACGCGAGGCTCGACAAAGACCAATCCTGACAACTTGCTATGAATAGTTCGAATGGGTGAAAGTGCCTTACGGCTAACTTCTGTTTTCCCTGCATACGACTTCTGCCATGCTTCTTTTGCTGTCTTTGCTATTTCACCGAACAACGTATCGCCCAAAGAAGCGACTTCATCTTCCAAACCACTGCCTTGGGACTGTGTTGTTTGCGCCACAGCGAACATCTGCCAATTAAAACTCAACCGATGCCGGACGTAATCAACACTTACAACCGATCCTGCAATAACCGACTCCCAGCCTGGATTATTCGCAATCCATTCATGAATAATCTCATCATAACGGATTATGAATTCGTCCTTAGCTTTAAGGAACTCATCCTTTATGGCGTCCAATCCATCTTTTACTTCGTTCGTCCTACCGACCGGAATCGCCCAACCGCCCAAAAACCGAACACCAGTGCGATCAAGTATAGCCACAGCGCGGCTCTTGAGCGTTCCAAACACGCGTAAATATTTGGGGTCGCAAATACGTTTACTCCCAAGTGAGGCCAACTGTTCGGGCGGCAAATCCGCACTACCAAAGTCAGCCGTAGTCAACTTCTTACGTGCCGACCAGATATGAACATCCAAGTTCAATGCTACAATATTATCCAATGCGGTCATGTCTGTATGAACATTCATCTGTTCCCTCCTAAATAGAAAAGGGAGCCGAAGCTCCCTGTTACTCATCTACTACTAATTGTGGAAATATTCGTTGCGCCAGTTCATGCAACATCGCTCTAGTTTCAGGTGCAGCTCGAAAACCTAGAGCTCTATCCAATGCGTAGGTTACGGGCTGGATGCCCTGCATTGCCAGTGGCTGAAACTTCACAGTCAAATCCACCCAGCGAATCAATGTTCGAGTTGAAAACGTTACATCTATTGTCTCGCCATAATGCTGCTTATCTCCCATTCCCATAAATAGCTGACGGACCTCGTTCGCATATTCAACCATAGACTCACGTATAGATTCTGGAAGGTCTCCTGCAATCTTACCAAGCAATTTCACCTCAGCATCCTTTTCAGGATACCCAACCTCGCACAGCCAAAAGCGATCCATAAAAGCCAGGTTCTGCCGAAGAGTTCCTTGATACAATCCTGTAGTATCTGCTGCACCATTTGTATTCGCCGTTGCAGCCAACCTGAACATTGGGTGCGCATGGATCACTTCGCCGCCATTTTCTGGTATACACAGGGGCTCACCATCAAGAATACTGTTAAGTCCACTTGCTGCTGCAGGATCAAGAAGATCAATCTCGTTCAATAAAAAAAGCCCTCCGTGCTTCATTGCTAAAGCAAGAGGGCCATATTGAAACTCCATGTTCCCCCCCCGTACCGAGTGATGACCAACAAGGTCTGGAAAATCCATTCTTCCATGTGCGGTTACTTCCAGAACTGGATATTTCAACTTCGCTGCAAGCTGTTTGACAAGGCTCGTCTTACCTGAACCAGTAGGCCCAAACAAATATAAGGGATCTGCAGGCGACATAAACCACACTGCTACATCGCGCATGGAGTCATGAAACAGATACTCTGGATTTACGCCTGGGGTGCAACTCACTGCATCTGAAAATCCTCTTACCATTTTGCCGGACGCCTTTCCGCTGAACACTTCACCAGCATCCAGATTCACCACATCTAACTGCTGCAACTCTTTTTCAAGATTCATGCTCACTCCTACTGAATTTTTGCTATATGAAGCCGCTCAAACGGCTGACCATATTTCGCTGCTGCCACAAGCAATTCTTGTGCTCTTTGCTCGCCAAACTCATTTATGAGAACAAGTTCAAGTTTCGTCATATCGACCATTTTTCGTCCTTCCTGCCGAGTACTTTTGAATCGATAATGCGCTGTTTTCAGCCACCCTGAATCTCTACCCTGCTGGGCATAGAACGCCTTAATCCGTTTTTCCTTTTTGCTAATACGATCCTCAAGATTACGCTTCTCGTCTTTCAGAACCGCAACCAATGTAAGCTCATCATCGTATGCCATATCTGTCAGCACTTCGCCTTCAAACTTTGGACAAGAGCCAGAATGGTCGCAGTAATCACAGAGAGGATGAAATCCCTTGCAATAAGAAAACTCATTAAGGTCACTCGTCCCGTCACGAATAGCCGCTACTCCATTCCAAATCGAATCAGCAGTATTTTTAACTGCCTTCAACATCACATCACTTGGACGATAAGGACCAAACGCCTTTGCCTCTGACATAGCAAGACACAACACCCAGCCTTCAATATCCACACTTGTAGACTTCTCTGGGAATGGAAAACCAAAGACCTTCTTCACAGCCTGAGGAAATGTCAGCTTCTCAAATACCAATGTTCCAAGTTCATCACGCATATTAAACACAGGCATATTCCAACATTCCACAAGAAAACCCAGCTGTCCGTACAACTGGGTTTCATATGCGGTATAGAGCGATTCAGGTATTCGCTCTGTGCTCTTTAATTCAAGTATTCTCACTGTAGGCTGAGGCCATCCCCATACCAACGCAAAATCCAAATGCGCTTTAATGGAAATGCCCTTATGCTGCGTTGCTATTTCAAGCTGACAAAACGTATTAGTACCATTGGCTTGAAGCGCGTTAGCAATGCCGGACTCCAACCAGTGACCACGCTGCAGTACAAGCTGCTTCTTGAGCGTATTGTAAATCTGATCGAACTTATCCTGCTGATACCAACCTATGACACTCTGCTCTGTTACATGCTGCCCCAAACCAAGCTTACCTGCCACTGCAGCACGCATGCACTCAACGCCTTTCCCAACATCCGATATGCCCACATACTGACTACGATCACCAAGCTGCGTTGCTGTTTCACGGGTGTTATGCCTGAGTAACCCCTTTGCCAACTGAGCTAGCAAGGTATCTGCCTTACGATTCATACTTCGCATTTCATACTCCATAAGCACAAAAACCCTGGCCGATTGGCCAGGGCTATACTTGTCTGTTCTGTTCTCTAGGCTGCATGCGCATCAGCATACTTCCACCATATCTTTCTGCTGTTATCCCAACGAAAACCAGCTTCTTTCAGCAAAGGTTTCTTTGCTTTCGTATTGCCAGACGCAGTCACACAGATCCGACCATCCTTAGCCTGCACCTGCTGGTATACAACACCATCTAGTTGCGGAAGCTGATTTGCTTCAGAGCTACCAAATGAAGAACGGGAAGCCTGTGGGCCTCCCGTTTCATTAAAATTCGTACTATCATTCTGTTGTCTTCGGGTATCTACCCGAGCCGAACGTTTCTCAGCAAAACGATATGAACTACGCCCTGCACTACTACGCCTTTCGCTACCCATTGTACCTTCAGCGTCATCATCGACCTCTGTCACCAAACCTACCAACGTCGCCAATGCATACCTTCGTGCATACGTAAGCGCAGAACCATACCCTTGCGGATCAGCTTTTGGTAACGGCATTACCATACATGAAGCCTGCCATTCACCAGACTCTGCATGCATAAGTTTTGTCACAAGTCCAAGACAACCAGACTCTACTGGGACAGGGAACTGTGACACCCAAATACCATTTACCAACAACACCTCACGACACGAATCCATGACTGCATTAAGTGTTGCATACTTACTCTTCACAAAAGGGTTATCTGCGTCCTTTGCGACAGGCATTAATGCTTTCTGGACTTTCAACATCGCCTTCGCAAGCTCTGTCATATTCTGTGATGAATAGGCTGTAAGTTCCATACTACCTCCTTGAAACAAAAACATCCCCGTCCCAAACCTGACAGGGATGACAAAAACCTTACTAATTCAAGAAAGTAATATATGGATAGAATTATTTGACCTGCAATACAGCATTTTTTGTAGCTTCAGTAAGGATTAAATTAGCCTTACTCTCTCCCTAACTTGCCAATTTAATCTTTAGCAAATTCTCCCCTGATCGTTACTCCTAACTGAACGATCTCCTTCTACTCTCTCTCCTAAGGGAAACAATTTCATTTTAGGAGAAAACAATGTCCAACGATACCTCTTCCTACCTGCTCACAATTGAACCACGTCACACTACAAGTGACAACCTTACAGACTCACGTTCTGAAGAACGTTTCAAAGAGTTACTTGCAGATCATCACATCGCACAACTCGGAACAAAGAGCTGTTACGCAATAGCCGTCGTTAAAATTGATAATTTTAAAGAACGCACAGAAAATCTTTCTGAAAAAGATCAGACTGTAATTCTAAATGAATTTACCAACCGAATCTCAAATGAGCTTGAAAACAAGACTCTTATCTCTTCCCCCACAGGCAACTGCTACATCCTGTTTAAACAAGTAGACTGCAATCAAAAAACTGAGGCTGCAATGCATAAAGTTTGCAATGCGATGACTCCATATTTCTGCACTTCAACAGGTTTTATCAAACTTGCAATCAGCGGTGGGCTTACAATCTCTCAAGACACAACAATCTTTCCCACAGAAATGCTAGAGGGTACTTTAGCTGCAATTTCCTTAAGACGTTCAACAGAACAGTCGTTATTCTTTTCAACGAAAACTTACTAGCCTTATAGAGTCACTATCAGCACCAACAGCAGTGACGTGATAAATAAAAGCACAAACCAACACCTCGATAATAACAAATATATGATACGCACCACACAAAGAGGATACACCATGCCACACAACAATAACGACACAACATATGGATATAAGCTTCTAGACCTCTTCATCTCCCTTATGGTCAACGGAAACAAGCAGTTTCTTTCAGACCTTGCAGCAAAATACAACTGCAGCAAGACTACCATATTAAACCTTATTAAGAATATTGAAGAGGTTATTGGAAGTAATTTGGAAACAGGTATAGAAAAAAGAAAACGCTGGTATCGTATTGCAAGCTACAACTCTCGTCAGACCTTTGCGTTAGACTTCGAAGAGCTACGTTTTTTAAACATTTATAAAGATCTTGCACACAAAATTCTTCCTACAGAAGCCGCAAAGCGCATAGGCTCTACTATCATGAATTTATCCTGCTTGCTTAGTGATAGAGATTATCCTGAGCGCCACAACGCTCAACAACAGCAAGTTTGGTTCAGTACTAAAGGATACATTGATTATTCCATGCATCAAAAAGAAATCAATACATTTCTTAGTGCAATTACAAACAAAAAATTTTGCTACGTTACCTACACACCTTTGCGCTCTGCAACACCAAAAGAATATTTTTATGCTCCTGAGCGTATCGTCTTCTCTAATAATGCATACTACGTACTCGGTCATAAAGTTTCTCGTAACAACAATCAGGAAATTCGCCCAACTAACTTGGCAGTTCACCGTATCAAGGAAGTTACACCAACGAATCAAACGTTTTCATACGAAGTTAAGGAAAACAATCTTGGATACTTCGGGCTCAAATGGCATGAACCTAAAGAATTTTCTATTTTTTTTACTCCTAAAGTAGCTCCTTACATCAAAGAACGCACTTGGAGTTCATACGAGTATATTGAAGAAGATGACGAGGGCAATGTTGTCCTAACCATCGCCTCAACAAGCGAGTTAGAACTTGAGGCTTGGATCCGAAGCTTTGGAAGCGATGCTGAGCTAATATCTACAAGACGACACAAGGAACACAATGTCCACTAAGAAAGAAAAGAAAAACAGTGCCGAGAATATTAGTATAGCCCTAGGTAATAGCGAGGTAATTTCTCGTCATGGAAGCGCCAACACGGAGTTTATTGTAGCTTACACTGGAGTAAATAATGAAACAGAGCAAATTCTTACTCGCTCCCATAAAAGCGTCGCAAAAAGCAAAGTTAATCCTAATTATAAGAAACAAAACCTTAAACAACAATCAGGTTTCTCAGCAGAATTAGCAAAAACAAGCAGGGATAACGCAGAAAACATACTTGCTGGTTCTCCCAAGCGAACCAGTCGCACTGATGATCTTCCTGAATTTGGTGCCAATCACCCAGTTTATGACCACGTTGAAATGTTAAACGGAAAAGTGATTCCAGGCTCTGGGTCGCAAATGAAATTTTCCGGGCACCCCACTCGAGTAATGGATAAAATTGCGAAGGGAGAAGGAGGAGGGAAAGCTGACTGGTCACGTTATCAAAATGCAAAGATAACAATGCCTTCAGAGCAAGTTAATGAAGCAAGAGAATATTGCCGCCAACAGGCTGAAAAACTTCGGAAACAAAGCGAAAAACTGACTAAAGAAGGAAATACAGACCTTGCTGCGAAGAAGGCTCAACAAGCCGACAACTTCGATAACCTCTCAAATAATATTGAAGACAGTGGTGTTACCAGCAAAGAGGCACTTTTTTACAGAGAACATCCTAAGCTATCTACACTTAAAGACATAACTAAAGTAAGCCATCGCGCCGGAATGCAGGGCGCAAAATATGGTGCAACAATTGGTGGGTCAATCTCAGTTGTCACCAACATCCTCGCAGTTGCACAAGACGATAAAAACTTAGAGGAAGCTTTAGTAGACACAGCAATTGATACCACAAAAGCAGCTGCTACAGGATACGGAACTGCATTCTCCGGCTCTATTCTAAAAGGATTGATGCAACAATCTAAGAACGCTGCTTTACGAAACCTTTCTCGTACAAATTTTCCCGGCCTCGTTGTAACTGCATGCATTGAAACAACCTCCACTATCCGTAAGTACGTCAATGGAGACATTGATGGAGTAGAACTATTTACAGAACTTGGCGAAAAAACAACCAGTACACTCGCAGGCAGTTTTGGGGCAACACTTGGCCAAATTGCAATACCCCTTCCTATTGCTGGTGCGGTGATTGGCGGCATGGTGGGGTATATGCTGAGCTCTATTTTTTACGCTGAAACGTTGCAAGCATTTACAGCAGCAAAGCAAGCACGCGAACAATATGAACAACTTAAAAAGATTTCTGAACAAGCACGTACTCAAATGCGTCATTACCGCACTGAGATGGACAAAGTTTTCACAGAAAACTTCACTGAACTAAAATCCAACGTTTCTTCATGCCTTGACCAAATGAGTGCTGCTATCACAGCAGGGGAAAGTAATGCCTTCTGCTGGCAATGCAATCAGCTAGGGTCTCTCATGGGCGCTACCCTTCAGTTTCAATCTTTTGAGGAATTTAACTCTTTCATGAATACTGAGGAACCACTTGTATTATAACTTAGGAGAAAAACATGTACCTTAACAGACTAGAATCAAAAGAAACCAAAGAACTCGCTATATTGCTGGCTTATTTCGTAGCAGCAGCAACACAAGAAGAAGAAGCAGATGAAAGCTACCATGATTTCGACCTATACGGCAGCAACATGCGAGAAGAAATCAAAGAAATTTGTGAAAAGAGTGGTCAGTGGGGAGTATCAAGTCACGAACAATCTGTTATTGACCAAATTTACAACGAAATGAATATGGACACGGTATATACGACCTCGCAGCGTCATGACTACCTGGTGAGAAACCTATTCACCGAAAAGGCTCTCACAAAGGCATGGGCACTGCTAAGTGAAGAAGATTTCACAGAAGAGCAAGCCAGAAAAACGCTACTTAAATGTGGTATCAAAGAAGCAATTAAAGAAAAAGAAAGTGACCTCAGCGTCATTGATAAAAAAATAATTTTATTTGAGACAATGGCAGTTGCCTACGCGGATTCTGAGTTCACAACACTTGAGCAGCATGCTGTAAATTGCATTGCGGATTCGTTTGATCTTGAACGTGAGCTAATTGATGACTTTATTGGTATCGCTGACAACTTCGCCAAAGTATATGCAGATGGTCTTTCAATCATTGAAGAATAATATGAGGTGCTAAGTGCCATTTCCACTTTTGATTCCTGTTGTAATGGGAGCTGCTGCAGTTTTGGGTGCAGGAAAAACAGTCAAGGCTGCTGTTGATAATAACGAAGCCAATGATATTAATAACCAAGCTGATAGAATTATCAGACGCTCAAACGAACAGCTTGAAGCTGCAAAAAAACTTACAAACGATGCCCTTGAAGATCTTGGCACGAAGAAGCTTCAGGCTTACTCTCGAGATATTAAAGATTTCGTAACTGAATACAGTAAAATTAAAAATATTGAGCTTAAAGACAGCCAGGGGCTTTCTGAAGTCACCCAAACAGACTTTTCAAAAGAAACATTGGCTGAATTAAATCAAGCATGCAATTTGGCAATGGAAACTCTTTCAGGTGGAGCTGCTGCCTTGGGAGGTGGAGCTCTAGCAGCATTCGGTGCCTATAGCGGAACAATGATGTTTGCGTCTGCAAGTACAGGCACAGCGATTAGTACTCTTGGAGGTGCTGCCGCAACAAACGCCACTCTTGCATGGCTTGGAGGCGGTGCTCTAAGTGCTGGAGGCATGGGGATAGCTGGTGGAACTATGGTTCTAGGTTCTCTTGTAGCAGGCCCTGCCCTCTTAATTTTTGGCGGTGTCCTTGGAGCAAAAGCTGATCAAAAACTGTCAGAAGCCAAATCGAACCGTGAAATGGCTTGGAATCATGAAGAAGAAATTAAGCTTGTTAGTGCAAAGCTTAACCAAATCCAGACAGGAGCCCGCTTCACAGAAAATCTATTATCAAAACTCAGAACAAGGCAGCGAAGAGCTAATAAAAGCATGGCAAGTGCCATTGCACAATATGGAACAAACTGGAACGATTATCCTAAAGAGCAAAAAGAAGTTATCTTTGCAGCGGTTAAATCTATTCAACTAATTAAAACAATTATCGACACTCCGCTCCTTTCCCAAGAAGGTGCCTTGGAAGACAACTCCATTCGCACCTTACATAAAATTGAAGCAGAGCTTAATTAATACGATTGCCGAATAATCATTATAAACAGGTGTAGTATTTACTACACCTGTTTTCATTTGTGGAATTGTAAGCCCACCTACTATCATCAAATATCTAACAATATTATTCTAGCTAGTTATGTACTACTCACCTTCTCTTAAGCGCTTCTTTCTGACTCCTGCTGTGGCCTTAAGCGTCGCTATATCTATCTTGGTATACATTGCAGTTGCAATCGTGGCTGTCGTAGACAATACGACAGCCTA
This sequence comes from Halodesulfovibrio sp., assembly GCF_015482765.1. Lineage (GTDB taxonomy): Bacteria > Desulfobacterota > Desulfovibrionia > Desulfovibrionales > Desulfovibrionaceae > Halodesulfovibrio. The sequence continues at coordinate 13,131 of NZ_JADMLB010000033.1, forward strand.
TGATGCTTTTTTAACAGGACTTACTATTATCTTTTGGATTGAGTTATCCCTTCGGATATTCACATTTCATTCCTTAAAAAAATATTTTCAAACTTTTTGGCTTGATATTTTGGCGGTATTTCCATGGGCTGCAGCATTACCATTCTTTCAAACACTTCCATACGGGAATGAATTCCTAATTGCATTGCGATTAGTACGCATATTACGAATCCGGAGTGTTATTGCACTTTGGAAAACTACTCTTCACCATCGTCTTCAGTACCTATTAAAAAAACAAATTGAGCAATCCCTGTTCAGGCAATTTTCTCTCTTGCTGTGCCTTATTGTAATGCTAACAATATGTTTTGGATTGTTATTTCAATCAATAGGGTTCACAAGTGATGGTACAAGTGTATTCTACATGGCATTTATGTCGCTACTCGACCCAGGAACTTCTTTTGAGGTTGCACATAGCAACCTCATAACTCAAATTGCGTTCAACACACTTGTCCTTATTGGTATCGTTATTTTTAATGGTATTGTTATTGGCTTAGTTGTTTCAAAGGTTGAAGAATACCTTAGCAAAGTAAAACAAGGTTATGGTGATGTCGTAGAACAGGATCATACTCTTATTCTTGGCTGGACGCCTTTATCAGAACAGTTACTATTTGAAATTAATAATTTTGCTGAATATGAAACATGCAAAAAAAATACTGTTGTAATTGTCTCTGAACATATTAAAAACGTAACTGATCACCTTCATAAACATAGCTACAAGTATATTGACGCAATTAAGCGGAAAGGAAAAATATTTTCAACAGAAACACTCAACTTGGTGGATTTGCAACAAGCGAAACATGTTATCATTTGTGATGAAGTAAACGGTGACAAGCTTCCAATTGAGTATTCAGGAGCCTCAGTTATCAAATCCTGCCTTGCTGCCCAATACTGTTTACAAAATGAAAGCACAGCGCCACCTTGTTACTTTGAACACAATTTTGCTCACAGCAAACTTATTACGACGAATAAATCCATGAGCAACTTTGTACCATTCAACAGCAACAAATATAGCGCACTATTGCTGACTTCTATGCTCTTTCACAAAGCATATTATGATGTTGTTTCTGAACTTTTCGACTTTGCAGATGATGAATTCCACTTCATTCCTGCAACCGAAACAGCTCTAATTGGAAAAACTTTTGAAGAAGTACTCTATTCCCTTCCCGCTTGTGTACCTGTAGGCATTTCGAGTGCAAATGGCCTCAACACATCTGTTCCATCTGACTATATAATCAGAAATAATGATCAACTGCTTTGCATTGCCGAAAGTTCAGAAGCATTAAATATGGCAATCCATCAGCTAGCACCTTCAATCCCCGACAAATTAAATATTACACGTGATATTCAAACGAAAAACAATTCATTAAAAAAACTTAAACAGAAAATTGTTATTGTCGGAGTAAATAGCAGACTGCCTAAGCTTCTTGACGAGTTAGCTCTATGGAATACTGACATTACAATCATCACTTCCAAAGAAGGGCGTGAACTTGCAAACAAGTATCTTGAGTTGTTCGGAACAAGTCATACCTCGTATGAGTTTGCCATCCAAAATTTAAGCGATGCTTCTTTTACAGAATGTTACGGAACAATCATTTTAACGGATGAGGCATACATTAAGCAGCACCCTTCTTGCAGCCCTGATACAGACACCCTCTTTAAACTCTTACAGGTTCTATCAACTGTACCAAATAATCATACCATCCTTGAAGTTCAAGACGCAGAGCAAGAAGAACTTTTCTCAACAATTAAAGAGGCAAACTACATAGTTAGCACTAAGTTACTAGCAAAAATTCTCAACATATCTCTGGTATACCCGGAAATGCTTTCGTTCTTTGAAGAGTTAATGTCTCTTTCAGGTACAACTATTGATTTTGTCACTGTTAACTCGCTTCAACTACCTGACAAACAAAAACTAAGATTGCGCTCTATTCACCGTACGCTATACACAAGGCACGGTTGGAATGTAATCGGGGTAAACAGAAAGGACACTCCTATTCTCATAAATCCGTTTCGCATCCAACAGCTCTCTGACCCTCGATATAGCACCTTCCAAGCATGCGATAACGACATCATTCTCTTGCCGGATGATGAGTTAATCTTTTTGTGCTCTCACTAACACGCAAGAGCTCCAACAATTCATGCAGGAGCTCTTGCGTATAGAAGCTACTAAACTAAGTGATCTACAAGGCACAGCATCAGTAACTAATCATAACAAAAAAATTTCTTTTAGAAATCAACTTAACGGAGAAGCCTACGCTATCCTCTCGCACTACTTTTTATGAAAAATAATACCCGCACGTAATTCTATGTAACGCTAACAGGAGAAACGTTTCATGGATGAATTACTTGCAAACCTTAAGGCTGAGCTTCCCCCTGTATTTGCAGGAAAAGAAATTGATCGTCTTCTAGGCAAGGCTATTTGCTGGCGAACTATACAGAATATCCGTTCTAAAAAAGATCTACCAGATCATAAAAAAATTCCACGAACATGCTTTGTACGCTCAGGGGATAGAAAAACTCTAATAATCCGCGATCCGTTCCTTGAGTGGTGGATAAGCCAGCTAACAATTGATTAAAAAGCGTGGTGCTTATGCACCACGCTTCTATTTCGTACTTCTAACTTTTGTTAAACCAAACTTTCTCCGCACACGCTTAACCGTTGCTATAGAGCAGTCAACTTTATCAGCTACCACTTGCTCTCTACAGCCTTCTTTCGACAACCTTACGATCTCTTCATCACGCTCTAATTTGGTGACGTGCACAGAATGTCTCACCCACTTAGGATTACGATCAACATTTTTAAGTTCAACATTGAATTGTCTCTGGTGCTTCCTTTCGATAGCCCTCGCTTTTTCAATTTTAATCGAAAAATCAAGAGCGGAACCATCTGTAAACCTTTCAAGCTTCAACACGTTATCAAGGGTTGCGGTTTTTATTGATGATCCCCTCTGATCACCCTTTTTATTTGGATGATGAATTATTATCGAATTTATCCCATCATCTTTCATCTTCTTTAACCAAGAAAATATTAAATTCCAAGACGATACGCTATCATCAAAATTTGTAAGAGTGGATAAGTTGTCCAAAATAAGCAGGTACTTGCTTTTATCATTCCACTCTTTTTGATGGCCTTTTAGTACACTCTCAAGATACTTCTGATCACCCTCTGTTGCGATATTCATTTCGGAAGTACAAATAAAAACAACCTGTGCATTAACATCTGGGTATAGTTTCTTTAACTTTTGTATCCTCTTACCTAACTCTTGGGCCCCCGTTTCACCATCCACATAGAGTACATTCAACGCCTCCGGCACACTCCACTTAGGAAAAACATCAACACCGGTCGAACAAGCAAGAGCAAGTGCAAGAGCAAACCACGTTTTTCCAACTCCAGGATCAGCATAAATCATTGAGATGCTAGGATGCGAAAATACAGGATCAACATAGTTCACTGCCACATTATCTGCTGAAATATCATCTATACTCTGAACAACATATTTTGATTTAAGGGCTCTCTTTTTTCCAATCCCATACTGATGTTGAGCATATGTAATCGACTCATACTCATACTGAATACTGTCTCCAAGCTCACCACTAGCGCGTATAAAGCCATCAAGCTTCACTCCATCCCTAGCCAACACGCGATACACAAGATGCATATTCTTACGGTACAGTTTGAAATCACTTCCAGAATCAAAAAGATGAACAGTCGTTCCTTTCAACTTTTCAAAAGAAGTTCTCTCTATATCTCCATCCCATGCAATCCAATTAATATTTGGAGAATCAGCATTAGCCCAAGCTAATAATAAATCAGACGTTAAAAAAGTAGGACTAGTTTTTTTAAAAGGCCTACTCCATGTAACAAACGATAGTTTCCCTTCCCATGGCAAAGGGAGCATATATCCCTCTTCCATTTTTGGAAAATTAAAGCATGAAAACCGGCTCAAATAATACTCTAATTCACACCGTCTCGACTTCTTTTCACTTGCATAAGCTGAGTGTGGCTTCACTACCGAACAGAGACCATCTAATTCATCATGTAACAAGATTGAGTCGGGAGGAAACCTAACTTGAGGATCAATCCACCCTCGTCTTGCATTACTTTTCAACGCTAGCATCCCACTGCTAGCATATTTAAATTCCTCCTCAATACGCACTACAGCACTTTGCTTGTCTAATTGAGATAGCATGGCATAAACATCCAATAATGTCTTATTTACTAACCTGCCATCAGGAAGTGATACACTGATCCTACAACGAAAATGTGGACACCAAGTTAAGCCACAAGGTCATACTGTTCATTACGATACTCAAAGGTGGCAGGGGAAAGCCAGCCATTGCTCGA
>NZ_JADMLB010000007.1 GCF_015482765.1 Halodesulfovibrio sp.
TTTCATTATTGATTACTATTAACAACAAGATCATATGAAAAAACTTTTCCAAAAATATTCTCTTTCTTTCGAAAGACAGCGCCCTGACATTGAAATTCCCGGAAGTCCAGAGCGTTGTCTAGCACGCTTTGTTGCTGAAGACTCCAACGGCACACTCTGGCTGGTAGAAAAACTCAAAGCTAATCAGGCCGATTGGCGAAATACTGTTGGGTTACTTTTGGCTGATTTACATACACAAGACGTTCCACACGTGCATTCCCCCGCCCTAACTCCAAATGGGCAAACTGTAGTGACACATGATGGAAGCCCATATCAACTCACTCCATTTATTATTGGAACAGATTTACCGCGCCCTGAGTACTGTGGGGATAAAGCTCGCGGGGTTGCTATTGGTAATTTCATCAACAAACTTCAGGCGGCTGGCAGACGATTCTCAATCCCCAAAAAATCCACTGCACCGCTGCCCGAGTATGTATCAGAAATTGTTCGTACCATTTCAACAAGACGATCTGACATTGCACAACAGCTTGACCAGATTCTTCCACACTTGCAGACATTTTTTGCCCAATATGATGCTATTCCCAGAGCACTAGCCCATGGTGATTGTCACCCATTGAATATTATCTGGCACGACACAGAGATTGCCGGTGTTATTGACTGGGAATTTACTGGTGAAAAAATTGTTCTCTATGATGCGGCAAATTGTATCGGGTGTGTCGGCATTGAACATCCCAACTGGCTCATTAACGGACTTGTGCCTGAACTTGTAACGACCATGTATGCTAACAACGAAACATTTGCTGCTAACATACATCACCTTATGCCTACAGTTCTCTGCTTACGTTTTGCATGGTTATCTGAGTGGTTACGAAAAAACGATACAGAAATGCAAGAGCTGGAACTGGATTATATGCGGCTGCTCATTCGCAGCAAGGAAGAAATCGAAAAGTTCTGGAAAAGACGCTATTCAGCTGTGTAGCTCTAATTATCCTTCGACTCATATCCCCGTCCTGTTTTTGCTGTGGTAAACTCACGGGTGTACCTCAAAGGAGAGCATTTATGTTTACATACAAACCAACTCTTTTAGCATTACTTTTGGCAGGTATTATGATGACTTTCACCACTCAGGCAGGTGCAGCACCTAAGGCTTCGGCTGTTTTTGCAGGCGGTTGTTTCTGGTGCATGCAGCCGGCATTCGATAAAGTTCATGGCGTACTGGATACTGTTGTCGGCTACACAGGCGGCACAACCAAAAACCCTACCTATGAACAAGTCGGAACAGGCACAACCGGTCATTTTGAAGCAATAAAAGTTGATTATGACCCGCAGAAAGTAAGCTATGAGGGTTTGCTCAGAATTTTCTGGCACAATGTTGACCCATTCGATGACAAAGGGCAGTTCTGTGACAAAGGGCCTACGTATAGAAGCGCCATTTTCTATGCAAATCCGTCAGAGAAAAAAGAAGCTGAAGCAAGCAAAATGATGGTTGAAAAACGCTTTAAGCAACCGGTTGCAACAGAAATTCTTAAAGCAAAAGAATTTTGGCCTGCTGAAGAATACCATCAAGACTATTACAAGAAGAATCCTATCCGCTACAAATTCTACAGATATCGTTGCGGAAGAGATGCCCGACTTATGGAAGTTTGGGGAAGTGATTATAAGCACTAGATGAAACAAGCGCCCTCCTGAACGGAGGGCGCTTTCATATTAGAGCATTATCCAAGGCAAGAAAAAAGCTGGAAGCAAATGCAACCAGCTTTCTGTAGAGCTATTCTTTTTCCTGATTAAAAGACATCCAATTAAACAGGAGACTGATTTCTTCTGTGCGCAAATCAAACTGCGTCCGACTGCACAAGTCCTTAACATTACGCATAAATGCTTTTTTAACCTCGTCCAGATCCACCACTTCCTGTTCGGAAAGCGGGTATCCACCACGAGAAATGCCTACAAGAACAAAGTTAACGTGCGCTCTGCCAACCGGCACGCCAGCTTCTACACATTTATCGCGAACATTACGCGAAGTATTTGTGAGGAAGAAGCCATTTTCATTCACTTCATCTACAATAAACTCAAGAAGTTGATTGTAATGAACAGGCATGAGTAACGGAACATCTGTAAGACGATGCACCCTGAGAGCAAAGTCGAACAATTCCGGATACTGTGTTTTAAATTCTGCTCGAACACTTGTTTCTTCCGGCTCATCATGCCGACCCGGATCATACACATACCCAGGAACAACATTGGAAATTTCCAATTCTCCAAGCTCAAGCGCTTCTAAGAATTCGCGGAATCTCCCGTAACCGAACCAGTCATGCCCTGCGTCCAGTTCTTTTTGAAGATTATGCGACAGCTGCGCAAGAGGTACCGGTGAAGAAGATTCCTGCACCATTGTTTTCACAACATCAGAACCACGATGAAGGATATCAATATCGGCGCTTTCCGGCTCTTCCTCTTCTTCAGTACGAGCCTGTGCCGGATAGTCTTCCAAACCTTTTTCTTCGAGAGCCTGCTGTACAAACCAGTCTTCACGGATACGCCAAGAGCTTGCTGCTGTATACGCTGGGGATGCATACCCCACAGAAAGCACTAAGGTACGTCGTGCGTGCTCCTGCAATCTAATCAGAAGCGGGGTAAAATCTGCATCACCGGAAAGTACAATAAATTCGTCAAAGTGCGTTTTGTGGCTCAAAGTATCCATCGCATCCATCACAAGATGAATGTCTGCACTTGTCTTACCTTGATTAGTAAGAGGCGGACAATCAATCACGTTAAATGCTGCGCGAATAAAAAAGGGCCTGTATTGATGATAGCAGTGCGGATTGAGATAACAGCAACGCATTAAAATTCTACGGCGAACTCCATCACCGTACAGCATGCGCACTGCATGGGTTTCCAACCACTTAAGCCAGCGCTGAGGGTTAGTTGCAAACACATGAGCTGCAGACGGCTCTATCTCTTCCAAGCGCGTGTATATATTGTCGAAATCGACGAATAAAGCGCTATACACCTCCTCAAATCCATACTGATTTCGAAAACCTCTTCGATCCATATTTTCCTCATTACGGATAGAAATAACAAATCAGATTATAAAAGCATAACTCTAGTACGTATAGTGATACCTGCCCAGCATAGAAATAGCAACTATGAACTATTCCTAACTGCTTGCTCTGCAACTAAATATGCACCGGTGACAGAGTTTGTGTCGTTGATAATTTCCTCTGGAGTACCCGCAGATACAACACGTCCACCGTTCTCGCCACCACCGGGACCGAGGTCAATAACATGGTCAGCCGCCATAATAACATCCGTATTATGTTCAATGACAATAACAGTAGCACCTTTATCCACAAGCTTTTGCAGCACGCGGATGAGCTTTCCGACTTCGTGCATATGCAGCCCTGTTGTCGGTTCATCAAGTATGTATAGTGTACCGGGAAGATTACGTTTTCCTAACTCTCGGGATATTTTAATACGTTGTGCTTCCCCGCCTGAGAGAGTTGTCGCAGGCTGTCCAAGACGTATGTATTCAAGCCCTACGTCTTCCAGAACTGACAGACGGCGTTTTAACGTTGGATGATTTTCAAAAAAAGCTTTTGCCTGACGAACAGTCATGTTCAGTACGTCTGCAATATTCTTTTCTTTATAACGCACCTCTAATGTCTCATGACTATACCGTTTACCGCCACAGACATCACACGTTACATACACGTCCGGCAGAAAATGCATTTCAACACGAATCTGTCCGTCACCGCTACAGGCTTCACAGCGACCGCCTCGTACGTTGAAGCTAAATCGCCCCGGTTTGTATCCACGTTTTTTAGCGTCCGGTGTCATTGCAAAAATATTGCGAATCTCATCAAAGATCTTCGTATATGTAGCAGGGTTTGAACGAGGAGTTCTTCCAATAGGGGTCTGGTCAATCGACACAATACGTTCGATATCCTCCAGCCCTTTAATCCCCTTAATCTGTCCGGGGTTGTCAACTTTAATCGATTTAGACAGTGCAATATGCTTATAAAGCGAATCAACAACTAAAGAGCTTTTACCTGAACCTGAAGGGCCCGTAACACAGGTAAGAGTCCCTAATGGAAATTTCACATTTAAATTCTGTAAGTTGTTGGTAGAAACGCCTTGGAGCACCAAATCATGCTCAGCACCCCTGCGCTCCTCAGGCACATCAATAACCATTTCACCACGGAGATACTTTGCTGTCAGCGTGTCCGCATCACCGAGCATTTTTTCAACAGTACCATTGAACATGATTTCACCGCCAAGCATACCCGAACCAGGTCCAAGCTCAATCAGCGTATCTGCCTCACGCATTGTTGCTTCATCATGCTCAACAACAAGCACTGTGTTGCCTCGACGCTGCAGGCTGCGAAGCGTGTTTATAAGACGGACATTATCTTTTGGGTGCAAACCGATAGACGGTTCATCAAGAACATATGTAACACCGACAAGACCAGAGCCAAGCTGAGATGCAAGCCTGATACGCTGCGCTTCACCGCCGGACAGTGTTGACATGTTACGGCTGAGAGAAATGTAGTCCAACCCGACGTTAACCATAAAACCTAAACGATGGGTCAGTTCTTTCAACAATGGCTCTGCAACCACCATTTGGGATTCAGAAAAACTCTGCTGCTGCAACCACTCAAGAGCACGCCAAATGGAAAGGGAACAAAAGTCGTAGATAGAATGGTCGCCAACACGGACGGAAAGCGATTCATTTTTAAGACGTGCACCACCACAAACAGGACATGGGTGACTTTGACGATAACGAGAAAGCTCATCACGCCAAGCATGACCAAACTGCATCCCCCGTTCAAGCAAAGAAACAACTCCTGGCCAATCTCCCTGCCCTTCAAACAATGCTTTCCAAGCTTTTGCTGAATATTCAGAAAACGGAGTTTCCAAGGTGAAACCATTCTTCTTGCCCAACGCTTTTAAATCATCCGCGTATCGCTCCATCACTTTCGGATTTTTCCATGGAAGCAATCCACCACCTTTAAGTGACAACCCTTTGTTAGGGGCAAGCAAATTAGGCTCAAAATAGTCTACAGACCCAATACCGGAGCACCGAGAACAAGCTCCCTGAGGGCTGTTAAATGAGAATAGTTGTGGAGATAAGCGCGGCAGACTAATTTTACACGTTGGACATACAGATTCTGTAGACAAGGCTCTGTCTTCCCCGCCGACAATTGACACAATTAAGCGCCCTTCTCCGTACTTTAACGCTAACTCAACAGAATCAGCCAAACGCCCGCGAAGTCCTTCTTTAATAACAAGACGATCGATTACAAGATCAATTGTATGCTTTTTGTTCTTTTCAAGCGCTGGTGCATCATCAATTGTGTGCATCTCACCGTTGATGCGAACGCGAACAAAACCTTGCGCCTTTAACTTCTTGAATCGATCAGCATGTGTACCTTTCTGATGCTCAACAAGCGGAGCCAGCACCATAAACTTGGTACCACTCTCAAGCTCAAGAATCTCGTTGATAATTTCATCGGCAGCACGTGCAGCAATAGGCTTATTACATTTAGGACAGTACATCGTCCCAAGTCGGGCGTAAAAAACGCGCAAAAAGTCATAGATCTCTGTAACCGTCCCTACAGTCGAACGAGGGTTACGGGTAGAGGCAGTTTGTTCCAAAGATATCGCAGGAGAGAGCCCTTCGATTTTATCAACATCCGGCTTGTCCATCTGCGGCAGAAACTGGCGCGCGTATGCAGATAAAGATTCAACATAGCGGCGCTGTCCTTCTGCATAAACAAGGTCAAAAGCAAGAGTGGACTTACCGGAGCCAGATGGCCCGCACACAACAACAAGCTCATCCCTTGGGATTTCAAGGGTAAGATCTTTCAAGTTATGCTGGCGGGCACCTTCAATACGAATTACGTTATCTTTGGTCATATAGTATCTCGTTAGTGCTCAGCACTATTGGTAACTAGTTATCATTAAGAAGTAGGACTAGCAGTATGTAATCAGTTCTCCAGTTTAGGCAACCCCTGAATTGTGGAAAAGCAGAATTGGCAAAAAATCATGCTCAAATCTTCACAAAACAGCACCAGCTGACTATCATTTTTCAGAAAAAGAAAAAAATATTTGCAAATTGGTTGACAGCTTGCGCTAGTTCCCATAAACACCTTTTCACGCATGCCGGGATGGCGGAATTGGTAGACGCAGCGGATTCAAAATCCGCCGGCTTTACAGCTGTGGGAGTTCAAGTCTCCCTCTCGGTACCATGTGCATTCTCAAGGGGTTACGTACTGTCTCTATGACGGGTCGTAATCCCTTTTTTGCGTTCTATTGCGCATCATTTTTCAGGCCAGCTCGTGCTCAATAATCAAGTTACGTAAACCTTTATCCATCTAAGCCTTCCAGCATGATAAAAATCCAAACAAAAAAGACCGGCACCTACAGGTACCGGCCTTTCTAAGATCAGTATTGCTTCGCTTAGCGAACAAAAAAAGCTTACACAGCAGCTTTACGACTTTCTTCGAGATAGAGTTGACTTAAACGGGTCACAACTGGACCAGGCTTTCCACCGGAAAGCTCAACATTATCAATCTCAATAACTGGATTTACAAATGCTGTTGCAGCAGTAACAAATGCTTCTGCTGCGTTCTGTGCTTCTTCAATAGTAAAAGCCCGTTCTTCAATTTCCATATCAAGTTCTGCGGCAAGCTTCAGCACTGCAGCACGAGTAATACCATGAAGAATTGAGTGAGAAAGATCTCGAGTAACAATCTTACCATCTTTGGTCACGATGTAAGCATTACATGATGTACCTTCCGTAACAAAACCATCCTGTACCATCCATGCATCATCTTTGCCCTCAGCTTTAGCCAACATTTTAGTCATGGAAGGTGCTAACAATTGAACGGTTTTAATATCGCGACGTCCCCAACGAATATCAGGAGCAGAGATAATGCGGATACCTGTCTTAGGAGCAGAAAGAGGCTTTACCTGTGTAAACAGAACAATGGTCTGTTTTGCATCTTTAGGGAAAACAAAATCCCTGTCAGCTGCACCACGGGTAATCTGTAAATAGATTGCACCTTCAGTAAGATTATTACGCGTAATAAGTTCGCGGTGCACTTGAAGCAACTCTTCTGTACTGATAGGCAAATCCATTTTGAGCTCTTTAAGAGATCGTTCAAGCCTGGCAGTATGACCAGCGTAATCCACTAACTTTCCATCAAGTACAGCGGTTACTTCATAAACACCGTCGGCAAATAAAAAGCCGCGATCAAAAATTGAGACAGTTGCTTCTTCTTCAGGTAGGTAACTACCGTTAACATAAACTGTACGACTCATGATTATCCTTTATCTCTCTACGATAATTCTTTCTATGCTGGGGTAATCTTAGAAGAACCCCAAAGTTCTGGTAATGGAGGATGCACATAACTGTCGTCATAGGTCAGCCCGAACGCCCTGTCTTCTGCTAACAGCAAAGGACCATCAAGATCCGTAACAGCAGCATCCTGGGCAACCAGCACGGCAGGTGCCATGGCAAGAGAAGAGCCGACCATACAGCCGACCATGATCTGATAACCACTTTTTCTCGCAATGTCTCTTAACGCCAGAGCCTCTGTGAGTCCACCAGTCTTATCAAGTTTTATATTGATCATGTCATATTTACCCTGCAGGTCTTCTAACGAGCTACAGTCATGACATGATTCATCAGCACAAACAGGCAACACTCGTTTCAATGTGCGCAATGCTTCATCATCGCCGGCTGGGAACGGCTGTTCTACCATTTCCACACCGAGCTTTATCAGCACTGGCGCAATCTTGTCGTACAACTCAGGAGTCCATCCTTCGTTCGCATCGACAATAATACGTGCTGAAGGAGCCCCTTTGCGAACGGCTTCGATGCGAGCGATATCGCCCTCGCCTCCGAGCTTAATCTTAAGCAACGGACGTGAAGCATTCTTTTCCGCTTCGATAAGCATATTCTCAGGAGTATCCAGAGAAAGGGTATACGCTGTAACTTCCGGCTTCGGTGTATCGAGACCTGCAAGCTCCCACACACTTTTACCAGAAAGACGCGCTTCTAAATCCCACAAAGCGCAGTCTACCGCATTTCGAGCAGCTCCGGCCGGCATCAGAGTTTGAACCTGCTCACGAGTTACCGGAACAGGAAGAGCCTCGATTTGAGCAGTCACACTCTCTACGGTTTCGTTATAGCGAGCATAAGGAACGCACTCTCCGCGCCCGATAACTCCGTTGTGTTCAATTTCAACACGAACAACAACTGCTTCAGTTTTAGACCCTCGGGAAATAGTAAAGACCTTGGCTAACGGAAAAATATCTTTCGTTACAGTTATACGCATTCCAATGCCTCGATAAGACGACCAACACCCTGTCGGAACGGATCAACAGAAGGAAGTCCCAACTGCTCTTCCACTCCTTCAAGATAACGAAGGGCTTCAGCCTCTTCCATATGCTGAGTGTTAATTGAAACACCGACAACCTTACAGTCTGGATTCACTATCTTCGACATCTGTAACGCCAAGTCACGCAAGTCTTCAAGAGAAGGTAACTGGTATTCAGGCAAACCACGCATATGCTCCCTTGTAGGCTCATGACAAAGAATCAACGCATCCGGCTGTCCACCATGGATCAGTGCTGTCGTTACACCAGAGTATGATGCATGGAACAAGCTGCCCTGTCCTTCAATAAGATCCCAGTGCTCAGGATCATTATCCGGTGTAAGCCATTCAATAGAGCCAGCCATAAAATCTGCAATAACAGCATCAAGCGGAACACCGTCACCTTCAATCAAAATACCGGTCTGTCCAGTTGCACGGAAAGTTGCCTTCATGCCTCGTTTTTCCATTTCACGATGCATTGCCAGTGTTGTGTACATCTTACCAACAGAACAATCTGTTCCAACAGCGAGGCAGCGCTTACCTGAACGCTTTTTCCCATTCGCAATAGGGTATTTGATTGAAGGAATACGTACATCATGCAGTGCACAACCATTCTTTTCTGCAGCTGCAACCAAGTCAGGTTCATCACGCAAAAGGTTGTGCAAACCAGAAGCAATGTCCATACCTGCTTCAAGCGCTTCTATAAGAATTGTCTTCCAACTATCTGAAATCACACCACCGCGATTAACGATGCCAATAACCAGCGTCTTTGCGCCTGCCGCTACTGCATCCTGAATTGACAAATCTGTAATACCGAGATCAACATTACAGCTTTCCATGCGCAATTGCCCAATTGCTGCATCAGGACGCCAGTCATAAATACCTTGCGCCATTTTTGCAGCAAGACGATCAGGGGCATCACCAAGGAATAATAAATAAGGTGCTTCAAACATAAATATACTCCGTAGCTAGCTGAGTTTTTTCAAAGTGATAGAAAAACTACAGGGTGAATTTGATACACAGTTTTCGATTATTAGATGTGCGATAACGAAATTGTAAAACTAGAGACCCTGAGCGGATACTTTTGCGCTTTTTACTGTTTATTGGCAATATTCATATAAGCAAAAAGGGTGGGGACGATTGTGGAAAAAAGCAGATTTTTTTATGAGACAAAAAAAGAGAGTACCTACAACCAATTTTCAATGTGCTTAACCGTGCATAAGATGTAACACTTCGATACTCTTAGCCATACAACTATATCAAGAATTGTACTTATATCTTAAAACCTTACTCTCGAAACATACAATATTGTAAAAAACAAGTTTAGGGTCAAACCGCAGAAATCATCATTTGAGTCATTCTCATCAAAATATGCAGTAGTTTGCAAATTAGCGTAAAAATTTTCCACACTCCTGCACTCACACTATCAGTTACAAGAACGCCATTACTCGCCTCCTCCAATTTACCAATAAAAAATCCCTGCCGACAATCGACAGGGATAACACACCGAAAATAAAGAACACCTACAATTATGCAGCTAAATCCTTTCTCAACTTTGCTAACACATTTTGAAATGCCTGCTCTGAATGCAATACTATATCAAGTTGGCGGGTATGCATAAGCAAATGCCCAACAACATGCAGCCGTTCTTTTATGTCGTTTGCAGACATCCCTTCACATCTGGCTGTAAGTCGATCACGAACCACATTTACTCGAAAATCGTGCTCATCAAGTAATATCGCTATCAAACGAACACGGGCATTCTTTTTCTTTAAATCTGCTGCACCACCGGAAAACTTCATTGATATGAAGTTTTCTGCAGGCACGTCTCCGCACAGCGTTTCAACGGTACAGAAATGATACCCAAAGCGAAATTGTAAACAGCAGAATTTACTACTTATCAAAAAGTAATTCCGCATTGTGTATACAGAGTTCGCATCCGGTACAAGTGAAGGGTCACAAGCTGATTCTGCAAGAATGGACAGAAAGCTTTTTGCCGTTGCCGGTGGTGGTCCAGCCCATTTAATCGCTGTCATTCCCTTCCATATAGCAAGCATCGGAACAGATGAAATATTATCAAAAGTAATAAACTTTCCTGTAGGATACGTAACAAAGCCATCATCCAAATCAACCACCCAATACTGCATAGGACAGTTATCATACAACTGCTTTGTTTTTCCTGAAGGAATATGCATTTCGCGTCCCACCCTGAACATTTCATCAACTGCATATTCATGGCAAAAACGAGTAATATCGTGAAGAGTTTTGCAATTTTCTGCGGTGAACTCTGGACTGGTTGGATCAGTCAGATACAAAGGGACAATTTTTTCAACGGCGCTGGCTAACATTTCATAAACAGGAGTACCCTTCATTGACCTGTCGCGCCTACTCCAAAGCTCGATTAACGGTTCAACTCTTCCCGCATAGACCTTACAATAAGCAGCATCTAACGTAACGTCTCCCTGATACCCCACAAGTTTATCAACACTGCCTACCCCAAAAATCCCAGGAACACCGTATTCTCTTGCGACACTGGCAAGATGCCCTGCTCTTGAGCCGGTTCCGGAAATAACTCCGCTGGCTTTTGACAAAAGTGGTGCCCATCGAGGTGAGGCATATTGGACAACAAGAATAGCCCCTTCCGGAAACGTCAACGCGTCCACTTCTCGCTGCACAAAAATTAATTCACCACACCCTACACCAGTTGAAACAGTATCTCCACCAGCTAACAGTAACGGCGCATCAACTTCAATAGAATGCACCACACACGGGGTCTGTGCCAATGGTCTACTCTGCAAAAAGCGAATCTCTCTGTTCTTGGTAATCCCCCATTCAATATCTTGAGGACAACCATAGTGAGCTTCTATTTTCTCTGCATTATGCTGAAGCATTTTTAATTCTTTCAACGTCAATACGGGCACGTATTGCATCGGCAACGGTACAGCTATCAATTCTACACCGCCATCAACAGAAACATACTGCTTCTCTTTATTTACTATATTCTGCCCGACAACCACCGGCCCCAAACCGGACTCTTTACGCATTTTGACGATGTCCGCCGCAACTCTTCCATCAACGACTCCTTTAGGAAGTCCATACGCTGCGTGTACCGTGGTTATATCATGCTCACAATCAATTGGGTCTGTGCTGTAAAGCACACCGCCTGCAACCATTTCCTGCATCGGCATTATGGCAACACATACTGCTAGGTCACGAGGAGCCAGCCCCTTTGCTTTACGATACGCAACCGCTTCGGGAGAATACTTCGATGCAACAACCTCTTTCCATGCAGAAAGAAGTTCTTCATACGAGACATTAAGACGGGAAAGATATTGACCGGCAAAAGCATGATGGCGGCCATCTTCGCCAACAGCACTGCTGCGAACGGCAAAGCGCATTTTTGCTGGATCACCCAGCGCTTCTGCCATCTGTAAAATTTGACGGGAAAGTTCCTCCGGAACAGCTGCACCCTCAATGTCCTGCCGTATCTTTGAACATACGGCATACAATTCATTCAGTGAGTCAGAAGTCACTTGGCGTAATCTTCGATCACAGACTTCATGCAGCTCATTATGACGCATAAACGTCCAGAATGCTCTTGTGGTAGAGGTAAAACCATCTGGAACAGGCACGCCTATGTTATTGCGCAACTCGCCAAGGTTTGCAGCCTTCCCACCCACAAGAAGTGCATCATCAGCTGTAATATCCTTAAAAGACAAAACAAGAGGACATTCTGTGTCGGAAGGAACATTCAGCAGCTCTGCATTCAGTTCTTTCTGAATTTCAAGAAAGCGCTGCTTCACAGGAGCAAATTTCTCAGGGGAATACCCTTCAATACTGGAGATAAGCTGAAAAACAGCAGTATTCACACGCGTGACCTGCGTGCGCACGTACGTCGCATCGAATTCACGTCCCTCAGACAACGCAAGCTCCATCTGCGCCATCACATCCAAAGCTTTATTGTTTGCACTTATCAGACGCTTAAAATTAGACGCGGCTTTCGTAAAATCTTGCTGCAAAGCCTCTTCTCCCCTGTCTTGGTCAGAGGAGAAGAGGCGTCGGGTCGTTTCAGCAAGTCCCTTCAAGCAATGTAAACCTTGATGAAGGATCTTCATGCATTACACTTCCTTTTTTGAACCACCTTTCATCGCGAGTCCAACGCCCTCACACAGGAAGAACAGAGCGTAGCCCCACCATAATGTGTACAAAACATAGAAGATCAATGCAAATGACAGAATTCCATAGCTGTTTGAGGCTTTTTTCGGCTCAATACCAAAATAGTTGTACCCAACCTCTACACCTCTAACAGTAACTGCGTTTACAACGACAGCTTCAGAAAACTTCTCCTGACGCTTCAGGGACTTTTCTGCTTCAGTCAACGTCTGCCACCATCTGTACATAGCCAGCTTCGGAAGCAAACCATACTTTGTCATAAACGTAGACTCGTCGTTATAAAAAGCTGTGTCACTATCTGTAATCGCCTCAGAAAGCATAGCTCCGAGAGATCCGGTAAACGTGAGCGTTGTATCATCCTTATGCGCTACCTCTCCAGCACTTGCCAATAACAAAGAGGCCTGCTTTGCAGCTTCTTCGCTGCTATATTTCAAAGAAACAGTCACAGCAGTATTTTCAACAGCTTTATTCTGCTTTCTTAATGTTTCAATATAATGCGTTGAACCTTTTGAAATTGAGTTGAACAAGGCATCAGACGCTTCAAACGCACATCGCCCATTACCGTACCAAGGCATAAACAGTCCGGCGAAAACGCAACCGAAACTAATGGCCATTACCAAACCGAGCATGAAATGTTTGCGATCTCGAATCAACATAACTAATCCCTCCTCAGTGTTGGTATGTTGGTAATGAACTTTGTAATTACCCACAGAGCAAAAATACTTACCACTACAAAGAAGGCATAGTTACCCCACGTTGCAAGTGACTGAGCAAACTGCGGCGAAATGTCCAAAATTTCCATTTCCTGCAACTTGGCAGGCAACGCGAAGAGACGGTTCACAAAACCGGCAAGAATAGCAGTTGCATAGAAACCGCGAATATAAATGCCTTTAACTACACGAGTGGTCAACGCACCAAGCTGAATACCGAGCAGAGAGCCGATAAGCATACCCATTGCGAGTGTGTAGAAGATAAAGCCATAAATTGCATACTGGGAAATAGAAGCAAAACCAGCGGTAAAGATAATCTGAAGAATGTCAGTACCAACAGTGGTAAAGCTGGAAACACCCAGAATGTATACGAACATAGGGAAGGTAAGGAAGCCGCCGCCTACACCCATAATAGCTGCAACAAAACCTACGAAAGCACCACACATTGCAACAAAGACACCGGAGATCTGCTTACCGCCCGGTACGAGGTCTTCGTCAAACGTGATCATCGGCGGCAGGTTTACACCTTGAAGTTTAGACGCAAGTCCCTGTCCGTCTGCCGGAGCGGAACCATGAGCATCACCGCCGTCATCCTGCTTACGCAGCTTTAAAAAGTCGATAAGCGCATAAAAACCAAGAAATCCAAGCAGTACTACATAAATAGCACTAATAAATGTGTCACTGAGCACCGGATTGATCTCGTACAGTGCACGGTTTACCAATCCACCGCCGACAACGCCGCCCAGTGAACCTACCAGAAAAGCAATCGCCAGCTTGGGCGAAACGTTTCCAAGCTTTTTATGAACAGCTGTTCCCATAATTGCTTTTGCAAAGATATGGAAAAGGTCGGTACCTACTGCCAAGATACCTTTGATTCCCGCGCTCATAAGTGCCGGTGTAATAATAAAGCCGCCACCGGCTCCGATACACCCGGTGATAAGACCAGCAAAGAGACCGATAACAATTGAGACTACAAAAATACCAGGTGTGTAAAAAGCAGGTGAGTATGCCTTTTTTCCACCTAAAATTTCTGGCATTACATCGCCCGCCACTGCCATGGACACAACGATTGCCGGTAGCGCAAGAGCCAACAGTATCAACATACGTTTTTTGCTTCGCAATATATTGTGCGAAACTTCCAACTCCCACTTCGCGTGCGCCCGCGAGGCGGCCATTAATACAGCATAAAATTTCCTCATAACTTCCTCCTAGATAGCTATCCACAGGTTCCGACGTGTACCGCTAGGAACTATGTGAATTATGTACACTTGCTGCATCGTGAACTTTAAACATCAGCTCATCGATGTCTGCAGGCTTAAGCAAATAGTCATAGGCACCAAGTGCCATGCCGCTGATAGCAACATCTAGATCCGCGTGACCTGTAAGCATGATTACTTCTACATCCGGCATCATTTCTTTGATGCGGCGCAGTGTTTCAATGCCGTCAATCCCCGGCATTTTCACATCAAGAACAACCACTTTTACAGGATCTGCCTTCAACTTTTCCAAGGCCTCCATGCCGGATGAAGCAACACTGACTGCAACATTTCTTCGTGCAAGCCTGCGCGCAATAACTGACAAAAAGTCCGGCTCGTCATCTACTAAAAGTATTTTTAAATCTTCCATGACTCACTTCTCCTTGGATTTACAGGCTATAGAGCCGGTAAATAATCCACCTCTGCCACAGGCAGTGTCAGTGTGAAACTGCTTCCCTTACCGGGGCTCGATTCCACAGAAAGGCTACCGTTATTACGCCTTGCAAGGGAGTGAGAGATTGACAATCCAAGCCCTGTCCCCTTGCCTGCTGCTTTAGTGGTGAAAAATGGTTCAAAAATTCTATTTTTCAACTCCAGCGAGAGTCCGACTCCGGTATCAGTAATGCGAATAAGAACAGAATGCTTCGTGCTGAATGTTGAAATAATGACTTTATGTTCCTCGCCCTCTGCCGCCGCAACGGCATCAATCGCGTTATTCACTACATTCATTAAGATCTGCTGAACGTGTCCGGATGATGCGTACGCCGGCACAAAAGCATTCAGCTGCCATTTAAACTCTATTCCCAAATCAAGTGCTTTAGGCTGAAGCAGATGCACAACGTCCTGAACCATCACATTCACATCAACTTCAGTTTTATTCTCTGCTCCCTTACGGGACATTCTCAGCAAGCCGTGGGTAATATCTGCGCATCGTTTCCCCTGTTTCTGCATCATATTCAGGGAAGTATTCATTTCAGTAAAAGTTGCTCCCAAAGACTTTCTTGAGTCCTTGTCCAGTAAGTCTGCCTGTTCCTGCAAATCTTCCAGAAGCTCTTTCACCCATCCGGCTTCCTGAATCATAATAGCCAACGGTGTATTAATTTCGTGGGCTATTCCCGCAACCACTCTTGTCTGGGCAGAGAGCCTGTTGGATTCAATCAACTTCTGTTCAAGCTTTTCCCGCAGCCCCCTTTCCTGAGCAAGCTTCTCGTGGACAAAGCTGGAAAAAATGATCGAGTTAAAAATGGATGTAAAAAGCAGGGAAAAAAACAACGTCAAACACAAACCGAATGAGAATGTAGCACCGGGGAGCAGGGACTCTATGGATACGCCATAAAAGACACTGCCTGCCCCCGGTACGTACACATGTAGCCAAACGCTGGAATTTGGTGGTAGCGGCCACATGGGAACATATATTGAGCTTGCGTGGTCACCGTTCTGCTTATGTACGGTGTCAATAAGACGCTGCTGCTCTTGCACATCGTCAATATTTGAGGAGGTGATGTGCTGACTATCATCCTGAAGAATCCACCGCCCTTCCGGAAGCAACATAGAAAGCTGTTCCTTTACTTCCTGTGTTGTACGAACTTCCTTCTTTTCAACCAGTGCCAGCGCATAGCGCAAAGCAGGTGTAGCGGCATCATCCAGAAAATTATGCATTACCCGACTGCAAAGCACCGCAAACAAAATAAACAGCGGGCCTATGCCAATCAGAAAAATTCTTGTAGCAAGCCAGCGGAAGGAGTTATGCGAGGATATATACATTGCGTTCCTCCCTCCGCATGGCTATGCGCGACAACAGTAAACGAATTGCCCCAACAAGACGTTTAGCCTTCATAAAAATGCTGTTTTCAAGCTTATGCTGCCAGCGATGGTACGGAACAATAACTACGCTCAGCAGACACGAAATTGTTGGGAGTAAACGGTATGCAATGCCCCTGCATACAATGCTAGTCTTCACTGTAGACTGACTGCCCGCAGCAAAAGATGTGATCGAATCTTTCTGGCTGGCTGAAGGCAAGACTTCTCTACAAGTCCGAACCAATACGCCGTCGAGAAATACGGAGAATAACGTATCCTCAGCATCCCACATGCTAGACCGACGGGGTACGGCTCCGATTGCTGCCGTGAAGTTATATGTAGTTACATTGCATACCATGCTCTCTATAAGGCAAGGGTTGTGCCAAAAAGCACACACAGAAAAACACAAAGATAACCATTTGTTTTACAAGGAAATAAATGACAAAAATCAAAAAAGAGCACACTGATAAACAGCACGCTCTCACGTCAGTTTCTTTTACAGTTGATGTAATTTCCTTTTACAGTTCACCTGGAAAGAAAACTGACACCTACCGCTATTCAGCCAAAAATCCACAAAAAAGGGCAGCAAAATGCCGCCCTGAAATACAAGCTTATTTCTTGATGACGTCTGTCATCAACAAAGACTATTACCGTTCCTTCAATCCGTACTTTTCGATTCGCCCCAGCAGTGTTGGTCTGGACATACCAAGTAATTTAGCAGCACGAGTTTTATTCCATGACGCCAACTCCAGAGCTTCTTTAATCACAATAGCTCCAAATCGATCAGCTAGAGTCTCAAATGCCTTTTCGTGATGCTCCGTCATAAGGGTGCGCGTTACCCATGCCCGTACATCTTCTTCATCACCTTCCGACTGGGGGGTAGCCGCCGCAACATCTACAAGCTTAACAAAATCCTCTTTATCTAACGGCAAACCACGACTGAATATGAGCGCCTTGTGCATCTTATTACTCAGCTCACGCACATTCCCCGGCCATGGGTATTTCTGCATCACAGTCAGAGCCTCTTCGGTCAACCCCGGATTGTGCATATCTGATGCGCTGGCATGCATAGAAAGAAAATGTTCTGCCAACATCGGAATATCTTCACTGCGTTCGCGTATCGGAGGAAGCGTAATATTCACAACATTTAAGCGATAATACAAATCCTCTCTAAATTCACCATTTGCTACAGCCTGTTCCAAATCCTTATTGGTTGCGGCAAGAACACGGACATCTACTGAAATAGGCTGGCTTCCACCAAGCCGCTCAACCTGACGTTCCTGAAGCAATCGTAAAATCTTAGCCTGAATAGAGGTCGGCATATCTCCGATTTCATCAAGAAACACAGTGCCACCATTAGCTAGTTCTATTTTACCGGCTTTACGTTGCGAGGCTCCTGTAAATGCCCCCTTCTCGTATCCGAACAATTCACTTTCCAACAAGGTGTCAGGAATTGCTACGCAGTTAATAACCTGAAACGGTGATTTAGAACGCAGGCTGTGCTTATGAATTGCCTGTGCTACCAATTCCTTGCCAGTTCCCGATTCACCACGAATAAGAATAGTGGCATCTGTAGGCGCAGCACGGCCTATGCGCTTACATACATCCTGCATAGCCCTGCTCTTGCCTAGAAGGATAGGCGTGTTCGAAGCCATGGGGGTTGCACAAGCACTTGCCGCCGCAGCCTGAATAGCCTTTTCAATTAAAGACAAGATTTCTGGGATATCAAACGGCTTCATGACATAGTCAAACGCCCCCATCTTGGTGGATTCAATTGCTGTGTCAGTAGTGCCGTAGGCCGTCATAATAAGAACAGGCAAATCAGGGTACAGCGACCGTAAAGCTTTAAACGTTTCCAGCCCGTTCATCCCCGGCAAACGAACATCCAGAACCGCTATATCCGGCCTATTTCGCTCTGCCAGTTCAACACCGGTTTCTCCGCAGTGCGCTTCAAGCACTTCGTACCCTTCAGTATTAAGGATCTTCTGAAAACTTTTGCGTAACTGAGCATCATCATCGACTAAGAGAATTTTTGCCATGTGTTTCCCCGTGTTGCAGGAAGCGCGAGTAAAAAGGTTGTACCTTGATTTTCTACAGAGGTTACATGCAGCCAGCCGCCATGCTCTTCAACAATTCTGCGTGCAATTGCCAGCCCCAAACCGGAGCCTTCTTCTTTGGTACTGAAGAACGGCTCAAAGATCTTCTCCAGAACATCCTCAGCAATACCGGGGCCAGTGTCTTCTATTCTGATAAAAACGATTGTTCCAAGGGGATCAACAACGTCTGTTTTTTCGGTAATTGTAATCGCACCACCTTGAACCATTGCATCACAGGCATTCAAAATTAAGTTCACAAGCGCTTCTTTAAGCTGTCCGCCATCAATAGGAATAGCAGGCAAAAGACCTGTTCGCTCAACCGTGACACGAACCTCCTGTGATTCGAAACGATGCTTAAGTAAACGTAACGCCATATCCACAACCTCAGACGGGCTTTGGATCTTTGCTTTCAGTTCAGGACGGCGTGAAAATTCTAAGAAGTTCTTTGTAATATTATCGATATGCGAGATCTCTTCGCTCACCACATCAAAATCTTCCTGCTGCTGGTCATCCAATTTTAAAGTACGCTCAAGCGAAAACAGCCGCATTTTTACCGAGGTAAGCGGATTACGGATGGAATGGGCAACCCCTGCTGCAAGTTTACCGACCAGCGCCATCTTTTCAGACTGCACAAGAGTCTCTTTGTTTGCATCAAGCTCCCGTTGTGTATCCCCTATATGGCTCAATAAGGACTCCACCTTATTACTCAATGCCAACACATCATTTTTCGTTGAAAGCGGGGTTTCATCACCAAGATCATCTGTGGCATGGGCAAGATTACGGATAGGATCAAGAATCTTTCTGTACAGGAAAACAACAAGTAAAATTTCTATGATGGCGGATAATACCAACCCTGCTACAATAAGGTCACTTACGATTGTTGCCTCTTCAGCAAACTCTTTACGGTTGTTCTCTATTGCCTGTACGTACAGTCCTCTAAATTCCTTACAGAGCAAGAGAAGCGTATTGAACTCATCACGAATTTTCCAATGCAGTTCTGCACCTGCTTCCGGCTCTCCCTGCTTATACAGCTCAATAACTTCCTGCCTACTGGCATCATACTTAAAGTACAATTTCTCAAGGTCAGCCAAAACCAGCATACTTTCCGGTGAAAAAGCAGCCTGTTTGGCTTTCGTTAACCAGCCCTCAAATAGTATGCGTTTTTCATTCAGCTCTGTAATCCACGCATCATCGTGGGAAAGCAGGTAATATGTTGTATTCCCCTTCTGATCCATGAGAGAAGCGGACAGCTCGTGCGATGCCTCCAGTGCAGCAACATTTTTAGCAGAAAGTTGCACCTGAAGGCTCTGCGTCCGGTTTGTGTACCACAACGTGATACCCGCACCAGCCAGATTCAACACGATAATACAGAACAGAAGTAATGCTATTCGGGAGCGTAATGAGATCATGCTTCCTACCTTTCTATTGCCTTGTGAATATACACCAGAACCACCTGCCACCAGAGAAGCTACTCACTATCTGCCAAAAAATTACTTTCAACACAAATAGACAATCTTCATAGTAGCGTATTCAAAGCTAATACATAATGCGCTGTAAAAAGATAACGGGTCAACCCCGTAAGGTAGACCCATTATACGTGTGCGCCAATGCCATAACCAATATATTCAAGGAGGCACATCTACGTTTCTACACCTACTTGCTCATATGCCGCCATGATAGTTATGATAAGTGTTTCAAAATCAACAGGTTTTGTCATGTAAGCAAAGGCGCCAAGCTGCATAGCCTGTGTTTTTTCTTTTTCGCCGCCGTGACCGGTAACAATGATGACTTGGACATTCGGATAGTTTTCTTTTACCCGTTCAAGCACTTCAAGTCCGTTAATTCCCGGCATCATAATATCCAGCAGCATAACATCCGGTACACCGTCTTCCACAATGGACAGTGCGGTTTCACCATCCAGCGCAACTGTGGAACCGAAATCACGGAGCCGTAACCGTTCAGCAAGAGTTTCTACAAAATCCTGCTCATCATCCACAAGTAACAGTTTAATTTCACGCATTGTTACCTCACTCCACATTAAATAGTTACAAGACCGTAACGAACCTGATCCTGTCGCAAGCCGACTGTTTCAATAAAGGACATAAACTCGTGCTCACGCTCAACCGGCGACGGTTCTCTACCCATCAATTTCTGGGCAATATCAGGATGTCCGGCTTCTGCATACGTCATAGGCACAAAGAGATTATCCATCACGTCAAATACAGTCGTAGCTTTTTCACGTTCAATGCGGGCAGCCCAGTCACCTTCTGACATTGCTGCGGAAACCATATGTTCCTCCAGCCAACCTTCAACAGGGCTAGGCAAAGCTGCCATTTCCCGTGCTGTGGAAGGGAAACCGGCCTCAGCGTATGTAGCTGCGGTAAACGAATTTTCTAAAAACATAAAAACTTTCTGCATGACGACCTCCTGATGTGCTTCTTCAACAGTTCACACTTGCAACTGTGTATACCGTAAAGAGTTACTTCATAATTTTCGTGCCTACGCCTTTTTTGATTCTGCTGAAAACGGCAATGTAATGGTGAACACACTTCCTGTACCTACATGGCTTGTTACAGAAATATCACCGCCCAGCTTCCTGATGATGCCGTATGAAATGGCTAATCCAAGTCCATTTCCGGCATTTCGTTTGGTGGTAAAAAACGGTTCAAAAATACGACTCATGGTTTCTTCACTCATACCGCAACCGTCATCACCGATGACTAGCCGTATACCGTTGTCCACTGTTTTACTTTCCAGATAAATGACGCCGCCCTCATCAACTGCTTCCAGAGCATTGCTGACGATATTCAAAAATACCTGCTGCAACTGTCCCTTGTCAGACTCAATTTCAGACAATGACTCTTCAAGCATAAGGTTGACGGAAATAGAGCGCTTTGTGAGTTCCTTCTCTAAAAACTCGAGCACTTCGCTGACGACTTCATTAACATTCAGCCACTCATTTTTTGCCTCAACTTTACGGGCAAACCCGAGCAGTCTGTGTGTAATGGCACTGCACCGTTCAACAGACGATGTAATCCCTTTAATTTGCCGCTCCAACACGCCGTTCAATTCAAACTCCGGCGAACGAGCCAAAATGTCAGTCATTAAACCGGACTTCTCTTTTATGACCGCGAGGGGATTATTAATCTCATGAGCAACGCCCGCTGCAAGCCGTCCTATGGAGGATAACTTCTGCGTATGCTCAATTTCTTTCATAATATTTTCGCGGCATTCATCCGCCATCATTAACTGGCGAATTAGAACATTAGTTAATCCGAAGGCTACAATAGTGATAAGGAGTGCACCGCCGATCAGTACCACAAGCAAATCAGTGCGAAGAGAAAACCATGCACCAGTAGCCTGTGAGGCAGGACGAACCGCCATCAGGATGAACTCGGGCTGAACAAAATTTACATACGTTGCGGAAAACTTGCCCTGTTCTGTTGTTATCAACGCGTTACCACCGCGATACTGAGCATGTGGCAACTCAAAAGGAACAGCACTCAACACGGAACCGAACAAACGGGACTCTGTCTGCAACACCCTGTCTTTATTCAACAGAAATGCATCTACTCCCGGAGCCAAATTCATAAATGATATCAGTTTGGAAAACGGCTCAGTTGCAATGGTTGCACGCAACACCCACGGCTCACCATTTGCTGTAATACTCTCCACCGCTATGGCGATGTGCGGCAATTTTCGGTACCCGAGAAAAACACTGCTAATATACGTACCGCGCACTCTCGTTTCATTAAACCAGTCATGCTTTGAGTAATCTTTTCCAAGCAACTTATACGGGCCTGCGTAAGCCACCTGTTTGCCTTCCGAATTGATCAATCCTAAGTCAACCAACCCTTCAAATTCTTCTTTTGCTGTATGAAAGATCTTTCGAAGCTTTTGTGTATTGGAAAGCTCTTCAAAGCTGTTTGTTGCTGCAATGAAGCTCACAGCAGAAAGACGTTCATTTAAATACAGTTCAAATGAGTACTTCGTTTTTGTGACAAGACTTTGTGTTGATAGCCGCTGCTCTTTCTCCAACGAAGATTTATAGATATGAAAATTTATCAGTGCCATGAGGCATAACGGAACCAAGGCAACCATGCCGAAAAGGCCGATCATCTTAAATCGAAGAACATTGTACCGACGTAATCCGCCTTCCTCTTTTGGCACAAAGTACTTCACAAATGATTTTGAAAAACGATTTAAAGCTGCCATCAGTTCCATCCACACTATAAAAAAACATTACAGAGACTTTGCTCACACCACCTGCTTCCATAAAGGCAAAAGACATGCCACTTTTTTATCCTTGTAAAACAGGATATTAGTAAAAATTGCCTTTTGATGAATATAAAAAAAACGTCAGGTCTTTTTACAATCGTAAAAAAAGCTGACGTCCTGACACCCGATGTAATCAGAGATTTCCCGTTTCTTTTGCTTTGTTCCGCCCTCGTCCTCTTTGAGGGCGATCTGTTGATTGTCATTATATTCGACAATGCAATTTCTTAAAATCTAATTGGACTTTTCCACTCAGAATCGTATATTTTTATAATACCTTTTTTTATCATTTAACCTCAGGAGTCAGCCATGCTCGTTGATTGTTTCAAAGATGCTGACAATTCGTTCAAGGTGTATTTTTGTAATGCTCACAAAAAACATGAATCCATTCCGGAGACTGCGCAACTTGTAAGTTCGCAGCCGATTGAGAAATGGCAGTGTGCTCCACTCTACAGGAGTTACAATATCTTTGAGACGATTCAGAACCAAGGTGTCTGTATCGTTGACCACAACGTAAAAAGGTAACCATTGCATCACGAACAGAATAGCTGACCTTACTCATGCACACTAAGAAAAGTCCGGACATGTTCCCATGTCCGGACTTTTTTAGTCTTCTTCAAAACTATACAGATACCGTAATTCGCAAATACCATGTCCGGTATCGCCCAACGCACAATCTTGCGTGGAAAATCCAAGAGCTTGATAGAGAGAAGTAGCCTCTTTCAGCTCTTTGGTCGTTTCTAAATAGCACGCCCTGTATCCTGCACTGCGTGCAAACTCCAAGGCTTTTAAAACAAGTCTGCGCCCAAGCCCCCGTCCTCTGCATACAGGCATAAAATACATTTTTTGCAATTCACATAAGCCATCGTCACTACCTGCAAGAGGGGCAATGCCACCACCGCCAACGATAACACCTTGATGCTCTATCACCCAGTAACGACAGCCTTTAACGTCATAAGTTTCAAACATTCTATCTACAACAGGATCTCCAACAGCAAAACCATCTTCAGCTTTCAAACCATACTCGTCTGAAACACTGCGAATGACTGATGCAACAGCTGCATTATCAGCTATTGTTACAGGACGAATTACAAAGTCTTTTTGTCTACGATTGTAACGCAATGCCTTTGCGTAGATATTCAACCCTTCTGCAACCTTTTCCCGTTCCTGAGGACTAAGGAGACGAAGCGCTCCATCAACAAGCTCATCTGCTTCAGAATGCACACTGGCTAAACGAGATAAGCCCGAGTCACTAATGGAAACATCTTTTGCACGTCTGTCATCTTTATTAATAGAGAACTCTACAAGCCCCTGTTTTCCAAGAGAAGCCAATGCCCTGCTGGCATTAGACTTATCAATCAAAAGCATGTCCGCAATGTCTTGCACTGACAGCGTTCCGTGTGTGGATAACTCTATCAACGCATGTGCCTCAGGCACGGTCAGCCCTTGCTGGTCTGCACGGTTCGCAACAAGCTTCCACTCTCTGGCAAGCTTTCTGGAATCCCTGCGGATTGTTCGAACTTCATTTTCTTCCATGTATTTCTCCCTTGCGCAAATTAGTTGCGACATACAACTAATTAGCCATCAAACACAAAAGGTCAAGGGATAACATTTTTAAAAGTCATGAAAAAATATGAAATTCAAAAAAAATCCTCTGCCAATAACGGCAGAGGATTTTTATCTTTTTGTTTATACATAAGGAGGTTGTCAGAAACCTCACAATGCATACAAAACAACGAGAGAAGCTTTTACAACGTAAGCTGCAACCCTTCATCCGCAAGATCTTGACCGATAGCGATCAAAAAATCAGACATTGCATCAGCCGGATGCGGGGTAATATCATACCGCCCTGCTACAAACTGAACCACACTCGGATTTTCATCACCGGAAAATGTCAGTGCACCTTTTACACGGTAGACTGTTTCCGGAAGTGTTTTCAACCATGCCTCAAAGCTACTTCGTTCAACGACATCCGGCAACGGAATAGAAATTGATGACATCTTGTCATGCGTGTGATTACGCAAGTCAGTAAGTAACAATGGCATACGCTTATCTTTTATACTTCGTGGATTTTCTGACTCCAAAGCACACGGATGCACATCACCGTGAATGGTCTCCAACACCGATGCCCTTGGATTCATCTTCCGAAGCTCTTCATGAAGGACCCGCAAGTCTTCTTTATCCACCAAATCAACTTTGTTTAAGAGAATCGTATCAGCCATTGCAGCCTGACTGCGTGCAACCTCAAACTGCTGCAAACAGCGCGACCCTTCACTGGCATCAAATACCGTAGTGATCGAATCAAAAACAATAAGCTCTTCTAGCTCTGCAATTTCTGACAACAGGTTTGCCGGATTTGCCAACCCTGTTGTTTCCACCACTATATAGTCCGGCTGGAAAGTATGTGTAAGTTCAATGGCAGCAGCTTTTAGAGAACCGACAAGGGAACAACAAACGCACCCTTCATCCACTTCTGTAACAGCATATTCCTGACCGAGAATTTTGCCATCAAGCCCTTGCTTCCCTATTTCGTTCTGTACAACAGCAACAAACTGGTTACGGGCTATCTGATACTCAATAAACTCACGCAGAAAACTTGTTTTTCCAGATCCTAAGAAACCGGTAAGCACAATCAGCCGAGGCTTTTCTACTATTCCCAGTACATGCTTATCAAGAGCGTGTGTCTCCGCATCCGGTAAAGAATGCCACCACCCTTCATCTGCATATTCGCAAGGAACTTCTTCACCGGCCTGCCAAATTGACTCCAGCGGCTGCCCCCATGAACTGTCCTCAAGAACAATATTTTCCTGAGGCATTTTTCCGTATTGCAATACAATCTGCTTGTCGTGCTCATCTGTGTCCGGAACCGCAATACATGTTCCCTTTGCAGTGTATTCTACAATACGCCCCTCGCGAGTACGCAGCATCATCCCCCCCGGTCGATGCTGCATACAATACGACGTGGACGCCGCAATTACGCGAAGAAAATCATACGCAATATCCCATGCCGGTAAATTTTGATCATATTCGCCAGCAGCAACAATTTCGTTCTGTTGTCCATTGTTCTCCACCACCACACCATCTACAGCCACAGAGGCAAGGCGCGTTGATGATTCCAACCCGAGCGTAAAACCTGTGCCGTCCGGCAACACTGCAATGTGTATAGCGCCAATAGTAAACGCATCGCACAATGCTTCATGCCGTACAAATTCTCTAAGCAATGGTTTGTACTCGTCCAGCTGCGTAATCAATGCAGCCTGAACAGAAAAACTATCAACCAGATCTTCGTCCGGCTGAGGAAAATAGCTTATTGGAAAAACGCCAACAGAAACACCATGTTGCTCTGTTACCGTTCCACGGCGGATACCGAAAACACCTTCGTGTCCGGCAAGTTTCATCGTCCATGCATCAGAGGTTGAGCAACAGTCTTTTACACCGCGCCACCCCAGTTTGAATCGGATTCCGGGAATAAAATTAGAACGGACAATAATTGCCTTAAGCACTTCTGAAGCCGCAACCTCAGACTCCTCAAGCACAGCATGAGGGCAAATTGAGTTCGGTATTACTCGCATAAAAACTCCTAGGGAACCGCCTGAAGCCCCTTTCGGGAGCGTAGTGCTTCAGGCGGTTCAAATGGACTTACTATCCCCTCCGTAGGGAGTGCAGGGGAGGTAGGGAGCTATCCAAAGGTAATAGTATCACCATTACCAAGATAGGCTGTGTCTTTAGAGCGGAACTGAGCGGTTCCTTCAACAACAGGATACCCAGCGTTGATGAACTTTTTGGCACACAACACACCCGTACAATGGTTGCAGCCAATGCGCTCAAAACCGTATTTCCCTAAGGAGATAACTAAGTCATCATATTTAGGATCCCAATCTTCAAACGGGGAAATATGTAATCCACCGTAGATTCCATGGAAGTTGTCATTTTCGTAAGCAATTTCCTGATAGGCGGTCTCAGCAAAACGGATAATACCCTGATGGCAACATCCTGTAACACTGACAAGCCCTTTACCGGCAATGTTGAAGTACAATGACTGTTCACCATATACTCGGCAGATAATCGGTACAGGGAATACATACGTTGCAAAACCGGGAGCTACTTCAAACAGCCCGTTTTTCACAACATGCACTTCACCTTTGTGTCCGCAATCTTTTATGTATTGCAGACCTTCTTCATAAAAGCCTTCAGGTATATAAATGGTTATCTCAGGATCATACTGTAATGTAACCGGCAGTCCCCAATAATGGTCGAAATGTTCGTGGGAAATGAATAATGCTTCAATTTCTTTATTACGCAGCATGGTATCAATACCTTCGCGCTTAAAGCACTCATCCATCCACTTGTAAGACCAACCGGTATCCAGCAGGAACTTACGTTTATTACCGTCCATCTCTTCCATCTCGATAAGGCATGAATAGCCGCCCGGGTTATCCGGATGGATGCAATTTTCTAAAATCACATCCCATGCTTCATCAAGACGATCAGGAAGGAACTCTTTAATCTTAGCCATACCATCTTTGTAGGAACCTTTACCAAGCCCCTGACCATTACCAAATGGCGGCCAGTTGTAATCGTACTGGTTTACAAGCAACCCACCGGATTTCTTAATATCTCCAATCAACGTTGCATTATCGAACCAACTGGTTTCTGAAATGTTTGTAACGTGAATAGATTTACAAACGCCGATGTCTTTTTTCTTACGTTCCTTTTGCGGGAACAGTTCTTTTCGAGCATCTGAGTAAGAATACATACCCATTGCTGCGAACACACCGACACCGACACCGGTTGCTGCGCCTTTTAAAAAGTCACGGCGCTTCACTTCTTTTTTATCAATACTCATGACAGCTACTCTCTTGAACTACTTCAGGATATCAATGGCTGCATACAGCCCTGGAAGCGCATAGATGGTAATTGCATAGAATGCCACACCAGCAAGTACGCCCATACCCAATCCGGCACCGAGACTTGGAGACCATCGAACATCATCAATTTCTGCCTGACGTGCGACATGGTCTGCTTCGATTTCTTCAACAGTCTTCGGAACCATTTTCCATCCCGGCCAGTTGTCCATAAACCAGTTGTTAGCAAGCCAGATATTTACAAGCCAGATCAACGGAATCATCGGGAACTGCTGAGGGTGAGAGAAACCTTTCTGTGTTCCAAGGAACAAGTGAGAGGTTTTGTAGTACATAATGTACAAAGTAACTGCTGCAACTAAGGTAATTACTGTGCGGATAAGCACGTTAACCGGCATACTAAATTTTCTAGGCCAGTTCCCGCAGTAAAAGTTGAGGAACAAAGCAGGAACAAGAAAGAAGATTGCCATTTCAGCAACATGCAACCAACGCCAGTCCGGTGCAAATGCACGACGAGTACCGCGAATAGCTTCGCCCCAAGTCAATTCCTGAACAAAGTACAAGAAGAAGTGCATAGCAAACGCAATAACAATAATGCCGAAGAAGGTCGCGATACGACGCAACCAAGGGTTGCGGATCAAGTTGAACGGATAACGCTGCCAGATTGTTTCAAGCAACCAGACAACAACCGTACAACACATAATCCATGCCATATGGAAGTTACCAGACACAGTGTCTGCAAAGCCTTCCCAGTACGGCGGCGCGATTGAAGTAAAGGACTGCCAAGGGTGATACAGAATACCCATGTGCGGGTGCATGGTTACAAAATAAACAATGGTTGAAAGAAAGAATGTGCAGATAAAAAGACTGAACCCTTTTGCAGGCTGCGGCAATTTACTCCACGGCTCTTCTTCCATTGCTATAACCCATGCAGGGCTGATCCATGCAGCAATTGCTGCAAACATCAAAATAGCAAGGCAGGAATACTCAACAGCAAAAAATTCTGTAATCCCCGGCAACTTAACAAGTTGATCCGGATTAAAATAGGCAAGCCCGAAGTTGCCAAGAATACCTTCAAAAAAGCCATTGATCATAACGTACAGCACGCCGAAGGAAAACGCGCAAAGCACAAGACCTTTGGTCAACGGATGTGTGTTCTCCAGCCACTTACGCTTAAACGGCCAGAAGTTAAATAAATACACAATCCAAATCATAACAATAAGCCACCAACAGGTGTACATGTACCCCACGTTTGGAGTGTACATGCGCATTACCCCGCGTGGATCATGGAAGAACCACCATGTGGCGTAAAATACGATTAGTGTAAAAAGCAGGTTCAGCAGAGCTGGAATTGGACCTGACCATCGTTTGATCAGTTTTCTTTCTTCCAGATAGTTAGTCCCGTACCGTTCCATTAGTGACCTCCTATTCCCTTACGGAATACGTTCTTTCTAGCAGCAGAATCTATTGTGATTGCTTACAGCTTTCCAATGCAGCATGGATAGCACGACGCACCTCGTCGCTATCCGCATCGGCAGGCAATCCCAACCGTTCTGCTTCAATAGCAAGCAGTTCTGCGGGGAATTCGCTCAAAAGCTCCACACTTCTCCCGTCTGAATCTGCATGCTCACTTTTTAGTTCACTCGACTCCTCAACAACAGTTGAGACAGTCGTAAATGGCGCGGAAAAAAAAGCTCTACGGGTCATCTTCATGACCAGTCCCCCTCGCGCTCCTGCATTGCAGCGAATACTAAGTCAGTTGCTTTAACACCGCAGTGTTCTTCAGCAGCATAGGCAAAAAACAACACATATTCACAAACAATGTCCGCAGCGTATACTCGATCTCGCTCACGTAACGCATGAATCATTTTTACATGGGAAGCGAACATCAAATCCCGCTCTCTTTGACTTAAACGGGTAATAATTATTCCGAGTAAATCTGAGTATGCAAAAAGATTTTCAACAACCGTTACGAAATATTGATTATTAGCACCTTGTGCCAGTATTCGAAAAAAACTTACCACGTCTTCATATATCAAAGGCGTTTCACCAGACAGCAGACTACGCGACAACGCAATGTTTGCCTGTTGTAGCCTGTCAATCATACGTACTCCAATATTTTCAGCAGACTGCACCGCAACTATTGGAAGAAAGAGGTAAGCACTTTCACAACGTTCTGCCATCTGTCTTGCAGTGTCATGGCCTGTTACTTCCTGCATATCTTCATATTCAAGCAAGCAAGTATGCAGATAGGTACCGCTACCTCTACGTATTGATAATAACTTGCGAGCCTCAAGCGTATGCAAAAGATTACGAAGTGTGTTTCGTGAAACACCTAAAAGAGGAGCAAGCTCTCTTTCCGGCGGCAAACGGTCTCCCGGTTGCAAGCTTCGTTCACTTACAATAGCTGACAGTTTTTTCAACAATTCCTGATAGCCTTTCACACATCCTCCCGAAAGTTTGTGCTGTATTGCTACAGGCGAAAGTAAGTATGTAACTACCCGCCTCAAAAAGCATACACAATAAAAAGTATTTATTTATGCCATACTTAACCCAATCTAATCCAATTATAACCCAAAAGTTCAATTGGGTGATCCAATTATAATAAAAAAAACACCTAAGCCATCGCTTAGGTGTTTTTTTCTGCATTTAATATCTAAAAGGCGATATGCCTATTCGACTATATTTTCACATTATCCTGCCTTCTCCAAGTGCGGGCAAGTTCCACAAAAGGATTAAAGATGTCATCATATGAGCTCACATCTTTTCCTTGAAAATTTGCAGACTTTTTGGAACAGACGATCACGACACTCGTCATAACCCCATTCAAATAATACGGCTTAGCATAATAGGAACGGATTCCCCGTGGAACAAACAGTGCCCAGTCAATTGGTTTAATACTGTCCATCGTATTATCCACAATCAAAAAATCATGACTGTAGTGAGCAATATCTTGTGCAATAGTTCCCTTGTATGGATATATTTCCCCCTGTGCCGCCCCATCAAACGCTTTGCCAGAATAATATACAACAACCTTGCTCGCGTCACTGTGAACAACCGAGAATAACACTCCATCCAGATCTTCACGTTGCTGAAGTGTTTTCAACATGTTTCGCAACGAATCTTCAATATCAATCTCATACTGACTTCCAGCAAGATTCGGAGCTGTTTGCGGCTGCATTTGCGGCAGGTTTGATCTGGACTCTTCAACAAAAGCCTTTTCGGCAATCTCTGTTACGACTGCCGCTGTATCCGTAACATCGCTCAGCGTTCCATGATAGTAATTGGGATCGCAGGAGCTCCGTACCCCAACAAGCTTGAGCCACATAACGTTACCCGCCTTGTTGGTAATACGAAAGACAGTTGATGCGCTTTGGCGCTCTTTCATTTTATCGAAAAACTCATCAACCCGCTCGCGTTCCCCCGCTAACAGCAGTGTATCCCTGAAGGACGCATTTTTCATGAACAAGGGAGTATCCTCATCCAAGCCGGCAATGACAAAGTCATTTAACAGTTCAATGCGAGATAGGGGTATTTCTACACGCCACAGCAATGCCTGAAAATCACTCACAAAACACAGTAGTTCGTGAGCCGACATATTTGCTACACTTATAGCACACCCATTTTTGTCCTGATACATAGTTAGTCCGTCTTAATCTACGAGTTGGTAAAACAATATGCTCAAGAGAGCAGGATAGAAACCTCTCACTAGAAATAGCAAGCTCTAAAAAAATAAGTTTGAGCTTACTCTTTCTTGAAAGTATAACCATCAGTAATTTTAAGTAAAATTACTTTTTTAATTTATGAAAAAATTTATTGAGATGTCATATATTGATATATCAATAGTGCTTTACAATACATTTTTTGCAGCATTTACTCGCAATACTGAATGCTACTCACATACATTTTAAGAGCGATGAAAAAAGAGATATACGAATACGCTCAGTAGCAATTTTCACTGTTTTGTTACACTTTCCTAACAAACTTGACATGACGAAGCATATATGTCGGATTACTTAGGTCACCCGTTTTTGAAAGGATGTCTATCGACATTATTCCTAATTTATTTTTCAAAAAATGCTGAAACGAGATCACAATGTATTCACCATTACCAGACACCGGCTTACCGCCTAATAGTACACCAGTACTCGAATTTACTAATGTAAATTTTTCCTGGCCAGGTGGTGCCGGACTTCAAAACGTATCTTTTAAAATCCCGAAAGGACAATTTGTTCTCATATCCGGTCCTTCAGGCTCTGGAAAATCCACGCTGCTTCGTCTTATTATCCGCATGGAAGAAATTTCATCAGGAAATATTTACCTGAGCGGAACTTCCATTTCTTCTTTTTATCCCCCAGAACTGAGAACACACATCGGCTTCGTCCAACAGCAACCGACACTCATCTCTGGAACCGTCAGGGCAAATCTACTTTTCCCTTTTACACTACAGAGCCGTAAAAACTGTACGCAGCCGGATGACAGCACCCTGCTCCAATGGCTCCAAAAACTGGCACTGGATACTATTTCACTGGATGCCCCTGCACAAGTCCTTTCAATTGGACAACAGCAACGGCTATGCTTCATCCGTGCGGTACTGACGAATCCTGAAGTTATCTGTCTTGATGAACCCACCAGTGCCCTTGATATGGAAAGCAGGGAATGTGTTGAACATGCCGCAGAAGAACTCATAAAGCAGGGTACATCTATTCTTATGGTTAACCATACAAGCTACCACCCTACATGCCCGCATATGCACATTTCAGTTGCAAACGGCACAGTGAGCGTGCTCTCATGACAGAATTTATCTCAATCTCCTGGACACAGTTAGCTATTGCCCTCGGGCTTGTCAGCATATCGGCCGTTGCCTCGCTCTACTACCATCTTAAACTAGAGCGTGATCTTTTTATCGGCGTAATCAGAACCTTTGCCCAACTACTTGCCATGGGCTACCTGCTGAATATTTTATTCGGTCTAAATAATGCAGTATTGGTAATCGCTGTCTATATGGTCATGACGTTTGTTTCCGTGCACATTGTATATGGACGAGTCAACGAAAGACAGGTTGCCTACTTCGCTCCCACAACACTTGCAGTCATGCTCAGCTACTCGCTCATTACTATCATTGTAACCAAGGTCATTATCGGAGCTGAACCATGGTGGAGTCCGCAGTACTTTATCCCGATTGGAGGCATGGTTGCCGGAAACTCTATGAATGCTCTTTCTCTGACACTTGAACGCTTTTTTTCAGAACTCCGGACAAAGCGTAATGTTGTAGAAATGTACCTGTCTCACGGTGCCAACTATAAAGAAGCGACAGAGGGAATATTCAGAACATCCCTCAGAGCCGGTATGATTCCAGCCATAAACTCTATGATGAGTGTCGGCCTTGTTTCCATTCCCGGTATGATGACAGGACAAATTCTTGCCGGTGCAGACCCCCAAGAAGCAGTACGTTACCAGATTGTCGTCATGCTTATGGTTGTCGGCTCAACGGCACTAGCATCCATCATTGTGCTTTTGCTCGTAAGAAAGCGTTGCTTTACACCAGCTATGACCTTGGTTCTTACCAAAGACCATACTTCATAACTTCAACAGAATATTGGTGTAAGAACACTTAGGTTGCCAACCGATAACGCACGCCTCAACGCATTACGTTGAAGACGGCTCCTTTCTCATAAACAAACCGATAATGCCAGACATATGATCAAAAAAAAGCCCGACACGATTATCGTGTCGGGCTTTTCCATTTTTTAGAAGTAACGGCTAGATTCGTTTCAATCCGTCGATAACTTGTGACAGTTCTCCGGAAAGACGAGCAAGTTCACTCATAGCCAGCGCTGACTGGCTCATAGACTCAGCAGTCTCTCCTGCGATTCTGTTTACCTCTTCTGTATTATGGCTGATCTGCTCAGACGCAGCAGACTGCTCTTCAGCAGCAGTAGCAATAGTACGAACCTGATCAGAGGTATCTTCAACAATTCTAACAATTGCTCCAAGCGCTTCGCCAGCCTGCTCAGCCAGCTGCGTGCTTGAACCGACAGTTTTTACTGTTTCCTGCATACCCACAATATTATCTCGGGTACCCTGCTGGATCGCTGAAACAGCACGCTCAACTTCAGAAGTCGCCTGCATGGTTTTTTCAGCAAGCTTACGTACCTCATCAGCAACGACAGCAAAACCACGACCGGCTTCGCCGGCACGGGCAGCTTCAATCGCAGCATTAAGTGCAAGCAAGTTTGTCTGATCCGCAATATCAGAAATAACGCTCATGATATTACCGATACCTTCAGCCTGAACACCAAGATCACCAAGACCGGACTCAAGTCGAAGGGCTTCTTCATTCACACGCTGAATGGAACGAACAACATCTTCAACAATATTGCCACCGGATTCAGCGTTAGAACGGGCTTCATCTGCACTCTCTGCTGCTTTGCCTGCATTCTGCGCAACTTCAAGAACAGTAACGTTCATCTGTTCCATTGCGGTAGCAGCCTCAGCTGTGCGCTCTCGCTGTACGTCTGCACCTCTGCTTGCTTCATCAACCTGTGCTGCAAGTTCATCAGAAGCAGAGGAAATCTGCATAACAATGCCTTCCAACTGCGATGCGGCCTGAAGCATACCTTCGCGCTTTGCAACCTCGGCCTGCGCACGGGCTTCTTCCGCCTGTTCAAGAGCCACTTCAGCTTCACGACTTTTCTGCTCGGCTTCACGAGTCTTGTCATCCGCCATACGCATATTGTGCACGAGCTTATCCACCATATCTTTCATTGCAAGATAGAGAGTTAAAAACTCGCTTGAGAAGTGGTGTTCGTCCGGCATTGCTTCATAGTTACCAGAAGCTACTTCTTCAGTTGCTTTAATAAGCACTGCAAAAGGCTTAGTAAGGTATGTAACAATGCCGAAAATTACGATTGAAACAAGCAACACGGCTACAACAGAAAAAATCATGCTGAATGTCAAAAACTCGTTGGCTTCCTTAAAGATAGTCTCTGTAGGGATAATTACGAGAATACTCCAAGGAGTGTCTGTTCCTGAGATTGTAATCGGCTCAAAAACATACATGTTCTCTTTGCCATCCAGCGGAGAAACAGAAGTGAACTGGAGAAACTCTCCGCTCTTTACCGCTTCGCTGACTTTTGCTCTATCTTCGGGTGAAAAAGCCTCAGTAATATTTTTGCCCACAAGGTCTGCATTTGGGTGTGCTACCAAATACCCGCTTGTAGACATAATTGCTGCACGCCCTGTCCCCATCGGTTTAATTTTCTCAATCATGTCCTTAAATGAAGACAGGGTAAAATCGATACCAATAATACCTAAAAATTTTCCAGCTTCAAATAAAGGAGCACAAATCGTCGCCATATATTTTTTGGCAACCGGTGCAAAATATGGCTCAGTCAGTACAACAGAACGCTTGTCTCTAGGTTCCATGTACCAACTTCTGTTTGTCTCTGGACTATGCTGTGTTAAGTCCTCTGCTTTAAATGTTCCATTTGTTTTCCAGAAATAAGGACCATAACGCCCGTCCTTACCCCACCATTCACGTGTGTTCGCATATTCAGCATCGCGGCCGTCAAGCCCGTTAGGCTCAAATACTGCCTGAATGCCGTAAAAGGAATGACCGTTGCGAATAGCCTCTTTCATCATACCGTCAATAACGTCACGATCCATTGTCTCTGGATGTGCACGCATTGCACGAACAACCTCTACTAATGTCAGGGATACATTTAAGGCTTCTTCGATTTCCAGTTTTACCTCGTTACCGTATTTTCCCCCAACGAGTTTTGCCTGTGCTCTGGCCTGCACCTCGGCCATTTCGCGTGCTTCAACCGAAAGTTCGTAAGAATACACACCGAAAACAATACACATAGCAATACACAGACACAGAATAATCTTGTTTCTAAATTTCATGCGATCGAACATATTATACCCTTCTAACAAACACGAACATACTGCCCCCAGTACCTGTTCTTTTGCGTAATACATGATTCCAAAAGGGAGTGACTAATCCAAACTCCTGCCAGTGTGTCGGTCGCAATTACTAAGCTTGATGTTATAAAAAACATCAACTGCCCTCTTATGCCGTAAATTTTGCCAACAAAAAAAGAATAATGCGCCCTTTTTACAACCAGTTCCTCCGTGGGCGTTCAATACTAAAAAGCTACCCGCGCACTACATACAATGCAGTACGGACCACACAAAAAAACGTATGCCAGCAAAAGTTGCTGACATACTCTTATCGGCTATTAAATAAATAACATTACAAGAAAAAAAAGAGAAACACGTTGCAAGTATACAACATTAACAAAAAAGGAATCTGATGTGTCGGCACAACTTACTTCATAATCTTAACAATATCTTTCAATAATCCCTTTAGTGAGTACATCCGAACAAGATAGTTACGCACTAATGCAGTAGATAAAGAATCTTGAAACATCATTCTTGCAAGAAATCTCGAGTTCTTTTGTGCCATTTCGACTCTATTTTGTTGACGCAATACATACTTTTCCAGTGCTAACGCTAAATATTCAACATTGGTACGCGACAACTCATCTGCCAAGACCGCCGCCGAATC
This sequence comes from Halodesulfovibrio sp., assembly GCF_015482765.1. Lineage (GTDB taxonomy): Bacteria > Desulfobacterota > Desulfovibrionia > Desulfovibrionales > Desulfovibrionaceae > Halodesulfovibrio. The sequence continues at coordinate 36,123 of NZ_JADMLB010000007.1, forward strand.
CATTGCCATGGATGCGCCAACACCCGCAGTGGGCAAAAACGCAGTAGCAGAGTCACCCAGCAAAACAACACGCTTAGATACCCATTGTGAAGAACGACAATCTTCCATATCCCAAAAATACGCCCCATCAAGGCCTTCAAGAGACTGCAGCGCTGAGCGCAGGAGGCCGGCCGGAATCCTTTTTCTAAGAAGTTCTGCAAATTCTGCTGCAGTATATTTAGATAATTCCTTCTTGCTTCCCCCTAAAAATACTGCAAGCTTGTCATGTACAGGGTACACTCCTACAAACCATCCACCTGCCCATAATTCTCTATATGTTGCTCCATCAAACCCACTTAAAGGACGCCACACACCCCAGCCCCCCCAACCGGTTTTCTTATACGTATACATATCCTGTGGAAATACCATGGCACGAACATCAGAGTGAATCCCATCCGCCCCGACGACCAGATCAAATTCCTGAGCTGATCCATCTGAAAATGTTACAACAACACCGTAGGGGTTATTTTGGATGTGCTGCACTGTAGTGTTATAATAAATATTCTCTTCAGGCACACCACTCCGCAACAATGCTAGCAGTAACCCGCGATCAATCCCGCGAATATCTCCATAATTTTCAGAAAACTCTTCCAGAGAAAATTCCCGCAGAACATTACCGGAGCTTTCATGCATCACATACCGTTCCATCTTTCTGCTGATCTGACAGTAACGCTGATACATATCCAAGCCATGCAGCACTCTTCCACCTAATGGGTATAATCCCAATGCATACCCGCTAACCCCGTTCTTACCGCCACGCTCAACAAGAACCGGCGGTTCTCCGCGTCTGGACAAAAGCGCAGCTAAGGTACTCCCTGCGATACCGCCTCCGACAATAAGAATACGCAATCGGGCATGAGTAAGGATATTGCTGGTGCAGCCGCCAACAGTTAGCTGACAAGATGTATGTTGTGCAGTCATGACTCGCCTCCTGAATAAAACGGATTACTCTATGATACGAAACTCCTGCCTGAACAGCCTGTATTTTGTGAGTACATCACAATACCAACTCATGCATTTCAACACATCAAAAATCGATCTATTAAGACCATAAAAAAGCCTTCCCAAAAGGAAGGCCTTCTATTTCAAGCTATAAACAGCACACTCTTCGGACAGCTACCTATTACGGCGTGCGTCGTCCAAAGCTTCCATCCACGCATTTTTTCC
>NZ_JADMLB010000048.1 GCF_015482765.1 Halodesulfovibrio sp.
GGCCATCCGTTCACCATCATACAGCCCGAGATATTGGTAGTTTCCAATAAATGCTCGACCTTCCTCAGGTTTCATGGCCGCAATGTCCCGACCATAAAAGAAAGATGAATACGACCAGTTCAATATTCCAAGAATTGTCGGAGCTACATCAATCTGGCTTGCGAGCGTATCAATCTTTTTAGGCTGAAGAATTTTGGGAGCGTAAATCCACATTGGGATCCTGTAGCGACGCACAGGCAGGTTTTCTCTTCCAGCACTGCTTGCTTGGTGGTCAGCCACAAATACAAAAATCGTATTATCAAACCATGGCTTCGAATGGACTTTTTTCAAAAAATCGCCAATCGCCCAGTCAGTGTATTGTACTGCTCCTGTTCTACCATCACCGGACGGGATAGAAACTCGATTGTCAGGATATGTGTATGGGCGGTGATTTGATGTTGTCATTACGTGAAGGAAGAAAGGCTTCTTCCTACTACTGGACGAATCAGCAGTTTTAATGACCTGTTCATACAGGTATTCATCCGCCATGCCCCATGCATTATGAAAGCCTATTTCTTCATCGGCTACGGAGGATTGATCAACGATTGTATAACCGTTGCCGGAGAAGAATTCATTCATATTATCAAAGTAGCCGCGTCCGCCGTAAATGTAGTAACTGTCGTATCCTTTTGAATCGAAAATTCTTCCAAGAGACAGATAGCCTTTTTCATTCCCGATCCTTTTTACGATAGAACGTCCCGGTGTCGGAGGAATAGAGAGCGTCAGTGCTTCAAGGCCTCTTGTTGTGCGAGTTCCTGTAGCAAAGAGTTGAGTGTAGTATTGGGACTCGTTTTTGAGTGCATTGAGGTTCGGGGTAACATTTCGTTCTAGGTAGCTGGGAGATAAACTTTCAATCGTGACCAGAATGACGTTGTAGTGCTTTTCTTCGCCCTTCTTTTGAATAGAGCGGAAGATGCTATGATCATTTGGGGATAGATAGTGCTTTGTAGTGTCGGCTAGCTCCGCCCGTACTGTATGGGTTGCTTGTTCCTCTTCTATTGAAGGGTAGAACTGATAATAATCCAGTTCGTTATTCTTAAATGCTGAAACAAACTGGTACGGACCATTTGCAGCAAGTTCTCTTTGGTACGTGTTGCTAGAGAAGTTTCGCAGGTCGCTTGTCGCAAAAAGACCGCCTGTGGCTGCCATTAAAAGAATACCGGCAAGTGGAATAAGGTTGCTGGTAAAAGAATTTTGAGCAGCCAACGCTTGGTTGAGCTTCGTGCGAAGTTGGTATGTGATCATTCCAGCAATGGTTGCCAATACCGGAATAATAACAAAAACAGGGTATGACTCTACAATGTTATCTACTACTTCACGTCGGTATATGAGGTAGTCTACGGAAATGAAATTGAAGCGAACGTTAAATTCATCCCAGAAAAAGAATTCTGAAGTTGCTCCGAAAATGAAGATAAAAACGGTAAGAAAAAATGCGCTGTAGATAAAAAATTTGTTCGCCCTTGAATTCCATATTTTTTGGGGGACAAAGGTAACATACAGGCATGGTAATATTGTAGCGAATGCAAAGAAGCAGACATCAAAGAGAAAGCCGACAGAAAATATTTTGAAAATTTCGAGGGCCGACGGCGATGCTTCCTGCCATGAAAAGATAAGTAATCCCAGGCGTACAAGTGTCCACAGGGATATTGCGATGAAAAAGGCCAACAGAACTGTTTGGTATCTATGAAAGCCTATTGTTTTTTTTGAATCCATTTACTCGTTCCTTCTTGAACAGCCATCGTAATAGTATGGTCACTATTATTAATGAGCGTGTCTGTGTCGGAAACGGAAGTTAGCAGGTGGATGGTCAAGGCTGGGTTAAGGAAATTTTCTAGTGAATATTCTGTATAACCGGATAAACTTTTTGATCGCCAGTTAAAGAAGTTGTGAAACATTCACACGTGTATTTGAGGTAAAAAAAAGAGCCTGTTGTCTTGCAACAGGCCCTCTTGGGAGATCCTAATAAAGTCGGTAAAAATTAGATAGCCTGCATGCTACGTAGCTTCAGGAGTCCCTACTTTTTGGTGTTCGTGGTATTTGTCAATTGCAACAAAGTAATCTGGATCTTCAAGTACATTCACTACACAAATTTCTTCCGCTTTTTCTATGAGGCGGACACAGTCTTTACTGAGGTGCCAGAAGTAAACAGTCTTCCCTGCACGTTGGTATTGTTCTGCAAGTTTATTGATAATTTCAATAGCGGATTGATCCATGATGCGTGACTCTTCGAAGTCAATAACAACTTTAGCAGGATCATTTTTCACATCGAATTTACTCATAAACAATGTTGTTGAACCAAAGAAAAGAGGGCCGTAAATCTGGTAGTGTTTGATGCCTCGATCGTCGACAAACTTACGTGCACGAATGCGCAACGCGTTTTCCCACGCGAAGATCAAAGCAGAAATGATAACACCGCAAAGTACCGCAATTGCAAGGTCATACTTAACAGTAAGGAAGGTAACTGTAAGAATAACCACAACGTCCCATTTCGGAACTTTGTTCATTATTTTAAAAGTACTCCACGCAAATGTTTTAATAACTACGATGAACATAACGCCCACCAAAGCAGCAATCGGTACAATTTCGATGTACTGGGAAGTAAACAGAATGAAGAATAGCAGTGCCAGAGCAGCAGTGATGCCGGAAAGGCGACCACGACCGCCGGAGGTGATGTTAATGATGCTCTGACCAATCATGGCGCAACCACCCATGCCACCAAATAATCCGTTGATAATGTTCGCAATACCTTGAGCAACACATTCTTTGTTGCCGCGCCCGTGTGTGTCAGTAAGCTCATCAATCAGGTTCAATGTCATGAGAGATTCAATGAGCCCGATCGCAGCAAGGATGCATGCATATGGTGCAATGAAAAGCAATGTTTCAAGGGTGAGAGGAACCTGTGGGATTGCGAATGTTGGTAATCCGGCTTTGATACCAGTTCCGCCATTGGACTGGATGAAAGAGAGCACTGTTTGTGTGTCAATTTCTGCAAAGATTACCAGCAGAGAAACAGATATGATGGCAATAAGGGCACCCGGTGCTTTTTTACAGATGTGAGGTACAGCAAGAAGAATTGCCATGGTAAGCGCAACAAGTCCGCACATGGTCATCATGTCGTTACCTTGCAGCAGTTCTCCACCGACTTTGAACATTTTAAGCTGTGATAAAAAGATAACGATGGCGAGGCCGTTTACAAAACCCATCATAACAGATCTCGGTACCATTCGAATCAGTTTACCGAGTCTGAATGCACCGGCAAGAGTTTGAAGTATGCCTACAAGAAGAAGAGTAAAGAATAGGTACTGTAATCCGGCATTAGCACCCGGAGTACCCATAGCATTTCCTTCTGCAACAAGGTGAACCATAACTACTGCCATTGCTCCGGTTGCACCGGAAATCATTCCAGGTCTGCCACCGAGTACTGATGTTACAAGGCACATCATGAACGCGCCATAGAGGCCGACAATAGGTGATACACCTGCTACAAAAGAAAATGCAACAGCTTCTGGAACCAGCGCCAATGCAACAGTTAATCCGGAAAAAATGTCTGCCTGAATGCTCCCTTGAGAGCGTGGTACCATAGCGTTGGATTCCATGAAAATTCCTTTTTATATGAAGCTGAGCTGCGACAGCCGGATACGCACGGCATCGGAACTTAGCTTGGTCGGAGTGCATAAGGAACATGAGCAGGTCACTTCAGCACAATAAAAAAGACAAGACCGTGTGTCTTGTCTCTGGAGTGCCGAGCAATATGTCCTTAACGAAAAATGCCGTCGTATATTGAGCATGTGCTCAATTTAAGACGGGAAGGGAGAACTAGAGAAGTTTCATGGAGAAGTCAATTGAATGGTTTGAAATTACAATCAAAAATTTTGAAGAGTTCTGTACGAAATTTTTAACTCGTGAACAGGCTCAACAGTCTGAACATAAAAAGCGCTTTAGTTCAAACAGTTGAGCCTGTTTACGGAACCGCCTAACTAGCGCGAAGACATGCGGCATGGAGCGGGCTGTCTGCACCCGCGTTGCCTGTATGTTGCTCTGGCTGTTTAGTGCCGAGAGCATCTTCGGCTGTGGCGTAGATGTGATCTGTACCGATCTTTTCTAATAGATGAGCTTTATGCAATACGGCGATAACCGATTTATTTGCAGAGCATATTGAAAACTCTATGTTGTTGGCATGGAGTTTTTCAATTACCAGCTCCAACGCTTCCGCACCGGAACAGTCAACATCGTTGATGCCGCCAGCAGAGAGAATGATGTGTTTAAGCGATGCATTCTCTGTAATCTTTTCCGTAACGATATCCTCTAAGAAAGTTGCGTTGGCGAAAAAGAGTGGACCTTCAAACTGGATGACAGAGACGTCTTTGTCGTTTGTCAGTCCCGTGATGGTAGCGCCACGTTGTGGCTGTTTTTGGGAACGGGAGAGAAAAGAAACATTCGGGCGCATGCTTTTGTAAAGGAACATAGCCAACGAAAGCGCAACGCCAAGAATAATGCCTTTGTCCAAATGTGGAGCATAGACAAGCGTTGTGATGAAGGAAATGACGGAGATAGCTCCATCGTACCACTTAATTTTCCATGCATGCACAAAGCTGGAGACGTTTAACAACCCGAATACTGCCATCATAATGATTGCCGCTAAAACTGCCTGCGGCAAATGATAGAGCAGTGGAGTACAGAACTGGAGCGTGAATACAACCATAATAGAGGTAAACACACTCGACATGCCGGTTACGGCACCTGCTTGAAGATTGACTGCAGAACGGGAGAAAGAGCCGGAAACCGGATAGCTTTTGCCAAAAGCTCCAAGCATATTTGCCAGCCCCTGTCCGATCAGTTCCTGATCCGGATCAATTCGCTGTCCTGTTTTCGCTGCCATGGCTTTGGCAATGGAGATAGCCTCCATAAAGCCGAGCAACGAAATGATGATTGCGAACGGGATAAGGTGCAGTATAACGGATAGGTCAAAAGTAGGTGCTTCCAAGGTAGGAAGACCGGAAGGGATAGTGCCAACAACAGCACCGCCCCCCATCATTGTTACTGATGTCGGGGTAATCTTTCTATTACCCACACGCAGTCGCCATGTCCGACCATCTGTCTGCATGGCTTTTGGGGTGTCGTTTTGCAAATAGAACGCCAGTGTTCCGTCTGATTGTTCGACACCGTTGAAGAGCATCCCGCGTAGCGACTTGCGAAGAGCGTGACTTTGCGCTTTCACCTCTGCAAGTCGTAATTCCAGCGTGTTCAGCCCATGTTGAATGTTAAGCGCACGCAGTGTTTCCCCGATTGCGTTAGCTTCTGAAAGTTTTTTACTTAACGAGGTGCGCGCCATTGCCAGTTCATCTGCACTTTGGAGAGTGCTGTTGAACACAGTAATGGTACTTTGCACTTGTGGGGATACAATCGATGAAGCCGGAACGGTAACATCATGGTTGAATCCTATAGCCCACGAAAGACAGGTAGTGATGAGAACCGCTGCCAGAACATTGGGGATTTTTGGCAGATACCTTTTGCATCCTATCATAATAGCAAACGCGAGAAGCCCCATTCCCAGCGTAGGCAGATGAGTGTAGTTGAATGCACTTTCTGCCACCCTGATAAGGGTTTCATAATGATGGCTTGCTTTGTCTACAGAAACGCCGGCAAGTTTGGACACCTGAGAGGTGGCGATGATAATAGCCGCAGCGTTGGTGAAGCCGTTGATAACCGGATGGGAAAGGAAGTTAACAACAAGTCCAAGTCTGAGTATGCCGAGTAGGAACTGAACCCCCCCGACCATAAACGCGAGAAGGATTGCATAAGCAACATATCCTTCACTGCCCATGGTGGCGAGTGGTTCAAGTGATGCTGCTGTCATTAATGACACAACGGCAACAGGGCCAGTAGCCAGCTGGCGGCTGGAGCCGAAAAGAGCAGCGATTAAAGGAGTAAGAAACGATGCATAAAGCCCGTAGTACGCAGGGAGTCCGGCAAGCTGTGCGTAGGCCATAGACTGCGGAATGAGGACTAGTGCTACTGTTAACCCCGCGACAGTATCAGAACGGAGTGTCTCCGTATCATAGTCCTTAATCCAGTTCATAAATGGGAAAAGATTGGCTAGCATTCCAAAAACTTTCCTTCAGCAAACTGCATTATTCTTTTTTCTTGACGAATGAACAGTGCGTTGAGCCTCACAAAAAACGTTGATCATGCTAGAATAGTGCAGCAGGCAATCAAAGGTCGAGAAAGCATGTCGATCACATGTTTTGAGTCTCTTTGTGAATAAATGCTCAAGCGCTTGACTAAGGAGTACCACCATAAAATGGGGTTGAAAAGTGTTAAGTTAGTGGTCATTAACAGCGTTTTAGCTGTGTTTTTTTAAAAAAATCTGTAAAAACAATCGGATATAAAAAATAGTTATAAAAAACATAAAAATATTTTGTGAATAAAATAACGAAATGGCGTGTTGTGTTATTAGTCAATGTTAATAGAGTGTTATCATTTTGAATGTATTGGAGGAGGGAGAAGGCGCGCAGGTAGGTACTAGAAGGAGAGGGAAATGCTGAAAGAAAAAAAGGCAAAAAAAAAGATCATACTTTCGTATGATCTTTTGTAAGTGCATGGTGCCCAGGGGGAGACTCGAACTCCCACGGGCGTGGCCCACTACCCCCTCAAGATAGCGTGTCTACCAATT
>NZ_JADMLB010000068.1 GCF_015482765.1 Halodesulfovibrio sp.
GTGGCTTAACTTGGTGTCCACATTTTCGTTGTAGGATCATACGGCGCACTTTATCCTCAAACCAATCTAGCGCCATCCTCAAGCTACTAAAAGCATCAGCGGCTAAACTAGGATTCATGGCTTGCATACTCGCATCGTATATATGATGGTCTCCACGCCATTTTTTGACAGAACTAAACTTACGCTTCGCCACGAACTGCTGCACTGTTGAGGGAGCCAATGCTACTCCGGCTAAATCAACATTCTCCTGCAAAAGCTTAGTTACACGCTCATCACCTGCAGTCGCTCCGCCTAACTGAAAAGCCAACGCAATTGAATCCGAATATCTTTCTGTTTTCAAAGAAGATTTTAGTGCAAACTGAAGACGATTGTGCCTAATTTCTTTCTTCTCAATAGAGTCTTCATCAGGCAACCCTTTCTTAGACAATGCTAATTCAATGAGCTTATCAATCTTTTCAGCTTTATAAAGCAACATGGGAAGAATTGCTGCAGCATAGGCAGACATACTGGCCTGCTTTTCTATTACATGAATGAACTGCTCAAGTTCTACTGCGCTTTTTTCATACTTTGTCCTAAACCATTCTTCAGCAGGCTCATCGCAAAAATATAAATAACCATCTATGAGAGCGATCGGCTTTTTAAGATCAGCAACAAAACTCTGTATCATAGACTGCTGAAGTCCAGTAACATCAGCTAACAATTCAAGGGGAATTAAAGGAGGTAAGATAGCTATGGCAGAGCACAATCTCTCAACATCACTTTTGCTGCCTAACCCTGAAGCTTCGATCGCAGACTCAAGCATATCAAAAAGTGTATCGTTAACATCCTTTGCATCACTCCCAAACTTACTGAGCGCGATTTCCAAAGAACTAACAGAATCGAGAGCCCAACTCTGCACACGAGGATTCTTAGAACTTAACCTATGAAATTCAGCAAAAAGACTATCGTCGACCACATTCACAAAGCTTTTTACATGAATTTTGGTTTCTTCTAATGAAAATTCAGGGATACTTTGCTTCAAAACCCTTTCTGACATATCAAGCAATCCCACTCGATATGGCCGAGCAGTAACAACCAGCTTAACACCTTCAGGGAGTTTTTCTCGAACGAAATCTTTTACAAATGCTCGATGATCCCCAAATTCTTCAGCAGCTATTTGTGAATTATCCGCAGCATCTATAGTAATAATCAAAAAAGCACTGGGGGTGGAAAGTCGAATAGTTGTTATGGCACTTTGAACTCGCGTTATAAACGATGCAATAAAGTCTTTATTATCTGATTTTCCACTTGGAATCAGAGGGTCACACAAACCCAACGCAGCAAGCTCATTAGCCATCTGCACAAAAGCATCTTTATGCCTATGCCTAGACTGGCTCAAATTTCGATATTGACCATTACCGAAACAGTCATAAACAAGGCTTACAGAACCTGTAGGTAAATACTTTTCAATACATGTCGTGAATACTGTTTTTCCAATACCACCATGAGCCTCGACTATAGAAACACTGTCAGTATTTGAGAGAATATTTTTTATAATACCCTGATAACAATCACGTTCAATCGTTAAACTAGGTACCGCAATTTTACTTTCACACGGAAAAAGTTCTGCTTCCTCAACGCCTAACCGTCGCAAGACGTCAGTGCGGCGAATGTGAGGATCTAACGTATATTTTGTAGTGGCTTTTTGGGTAATAAGCTCCTTCAATTGAAGGGTTGCATCAGCATCACGAGATGAAAGAAAACGAGCAGATTCATCATATGCTAAATGCTCCTATTGTTGCCAAGAAGGAATCGAATCTGTCAATTCAAGCAAGTCACAAAAGACATTTAATTTATCTGGAGAAAGACCTGTATAGGAAAGTAATTTATTATGAAGAGATACATTCGTTATAGGCAAGCATGACGCACTTTGACGTACCAGTTCTTTAATTTCAGATTTGATTGGTCTATTTGTTGTAAAAGAAAACTTTAAGCGCTTAGTCTCAATAGACTCTGGACATTCATCAATAGCATTTGAAAAACGCTCAGCAAATTTTCGCAATGTCTTTTTTAAGCCACTTAATGTAAATTCTTTATCTTCTTGAGCTGTTGAATGTTTCAATTGGATATATTTAATCAATCGAGCATCTCGTAACGATTCAGCACCATAATATTCACCGACATCAACAATCTCTTCTCCGCTTGCTATTGCTCCAGATTCAGTTTCATTAAATGAAGGCCCTTCAATCGTAACAGAAACAAGATCTGATTTCGGAATTAAAAGCTTGAGACATTTTCTAGTTGCCCACCAATAGTGAAACTGATCACCGTCCCGGCTACACTTAACTTTAAACTCATCACCCATATCCGTCCCCAAAAATATTTTTTATAATATTTCTAAACAGTAACTAGAACACTCCTTCTAATCAAGCAAACGCCCGACTTACAAAACAACAACGCTACCTTTTCTCCCCAATACCAATCCCCGCAGCACTATCACGTAAAAATGTACCAAATAAATGTTCCACCACGTTCGCCCTAGCATATTCCCCTAAGTCAGCTATCAT
>NZ_JADMLB010000005.1 GCF_015482765.1 Halodesulfovibrio sp.
TTCCTCAGCACAAAAGGGGCCTATAGCTCAGTTGGCAGAGCCTCCGGCTCATAACCGGCAGGTCGCAGGTTCAAATCCTGCTAGGCCCACCAGAGAATATAAGGATTTGCGGTAGTAACCGTAAATCCTTTTTTCGTTTCTGCTCCCTCTGCTGCCAACCATTTACTCTACTTACCCCAAAAGAGCTTCAACCTGTCTGTAAGCTGACACTCATAATGAGAATTTTGTACTCTCCCAATAAGAAAAAAATCGTTCGCAAAAAAGAGCTTCAGATAAAATATCTGAAGCTCTTTTTTCATACAGACTCAGCATGCAAGATCCTTCTTCTACGTCTTTTCAACATTCTGTCCTGTAACTCAATCTAGCCAATCCACTATCTCTCAATCAGGCCCCTCCTACATCCAAGGCATATACAAAATTTCAATTACGACTCCCATTGCCATAGGAATCAATGGTTGAACTGTACTATGTATACATAGAATTCACGTTACGCACGACGAAAATACAAAAAATTCTTTTCGATTTTGTATTCAAAAAGCAACAACTACTTCTATTTTAAGAATAAAAAGTTGCGACTCAACTTCGCATAGAGTATATAGAACTCCACCTACACACTTTTATGAGAAGGAGAAATTGATGTTGTTCGATAGTAAACGCCTCCTAATAGGATTACTCCTTACACTCATTTTCTGTTTATATGGATGTACCAAGATAGCTCCTCTTGTCCCTGAAACTCCTCCAGCTTACCCCTGCTTAAGCACTTCATATGAGTATGACACTGTTCCTTATTGCTCTAACTCTATTTTAGTTCCCATAGATGACGCCGATATTAAACAATCTGAAATAGCTTTTACTTTTATTGAACAAGGCCAGATGGTTCCTACAGTAACGGTACTGGGAATGGAGAAAGGAGTAACGGTTTCTCGATGGAAAAATTACTCCCTGTTTGCAATTCCCAGAGAGCTTTACCTGCGGAAACTCGAACAACTGAATTTTGATACAAGAAAGCTTCCTGCCAAGCTTACTATACAAGCCATTGATACGTCCGGAGATGTTATAGATTCAGAAGAATATACATTATTACTACAGTAAGGGGGATACCTACATGTCATTTGATTTCATGCTTAACAAAGTAAAAATTTTAGATAACCACGAGTTATTCGGTACCGCCGAGGTCTTTTTCCTCTCTCTTGTATGTCCTAATATGGAATTTGCAGGCGATTCTTTACTCAAAATTCAAAGCCTAACATTCACAGGTGTCCGCTCTGGTGACACGTTGGATCTGGCACATGGCAAACTTCTTTATCATGCAGATGAAGCACCGGATATTCTTAACTGGAACCTTCTCATCTTCGAAGATGACTCTGATATCCGCGATACAGGTAAAAAGCTTAACGCATTTCTAGATAGCCCTGAGTTTAAAGCAATGGACACGGCGCTACGTGTCATCCTTGCAACACAAGGCCCCTCAGTCGCCTTTTGGGAACTGTTTAAAGGCACTGGGAAAGCCATCGCTGCCATCTTAGAATTCAATGACGATGATCAAATAGGTGCTCTAGACACCTCCTTCTCTAAAACTTTCAACACATTACCAAACCACTCCTCCACGGGTGTTGGTTGCGGTTCTGCCCGAGTTTCTTACACTCTTAAATCTGCATAAAAGAAAAGGCAGTATTTTTTAATAAATACTGCCTTTTCTTATCTTCACTTTAACAACCTGAAAAAACACTTTTCTTTTACTTACAATGCCCTTTTTATGCCATACCATACGGAAGTGAGAAAACGTTGCATTATCCCCAGTGGATTACTACATACTAACACTTCTTATTACGTCATTATATGCAATATAGATGTACAGATGGTAAAGCGGTACCCACTGCTACAGCATATTCATTATAGTTTGAATCTCTTTAAACCCGCAGCCTACCTTGACGAGAAGCACTTACTAACGTAGTACTCTCATTAAATATCGACACGCAATTAACAGACTTCGTAATTTAAGGGGCATAATTAATGAAGCTTTCTGCGCGTACTCGCTATGCTGTTCGAATTCTTGTAAAATTAGGTCGGCATGGCACGGATTCTCCCTTGAAAACTACTTCTTTATCAGAGTCTTCAGGGGTGTCCGTTCAGTTCATAGAACAAATATTACGTCCCCTCAAAAAAGCCGGATTGATTACAAGCATGCGCGGTGCTGCCGGGGGACATATGCTTGCCAAAACACCCGACTCAATCTCGGTTGGTGACGTCATACGGATTATGGAAGGACATGTGGGGCTAACCGCATGTTGTGATAAAAAACTTGCTGACGACTGTCCTCGTAAAGAGTTCTGCACGACTCGAAGTGTTTGGATTAAGGCGTCGCAAGTACTGGAAAATGAGCTTAATTCTATATCGCTGCAAGATATTATTGACGGAAAAGTTCATCCTCTTGACTAATTCTTAACATTTTTTTCTTGGCAAGTTTATTTCAACTGCTACTGAAATTATATAAACAACAACGCCTTGCTATTTAAATTAGCAAGGCGTTGTTGTTTTTTTATTATCTTTTTTTCTTTGACTAGCACGTAACATCCTTCATTTTTTAGATTTAACGCACCTCCACATTATTTTCACCCGTTGTAACCCCCTATAATCCACACAACTTTTTTTACGAATCCATGTTGACAGCTTTTTCCGATTCAGCTATTTCCGACCTATCTAATCCGGATTAAATTAATCTGGATTACAAAAGTAGGAATTAAACAACAAGAACTACACACACCCAAACAAGGAGCAAGTCATGCGTATCTCTACAACTGCACACAATGCATCGTTACTGCTAGCTCATCTTGCTCTTCAAGATAGCAACAAACCAGTTCCGGCAGCAACTCTGTCAGACAAAACAGGAATTTCCGTAAAATTTATCGAAAAAATTATTCGTTCACTTAAATCTGCCGGAATGGTCAGGAGCGTTCGCGGCGTTGCAGGTGGTCATATTCTCTGCAGACGTCCGGAAGAAGTGACTCTCGCACAGGTATTACGAGTAATTGAAGGCGGAGTAATTGCCCCTACTCCTTCCTCTGAAGATGAATTCTTTCAGGCTCCTGTTGTTGGATCTTGGGACAGTGTAGCCCAAGCATTAGAAGACACACTTGAGAAAATCACTCTTGCAGATCTCATGCAGAAAGAGGCCTCAAGTTACAGTCAATAAATTTTGTCGATAGCAGAAGGGGTTACGAGATGCGACACACACCACTCGTAACGACCAGTTGTTATCCCCTAAATCTATTCAGGGAGATTCGGATGTTCACGCATGCCTTTTCTCCCTTGAATACCATGTTGCATAAAAAAACGTCTAAAAACGACGTAACCGCTTACCGTGAGAAGGCTAGAATCTCCGGCAAGCTCTACTTCACTGATATGTAAGAGGAGATCAGGCATGAAGAAACTACTTATTCTCGGTTCAGGTTGTGGCGGCACAATGATTGCCGCAAAAATGCGCAAGCTGCTTGCCGAGAAAGAATGGGACATCACCATCATCGACCGTGACCCGATGCACCACTACCAGCCGGGCTGGTTGTTTGTGCCTTTCGGTGTTTACACTCCTGGTGATTGTGTAAAGCCTAAGGCTGAGTTTGTCCCTAAAGGTGTTAACTTCGTACTGGATACCATTACCAATATTGATCCTAAGAACAAAGTTGTTACCACTAAAGAAGGCAAATACGATTACGACTGGGTTGTAGTCGGCACCGGTTGTCGTGTTGTACCTGAAGAAGTTGAAGGTATGATGGACGACTGGCGTGGTGA
>NZ_JADMLB010000057.1 GCF_015482765.1 Halodesulfovibrio sp.
TCCAATGCCGTACCCGAAACACGGCCTGTGCTGTACATCCCTATATCAGACGTGCCAACACAGACCGATCATAACCATACCTTATTCAGAAAGTCCCAATCCGAGACGTTTCATGCTGATACGTGCATCAAGCAATTTTGCTGCTTTTACGTAGTCTTCTTCCACTACAAAATGTGCACCTACAATCTCTTCAAGTCCTTCAAGAGCAATGTTGGTCACAGTTTCGGAACCAAGAATGTTCGGCGGAAGACCTAAGTGTGTCATCACGCCACTAGCAACAGCATACATACCAATTGCAGCAGCTTTCTCGGAATACCATTCAGGAGAAGAAGCACCCACAGGTAAATCAGAGATATCAACACCAAGTTCTTTTGCCACAAGACCGCAAAGATGCATAATTCGGGAGTTATCTACACAACTACCGAGATGAAGTACCGGCGGAATACCCAATGCGCCACAGACTTCTTTAATACCCTCACCTGCCATTTCAATACCTTCCGGCACGAGAAGCCCTGCTTTACCGGCAGCGGTTGTCACACAACCGGTCACCAGAACAAGGATATCACGCTTGAGAAGCTCTTTTGCGAGTCCGACATTTGCAGAGTCCTGCTTAATTTTCGGATTGTTACACCCGACAATACCCACAATACCGCGGATTTTACCTGCCTTGATAGCATCAATAAGCGGGGTAAGGGTTCCACCAAGTGCAGAAAGGATTGCTTCATTTGAGAAACCGGTCATGATTTCTACTGGCTGTGCCGGAATTTCAACGCGTCCTTTATCTCGCTCTGTGTAAGCTTTGATGGACTCTTCTACAATTGCGGTTGCCTGCTCAAGTGCATTGTGCGGATGCACTTCAAAATGCATTGCACCGGTAAATTTCGCTTTTTCCGCAGTTGTAATGAAGCGGGTATGGTAACACTGTGCAACAGTTACCATGGAAGGCATAATACACTGGTAGTCCACAACAACGGATTCAACTGCACCTGTCACGATAGCAAGCTCTGTCATAAGGTGGTTACCAGCCATTGGAATACCCTGACGCATCAGCAGCTCGTTACCTGTGCAGCAAAGACCTGCAACGTTAATACCTGCTGCACCTGCCGCCTTTGCTTTTTCTACAAGCTCAGGAAGACGTGCCGCAGCGAGGATCATTTCAGATACAACCGGATTATGTCCGTGTACAAGAATGTTTACTTTGTCCTCTTTAATAACACCGAGGTTACTTGTGGAACGAGATGGGGTCGGAGTTCCGAAAATAACATCGGAAAGCTCTGTACCAATCATGGAACCACCCCAGCCGTCAGACAAAGCACAACGGGCTGAATGGAGCAATGTATTCGGTGCATCGTTATCACAACCCATATGTGTACGGTGCATCATTTCAGCAATTTCACGGTCAACACCGCGAGGAGTAATACCTACGCGATCCCAAAGGGCGCGACGCTGTTCTGGAACACGAGTTAAAAATGCCAGAGATGAACGACGGGAGCCGAAATCCTTATAGCATTCGTCCACGAGAGCAGATGCTATGTCGTTAAGCTCACGCCCTTCGGTTGGAACACCAACCTCTGCAGCGATGCGTGTAAGCTTTTCCGGCTCTGAAATATGATAGTGCTCTGTATCGCCATCAACAATCGCTTCGAGTACTTCAATCAAATCACGTCCATGATCTGAATGGCCAGCGCTACCGCCTGCGATAAAACGACCAAAGTTACGGGCTACCACCACGTCTGCGTCGGCACCGCAAACGCCAAGATTCATTTTTGCACCCGGCTTTGTGCTGATTCTGCAAGGCCCCATGATACAGTTACGACATGTCGTACCCAGATCACAGAATTTACAGTGTGGAGTTTGACGCTCCAGTCTGTCCCACGCAGTTTCAATACTCTCCGCTTTTGCTTTACGGATCATTGCATGCGCATCTTCCCAAATGGAAAGATCTTCAGGCTTTTTAGGTTCTTTTGCCATACTGCTCTCCTCCAAAATTTTTGTTCTGCTCCTTCTATTACACACGTATATTTCTTCTTCTGTCGGCAAGCTGACAATTGCTGGAAAAACATCCCGTTATGGTCGGGAGTTCTACTTATTCAGCTCTTCAAGCCGCGCTTCGTCTACAATTTCAAATACGCCGCGCTTTACGCGGACAAGAATACCGGATCGCACCATATCATTCAGCAAAGTGGAAACTGTCTGACGCGTTGACCCGACATGCTGTGCAAGCTGTTCGCCTGTCATACCAAGGCGTGCAACGAGTTTACCGTTTTCATCTTTTGCTACAGACAACAAAAAGTCTGCAAGGCGCGTGGAAGCATCACCGAAAACAAGTCCGTCAATAATACCAAACGTGCTCTTCAGCATATTACCGAGGATACGTACCATAACTTTGCTGACCTGCGGGATGTCTCGCAGGTAAGTATGGAACACAGGAATGCTTGTTGTCAGCAACACCCCAGGAGTCAACGCCTGAACAAACGTTCCGGTATGACAGGTGTAGATATCACCCGCTTCCAGAATAGAAAGAGTAAACTCCTTTCCTTCTGCTGCAAGATACACCCTGAGTCTTCCCTCTTTAACGATAAAGACGCTTCCACTGGCGGTAAGATCCGGCTTCGCATCATCATTCAGAGACGTTAACGGGTCGGCTATCATTTCCGTTGCAACAAATTTACGCTCGTTCAATGCAGCGCGTAAGTCTTTAAACTCGGGCTTTTCCAATTCCTCAAGTAAATTTATCTCAGCGAATTTCATGGATATTTCCTTATATAGTGCTCATTGTGCAATTCACTTCACGCTAAAGAGTGCCCAAGAGAAGCAAAACTTGCAAGCATGCTTTCGTAATTTTACAGCTACTCGATTTCAGCAAAAAAATGGTATTATACAAATAAGAATAGTCGATACCGCAAAAAAGTTCACATTTTTGCTGTACGTCACAACATAGAAAAAAGAACCGCGTATAGTGGACTCAACAAATGAGGAATTAAAGCGACTTCGCTAAAAGGAGTTTTTATGAATAAAGTAGTGCGTAAAATTATTGAAATTGATGAAGAACGTTGTGACGGCTGCGGCTTATGCGTTCTTGACTGTGCCGAAGGTGCTATTCAGATCATCAACGGCAAAGCAAAAATCGTTAAAGATGAATACTGTGACGGCTTAGGTGCTTGCCTTGGTGCATGCCCTCAGGACGCATTGCATATTATTGAAAGAGAAGCTCCTGAGTTTGATGAAGAAGCCGCTATGGAATGGGTGAAACAGCGCGACGCTAAAGAAGCAGAAGCCAAAGCTGCTCCGGCTTCCAGCCCGTGCGGTTGCATGGGATCTCATGTAAAAAGCATGAAGACTGTTGAAATTGAAGTACCGGGCAATAAAGTTTCCGGTCCGGGACACTGGCCTCTTAAAATCCGCCTTGTTCCGCCTACAGCACCGTACCTGAAAGGTGCAGATGTACTTGTAGCAGCAGACTGTGCGGCAGCAGCTTCTCCTATTTTCCACAGTGAATTTGCTAAAGATAAAGTAGTTCTCATCGGGTGTCCTAAATTTGATGATACCAACGAGTATGTGAACAAACTTGCTGATATTATCCGCACTAGCGGAATTCGCTCAATCAGTGTTCTGCGCATGGAAGTTCCTTGCTGTACCGGACTTTCCCGTGCACTGGCTGACGCAATCAAACTTTCCGGCGTTGCCATCGAGGCTAAAGAAACCATCATGACCTGCGGTGGAGCACGCGCTGAAAAAACTATGTTCGGCTAACCGTTGAACATCCATCATACGAGACGTTTACCTTACTGACAAAGCTAGAAAAAGACCTCGGCACACTGTGCGGAGGTCTTTTTCTATTCATGTCTTGTTCGTGCGTTATGGCTTTTCAGTCCGCACGATTACAGGGTTAACACGGTATTTTGCTGGTGCGTATACCGGCCATTCGCTGCGAGGATACACAAAAGTTCCCCTGCGCACAGCACGACCCACGGAACGGCGGGTAGACATAGCGCGAACTTTGCGTTCATCAACGGTGGTCAAAGATTTATTGATAGCTACCTGATTCATAGGAACATGAAGGGTAACTTCTTCAGGATGTGTGAAGGTCGGAGACCGAACAACATCCACAGGTGGTACTGAGTTTACAACTACCACTTCTTCCGCCACCATGACGGTCTCTGCCTTGACAACTGTTGGCAGCACCAATGCAGCCAACACCACTAATGCTGCGATATTACAAGCAATCAGCTTCGTTCTCACCATAGTGTGCCTCCTATCAATAAGATTTTTATTCTATAAGGTACTTGTTACGTTCAACTTTTATGAATGCAGCATGCTGCAACTCTGATCGCAACAACCTCAAGCGATTAAACATAGGCTAGCAGAAACAACGTAAAACAAACACTACTACAATGTAATATCGTTGATAAATTACAGTATTCTTTCTGTCATACATTTCAAAAGTACTGCATCACACTTTTATTACAGAAAAAAACCGCCCTTGAACTATTTCAAGGGCGGTTTGTGAACAAACTTATTGAACAATCTAGTAATACTAACAGCACGTTGCATGCTTTTCTCAGCATACTCATAAAAAATAATGCGGCAAACAGTGAATGCAACAGTTAGGAATAAAAAGAAAATTCTAAAAATGCGCTCAAAGAGGCTCCAGCAGGGCTTTTGCTCAAAAAACGCAGCTAACGTATTATTCTCGGTATTTTACATATGAACTAAACCGAACCGTTGAGCTAATACCAAAAACGTTCTTGCTACACCTTTCACGCGGTGGTGAACTTACACGGTGTGAGCAATCCTCACACGAAACAAACACTCCTGCCAGCCACCTGATGCAATTCACCTGACGACTACAGAACAATCTCGCCTTCAGCCAAATCTTCTAAGGCTGCCATGTCTTCAATGGTAATCTGACGCCCGTCTACAGATACAAGCCCCTGATCTGCCATTTTAGAAAGCGTACGGGACAACGTTTCACGTGCAGTGCCCAGCATTCCAGCCAGAAGCCCTTTGGATACATCAAGTTTAAACGTGACTGCACCATCTTTTTCTTCACTTGTGTACAGAAGATATGATGCCAGACGTTGTGGTGCTTCGTGCAAAGTCAGCGCTTCTACCTGCTTGGTAAACATCCTCAGCTTCTTTGACATGGAGCCTAGCATTGCAAGTGCTAAAGCTGGGTCGTTTGCGATGCATTCAAGCAATCCCTTACGAGGGAAAAATGCAAGTGTTGACTTTTCCACCGCTTCTGAATGGGCAGGGAAAGAACTATTCTGGAACACTGCAACTTCACCAAAGGTTTCACCTGATCCATAAAGATGAATAATCGCTTCACGCCCGTCAGGTCCTGTCTTGTAAATCTTAACCCTGCCGGACAGTACAATATAAAATCCTTCCGCCGGAGCAGATTCATAAAAGATGATCTGACCGCGCCCCACATCTTTACGAACTGCAATAGCCTCAAGTTCCGAAAGCTGTTCATCTGAAAGTCCGCTGAAAAAGGGCATCTGAGAAAGCACAGTGGTAAGTTGCATGAGAATCCTTTTATCTAATCTATAGAAGATGTTGCACTAAGACATAGCTATGCATAACGATTTATTCTCTACATTCCAAGCATGCACATCTTATAGCAACTTGCTCGCAGGTCGTCATCTCTTGAACAAAGTTGACACTGTTTACGCTCCAACCCCTTTACACAATTGCGAACTGTTGCAATCAAGGCTATAGTCCGATCATCTTATGTAGGAGAACTGCTATGAGCAAGATGTCTCAAAGCGTTGCAGCACGAGTAGAAGAGCTGCTCCGCGAACAGTTAAGCGAACTTGGAATTGATGTTAATAAACTGGAACCACATGAAATCGTCGAAAACATGAAGTGCGACGTTTTCTCTGATGAATCCATGATTTATTATTGGAAAGGTGAACCTGTTCTGCGTGTTGAACCAGAATCTGCTGAAGACGGTACTACAAGCTGGCGCATGTTTACCAAAGACGATTTACCTGCGCAGTAATTCATACACGGCAGATGCTGCATAGTTTGAAAAAACACCCGCCTGTTTTTTCACTCAACGCAACATGTGTTGCACAGCATGAAGCTCATATGAAAATATAGGGTGATTCTACAACTACGTAGAATCACCCCTTTTTATTTTTTATCTACAAAAACGCTAACGTATTAATGTACGTTCCCGCCTTACAAGCAGTTTTTACAGCTATCTACAGTACTTTGTAATTTTTCGTGCAGCACTCGGCTGACTTATCCCCAAAGCCTTCGCTGTTGCCACTGTGGTTTTATGCTTTTTGAATGCTCGTGAAACGAGCTTCTTTTCAAGTTCTTGTAGCGCATGTTTCAACGGAAGCTGATTCTCTCGCTCTAAAAATGCCCCATCCTGAATATGAGATGGCAAATCATCTTCAGAAATTATCAGCTGTTCAGAGATAATAACCAGCCGCTCCACCACGTTTCGCAATTCACGAACATTCCCCGGCCATGAATACATCTGTAATGCATCAATCACCTCCGGCGAAAAATATTTGTTGGTGGCATATTTTCCGTTAGCCTCTTCCAAAACATTATTTGCTAAGGGAACAATATCCTCTGTGCGCTCTCGTAGGGGAGGAATATTCAAATGCAGAACATTCAGTCTAAAAAAAAGATCACTGCGAAAAAGCTTTTTATCAACAAGAGAACGTAAGTCCTGATTCGTAGCCGCAATAAGCCTGAAATCGACATTAATAGCTTTTGTTCCACCCAGCTTTGTCAGCTTCTTTTCCTGAATAACTTGAAGAAGCTTAGCCTGAAGTTCCAGTGGAAGCTCGCCAATTTCATCAAGTACCAGCGTGCCGCCGTTTGCCAGCTCAATACGTCCAACCTTGCCCTGCCTGCTTGCTCCGGTAAAGGCCCCTGCTTCGTAACCGAACAGCTCTGACTCAAGCAAATTTGCCGGAATTCCAGCACAGTTGATTTCCATAAGAGGCCCGTTAGACCGATCACTCTGCTTATGGATGAGGCGAGAAATGACATTTTTACCAACGCCAGACTCTCCCGTAATCAGTACATTCGTATCGACCAAAGCCACTTTGGAAACATATTCAAGAACCCGCTGCATCGCCGGACTGATAGCGACAACGCCCCAGGAAGATGGATCAGGACTCAACAAAATTTGTTCGCCATCAAGGGCGGTGTTCAATTTTTCATATTCATTATTCAGCTTCAGGAAATAGCGAGAATCCACAGTGTAACTGATAACCCATTCTACTTCTCCGGCCTTATCATAAATGGGAACACCGGTAACAATATTGCGCCCCCCGAGTTGGTTATCTTCGACTACCGTGACAGTCTGTTTACCTTGCAAAACAAGCGACGCTACGGACGGACAAAACAATCCTTCGCTCTCCATATCGTAGGTTGTTCTGCCAACAATTTCCTGCCTCGGAATATCGTACGTTCTTTCAAAACAACTGCTGACCCAGCTTATGATCCCTTCCCTGTTAACGATAACAACATTGTCGTGCATGGATTCAATAACTGAATACAGGTCATGCAGTTCCGGTAAATTGGTTCGAATGGGATGTGACTCTGCCAAGAAGTCCTGCATCCCGTTTTCATAGGGAGTGTAATTGCGCATACACAATTCCTAGTGAAAAAGGTGAATATCCTGCTCACGCTACAAAGTGAAACAGGGAGCCTACATGCGGTGTACAAAAACACCTACGTGTAAAAGAGTGTGCCCGACACTAGCAAATGCACAGTGGGCAAGCAAACCGTTGAATAGGAGAAAAGCTCGAAGAGTCCTACCCTTCGAGCTTTTTATTCAATTTCCTTTACCTGCCTCTATTAGTGTAATGCCGGCTGAGCCTGAGCACTGCGCTCTTCATCAGTCATAGAGTCAGCATCATAACTTTCAGAAGCTGCAAGACGTTTTTCCCACTCTGCAAGCTGTGCAGGGTTTGGAGGGCCTGTCATAAGGCTTACCACTACCAGCACAACTGCACTGCTCAGAATACCGAAGATGATGGTGTATGCGGAAAATGCACCGTAAGTCATAATACAGACGGTAGTTACCACACCACTCACAGCAATTGAGTAAACAGCACCCTGTGCGGTTGCCTTGCGCCAGAAGAAGCCAGCGACAACAGGAACAAAGATACAGCCGGAAAGTAATGCGTAAGCAATATCCAGAGCGTGCATTACATCACCGATAACAACTGCGAGGAAAAGAACCACCACACCTACGGCAAAGGTGATTATGCGGGACAGGAGCATTTCCTGTTTTGTGTCCATGTCATGACGGAATGGTTTTACGAGGTCGTTAATAATAAGTGTAGACGAAGCGAGGATTGTACCACTCACCGTAGACATGAGTGTGGAAAGAAGACCGGCGACAACCATACCAAGGAGACCGCTTGGCATTACAGTCACTACGAGCTGCCCAAGAGCTTTCTGCGGCTGATCAAGATCCGGCAAAAGAACAAACGCCGCCATGCCACAGATAGCCATTGCACCGCCCCAAAGTACTGAGAAGAAGCCCGCCGCAACAGTTCCGCGAGTAGCAACCTTGCCGCTTTTTGCTGTAAACACTCGCTGCCAGATGTCCTGACCGATCATAATACCAAGGTACATGAGCAGGAAGTACATAAGGAGCTGATCCCAGCCGATTGCAAAAGGATCAAAGTATGATTGCGGCACAGCATTGAACAGCGCATCAAGCCCGCCGGCCTTGTCGATGGAAAGCGGTACGAGGAAACCGAAAACACCGACCATCATAAGAGCAAACTGAATAACGTCTGTAATAGTTACAGACCACATTCCACCCAGCAGAGTGTACAGCAAAGACACAGCACCACCCGCGATCATGGATGTTACCATATCCCAGCCAAAGAACGCATGCAGGATAGTGCCAATGGCAATAACCTGCACAACTGCAATCATGGCTGTGTAGATACAGGAGATAATGGCACTGATGTATCGGGCGCTGGCTGCATATCGTACTTCGAGCATTTCACTCAAACTGATAACACGAAGGTTAGCCATTTTGCTTGAAAGCAACACCCCCATACTCATCACACCAAAACCATACATAAGAACAACCCATGAGCCGGAAAAACCGAACTGATAGGCGAGCTTCACAGAACCGAACGTTGCGCCACCGCCAAGAATAACGCTGGCAAGACATGGAAAGTACATCCAGAATCGTAAATTTCGTCCCGCTACAAGATAATCTTCATTGCTTTTTGCAAAAAATATCCCTGCAATCCCGCACCCGATCATCACCAAGAAATACCCGAGAATAATAACTAGATCGATGGACATAAGTTACTCCGTCCCAGCTTGTCTTTTGTTGTAGGCAAGGCATGACAAAAACGCATGCATGATTCCGGCAGCAGCAAACGAAGTAATATCTGCGGTGTCAGATTCCGGCAGAACTTCCACCAGATCCATACCGACCAGATTCAGCTTCTGACAGGACTCAAGAACAAGCTTGAGAGCCTCATGGGTTGTAAAGCCGCCAATTTCAGGCGTCCCTGTACCCGGTGCGTATGCCGCATCCAGAAAATCGATATCAAACGTTACAAAAACCGGTGTTCCCGGAGTAATTCGCTCACGAATGCGTGTGACAGCAGCTTCGATACCAATGTGATGGAGTTCCCATCCTGTAATCACATCCATACCGCTTTCACGCGCAAAACTAAGTGCATCTCGGCTGTACAATGGGCCGCGTATGCCCACCTGACTTGATTCTTCCGGCTTAATGAGTCCTTCTTTTATAGCCCAATGGAACGTAGTACCATGGTTGTACGGCTTGCCGAAGTAGTCACTGCCTGTGTCCGAATGTGCATCAAAATGAATGAGTGCGACTGGACCATACTTTTTCGCTACAGCGCGCAATTCCGGTAACGTAATTGAATGATCGCCGCCCATGATTACAGGAACTGCGCCTTCCTGTAACACGCTGGCAACGCCTTCTTCAATTTTTGCAAAACTCTCTTCCAAATATCCGGGAACAATATCAATATCCCCCCAGTCAACGCCTGAGCACTCTTCAAAAATATCTACATCAAGAACTTCATTGTAGTTTTTAAGAATAGTAGAAGCTGCGCGAATGGATTCGGGGCCGAAACGACAACCCGGTTTATACGAGGTTGCGGTATCGAACGGCACGCCCAGAATGGCGAAATCTGCACCTGATGCTGTGGTAACATGAGGCAGGCGCATAAAAGTACGAACACCGCAAAAGCGTGGGGATTCCAAAGAATTAACTGGTTTACTCATAACTTCCTCCTGATATTGCCCTGCCCATGGGACAGTCCCGCAAACAAACGGGCGCTAAATCAACAAACAAGTAAATCCACCATGAAAAAGCATGGCATAAATTTATCCAAATAAATTGCCGGACAAGGGCAAGGCATACCTCCTTAAAGGCAAACCCTGTGCCAAACGCTAACTATTTAAATTTTATTGATTATATCTGTAAGAAGTTTTTACATGCTATTCATTTTTGAATAGCAAATATGAAGCAATGAAGTAGAATTAAGTAGTTACAAGGTCTTTCACCCTATTCATATATGAATAGGGTGAAATTCAAGAGTGAATACTCAGTTGCATTTTTTCATCATGCACTTCTTTTTCAAAAAAAAGCTCTCAACCTTTTCCAAAAAGCACAAAAAAAAGCCGCTGCATAAGCAACGGCTTTATAAAAGCAAAGAAGTAAAAACGACTACTGCTCAAGAGCACGGTCGATACGGGCAAGTGTACGTTCCTTACCGATGATTTCCATCACGTCAGGAAGGTTAGGGCCACCCATTGCGCCAACAAGCGCTACACGCAGTGGAGGGCCGACAGCCTTAAATTTAAGACCATTATCAGATACGTAGTTAGCCATAACTTCGTGGGTGGTATCTTTAGTAAATGCTTCGAGTGCAGCAAACTGTTCGCGCATGTTAGCAAGGTGCTGTTTGCCTTCTTCAGTGAGGGCTTTCTTTACTGCTTTTTCTTCAAACTCGTATTCAGAGTCTGCAAGAAGCATAAAGCGCATTGCGTCAACAAGACCAATCAAATCTTTTGCACGATCTTTAAAAAGAGGAACCATAGCGGTCAGCTCTTCAAGAGAAATTTCAAAACCGGCTTCTTTTGCAAAAGGTGCAACGAGCGCTGCAAGGTCAGCATCAGAAGAATCTTTCATGTACTGTGCGTTAAGCCAGAGCAATTTATCTGGATCAAAACCGGCAGCAGAAGATGAAAGGTTGTCGGTAGAGAACAGTTCAATCAGTTCATCAAGGGTAAAGATTTCCTGATCTCCATGAGACCAGCCAAGACGAACGAGGTAGTTCACCAATGCCTGAGGAAGCAGACCCATTTTTTCATATTCCATTACAGACTTCGCACCGTGACGCTTAGAAAGCTTCTTACGGTCAGAGCCGAGAATCATTGGAACATGTCCAAACTCAGGAACTTCCCAGCCGAGAGCTGTGTACAGCATAATCTGTTTCGGAGTGTTGTTTACATGGTCATCACCACGAAGAACGTGAGAGATCTCCTGAGAATGGTCATCTACAACAACTGCAAGGTTGTATGTAGGAGAGCCGTCACTACGGCGGATGATCATGTCATCAAGCTCTTCGTTGTCAAACGCAATGCTGCCCTTCACAAGGTCTTTCCATACGGTGCGTCCGGTAAGCGGTGCTTTAAAGCGTACAACTCGACCTTCTGCTTTTTCTAAACCAAGTTCACGACACTTACCGTTGTACTTTGGCTTCTTACCGTTAGCACGAGCTTCTTCACGCATTGCTTCTACTTCTTCTGCACTACAGTCACAGTAGTATGCTTTGCCTTCTGCAAGCAGCTGATCAATGTACTTGTTGTACAGATCATCACGCTGGCTCTGGTAAACAGGCTCTGCATCCCAACTGAGGCCAAGCCATTCCATGGAAGCAAGAATAGCATCTGTGTACTGCTGCTCAGAACGTTCTCTATCTGTATCTTCAATACGCAGAACAAATTCGCCGCCATGATGACGGGCAAGCAACCAACTGAAAATAGCGGTACGTGCACCACCGATATGTAAGTGTCCGGTAGGGGACGGAGCAAAACGAGTGACTACTTTAGCCATGAAACTATCTCCTCAAAAAATATATAAAAACCTACTGATATAGGTATTCATTCACTGTTCCGAACGGGAGAATGTCCGTTCGTGTGAATCAGCTGTACCACAACATAGCAAGACGCTGAACAGGAAAAGCCCCCACAAAATTTTCCAGACGTATTCTGAAAGATTCGGCGGGGTGCTGTACTGACGTAAAAACGTTCTATTAGTCGTCTGCCGGTTCTACAGCCTTTACTTCAGGCACTGCTTTGAGAACAAAACGCTCTACAGTATTACGCAGAGTCATCTGGGACATTGGGCAGCCCTTACATGCGCCAGTGAGACGTACAGTCACAATGCCGCGCTCGGTAACATCTACAAGCTCAACGTCGCCGCCGTCATTTTGAAGGTAAGGACGAACTTTATCCAACGCTGCTTCTACTTTTTCTCTAAGAGTCATGTTTTATTCCTCACAGTATATATGATGTGTGGCACTTCTATCGCTGTTAAAAAACAGTGTCAAACGAAGAGAGTGTAATCGGAGTCAGGCAACATATAAAATAACCAGTGCCACCCCTGAACAGCCATTCTCATCTCTCGAATCCTGTACAGTACGGCTTGTTACTTTTCTTCAGCCAGCTCCACGACAAACTTTTTAACAAAGTCTACGGGATTGTAGCTCATCTTTGCTTTTCGCAGCCCTTCATCGTCTAAATCCTGTTCACGGTTTACATACGTAAAGCGGGAGCCCTCATCAGTGAGGAAAAAGTTGTTAATTGCCTGATAGATGCCTTTATAGTCGGTTCTACCTTTTTCAAAATGAATAACAACGGTCTCGTCATTAATGGCTTCTGCTACAGTGTAGGCTATTACTTTACCGTCAACCTGAATTGAACCGCCTATGAGGGAAGGAATAACGTCCCACTGCTCCAATACACGACGAATAGCATCATTCTCTGCAAGCAACGACTGAGATTCTTCACACTCACGCCACATGCACCACTCTTCCTGCATTTCCAGCACGGCTTCCACGCAGTCGGCGGTCATTGGCTCATAAGTATATGAGTAGAGCTTCTTGAACTGGTTAACGAGGTTCTTCTTTTTATGAAACTTTTTACCACGCAGTTCGCCCAGTTCCTGAACATCATAAATGTAATCCCACTGTCCGCGATCTTCAGTCGGAGTAATGCGATTACCAATCTTTTCTTTCCAGATCTCAAGCAAACGCTCAGGCACGCGATGGAATGTTCGAGCCTGCTTCATATACGGACAATTTGCCCAATCCACATTATCCCAGTTTCCTATAGGCGCCCAATAACGCACCACTGGAATTTCTGAATCTGCTGTTGTGGACTGACGAATCCAGACAAGGTTGTCAGTCCAAGCCCATTCAAGACTATATTCATCTGCCCAGCCCCATATATTCGTAAAACTGAAATCCGAAGATTTTGTATTACTCAGAGCCAGTCGCTCCATATATTCGTCTTTACGCTCAAACGTAATCGGTTCAAAAATAAGCTCTTTCATGAAAAGACTCCTACGCAGCCGGAGCGGTCGAATTTTTGCGTTTAATCATGCTGAAACGATACCAATCGCGTCGCATAAATATATAAAACATTGTTGTGGACTGGAAAACCTGTGAAACAAGCATCGCAATGTACACACCCTCTGCGTCTTTCAACACAAGGTGTCCAAGGATATACGCTACAGGCAATCGAACCAGCCACGAAGCACTGCTGTAAATCCAAAAGTTGTAGATGGTAGCACCGGCACCGGTCATAATACCGCCAAGTGTCATACTGGCAACGGTAAACGGAATAGAGATAATGTTGTACTTCAGATACACAGCGGCCTGAACCGTAACATCCGGCTCCGGTGCAAGGAATCTCGCCATCGGGTCAATAAACGGCCAGAAGCATACAGCGATAATGGACATAATACCGCAGGCTGTTCCCAAGATTCGCAACCCTGCACGCTTTGCTTCACCTCGATTTCCGGCACCAAGAAAGTGCCCGATAAGAATGCTTGCCGTCATATTAAAAGCAAAAGCAGGCAGGAACAAAAGAGACTCAATGCGCATTCCTGCTGCAAGCCCCGCAAGAGCGTTAATGGCATCAAAAGGCAAAGACGCCACGATGGCAAAAAGAACAATATAGCCTGTATGCCACAAAGCCTGAGTACCGCCTGCCGGAGCAGCAACTTTGATCAGATACGGCAGTGCATGACGTGCCCAGCGCCATGGCGCAAAGGAATCCCTTACAAGAATGCCCTTCCCTGTGAGAACCGCAAAGTTGTACAGCGTGCCGCCTGTTACAGAAAGTAATGTCGCCCACGCAACACCTTTGTAGCCGAATTCCGGCAGTCCAAACCAGCCAAGTCCGAAACCGAGGTCAGCAATGGTGTTCACTAAAGCGACAATGGCAATTGAGCGCATAGGGACAAAGACCATCATTTTTGCACGGAACACAGCATTTGTAATAACAAACACATAATAAACCGGAAGCAGCATAAGGTAGATTTTCAAAAAATACATAGCGATGGGATAAATTTCATCCGGTGTCTGCAATATTCCTAAAAACACATGACGGAAACTTAACCCGAAACCGGAAATTACCAACCCGCATACAAGACCAAGTAAAACAACCAATCCTATATACCGTGCGGCGCGCCTATGCAGCCCGGCTCCTATGGACTGACTGATGGCAGCCACACAGCCGTTACCAATGGCTATGGCAATAACAAGAAAGAACAGGAAGGTTTGGGAAATCATCCCCAGCGCCGCCTGAACATTGGAATCAATCTGCCCTGCTACCCATACATCGACAAAGCCGATTAAAAAATGAAACATCATCATAAGAATCTGCGGCCATGCAAGATTCCAGATGGCTTTGTAGGAAGTAGGGTCTACTATCTGCTCTGAGTTACTCATTAATTTACTTACCAAGTGAAAGTGTTGAAGTGCAGAGGATAATACGGATAGGGAAAAAGTACAGCCTGCAAATTGCAATTACTACTTTATACGTAGAGTACTCTTCATGCAAAAGACATTGATTCAAAAATGATTGCAATACGAAGTGCAGGCAACTGACAGCCTATCTTTGAGATGATTATTTTGGGAAGAAAGTCAAAAAGCTTTGCCGGTCTCTTTGAACAGTAACAAGACTATCTGCATACGATTAATCGTAGCCTGAGGTTGTAACGATACGCTTTGTAATCATCCAACCTCATGCAATCACCTACAAAATATCACCGGAAAAAAGACGACGTTCTTCACCATTAGCATTACGGAGAACCAGCATTCCGTCGGTAGAAACATCGATAACAGTACCTTGAACCATTTCTCCGCGAACCTGCACTGTCAGTTCTTTTCCTACAACATCCGTAAGCTCTTTCCAGCGACTCAAAAGAGGAGCAAAACCCTGTTTTTTTACCAGTAAATACCAGTGCTCATAACGAGTTAAATACGCTTGCAGTAACTGAAGGCGCGAAACCTTTTTGCCTATAATTTCCTCTAACGAGCATGGAGTTGTACGTAATTCAGGGACTATCTGCTTCGGCAACGGGCGCATATTAATCCCCACACCGGAAACAACATGCCCGACACTATCACCGGATAGGAAAATTTCTGTCAGATTTCCTGCAATCTTGCAGCCATCTATCAGCACATCGTTCGGCCATTTGCAGACCGGAAGAATCCCTGTCACATCATGCACAGCCTCTGCCGCCGCAACATTGGTCAACAAGGTAATAATGGGAGCCTCATTCGGGGCAATATCCGGTCGCAGAATCACAGAAACATACAACCCGCAGCCGGCAGGAGAATGCCATGTACGCCCTTGCCTTCCTCTGCCGCCGGTTTGCTCATCAGCAATAACCAACGCCCCCTCAGGAGCATCCATAAATGCCAACTGCATAGCTTCAATGTTGGTCGAACCGACGCTAGGCATATAGGTTACGCCCCGCTTACCAAAAACAGTTGTCTTCAGCCCTTGCTGAACACACTGTTCCGTCAATTGTTCGGCCATACGTAAGAGGCGGTACCCCTTACGGGTAACGGCTTCAATCTCATGCCCCTGTCCTCGCAACACACTTACGTGTTTGGAAACAGCAGCACGGGAGATTGCAAAATTCCGGCTTATATCTTCACCGGAAGTATACTCTTCTGTATTTTCTTGCAGTAATTCCAAGATCTTCCCTCGGATTGCATCACCCTTTGAAGCCATTCTCACCCCTGATTGTAAACTTTATAAACTTACTAAAAGTTGACAATAGTATTACTCTCAGATACTCCGACGGTACTAAAACGACACGGATGTGCCCCGTCAAATCAACTGAAAGCGTCTATTACCGGCAGAACAGCCTTTCTGCCACCAAGCTTTTCTCTCGTTATGACGTGTGGATAGATCTATAAATTCTCAGAGAAACCACTATGACCACTACTGCTTCAACTGTGTACGCCCTGTGCGAAGAGGTTGTCCAGTCAGGAAAAGGTATCAGCCAAGCTGATGCAGAAAAACTGATACACCTTCCGGAAAATGCAACGCTGGACATACTTGCAGGCGCTCAGCGTATTCGCTCCGCTTTGACAAAGCGTGAATTCTTTACCTGCGGTATTGTAAACGCTAAATCAGGAAAGTGCAGTGAAAACTGCTCGTTCTGTGCACAATCCAAGTATCACACAACAAATGCACCGATCTATCCTTTGCAGGATGCTGACACACTGCTGCTCAGAGCTAAAGAGCTTGAAGCAGGCGGCGCTCAGCGTTACGGCATTGTCACCAGCGGCATGGCACTCTCCGAAAAAGAACTCGACACAGTTTGCGAAGCAGCACTAGCCATCACCTCGCAAACCACACTCAAAGTTTGTGGGTCACTAGGCCAGCTTTCACCAGACATGGCACTCCGCCTGCGTCAGGCAGGTTTCTCCAGTTACCATCACAACCTTGAGACTGCACGCTCACACTTTTCTGCCATCTGTAGCACTCATGAGTATGATGATGACATCAACTCAGTCAAAAACGCACTTGAAGCTGGATTTCGTGTCTGCTCCGGCGGCATATTAGGTCTTGGAGAAAACCGCAACCAACGAGTTGAATTGGCCTGCACCCTTCGAGACCTTGAAGTACCTTCTATTCCAATGAATTTCCTCACTCCGGTAAAAGGCACACGCCTTGAAAACCAGCCACTTTTGAAAGCTTCTGAAGCCTTACGTGCCATTGCTGTCTACAGATTTATTCTGCCGACGCAGGATATTCTTATTGCCGGAGGGCGCGAAAACACACTGGGCGAATTGCAGTCACTCATTCCAATGGCTGGAGCCAACGGTCTTATGATCGGAAACTATTTGACCACAGGCGGACGCAACATGGCAGATGACATGACCATGCTTGCCAATCTGGGCGTTGCATAAGGAGCACATATGAGCACAACACAAGAGTTACAAACAATAGATCGCACAAATGTCTGGCACCCGTTTACTCAAATGGCAGAATGGGTTCAACAAGATCAACTTATTATCGAAAGCGGAAAAGACAACTGGCTCATCGATACCGAGGGCAACCGCTATCTGGACGGCGTCTCCTCACTCTGGACAAACGTCCACGGACACTGTGTTCCGGAAATCGATAAAGCAGTTCAGGAACAACTTACAAAAATTGCCCATACCACCATGCTTGGGCTGGCAAGTGTTCCTGCAACAGAGCTTGCCAAACGACTGGTAGAAATTCTTCCTGAAGGTCTTACCCGTGTATTCTACTCTGACAGCGGCTCAACGGCTGTAGAAGTAGCATTGAAAATTGCTTTTCAATTCCAGCAGCAGGCTGAAAAAGGTGATCCGAACCGTACCAAATTTATTTCCATGCAGAACGCCTACCACGGCGACACCATCGGTTCGGTTGCAGTGGGAGGAATGGACTTATTCCACGCCACATACAAGCACCTGTTATTCCAAGGTGAAAAAGTAACCACCCCGTACTGCTACCGTTGTCCGTTTGGAAAAGAAAAAACGTTCTGTAACCGTGAATGCTTCCAGCATGTTGAAGACGTTTTAGAAAAACACGGCAGCACGGCAGCAGCATTCGTTATTGAACCGCTTGTTCAAGGTGCAGCAGGACAAATCATGCATCCGCACGGATACCTCACACATGTTCGAGATCTGTGTAAACGCCACAATATCATTCTTATTGCAGATGAAGTTGCCGTTGGCTTTGGCAAAACAGGAACCATGTTCGCCTGTGAACAGGAAAACATCACACCGGATATCATCTGCCTCGCTAAAGGAATCAGTGCCGGATACCTCCCTCTTGCCGCGACTGTTGCTTCAGAAGACATCTACAATGGCTTTCTTGGAAAACATGAAGAGTTCAAAACATTTTTCCACGGCCACACTTACACGGGTAACCCGCTTGCGTGTGCAGCAGCCCTTGCAAATCTAGACTACTTTGAAGCCAACGAAGTAATGAAAAAACTTCAACCAAAAATTACCCATTTACAAAACCACCTTGCAGAAATGCGTGAGCTTGTTCACGTTGGTGAAATCCGTAATCGGGGAATTATGACCGGTATTGAACTGGTTAAAGATAAAGATTCAAAGCAACCGTTCGAAACTGCTGAGAAGATCGCACACAAAGTCTGCATGGAAGCACGTAAACATGGCGTCATCATCCGCAATCTGGGTGATGTGATTGTTCTTATGCCACCGCTCAGCATAACACTCAGTGAAATTGATCTGCTCTGCAAGGCAACAACTGAAGCTATCAAATCGGTCACTTCTCAGGCTTAGAAAAAAGACTGTTGTTGCCGCGACACCGTTATTCCGTCCAACAACACCAATGGGATAATGTCGCCCTATATTCAAACAACAGCCTAACATCACTGGAAAAAGTTTCTGAGAGTCCGGAAAACCTCTTACAAGAGATTCTCCGGTCGCCGAAGGTACCCCGCTGGTAACCGCCGTCGGAGACAACCAATGAAGAATACGATTACCGGAACATTTGCATTCCCCGCTAGCGAACCGGCACTGGCTGACCATTTTCCGGACAGCCCAATCATTCCGGGAACGCTGATCATTCACAGCTTCATGGGAGTAGTGAGGGAACTCATGCCAGACGCCAAACTACAAGTGAGTAAATTTCGATTCCGATCTTTTGTAACACCGGAAACATACGAATATACTCTTGAAGCCAAGCCGTTCGGATTTTCCTGCACCTTATTCAACAACGATGGAAAAGCCGTCACAGGACGTATTTTGATTCATCATGAGGAACAGTCAGATGCATAGCCTTCCCATGCACTTCACGGGTACCCATGCCTGCGTCCTTGGAGCCTCCTCAGATATCGGCATGGCAGTCGCAAAAAAACTTAGCGAAGCGGGGATGCAGCTAACCCTTTCTGCATGTTCAGAAAAAGGAATTGCCCGCATTACATCAGCCTTTCCAGCGGCAACTATACTCGAACTCAATTTGGAAAAGGTCGCCCGCAGCGTTACAATAGACACGGGTGTAACCAACTCCCCACTGGGGCAAATACAACAGCCTGACTATCTTGTGGACTGCATGCAAAGTGATTTTGAAGGGTTCATCGCCGGAGCTGCCCCGAAGGACATTGCCCGATATTTTGAAACAAACATTTCAGGCAGAAGCATCTGTCTTCGTCATGTTTCAAGGATGATGCTCGGCAAACGATTTGGTCGCTGTCTGTTTGTCTCATCCACTGCCGGAGTGCTCCCTAATGCGGGACAAGGCTTTTATGCAGCATCTAAACGAGCCGGAGAAGCTCTCTTCCAAAACCTTGGTATTGAGCTTGCAGCTCGAGGAGTGACCAGTTGTTCCATACGCCTCGGATACGTGCAGAGCGGTCGAGGCACTGCATATATAAAAAACAACCCTGAAGCAGTGAAACTCTCTCCTGCAAGGCGTGCCATCACTTCAGAAGAAGCAGCATCGACCATCATATTTCTACTCAGTGACGAGGCACAAATGATAAACGGAACAACAATTACAATGGATGGCGGATTAACCGCCTGTAAATAAGGATTTGCAATGTCTACTTTTACTCAAGTTCAACACGTTATTACCGAAGTTCTCGAAGTAGAACCGGAAGAAGTTACGCCCTCCACATACGTCCTGCGGGATCTCCCGACAGAATCCATTGACTTGATGGAATATGGAATTGGG
Organism: Halodesulfovibrio sp.; assembly: GCF_015482765.1. Classification (GTDB taxonomy): domain Bacteria; phylum Desulfobacterota; class Desulfovibrionia; order Desulfovibrionales; family Desulfovibrionaceae; genus Halodesulfovibrio. Next base: position 20,254 of record NZ_JADMLB010000057.1, read on the forward strand.
CTGAACAAGGAATGCGGTATTTCCGTTAGCGACGACATCGTTTTTCTTAAATCACTCCGCCTTCACATGGCTGAAGCTGAAGACAACGGCATAGAACAACAAATACATCTACGTTCTGTGTACCCGCACCTCTCTACAGACCGCATACAGGAAATACTTCAGACCGTTAACGCAGGACCTGTATTACAAGTGCAGGACATTGTTGCCTATATCGAACACGCAAAACGTGCATAAGGAGCCGGAATGCGAAATCGAGTTGTCATAACAGGCGCAGGATATGTAACCTCTCTTGGGAATACTCCTGAGAGCATAGCCAGCAATGTGCGCCATAATCTACCGCATTTTACTGCATCTCACGAATTCGAGGGATGTATGGAATGCGCTATCACTGACTTTGATCTCGCAACCGTTACCGGACGCTGGAAAAACAGAAAATATCTTTCACGCGGGGCACAGCTTGCTTTAGCGGCCGCCGTACGGGCGGCAGAAGACAGCAGCGCCACTGCTGACCTTCTGGAACATGCCGGACTTTTCATAGGTGCAGGGCCTAATCTGGATATCAGTTCAGACTTTCCGAATGTTGAAAACGGCAATATGGACAGTGCGGAACTGGCTGCACTGTGGATGCTGCGCTACCTGCCTAACACAGCAGCAAGTGCCATAAGCCAATTTCTTCACATCCATGGAGAAAATTCCACGATAGGAACCGCCTGCTCTGCTTCAACACAGGCAATTGGCGAAGCTTTCCGGAAAATTAAAGATGGCTATCTTACCGTCGCCTTTGCCGGTGGCGGAGACTCCCGCCTTTCGCACGGGGGTCTGCTTGGCTACAAAAAAGCACAGGCAATCTGGAATAAAGGCGGAGATCCGCAAAAGGCTTGTCGCCCGTTTGATGCCGAACGCAACGGCTTTATTGCCGGAGAAGGCGGAGCCATGTTTGTGCTTGAATCTCTGGATCATGCACAAGCGCGCGGAGCGCATATAGTTGCTGAAATCTGCGGCTACGGTGCAACAATGGATGCGCACACAATGACTGCTCCGCACCCAAACGCTGTACACGCTGAAAAAGCAGTTCGGCATGCTCTTCTTGAGGCAGGCATCTCTTCTGATCAAGTTGAACTTATTGCAGCACATGGTACGTCGACCCCTTTAAACGACACCATGGAAGCACACATGATTGAACGTATTTTTCATACTGAATCGGCAGCGCATATTCCTTTGGTCACAGCTCTTAAATCATGGGTGGGACACTGTACCGCTGCATCAGGCGCAGTTGAGCTTGGTATTTTACTAGCCCTGCTCAGTAAAGGAATGATTCCTCCCGTGAGAAACCTGACCACACCGTGCTCTGAACAGCTTCACTTTGTAACTGAAACCATGTCGCTTCCTGTATCCACCCTCCTGCTCGAAAACTTCGGGTTCGGTGGACAAAACAGTGCACTCGTAGTGCGTCTCTGGCCATAAATGCACACTCACAGAACAATCACATTCGACGTTGAACGGTTTATTATGCTGGATGCAATTACTGATTGTACAGCAACAGTTCTCACGGCTGAAAAACACTTTGCCAACGCTCCTGCATATCTTGCTCTGGAAGCAATGGCACAAACAGGCGGCATGCACTTTAGACACTGCATGAAGTTTTCACGCCATGCATTTTTGCTTTCCATTCAAGACACATCTGTACTGCCAAGCATGCCTCTTTCGGGTCTCGCTAAAACAACCGTTACTCAAACAGCGCAAACGGACTCAACGGCTGCATATACTATCCAGCTTTCGTGTGCCGATGTGCTGATTGAAGGTGCATTTCTTTTTGGCTGTACAGACTATGGTGCACAGTTCTCTCAATCAGCACTTACTACCCACTACAGGGAGTTGTTTCAATGCTTACAGAACGCTTAAAACGCTCCATTACTCTTCGAAAAGAATCTGGACTCTACCGCCAACCAGTAACTGTACAGGAACACCATGGAAGTCATGCTATCGTAAACGGCAAAAAGCTGATCAACTTTGCTTCCAACGACTACCTTGGATTAGCGCAAAATAGCGCATGGCAAAAAACACTCAGTGCATGTTTTGCCAACCACCTTCCATCCGGTACGTCTTCACGGCTTGTCTCTGGACACACTGGCTTTACAGAGGATGTAGAGCAGAGATTTGCAGAGTATTTCGGATACGATGAAGCACTGTTTCTCCCCAGTGGGTACCAGGCAAACCTTGCTGTTCTCTGGGGAATATGCAGCCCCGCCGAAACGCTTTTCTACGACAAACGGATTCATGCAAGCATGGCACAAGGGCTGGCACAGACAGGAAGTACACTTAAAGGCTTCGCCCATAGCGACCTTGCACAACTCGGCAGGAAATTGCAGCTTACAAAAGCAGAATCGCCTGTTGTTCTGACAGAGTCCTTGTTCAGCATGGACGGTGATATGTTGGACACAAAAACATTCGAGTCCTTACGCCATGAGCACGGATTCTTTTCCATTGTTGATGAAGCCCACGCTTTCGGTGCACTCGGCACAAACGGAACAGGTCTCTGCAACAGCTGTGCAGATCTGGCGGTAGGAACCTTCGGCAAGGCTCTCGGAATGTTCGGGGCTTTTATTCTGATGCCAAAAGGATTCAAAGAATTTTTCCAGAACTTCTCATCGCCTGTCATCTACTCAACTGCGATGCCGGAAGCTCATGGGGCAGCGGCAGCTGCTTTACTCAAACAACTGCCAAAAATGGATGCAGAACGTGCACACCTTGCCCATGTGAGTTCTTTACTGCGTACGGAATTACAGCACGCAGGCTTCTCTATTCAAGGAGATGCACACATAGTTTCCATTGAAATCGGTGATGAAATGAAAGCCGCAACTATTGCGGAAAAAATGCGGGAGGACGGTGTGCTTGCGTTTGCATCGCGCTATCCGACCGTACCAATGAACAAAGCTGTCATACGAGTAAGCATGACAGCCTTGCACAGTACTGAGGACGTACACACATTCGTCAACAGTATCAGGGGGTGGTATGACAGAACCTAATCCGTCATTTTTCGTTGTCGGTACAGATACCGATGTGGGTAAGACAGTTGCTTCCCTGATGCTCATGCGTTTCCTTATAAGAACGGGGCACACGCCTTATTATTGGAAACCGGTGCAAACAGGCTGCCTTAGCCCGAACGATGCAGGCGCTGACGCCAGCTTCGTTCTTAAATATTGTCCGGAACTGCAACAGACTGCTGCTGAAGCAACCGGAGCCTGCTTTAACGCTCCCAAGGCTCCATTCTACGCTGCCCGTGATGAACAGAGCAGCGTAGAAGTGGAAGACCTTTTACACAAACTGGCATATTTGCGTAAAAATAATACCTTGGTGGTAGAAGCTGCCGGAGGATTGCTAGTGCCTTTCAGCCGTACACATATGTTGGCGGACATCGTGCAACTGGCTGTCCAGCGGTTCGGGATCAAGCCCATACTCGTTGCACGAGCCGGACTTGGTACAATCAACCACACGCTTCTTTCCATTGAGGCGTTGCATCACCGAGGCGTTCAACCGGCAGGGATAGTGTTTGTGAATAACAAGGAACACCGTACACCACAGGCGATGCTGCAGGAAAATATGGAGGCAATCTCCACATTTTCAAACTATTCTGTATGCGGATGTATTCCGCATATTGAAGACTTTTCAAATCCTCCAGAAGAGGCAATTTCACTCTTCGAAAGGATCGCTGGCTAGGTTTACCGAATGGAGCACGGCAAACCTGCCAACAAATCGTACCTTCGTTACTCCGTGAGTGTCTTACCTAACGCTGTACATAAAATTATATACAGCACACTTGCGGAGTAACCTCTGAATAAATAGCTACTCGCCGAACTCGTTCAGGAGTTCATCCGCTTCCGGATACATATTCAATAAATCATTCAAGGTTTCACGACGACGGATAAGACGCGGTTCACCGTTTGCCTGAATAAGCACTTCAGCAGGACGTGGACGCTGGTTGTATGGAGATGCCATTACGTATCCGTAAGCACCTGCATCAAGCATTGCGATAACGTCGCCTTCTGCAATTTCAGGGAGCTGGCGGTCTTTCGCCATGATGTCACCGGATTCGCAAATGTTACCGACAATGCTCTGTTCCATTGTTTCGGTAGCTTCACTGCCGCCTTCACGATAAATCTCTACATCGTGGAAGGAATCGTACATGGCAGGACGCATCAGCTGGTTAAAACCAAGATCAGTTCCGGCAAAGCGTTTTTCACCGTTGTTTTTCACACTGTAACAAGTGCCGAGCAATACGCCGCACTCCGCTGCAATGTAGCGACCCGGTTCACACATAAAGCGTCCGGTGTATCCAGTGTCTTCAATAAATTTCGTAATTGTTGCGTGGAATGCTTCACCAAGTTTTGCAAGATCAAGGCGCTCTTCACTTTCATATTTGCGGTACGGGATACCGAAGCCACCACCAAAGTCGATGATCTCCAATGCGTTATCTTCTGTAATCCATTCTTTTGCGATGGAAAGAAGAACCTGCATTGCTTCAAGGTATCCATCCGGCTCCATAAACAGTGAACCGATGTGCATGTTCACACCACAAAGAGTCAGATTATGGCGTGCTAATGTTGCGCGCACGGTATCTGCTTCTTCAGGGTCAACACCAAACTTGGTCTGTTTGCCACCAGTAACAACTTTTGCATGGTGGCCAGCACCGATGCCCGGGTTGAAACGGATAACAACCTTGCCGCCCGGATTAAGCTGACCGTACAGATCCAGCTGGGAGAGGGAATCCACACTCACATATACGCCATGATCAATAGCGTACTGGAGTTCTTCAGCAGAGACGTTATTGGATATGAACAGGATCTGCTCCGGCTTAAATCCGGCGGCAAGGTTCATGACAATTTCGCCCGGCGACATTGCATCAACCACCATTCCTTCCTCTTGAACTACCTTGAGGAGGTGAATATTTGTATTCGCCTTTGCGGAATAGTTAGGTGTAAAGGCTGGATTGTCAGAAAGTGCCTTAACTTCACGACAACGGGTACGAAGAATATTCTCGTTGTAAACATACAGCGGGCTGCCGAATGTTTTAACAAGTTCCATTGGGGTGTTATTGCCGTAAAAATTTACACTGTCAGTGTAGCTGGAGCGAACATTGCTCATGCCTAAATCTCCTGATTAAATTCCTCGTATTTTAATGAGCTCAATCTCGTTTAACAGAGCTTCACGCATCAACGATACAAGGTGCTTGTTTTTTGAATAGAGGCACTGCCCTTTATTTACTTCGAGCGTACCCACTATAACTTCGCTGGTATCAGCGATAATGCGCACATTTTCCGCCGGTGCTTCATTATGCATAAACACAACACCGGAAAGGTGCGGGTCCTCATCAGACAGTATAACCACTTTAAGGCCCCGCTCGATACAGTTTTCGAGATCAGGTGTAAGCAGTTTTACTGTTGAGGATGAAACAGAAAGGTACACCCACCCTTTTGCCAGCAAAATCATATTCCGCATCTTATCAAGGGTGTTCCCGTATCCGGAAATAGTGAGATACGGTGCTTCTTCCTCTTCCTGTTCCGGTAAATTTTCTTCCAGAAACTCAAGCGTCGACTCGCATGAGCGACGTAAGTTTAAAATAAGTTCTTCTCTCGGAATGGCAGTGTATTTACTGGAATCCTCGGAAGAAACAATGGCTCCGCCTTTTTCAACAAGGCTGGATAACGCAGCGTATGCATTGGAGCGGGATATGCCGGAAACCTTTGCGGCCTCGTACCCCGTCATGGCACCCATTTTACAAAGAGTTACGTACATTAATGACTCTTGCTGAGTGAAACCAAATTTCTTCAATGCCTGAATGAGTTCCATTTCTTCTCCTGCGTAGTTCTTACAAGTACTACTATTTCAGATTTCAATACCGGTCAAGTATTCAAGATCAATTTTTTAACTTTTTTGCGGCAGCGATTACGCTCTGACCTCTTGCGCTGCAACGCCTATAAGTATCGCAAATACAAATAGGAATAAACAGGACTGTAAAACAACCTCATCTTACAAAAAGACATTTTGATAATAAGGGAATGCAGCAACACATTCTTATAGTTTGCAGAACAGCATTACGTGTTGCGTCGGGGAAAAAAGCACCTTACTGCAAGGTCAGCTACAATCTGTTTTCAGGCTCCGTATTCTATGTGCGTATATATGTCCATGAACAAGATAT
>NZ_JADMLB010000031.1 GCF_015482765.1 Halodesulfovibrio sp.
CTGGCGGAGAGGGAGAGATTCGAACTCTCGGTACCAGTTTTGCTAGTACACACGATTTCCAATCGTGCTCCTTCGGCCGGGCTCGGACACCTCTCCGCGTCGAGGTGGATATCTAGCAAACAGGGTAGTCCTTGGCAAGTGAAAAAGCAAAAAAAATAAAAAAAGGACGGCAAAAAAGCCGTCCTGATTGTTTATTCATGCTTGTGTGAATCATTTTCGTTAGTCGAGGAGCCTCCTCGCTTAAAGCCAGGACATCAGCCTCCGCCGTTGCGCAGAATTTTTGCTAAAAAATAAACAACAAAAATGAGCGCAATAATTGAAAAAATATGACCCATTGGAAAACCTCCAAAGCCTCCAAAAAATGAACATGACATGCCGTTGTTCCTTTGTGGTATATGTTACAACGAATGTTCATGGAATAGTCATCTGAGACTGCTGAGCTTTTTATACAGCTCAACACTGTATTGCGTTATGGAAACTGTAGAACAAGCATTCTTGAAAATCAAACAAAAAGGGCGGCAAAAATGCCGCCCTTTTATTCGCTATTTGCAGTTGTACTTTTTTTTATTCGCAGAACTGCATGAGCATCCTGACGAGGAGCCTCCCCGTCCGTCAAAGCTTATGCCTCACCCAGAGGGTTTATGGCCTTTTGGAACAACTTTGATGCAGACGAGTGCTATAACCACTAATCCCACGATTGGGATGATGAATTCAAGCATGCAAGCCTCCTTTCGGATTCTCCGCTACTTGATACCGATACCTACCACATGATAGCCGGCATCAACATGCAGAACCTCACCGGTAACACCGGAAGAGAGGTCAGATGCAAGGTACAGAGCAGAGCGTCCCACGTCGTCAGTGGTAACGTTGCGCTGCTGCGGAGCATTTTCTTCAATGTAGTTAAGAATTTTACGGAAACCGGAGATACCGGAAGCCGCAAGAGTCTTAATAGGACCAGCGCTGATAGCGTTGATACGAACATTTTTCTCGCCGAGATCAACAGCAAGGTATCGTACGCTGGCTTCAAGAGCTGCTTTAGCTACGCCCATTACGTTGTAGTTCGTGATAACTTTTTCAGAACCGTAATAGGACATTGTAATGATGGATGCATTATCTGACAAGAGATGCTCGAAAGCACCGCAAACAGCAGTCAGAGAGTATGCAGAAATATCCATCGCAAGTTTAAAACCGTCACGGGAAGTTTCAATAAAACGACCCTGAAGATCTTTACGGTCAGCGAAGCCGATGGAGTGAACAATAATATCCACGCCACCCCATTTCTCTTCAACCAATTTCACTGCTGCAGCAATTTCTTCATCGCTGCTTACATCACACTGGAAGATGAAATCGCCATCGAGCTCTTCACAGATAGGCTCAACACGTTTTTTCAGTGCATCGCCAAGATAGTTGAATGCTAATTTAGCACCGTTATCTTTGAACTGTTTAGCGATGCCGTATGCAATGCTTTTGTTGTTGGCAACGCCCAGAACGAGGGCTCGTTTCCCTTCAAGAAGCATATGAACTCCATTTCAGTTTGTCTGCGGGAAGCAGACATCTTCGGTAATTATTGTGGTTGCACTCGTTAGAGTAGCAGCGTTTGCCCTGTAAGTATAGTGTAAGCCTCAGCGTACTTTTTGCCTGTTTCGGCAACTACTTCTTCAGGGAGTGCAGGAGCAGGAGGAGTTTTGTCCCAGTCCTGAGCACTAAGCCAATCACGAAGGAATTGTTTGTCAAAGCTTGGCTGGCTCTGCCCAGGTTTGTAGCTGGACTGTGGCCAGAAGCGGGAAGAATCAGGTGTAAGAACTTCATCAATGAGGATCAGTTCACCATCAACAATGCCGAATTCAAATTTAGTGTCGGCGATAATGATACCTTTTTCTTCAGCGTAATCACGACCCTCAGAGAAGATCTGCAGGCTGACGTTAGCAACTTTTTCAGCAAGTTCTTTGCCGATCATTTCAGTTGCACGCTCAACGGAAATGTTTTCGTCATGATCACCAAGTTCGGCTTTGGTGGAAGGAGTAAAGAGCGGAGTCGGGAATTTTTCAGACTCAAGCATACCTTCCGGTAAATCGTAACCGCAAACAGAGCCGGTTTTGTTGTAGTCTTTCCAGCCGGAACCGGAAATGTGTCCGCGTACAATACATTCGATAGGAAGCGGCTTAGCTTTTTTAACAAGCACGGAACGGCCATCCAGTTCATCTGCGTATTTGTGCAGCGGCTCAGGGAAATCTTTAACGTCAGATGCGATGAGATGGTTGGCGATGATGTGCTCGAACTTTTTCATCCAGAACAGGGTAATCTGGTTAAGGATAACACCTTTGTACGGGATAGGTTCTGCCATAATCACATCGAATGCGGACATACGGTCGGTAGTAATAATAAGCAGACTGGATTCATCAATCTCGTAAATATCGCGGACTTTACCGCGGGAAAGAAGCGGGTATTCCGTAATAGTGGTCTTCGTAACGACTTTCATGTGAGAACTCCTGCAAGGGGCTAATTTTTTAAGCGTGTTTCAGCGGAACGGGCGTGTGCTTCCAAACCTTCAAGTCGTGCAAGCCGCGCAATTTTCGGCGCATTCTTTTGCGTGAAGGAAGCAGACGCAGCAATGATGCTGGATTTTTTCGTGAAGGTATCAACAGACAATGCTGAAGAGAAACGTGCAGTGCCGTTGGTCGGCAATACATGGTTAGGGCCTGCAAAGTAGTCACCGACAGGTTCCGGAGAATTAGCGCCCATAAAAATGGCACCGGCATTTCGGATTGTCGGCAATAACGCCCAAGGGTCTTCAACAATGACTTCCAGATGCTCAGGTGCAACATAGTTGGAAAGCTCCACAGCGGCAGCCATGTCCGGAGTAACAACAATAGCACTCCAGTCTTTAAGGGCTGTTGCAGCAATTTCATTGCGGGGGAGCGAACTTGTTTGCGTACCAAGCTCGTTGCGAACGGCGTCAGCAAGCTGCTGGTCGTCAGTCACGAGAATGGCGGATGCGAGCGGATCATGCTCAGCCTGAGAGAGCATGTCTGCGGCAATCTGCACAGGGTTACCTGTTTTGTCGGCAAGAATGAGAATTTCACTCGGGCCGGCAACCATGTCGATGCCGACAGTACCGATAAACAGGCGTTTAGCGGTAGTCACAAAGATATTTCCGGGGCCTGCAATAACATCAACAGCAGGAATGGTTTCTGTGCCGTAAGCAAGGGCTGCAATTGCCCATGCGCTGCCACAGGCAAACACATTGGTAATACCGAGATGATGTGCGGCTGCAAGGATATACTGATTCGGAACGCCGTCTGCACGTGGTGGGGAAACAACGCAGATTTCTTCTACGCCTGCCACCTGTGCCGGAATAACGTTCATAAGCATACTGGAGATAAGCGGTGTGTCGCCGCCTTGGCCGCCTGGAACATACAGTCCGGCGCGGTCAACAGGGCGAACAACCTGTCCCAAAATTGTTCCGTCTTCGCTTGTGGTAAACCAGGATTTCTCTTTCTGGTTTTCGTGGAACGTACGAATATTGTGTGCAGCTTCTTTGATAATATCAAAGTCTTCTGCCGGAATGTCCTGTGCAGCTTTAGCCAAAGTTGCTTCAGACACTCGCACCATATCTTCCGTAAACGAAGGGCAGTCAAACTTTTGCGTGTAATGAACAAGAGCCTTATCCCCTTCTGTATGCACATGATGCAGAATATCACGCACCACAGGTTCAACAGAATTGTCAGGGTTATCCCGTCCAGCGAGAAGTTCCCTGATTCCCTTCCAATCCTCTTTGGACTGGCAGCTGATCATACGACAGGGCATACTGGCTCCTAATCAAATAAGGTTCATAAAACTAAATCCGACGCCCCATCCTTATAAGAGGGTGTCGGAAAAGTCGAGCAGCATTACGATGATACAGAATGACACAGGTTGTCTTTTTAAAATTGATAATCCCAAAGAAGTACAGCACGGTACGCATCACGCGTATCAGACGTTCCCCATACTTGCGGGTCAACTTCAATATGAATGTAGCCGAGGCGTAAAATCAAATTAAGGTTTTCATAAACCTTTACTGTGGTTTCTGAATCAATTTCAATTAGCCAGTCCCGTTTGGTCAGATATGTTCCCCAGTTGTTTCTGTAACCTCCTTCGAGAAGTTCAGGTGAGAAACGGTTGTTTTTTACTGCATCAGTATCGTTTGTTCCGCGCATATAAAGAAAAGTACAGGCCGTGCTTACATCTTCAGCCAGTACCAGATGGTCTACTACGAAACCTAATGTCCAGCGTCCGGTGGTGTCTTGGATGAGTAAACTTTCTTCGGTTGTAATGGCATACTTGTAGTAACCAAAGTCGGTCAGTCCCCATTGGTTGGTCACAAAAGGCATTCGTCCTGCACCATCTTTGTAAGCATTACTTCCGTCTCCTGACCCCCACCAGCCTAAGACACCAACTTTCATAAAATCGAGTATCCAATCTATTCCTGCTAATAATACGGCTCCTTGCCTGCTCGCAGCATCTGTACCGCCATGGAGTGTTCCCCACATCAGGTCGGTTTTGAAGATGAGGTTAAACGGGCTGTGATATTGTCCGGAAAAGCCTGTCCAAAAGGCCCACGGATTGCCGGAAAAATCTGAAAACCCATTCCATAGCCCAATATTTCCGCCGTCTACCCATGCAGAACCTAACGGATCACCTGAAACGTCTTTGCCAAATTGACTGTAGGCGATATAAGGAGTGAGTGTGCAATGGTCGGGAGTGTAGTTGAAAGATGCAGCAAAAATATCCATAGTCTGATTTGATACGCTGTGGTCTGCATTATCGTACGGTCTTCCCCATAGGAGTGTACTGTTTATTTTTGGGGTAAGCCTGTAACTCATGGCGGCTCCTGCGATATTGTCATCAAGAATTATGGAACCGCCGACTTGATTTGGTAAATGGGCAGAAATAAGCCCTGCTCGAACTTCTAAAGGAACTTCTGTCGGGCGTACGTGAAGGTAAGAATAGGTCGTTTGAACGTTGACGCCGTCTGTACCGATTTGACCACCGGCAAATTCTGTGTCTTCTTCGTCAACGCCCCAGTAGGTATCTATTTCAAATAGTGTTGTTGCAGAAACAACCTCATCAGGGTTGATGGAAAATTGGAGTCTATAGTACTGCGCTGCTCTGAAGTTGTTGTTAATTTCTTTATCTGCATAGGGAGAGGTAAAGCCGAGAGTAGAACCGGTTGACCATTGGGTGAAGACTTGCAACGTTCCGCTAGGGCGTATTTTTAGAGCAACACATGGGGTAGCCTTACCGAATATGACGGTGAGAGCGACACATACTATACTGAAAACTTTAAAAAATGAATTCTTCATATCATAAGGTGTTGAGATTAAAGTCTATCATTAAAGTATGTATAGGCAGTATAGATGGAAATGATATTTATCAAATGTTGAAAGTATACAAAGTTAATCCCGACAGTAGGATATGAACGAAAAAGGTGATACACAGAAAACAATGGAACCTATCGATTTAAAAACCATTCCTGTTTCTCCGGGAGTCTATCTATATAAAGATGCAAACGGGCGCGTTGTGTATGTAGGCAAGGCAAAGCATTTGCGAAAAAGAGTTGCCTCATATTTTCGTCCGCCGGAGACACAAACTCCGAAAACTCGGGCAATGCTAAGGCAGGCGCAATCCATAACAACGCTGATTACTACGACTGAAAAAGAGGCGTTGTTGCTGGAAGCAAGCCTTATTAAAAAGCATCGTCCGCGTTATAATATTCTTCTGCGCGATGATAAGCAGTATGTGTTGTTCAAATTAAACAAGAAGCACCATTGGCCGAGATTGACACTGACACGTAAGGTTTTGAAAGATGGTTCCAAATATTTTGGCCCGTTTACGTCTTCACATTCTGCATGGGAAACGTTGAAAGCGATTCATAAAATTTTCAAACTGCGCCGCTGTTCGGACAGAGCCTTTTCGAACAGGGTGCGTCCTTGTCTGTATCATCATATAGGCCAGTGTCTGGCTCCGTGCTGCTTAGATGTTTCCCATGATGAGTACTCAGAGCAGGTTCAACGCGTTGAGCTGTTGCTGTCTGGAAAGTCCAATGAACTTGTAGATACATTGACTGAAAAGATGTTCGCTGCATCCGAAGCCATGGAGTTTGAGACTGCAGCGCAATTGCGGGATCAAATTAAAGCTGTTGAAGTAACCGTTGAAAAACAGGCTGCTGTTATCCCTGCAGCACATGACATTGATGTCATCGGGCTTGGGGAGACAGATAAGGGACTGGCGTTAGGGATTTTGTTTATCCGTAACGGTATTCTTATTGATAAAAAGTACTTCTTCTGGGCGGGGCTTGGGCTGGAAGAAGCACCAGAGTTGCTGCAAACATTTATTTCCCAGTATTACGGAGTTAACAGCTTTGTGCCATCCCGTGTTGTTGTTCCATGGGGGAATGATGTTTTGGGAGACGAAACAAATTTAGAGCCGTTGGCAGCTCATGCAGAAGCGTTAACCGAGCTGCGTGGTATGTTGGTTCGTATTGCACCGCCTCGAAATGACACAGAAGGTAAGCTTGTAACTATGGCAACAGCAAACGCTATTGATGATTCAAAGAACAAGCGTGCCGTAAGTCCTCTTGCCATTTTACAAAAACGGCTGGGCATGGCGGAAGAGCCATATCGAACAGAAATTGTTGATGTATCTCATACCTCCGGTAAAGATACACGTGTTGGGATGGTTGTGTTCGAAGGGGAAGCACCTGCAAAAAGTGAATATAGAACGTACGCCTTTTCAGATGAAGAAGGCGGTGGTGATGACTACGGTGTCTTGGCATTGTGGATGGAACGCCGTCTGAATTCTGGGCCGCCTTGGCCTGATCTTTTACTGATTGATGGCGGACGTGGGCAGTTGAATGCTGTGGTGAGTGTGCTGGAGGCTCATGGCAAAAGCGACTTGTGTACGGTAATTTCTATTGCGAAGGCAAGAAAAGATGAATCCGGCAGGGCGGATAGGCGAAAAGGGAATATTGAAGACAGAATTTTTCTTCCCGGTCGCTCTAACCCGCTTCAGCTGAAACCTGGTGCACCAGAGTTACTTTTGCTGCAACACATGCGAGATCTTTGTCACGACTATTCAATTGGAAGACATCGTAAAGCACGCGCAGGGCGAGCCATGGCGGGTGAACTTCAACGTATCCCGGGAATCGGCCCTGCAATGGCAAAGAAACTGTGGGCGCATTATTCGTCTGTAAAAGAAATGGCGGATGCAACCATTAAAGATCTTATGCGTATTGAAGGTGTCGGGAAGAAAAAAGCAGAAGCCATATACGAAGGCCTTTCAGTGTTCCGTTGATACTTTTTGATGAAGTTCTTCTTAAGTTATGTACTGCAAGGGAAAGTGTATATTGTACTTTTGTTTATAATAGCGTTCCCTACTACCTTTTCTAGAAAAATATCTTAATGTGTTGCAATTATATGCAAAAAAGGGCTACAAGTAGATTGATCGTTTTCAGTCAACCCAAATCGGGAAATGAATATTTAAAAATAAGAATTCCGATTGCGTTAGAAATAGGTTGAGTGTAGTTCAAAATGGCGTTATGTTAGCGCCCACTTACAATGTGAAATAAAACACTACTTTTTCAGAAATTTATACCAAGTTAATAGACGCAAGCTGTTATTTGGTGTAGTTGAAAAATTACTATTATATTTGGGAGTTTGTATAGGGTGTTGCTTTAATATGAACAGGAGGGGGATATCGTTACGTTAGGCGTAGTGTGACGATATACAAAGCACGTTGGCTTCTGCACGTTCTAGTCTTTTAGAATCTCATATGGCGTATTGAGATGTGATAGAACCGGGTGTGACTCCTCGTAGCAATGTGTAGGGAGAGTTATGATGCGTTCAGAGTTAACTAAGATTGTCCATGAACTGGTGTTAAACAGCCCAATTCCAGCAAAAGCACTCGCGAAAGAAATTGGCAAGCCATATTCAACCTTGCTTCGCGAAGTGAACCCGTATGATGCCGGAGCTAAGTTGGGTGTTGAAACCTTAATGGACATCATGAAGAAAACTGGAAACATTGAACCATTAGAGTACATTGCTCAAGAAATGGGATTTGCGATTGTAGATCCAAAACTTATGGCAGAGCCGAGTGACACTGCTAACCTGGCCGAAATTGCATAGCGAGCAATCACTATTGCAATCAGGCAGAGGTTATTAGTCTCTGTCAACCTTTTAAGAGACCTGTAGTAATACGGGTCTCTTTCTATTTTCTTAGGATGACAACCAATGAAAAAGCCCTCCAAAATATTTTGGAGGGCTTTTGTTTACAAGAGGCCTAAATGGAGCGTTCGATAATGCCACCGCCTAAAACGGTAAGATCTTCATCATAGATGCAGCATACCTGTCCACTTGCGGGAGGGGACTGCGGATCTGTGTACGTAACAAAAAGCATATCGCCCTCTGTACGGATTGTTGCAGGGATTGGCTGCTGGCGATAGCGTGTGCGAACAAGCAGATTTTTTCCCCAGTGCGTTTCGGCTACAAGGAAATTCATGTTGCTGACAGCACACCCTGTAGACAGTAACTCAGTCTTTGGGCCGACAATGAGCACATTCTTTTCAATATCCTTTTGAATAACATAAAGCGGCTCTTTCCATGCTATGCCAAGCCCTTTACGCTGTCCTTCAGTGTACTGCCATAATCCATTATGTTTTCCGACAACTGTGCCGTCTGCAAGTTCCATATTTCCGCCGGAACCGAGATCTGCACCGCGATTAATTAAAAAAGCTCGATAGTCATCGTTGGGTACGAAGCAGATTTCTTGACTTTCACTCGGGTATGCTGGAGCAATGCCGCGTTCTGCAAGTTCGACTTTAATGTCTTCCTTTTTCTTTTTCCCTAGAGGGAAAAGTGCCTTTTCAAGCTGTTCTTTTGGAACCAAAGAGAGAAAGTAGCTTTGATCTTTTTTGCAATCATGCCCTCGCGATAGTGTACGTCCGTATATCGGGTGATCCTCAAGTACAGCGTAATGTCCGGTCGCAATTTGATCTGCACCAAGTTTTTCTGCTTCGCGAAGAAGCGCCCCGAACTTCATTGTTGCATTGCATAATGCACAGGGGTTGGGGGTGCGTCCGTGAACATATTCGTTCATAAACGGGGCTACAACGCATTGTTCAAATTCTTTGTGCAGATCTACAGCATAGAACGGGATATCCAGTGCAGAGCACATGGCGTCAATCGCTTCTTCCCGCTCCTTACAAGGCTCAAGAAAATGCGCATGAAGTGCAAAAATATCGTGCCCCTGTTCTTTCAACATAAGCAGGGCGTATAAAGAGTCTGTTCCGCCGCTTACTGCAACTGCAATAGTCATAGCTATTCCTGAGCGTTTAATAAATTGCCTTTGGCGAGTTTAACAGGCGGCGTGCTACCTGCCTGTACCTCTGGCAATATTTGTTATTTGTTTTGAGACGAACCAGAACAATCTTTGATGAACTACCGGCGGTCTCTATGATCGAGAATTCTAAAATACCTGTTCCCAGTATTCGGGGTCAAGTGGCGGTTCTTTTGCATATGCAAGATGCCGCTTGCTCGAAGGCGTGGGAGCCTTCTTACAATTGGATACTATAAACAAGGGGAAGCCTGTGACCAGACTTCCCCTTGAAGGTATCATGAGTAGTGTGAAACTAGTCTGCTATAACCCTGCTGGAGTACCGAGTTTTTCAGTATTTTTTTCGAGTAGAGAGGCAACACTATAGAGAGTTGCTTCGTCAAACTCTTTACCAAGCAGTTGAAGACCTACTGGCATTTTGCTGTCTGCACCTAAACCGACAGGGAGGGATAAACCTGGAAGGCCGGCTAAGTTCAGAGAGATTGTGTAGATGTCCATCAGGTACATTTTCAGCGGATCGCTAGTCAGTTCGCCAACGTTCCATGCGGTGACAGGTGATGCAGGGCCTACGAGTACATCGCATTGTTCAAGTGCTTTCAGGTAGTCTTCACGGATAAGGCGACGAACCTGTGCAGCTTTTTTGTAGTATGCATCATAGTAGCCGGAAGACAATACATATGTACCGAGCATAATACGACGCTGTACTTCATCACCAAAGCCTTCGGAGCGGGATTTTACGTAGATATCAAGCAGATCCTGTGCATTGTCGCTGCGGTAGCCGTAACGCACGCCATCGAAACGGGCGAGGTTGGAGCTGGCTTCAGCCATCGCGATAATGTAGTAGGTTGCGATTGCGTAAGAAGAGTGAGGAAGTTCAACTTCAACAAGTTCCGCACCAAGCTCTTCGAGCTTTGCTACAGCTGCACGACATGCGGCTTCAACTTCACCGTCCAGACCTTCAGCCCAGAACTCTTTCGGAAGGCCAACTTTAAGGCCTTTGAGATCTTCACGGTTCAGCGCTGCAAGATAGTCATCAACAGGAACATCAACGCTGGTAGAGTCGCGTTCATCGTGACCTGCAATAACTTGGAGCATGCGGGCGTTATCTTCAACAGATCGAGTCATCGGGCCGATCTGGTCAAGTGAAGAGCCATATGCAACCATACCGCGTCGTGAAACTCGACCGTATGTAGGTTTGATACCAACGCAACCGCACAGACTTGCAGGCTGACGGATAGAACCGCCAGTGTCGGTACCAAGCGTACCGAATGCCTGAGAAGCAGTAACAGAAGCAGCGGAACCACCGGATGAACCGCCAGGGACTTTATTCAGATCCCAAGGGTTTTTGGTCGCTTTGTATGCAGAGTTCTCAGTAGAGGAACCCATAGCAAATTCATCCATGTTTGCTTTACCGATAAGAATCGCACCAGCTTCTTTGAGCTTTGCAATAGCGAAAGCGTCATAGAACGGCTCAAAGTTTTCAAGGATTTTAGAACCACATGTGGTTTTTGTTCCTTTGGTACAAAGAAGGTCTTTTACGGTGAGAGGAATACCCCAAAGCGGTTTGCTTTCATCTGGACCTGCTTCATCCATAGCGCGTGCCTGTTCAAGGGCTTCTTCAGCCTGTACAGAAATAAGTGCTTGAATGGAAGGTTCAGTTTCTTCAATACGCTTAAGACAAGCTTCTACAACTTCAGTAACAGTCAGCTCTTTTGCAAGCAGCTGGGAGCGGATTTCGCTCAGGGATTTTTCATACAAAAAAGACATGTTGTAAAAACTCCACCGTTAAACAATCTTTGGAACAATAAAGAACTGGCCGTCTGTTTCCGGTGCGTTGGAAACAATATCTTCGCGTTCAAAGCGTTTTTCCGCTTTGTCTTCACGCAACGGTGTCGGCTGTTCCACAGGACTGTACAACGGTTCAGTACCAGCGGTATCAAGGCCGTTCAGTGTGTCCATGTAAGAGAGAATATCTTCAAACTGGCCTGCGAACAGGCGCTGTTTTTCATCGTCAAGTTCAAGTCGGGCCAGCTTGGCAATTTGCGCTACCCGTTCAGGAGTAATACTCATAGAGGTCGTCTCCGGTTATTGAGAAGTGGCTGGCGTAGTTTCAAAAGAGAACAGGCCGGATTCTTCAGCCTCGGCAGTCTGGATAGACGAGGTACGTTCAGCAGTCTGCTGCTGTTGGTATTCGCCCAGTGATATGCCGAGTTTTTCAGCGTTTTTCGTATCTGCCTCATCCATCATCATCTGGATGCGTTCATCGTGACGAACACGCACGGTGTTTACACGGTTTGCAAATGATTCAGGATTTACCGGTACAAAACCATTTCTGGAAGGACGGAACAGGAACAGGTTTTCGGAGGCTTTACCGTCTGCATCCCATGTCATAGGAGCGATGCTCCAGTCCATGTTCTGTGCAGAAGCAAGGCTTTCGTTTACTGAATCGTCATCCCAGTCAGAGGACATGGAACCCATGCCTGCGGTGAGGCGGATAAAGTCGTATCCGAGACCAACCCATGCATCCGGTTTTCCGAGTCCGGCATCGTCCATTGCCTGTACCAGTTGCTTGGAAGCGTTGGTCGGCGTGAACGGATTCCAGATACCCGGGAAAACAGCCAGCTTGTAGTAGCGGGATTCCAGCTTTTTACCGGCGGATAATCCCTGTTCCCACAATGTCGGGCCGAGGAATACTGCGCGGTCTTCCTGATGGAAGAAGAAATGTGGAATAATAGATTCCATATTCTTCCAGCTGTCCGGAAGGAACACGGCCTTAAATGCCGGTTGGTAAGGCATATCTTCGTATTGGCCGGAGTTCATCTTGGCGTACAACGGATTTTCTCCATTCCCATTAACAGCTTGGAGTTCTTTGTTTTCACGGTCGCTTTTAATGAGAAGGTTTTTAACATCTTTAGACCAACCTTGCGGT
Source organism: Halodesulfovibrio sp. (assembly GCF_015482765.1). Taxonomy (GTDB): domain Bacteria; phylum Desulfobacterota; class Desulfovibrionia; order Desulfovibrionales; family Desulfovibrionaceae; genus Halodesulfovibrio. The sequence goes on from NZ_JADMLB010000031.1 coordinate 12,299, forward strand.
TGCTTTGGTGTGTAGCTTGCTGTCAGTACAGGGTTTCCTGTCTGCTGTTGTGCAAGGTCCACAAAAAGCTGAGTCATATGCTTACCATAACTTTCATTAGGGTAGAGCGCCGCATAGTTGTTAATGCCCAGATCAAACTGTGTAAAGTTCAACAGAGCTTGGATCTGATCTTTAGGGCTTGAGAAGAATCTCCACGCATCTTCTCCTTCCGTACCTGCAGGAAGAGAAGAGAGGAAACAGAAGAACGCATGCTTTTCTGTTAAATCACGGTCGTAAATCTTACGGAAAATATCTTTTCTCAGGGGGCCACCAACTATGGTGAAGCCTTCTGGAAGTGCCGCAAGTTCCTGTTCCCATGTCGGGGATTCTGTATTGATCACTTTAAGAGCAAAGTTGTAGCCGCTGTTTGTCAGCTGCCAGTGTGCAATGCCGGCACCGCGAAGAATCTTCCAGCCAATTGAGCCGTAAGGGCCGGTAAGTGGAAGTGCCAACGCAATACCTTGGGTCGGTTCCCCGAACTCTTTTTGTAGCGGAGCAAGTACAGAATCAATAATGGTAGGGTCTGCAAGTTTGCCTAACGTACGAAGTCGCTCGATGGCTGCCCAGGCAGATGGCCAGTTTTGTTGATCCCCTGCTGCACGACGTGCTTTTTCAAGCAGGATAAGTGAGTAAGGGTACGTGATTTCGTTTTCAGGAGTAAGGTGACCTGAAAGCGTTGCAAGCTGTTGTGCATCAATGCCGTTTAACTCAGAGAAAAGACGGCGCTCAAGAGCTGCTTTGTACTTGGTGTTCGGAGCTTTTGCATACAGATCTTCCAAAGACGTTAGGGCTGCACCGGTGTTGCCTTTTTTCCACTCAATTCCTGCGAGGAGAAGAGCAGCATTGGCACGCATACCCCATGGTTTTGAAGTATTTCTGTATGTAGATTCTAAAAGTTCAAGAGCCTTATCCTGCGGGAGCTGCTTAACTGCAAGCACCCACGCATCTTGCCACTCGGTGCTTTCTGTAACACCGGGCTGGCTTTGTTCCCATCTGTCCAGAGCTTGTAATCCGAGGAAAGCTCTTCCACTTTTAATGGTGCTGAGCGCGAAGTAGCGCCATGCACTGCGTTTTTCTGTTGCAGACAGGTTCGGCTTTTGCAGAATTCTGTCGTAAAGCGCACTGGCTGCTGTGTAGTCTCCGCGGTCATAGGCGACCCGAGCCTGCTGATGCAGCTGGCTTGCGCCTGAAGAAGGAGTAGCTTGCGGAGTTATGATGACTTTTTTCCCACAACCAGTAAGAGAAGCCACAGTAAGTGCCATAACCATGAGTGTAATAATTACACCGCGTAAAGAAAAAGAAGATGTATATTTCATAGCATTATACCGTATAAAAAATGGCCTGATCCGCATAAGCGCGAATCAGGCCAAGGTAATCATAACAACCGGCAATTGCAAGAGCATGATGCGGGTAAGCGGTGTTATTACCCCATGCCGGTATTTGTGTAATTATTTTACTTCGGTGTAGTCAGCATCAACAACGTCTTCGTCGTCTTTTTTCTGCTGAGCACCGGCACCAGCGTCTGCGCCAGCACCACAGCCGCCACCTGCACAGCCGCCTTCAGCACCCTGAGCCTGCTGAGCGTAAAGCTGTTCAGCAAGTTTGTGAGATGCCTGTGAAAGCTCTTCAGTAGCTGCTTTAACTGCGTCAACGTCGATTTCTTCAGCTTCGAGAAGCTTTTTAAGGGCTTCTGCTTTGCCTTCGATTTCAGTTTTCAGTTCAGCGTCAAGTTTATCACCAAGCTCATTGATAGATTTCTCGGTGGTGTAGATAAGAGTATCAGCCTGGTTGCGAACTTCGATTGCTTCCTGCTTTTTCTTATCTTCATCAGCATGCGCTTCAGCTTCTTTAACGAGGTTTTCAATTTCCTCATCAGAGAGACCGGAAGAAGCGGTAATGCGGATAGACTGTTCTTTACCGGTGCCAAGGTCTTTAGCGGATACGCTTACGATACCGTTAGCATCGATGTCGAAGGTAACTTCGATCTGAGGAACACCGCGTGGAGCTGCTGGAATACCAGTCAGTTCGAAACGGCCGAGAGTCATGTTGTCAGACGCCATTGGACGTTCACCCTGCAGTACGTGAATAGATACTGAAGGCTGGTTGTCAGCAGCAGTGGTAAAGGTCTGAGACTTCTTGGTAGGGATAGTGGTGTTACGCTCGATGAGCTTAGTAGCCACGCCGCCAAGAGTTTCAATACCGAGAGAAAGCGGGGAAACGTCGAGGAGAAGAACGTCCTTAACGTCACCAGCAAGGATACCACCCTGAATTGCTGCGCCCATGGATACAACTTCATCTGGGTTAACAGAACGGTTAGGCTCTTTACCGAAGAAGTCGGAAACAACTTTCTGTACGAGAGGCATACGGGTCATACCACCAACGAGGATAACTTCGTCAATGTCGCCCTGCTTGAGGCCTGCATCGCTGAGTGCTTTCTGACAAGGGCCTTCGGTGCGTTTTACGAGATCAGCAACGAGGGTTTCCAGTTTAGCACGGGAAAGTTTAAGCATAAGGTGCTTAGGACCAGTCTGGTCAGCAGTGATGAACGGCAGGTTGATTTCGCTTTCCATGGAAGTAGAAAGGTCTTTCTTTGCTTTTTCTGCTGCTTCTTTAAGACGCTGCAGAGCCATGCGGTCAGCAGAAAGGTCAATGCCGCCGTTTTCGTTTTTGAACTCTTCAACAAGGTAGTTGATGATAGCGAGGTCAAAGTCTTCACCGCCGAGGAAGGTGTCACCGTTAGTTGCGAGAACTTCAACAACATTGTCACCAACTTCGAGAATAGAGATATCGAAAGTACCGCCGCCAAGGTCAAATACAGCGATTTTTTCGTTAGTTTTCTTATCGAGACCGTATGCAAGAGAAGCTGCAGTAGGTTCGTTGATAATACGTTTTACTTCGAGACCAGCAATTTTACCGGCATCTTTAGTAGCCTGACGCTGGGAGTCGTTGAAGTACGCAGGAACAGTAATAACTGCTTCAGTTACGTCTTCGCCGAGGTATGCTTCAGCATCAGATTTAAGTTTGCCAAGTACCATAGCAGATACTTCAGCAGGAGAGTAGCTACGGCCTTCTACTTCAACGTAAGCTTCGCCGTTTTTACCCTCTACGATTTTGTAAGGAGAGTGCTCAGCCCAACGCTGTACTTCTGGGGAGTTAAACTGACGACCAACAAGGCGTTTAACTGCGAAGATAGTACGCTCAGGGTTAGTTACAGCCTGACGTTTAGCAATATCGCCAACGAGACGTTCTTTATCGGTGAAACCTACAATAGAAGGAGTAGTACGGCCACCCTCAGGGTTGGTTACGCACTTAGGATCTTTACCTTCCATGATGTAGACACAAGAGTTAGTTGTGCCAAGGTCGATACCAATAATTTTACCCATGTTTAAACCTCCTCATGAGAAAACTCTCACGAATGTAATCTTAAATTATAAAGAACCAGAGTGCTCTGGCTTTTAGTCTTTGATGTTCCAAAATTTAAGCACGTTTTTTTTACGGGCAAGGGGCACATGTTATTTTTTTTGCATAAAGACGAGTCAAAAGGTGTGATTTAGAGTCTGTCTTATGTATAAAGTTTTTAAAAAACGGTATGTTGTGCGATTTTGGTCATATGGTAAAAAAAACTGAAAAAGTTGCAGAAAAGAGGAGCATAGTGCTGCGAACAGGATAATTCGCATACACCAGAGAATAAAAAAAGGCTGTCAACACGGAGTCGACAGCCATAGAATCAATGGTTACTGCATAAGATTATGCAGTCGCTTTGTAACGGCTACTTACCGCCGGAAACAATAACTTTAGCAGGACGCAGGAGACGGTCTTTCAATTTGTACCCACGCTGCATAACGTGTTTAACATGGCCTTCGGCTACTTCGTCACAGTTTTCCTGACCAACAGCTTCATGCACTTCAGGGTTGAACTCATCGTTCTTATCACCAAGAGGGCAAAGGCCGTGACGTTCAATTGCTTCAAGAAGGAGCTTTTGAGTCATTTCTACGCCGATGAGCATGTTCTCACAGCCTTCAAGGTTACGACCGTAGTCGATAGCAAGCTGAAGGTTGTCCAGAGTCGGGAGAAGATCGCTCAGTACAGATTCAGTTGCGTACTTGAACTGTTCTTCACGTTCACGCTGGAGGCGTTTTTTGAAGTTTTCCATTTCTGCAAGGCAACGCAGACGAACTTCTTCGGCTTCCTGCATGGTGTTACAGTCAGGACAAACGCGTTCTTTAGCGAGTTTTTGCAGCTCCTCATCAGAGATTACAATCTCGGTAGTCTGTTCCTGTTCAGCATTTTCAACTGTTTCTTCTGGTTTCACAGTATCTTCACCCATTCTGCTAGCTCCTTATATTCTTATGCTGCTTTACTAGATAAGTAAAAGCAGTGACGAATTATTAGTGCAAATATATTCTTGTCCTGAGTAACTCTTACTCAGGTTACGTACAACAGCGCGTGCTTGTTTACAGAGTATAACGGAACACAGGCTCCCGCATATCCTAGCACATCGTGAACAGACGGGTAACAACGAGGTAACTACCTGTCAAGATGCAGGGGAGTGAGTCGTTTCTAACTGTGAAGGTAATGTGTTGGATATGTTGGATTTTCTCTGATGAGTAATTGCGTAATATTTTGAGTCCTTCGCCGAAGTTTCGAGTCAATTGAAGTTCTGACAAAACAATTTTTCCGATCAGAGAGTAAAAAAGGACTGCCTTTGGATCAGGCAGTCCTTTATAGACAGAGTAAGCCGTATTGTTTCCCTATGCCCTCGTCTTTGTTGGAGCGAAAAGCCGGAAACAAGCTTCGTTGAGGAACGTCAGCTGCTATTTGAACAGGTTTTTCAGTCCTTTTTCAAGCTGCTTCAACGGGTTTTTGTCTTTATTCTCTTCATCCATGAGGCTTTTGGTAATGTCTTCTACAGAAGAACCAAGGAAGCGCTTCATGTCGATACCGTACTTCGGCTTTGACAACCTGCCGCTGATCACAACCGGAATTACCGGAACGTTGTCGAACTTAACATCTGCTTTATAATGAATAGAGTCAGAAGCAAGGTTCGCAAAACCGCTGCCTTTAGCATTCATCTCAGCAGCTTTCATAATAAAGTCATTATTAGATACACGTCCGTTTTTGGCAAACAACGTGCCTCGAATAACCTCATAAGGCTGTGCTGTCAGAGAGCTTTCAATTTTTTTACGAAGTGAGCCGTCAAGAACATCCAATGAACCTTTTGGTAACGCATCGAGTCCAGTGATGGTTCCGTCTGTGGCATTAAATGTGGCTTTACCGTTAAGGGTTCTGCTGACTGTTTCTTTAGTCATGCCATAGGCGGAAAGTGATGCGTTAAGGAATAGTTTGCCGCTGGCGTACTGTTTTCCGGCAAGTAGTGTTGTAATATTTGCCAGATTCATTTTGTCAGTGGTTAATTTTATGGAGGTAACAGGTAAGGTACCGCGAAGATCAGTTTTTACGGTACTGTTTACGTCACCTTCAAACACTGTAAAGCGAAGAGGGTTAACCGTAATGACGCCGTCTTTTCCGGTTCCTTTCGCAATAATGTTTGATACCGTCAGGTCTTTTACCACTACTTTTTTGATTGCAATATCAACAGTAGCATTGAGTTTTGCTAGGGTTTCAGGAGCGACAGCTTTTGCGATGTTTTTTTCAGCATTCCGTTCAACATTTGTTGTGCGTCCTTTAATAGCCGGTGATGCTACTCGGCGTTTTGGTTGCTGCTTTTTATTCTTTGCTGTCTTTTTCTCATGTTCTGAACTTTTACTTAGAAGTTCAGCCAGAGCAATGTACGGGTCAAGGTCAATCTGTTCAGCATTTAAGCGAAGACGAAGCTGAGGCTTGTTGCCGAAGTAGTATTGAAAATCACCATCTATCGGATAGCCGCCGAGACTTCCCTGAATATCGTTAAGTGCGAAAGTGTCCGGCACCAGCTTTACTTGTGTGGACAGAAGCAGCTCAGAGTTGTCATTTGCTGGTTGTGGTGGAGAAATTCCTAATGCTTTAGCAATCTTTCTGTAATCTGCTTCAATTGTAAGGTGTCCTTTCATATCAAGTTCATGTGCGTAGGCAGCTTCCCCCGTAAGTTTTACGGTGGTGTTGTACGCAGAAAGTTCACCCTTATGGACTGACACTGTTTTGTCTTTTAACTTTGCAGTAAGTGCAGAATTTAGATGAATACTTGCCTGTTTTCCTGGAAGATCCTTGCCTTTAGGTTCCATTGTTACATCAATATTTGTTACGTCAATGGTGTTGAAATCCATAGAAGGATTGGCATCCAAGGTCATCTGGAATGGTGCTTCAACTTCTGGTTTTTCCGAGCGAGCAATACCGCTGAGTTTTAATGTAAACGGCTCACCGGCTCGCAAAGCAGATGAGGTAAGTGACAGGTCATTAATGGAATATTTTGTTTTTTGACGAAGACTTTCGAAGGTAACATTTGTGTCTGTGACAGAGAGTGATTCAATAAGAAGTGCTGCAAGCGCAACAGATTCGGATTGAGCTGCCTTAGGTTTGGATTCAACAATCGACCCTCGGCGTTTAGTTTTATGCTGAGCATCTTTGGGTGGAGCAAATGTCCAGTTGTTTTTGCCGTCTGCATTTTCAATAAGATTAAGTGTTAATCCTTTTAAGATCACATCTGAAAATTCAACTTCACGGAAAAAGAGCGGCATGACTTTTACACTGGCTTTTGCCTGTGCCACAGACGCGAATGCTTCTTCAGGAAAACCATTAGGGTTTGTGATGGATATTTCACCGAGACTGACGCCGAACCATGGGAAGAACGTAAGGGACATATCCCCGTTAAACGTCAGTTCCCTTCCCGTGGCATCATAGACTGCCTTGGTAATTTCCTGTTTATAGTCATTGGGGTCGATAAGGGTGGTTAGTGAAACAGCTGCAATAATAAGCAGGGCTGCGATAGAACCTACGACTGCCAGAATAATTTTCGTTACGGGCTTCATATTAGAACTCTCTTGTTGTGGGAGAATATAGCGAATTGTGATTTTATGAGTATCTACAGTAAGTTCACATAGGAATATCTACAAACTTTATGAACATAGTATATGATATGTATTATGCGTGCATGTCAAATTTGTGCCGCGCGCTGTTCATCATGTGCCTTTTCATACTGGTCGGTAAAGAAAAAAATGAGTACATACCTTTCCATGAAGAATACAGTCACCACGTCGAAAACACCTTCACTTATGTTGCAGGGCACTAGTTCAAATGCTGGAAAAAGTGTGCTGACAGCAGCACTTTGCCGAATTCTTTTGCAGGATGGACTTTCAGTGGCGCCGTTTAAAGCGCAGAATATGGCATTGAACTCTTTTGTCACACCAAATGGCGAAGAGATCGGTCGAGCTCAGGCCGTTCAGGCATCAGCATGCAGACTAGAGCCTGATGTTCGTATGAATCCTGTTTTACTTAAGCCTTCATCTGATACAGGGTCGCAGGTTATCGTAATGGGTAAGCCTGTGGCAAATATGCGTGTGAAGGAATATGTAAAATACAAGCCGACTGCTTTTTCACATGTGCAAACTGCGTATGATTCCTTGGCTGAAGAACATGATGTTATGGTGCTTGAAGGCGCAGGAAGTCCCGCTGAAATTAATTTAAAAGCGCATGATATAGTGAATATGCAGATGGCGCGGTACGCACGGTCAAAAGTATTGCTTGTCGGCGACATCGATCGGGGTGGTGTTTTTGCTTCTCTCGTTGGGACAATGGAATTGCTCGATGCGTGGGAAAAAGATTTAGTCGCAGGCTTTGTGCTTAATCGTTTTCGTGGTGATGTTACACTGCTTGATCCTGCATTGGAGTTTACAACTGACCGCACAGGAAAACCTTTTTTTGGCGTTGTCCCTTACCTCATGCAGCTAGGGTTGCCTGAAGAGGATTCAGTCACCTTTAAGGAGTCCATAGGGCGTCAACTTCCCTTGCGGGATGATGCGTTAGATATTGTACTTATCGATCTGCCTCATATTGCAAACTTTACTGATGTAGATGCGTTACTCATTGAGCCAGATGTCTCGCTACGTGTTGTAAATTCGGTAGCACAACTGGGAAATCCGGATTGTATACTTATTCCGGGATCAAAAAATACGCCGGGTGATTTGAACTGGCTGCGCGAGAGTGGGCTTGCTTCAGCTGTGTGTGATTTTGCAGCATCAGGCGGAGTGGTCGTAGGAATTTGTGGTGGTTTACAGATGCTCGGTGAATCCGTTTCTGACCCGTCTGCTGTGGAATATGTAGAGCAGGGAGCAACAAGTAACGATGCTCGTATGCATGCTGTGCAGCAGGGGTTAGGTTTATTACCTCTTCGAACTGTCATGGGAGAGGAAAAAGTTCTTACAAGAGTTTCAGCAGTACATGCACCTTCGGGAATTAGCGTTTCCGGTTATGAAATTCATCACGGGATAACAGAGAGAACAGACGCTTTAGCTATGGAGGCGTCGATTATTCGTGAAGACGGAACGATAATTGGGTATGGAGTCGATGGAAGACATTCATTCCAGCAGATTTGGGGAACATATCTACACGGGGTGTTTGATGCAGATTCATTCAGAAGAGTTTTCATAAATGATTTGCGAGTGCGTAAGGGACTGGGACAGTTAGTAGGTGTGCAGGCTTCTTTTTCCATAGATCCTGCATTGGATAGATTGGCAGATACAGTGCGTGATGCTCTAGATATGCAAAAGATTTATGAGGTTCTTGGTCTGTAATATTTCCAAAAATTTCTTGTGAAAAAATAATGAGGCTGCCTGTAAAGGCGGCCTTTTTTATTGGTCGAGATAAAAAAGTGTACCTAACTCTGCGTTGTACCCCATGGATCAAGGGGGAGATTGTGTATGATGGGGCGCAAATTTAGATTCATTTATCTCTTGGAGGGAGTATGACAGTAATCAGTCAACGAACTACGCATAGGTATGTCGGTGATGGTATACAGAACTCGTGGCCAATATTATTCAAGTTTTTAGAACCGGAGCACGTCAAAGCATTAAAAACTTCTGTCGAAGGGGTGACGACTCCCCTTGTTTACGGAAGTGAGTATACGGTCACAGCGCTTGAGGGCGGCGGGCAATGCTCTGTACAGTTGGAAGATGGTGAACAAATAACACTATTTCTTGATGTACCGTTAACTCAAGAAACTGACCTTCGTGATGCCGGAAGGTTAGCTCCGGAAGTGCTGGAACGGATGGCAGATAAGCTTACGCTAGCATTGCAGCAGCAAAAAGAGGATATCGGACGTTGTGTGAAGGTGCCACCTGAATCGGTAGAAAATCCTGATGACTATGTGCGGCATGTTTTTGATGTGGAGAAACAGGCACAGCAGTTAAAGGACGCAGCTGAGGCTGCGGCGACGGGAGCACTGGCGTATAAGGAACAAAGTGAAGAACAGGTTGGTCTTGCAGCAGTAGAAGTCGCAAAAGCTACCAGTATTGTATCTGAAGCAACCTCTACCTTTTCAGAAGTACAGGAGTTGGTAGATCACGTGCGAGAGTTGATAAACAATATCCCTAATGGCGAACCTTCAAGTACTATGCTTTTGAGTGGAATGGTGATCCCTTTTAAAGGTACGATAAATGACGATGGGTATCCTGTAGATAGAATCTCTGGGATAGAAAATAGAAACTATGCCTTGTGTGATGGAAGAACCCATAGCGCACCCGATGGAGCAGGCATTGTAACTCCTGATTTGCGTAATAGATTTATTACAGGAGCAGGAGAAGGGTACATGCAAGGGGATACAGGTGGTGCGGACTTGGTTGCACTTACTGTAGGTCAGATGCCTAGCCATACACACTCAATCCGTGCTGTTGACAGCGCAGGTGAGTTTACCTTTAATGATCTTTCAGTAGCAGCTCGACTGCAAACTAGTGAACGAACAGTTGGCGAGACTGGTGGTTCTGAGGCGCATGAAAACCGTCCGCCGTATTATGCTTTGGCGTATTTGATGAAGCTCTAATACGTCGTGTGAACAGAAACGTTAAACGCAGAAGAACCGAGGGGCTTCTGCGTTTTTATTTATGAAAAATTGCGTGATTACCGGACTTACACCATGACTTCCATGGGCTGTTCAAGGTGCCGTTGGAATAGACTGAATAGACATTGTCCCTGTGTAGGATGTAGTTAAATACGGCCATGTCGTTTAGTTTGTCTGTAATATTAAGGCGTTCCATTTCTTCGCAGACCGTTTTAAGAAGTGTAAGGACTACGGATTTTCGTCCACCAATTATGCCGCAGTTGCGTATTGGCTTCGTTGAGAATTCAGGGAATTGCCGTCCGTAGATGTCTTGGAACTGTTGTAACATCCAAGGGTTTTGACCAATAGCGTTTGTTTCACCGCCAATAAACAGGGAAAAGGAGAATCGGTGGTCCCATGCATATTTTTGTTCAGCTATCAGACTGCGTAACAGGGGAAGATCGCCGAGAGAATTTTTCAAGCGAGAGTAGTCAAAATAATCAAGATAGCTGCGGCGGAGTATGAGATGTGCAGGATTTTTTTTAAACCACGCATCTGAAATATCTACAATGAAAGCAGAACGGCAGTCAGGAAGTACGTCTAGAAGGTCTCTGGCTGCAAAGAAACGTTCATCAGCAATTGTGAAACGTCCGGGGGAATAAGGGACAAAATGAAGGCTTCCTCCAGTCTCCGGTGAGGAATGCATGGAAAAAAACATTCGGCATTTTTCCATAAATTTTTCCGGTAGTCCGTCATGGAGGATGACCATATTTAATTCAAGGCGGATTGCACTGTGGAACCAACCTGCTATGTAGTCAAATGAAGCGGGTTGGACCGACACGCCGTGCTGAGGGTGAATCTTTTGAGTAAAGTAAGCTCCTATAACAATATCTTTTTCATGGAGCACATGGTTCAGTGTGTTTGCTTGTTCCGGTGTGCAAAGCAGAGAACCGGTGTTTGGATGTTCCGCGGGGGATGTCTCTTCAGTTGTTGCTGCAGCCTGCATTAGCTTGCTCCTTCTTTCAACCCTATGATGCCCCGTTTTCCCAGCTGCCGGATAAACTGGCTTACTGCAACTCGTGATTCTTCTGGGTGCAGTTGGTAGCTTTTGGAAAGTTCGTTTGCGATTGCCTGAACGGATCGTTTGTCATTGATCAAAGACCAACAAAACGTTCCGAGCTCATCAAGTTCGAGACGTTTTTTTTGTTCAGGAGGTTCGTGGCCGAATGCTGATGTGAGCTTGCTGAATAAAGGGCGCATTCGGAGAGGGAAGGATAACGTAACAGACTTTTCGGTGCGGTTGAGTTCTTCAACCAGCATATTGCGAACAGGAACACAAGCCATTGCCTTTTGCATAGACAATGGCTGTGTAGCCTGAAGTTGTTTTGTTTTAGTCCACTTCCACATGATTGCAAATAGATTCCAAAAACGAACTGGATATTGGGGAGTTCGACCGTATTTCTACAGTAACGAGCTTATTTTGCCCCTCAACTATCCACGCCGCACCTCGAACTTGCTGCTGTTTACCTAGCAGGGAAGAACGGAAGAGGCGTTTCATAAGAGAAGGCTCCTCTACGTGCTTCCAATGATAGCGTTTTTTTGCTCCGGTGGGGAGTATGGATTTGTCTTTGCGGAAGTTTTCTAATGGTAAATCGTATGTCGCGTGTAGCCATCGACGGAAAGGCTTGCCTTCAAGAACTACGTTTGCAGGGCCTAGCCGCGTAATGCAGATAGTGGAATTCCCTGATTGTAGTTCAAGTACAAACTCACCCGGTTTAAATGAATGGCGTACAAGAGTGGAACCGGCAGGCAAGGCGCAACGAAGACCGAACATACTGAATGTTACTGGTTCGTCAGCATTGGTAACGGCAATGGATGCCAGAATCTGCCGGAGGACGTCTGTGTACTGGTCAACCGCTGCGTGAACCTGAAGTACCAGAATTGTATTAGAAGGAGTGTGGATGCAAACAGCACCGCTGCCTTTAGCATGAGAGAAGGGGTGAACTTGAAGACGGGATTGCAGGGCGTCTGTAAGGGAACGCCAATGCTCGGTAACAGCACTTTCTTCTGTGCTGAACCCTTTCATCCGTTTTAGCTGACGTATGACGTCGCCTTCTTTTTTAGGCAGGGCTTTAGAGTTGGCAACTCTATGCCATTTAATCTCCAGTGCAGGATGTGAATTACGAGAAAAAAGAAGATAACGCTGCTCAATCGCAGCAGGAATCCAGCTGTCAGGCATGGTCAGCGTAATGCCGTTCCATGCGGTGGGACTACCGGATATCTCCGATTGGGGGTCCATGCATTTTTCCTTAGTTATAGTTGCACAACAACGGATGTAGAAAAAATCTGTATCTTCTTTTGAAGGATAGTCCGATTTTCTTTGGAACTGTCTACAGCCGTCTTCCCGCCAGGCGGGTTCCGTGAATCTAACAATCTGCCCTCATGCTGAAAATCTGAGAGACTTCAGATAAACTTTTGATGGCTATTTATATGCTTGAACTACTTTTGAAGCGTGGTCAAGCATATTTATCAGCTGTTATGCGCTGTGTAATTTTTTTTAGATAAAAACGTTTATATCTCAGTGTAATATGGTTTGATTCTGTAGTGTGAGGTATTGTCCGGTAATAATGGTTTTAAGGGTAGTGCTGTTAGTAATTTTCCTCTGTAATGTACCTGATACCGTATATTTTTTACTATGGGTAAAGTTTAAGCCGTAGGTACATGTATGCGGTAGTGATTCATTATGGGAGAAAGTATGCGTGCATTTATACTCTACTTAATCGCCTTTATTCTTATCTATGTATACAACGGAAGAATTTGTCCGTTGGTGGCCGGCTTGCCTGCATGGCAAATTGGTTTTGTGGTGTTTATCCCTATTGCTACAGCATATATATTTCGCCTGCTGCTCTTTGATCCGCTTGTGCAGAAACAAAAACTGGATGTACAAGCAAGCGTGGTCGGTTGGTTGGATTTTGCATTGTTTTTAGCTGCCGGTATAGGGATGATTATCTTCAATGATGTTGTTTATGGTTTTCCACTGCTTGAAAGTGGTGTGAAGGTTATCAGCGGCACCTTGACTATTGGTTTTTTTGTTTCGACAGATCTTGCTTTGGAGCATAACCGTAAAGTTATGGACGTTCTCCGTAATACGAAGTGGTCGTATGGAATTCCCGATGTATATTATCCAATTACGACCAAGTTCTTTTTATTTGGAACGATAACAGTATTGCTTTTTGCCGGGCTTGTTATCTCTGTCATAGCACGTGATCTCTATCTGCTGCATGCAACACACATTTCAATAAACCGGGCGCATGTTCTGATGGCGCGAAAAGCTATCATAATTGATATTGGCTTCATCATGCTGGTGTTGATCGGTTTTATTATAAATCTGCTGTACTCATACTCCTTAAACCTCCGTATGCTTTTTAAAAGTCAAACGGGGATCCTTGAACGCGTCAGTAAAGGGGATATGGATGATTTTGTGCCTGTGATGTCTTCTGATGAATTTGGTATCATTGCCGGACATACTAATACCATGATCACAGGGTTGCGTGACCGCATTCGCATGATGGAAGGGTTAAAGGTTGCCGGAGAAATGCAGCAGGCACTGTTCCCTAAAAAACATGTTGAGTTTGAAGGGCTGGATATAGCAGCTACATCTCTTTTCAGTGATGAGACTGGCGGAGATTTTTTCGATTTTATGGAGAATCTGGGCGATAATAATGATGAGATGGTTGTAGTGCTCGGGGATGTGACTGGTCACGGTATTGGTGCAGCATTACTTATGGCGTCAACCCGTGCATATCTTCGCATGCAGGCAGAGTACCAATTTTCCCCGGCTCTTTTGTTATCGAATACGAATAGATTATTGGCATATGACTGTTTTGGGACAGGACGTTTTGTAACATTGTTTTGTTTACATATCTCGGGTGAGAATCATTACGTTAAGTGGGCGAGTGCCGGACATGATCCAGCAATTGTTTTTGATGCAAATACACCGGAGTTTAGAGAGTTAAAAGCTCGAGGGTTGCCACTCGGCGTAATGCCGGATTCTGATTACGAGGAAGTTTGTTGTGATGCATTGCGCGCTGGTGAAGTTTTGGTACTTGGAACTGACGGTATATGGGAAGCGATGAATAGTGATGGCGAGATGTTCGGTAAAGATCGTCTCCGTGATGTCATCAGCGCAAATCATTATAAGCCGGCAGCAGAGATATTACACGCTGTTGCTGAAGCGGTTCGGGCTTTTCAAGGTGACGAGCCACAAGTTGATGACGTAACGATTGTTGTGATCAAAGCGGATACATAGTAGCAGGGCAGAGCAAATTAATACCATAAAAAAAAGCCCCATCCGAGAACCTTCGGATGGGGCTTTTACAGTTCAATTTTCGATTGTTACTCGTAAGTCTGGCCAGTGTATCCTTCACGCATTGGTGCGTTCATCATGTAGTCCTGATTGTAGTCAGGGTTTTCCTTTTGTGGTGAACGGTATCTTTCAGGAAGATTTTTCTGATGCATGTGTCCAGGAGCCATCTGGTGACGCATAGGTGTCTGCCCTCTGTAAACTGGCTGACCATTAACCATATTCATGTATACTGGAGGATGGGCGCTCATAGGCATGTAGTTAGGGTCTGACATTTTCATCTGATGGAGACGATGGAGAAGCATGTCACGACCAGTAATGTCGAGGCCGTAGCTGTCTTTCAGAACAATCTGCTGCCTCTTGAGATTTTCCATTAACGCTTTACGTGCTTTTTCACGTTTGAGTTCGATGGTGGCTTTTTGTGCCGGTGAAGTCATTGCGGAGCGTTCCAGCATCATATGCTGATGTTTGAGCATCATTAATTCGTCAAACATCGGTTTGTTCTGTGCTGAAAATTCTGTCAGTGTTTTCATAAGGTTTGCGCGCATTTCAGGGGTCAGATTAGCTGCCTGAATTTTTGCGCACATAGGACAACGTCCCATTTGAACCGGCTGCATTGTGTTATTGTACGGTGCAGGGTGGTGCATCATTCTGCCGTCTTGATGCATCATGCCTTTTTTCATCATCATCTGATCATGTTTAACCATCATGTCCTGATTCATCTGACCGTGCTTCATCATCATTTGCTGGCGATGCATGGTTTGCATTTCAGGTGAGTAATGTTTGGTGATGCCGCTAGGGGAAGTGTATGTTCTCGGCACAGCATACATTTGGTTGTCAGCCATTGAAGGTGCTGCCGGTTGCATGGTCGGATACATTTCCTGTTGCATCATGGCGCCGCTTTGAGGCTGCATTTCCTGTGACTGAGCTGCCTGCGGTGCAAAGAGTATTGCGGTGCAAAATATAAACAAGCTAATCTTTACCACTCTCATGGTAGAAACTCCTCATAGTTGTGTGTTTCAAATCGTTGGCCCTAGAGAGAGTAAAGCGCATTTCCGGCTTGTATGGACAGTATTATCGACTCACAAAGCTACTGTTGCGCTATTAAATACCTCGACTCAAAAAAGTAACTGGAAGTAGAGATCGCGCCGGTATTTCGTGCTTGTCAGAGTTAGACTTTACGGACAGAATGACGTATGTAAGCACGTTCAACAAGTTACGAAAATAATGGGGCTGAGACTCAACTTGCGGGTACAGCTTCTTCATGCACTAGATTTTTACAGGAGGAGTGCCGGAAACGGCCGTCCGAGACTATATGGCGAAACTGGATAACATTCGAAATTTCAGCATTATTGCACACATTGATCATGGTAAATCTACCCTTGCGGACCGTATTCTTGAAATTACCGGTCTGGTAAGTGAGAGAGACCAGCGTGAGCAGTATCTCGACCGCATGGAGCTTGAACGCGAACGCGGTATTACCATTAAGGCACAGGCGGTACGAATCCCGTATAAAGCTAAAGACGGTGAAGAGTACATTTTAAACCTGATTGATACTCCGGGACACGTTGACTTCGGTTACGAAGTATCTCGATCTCTTGCTGCCTGTGAGGGCGCTCTGCTTGTTGTGGACTCCACACAGGGCGTTGAGGCACAGACACTTGCTAACGTATACCTTGCACTGGATCACGATCATGAAATCGTTCCTGTACTGAACAAGGTAGACTTGCCAAGTGCTGATGTAGATCGTGTTGGAGCTGAGATCGAAGAGAGCATCGGACTTGACGCAACAGACGCTGTCGGCGTGAGTGCTAAAACAGGTCTGAATGTAGATCTTGTTCTTGAAGCAATTGTTGACCGCCTTCCTGCTCCTAAGGGAGAGAAGGATGCACCTCTCAAGGCTTTGATCTTCGACTCATGGTATGACTCCTATCAGGGCGTTATTGTTATGTTCCGTATAATTGATGGTACCGTGAAAAAAGGCGATAAGATTCGTCTCATGGCAACCGAAAAGGAATATGAGATTACTCGCCTTGGTGTTTTCAGCCCTGAAATGGTTGAGATGAAGGAACTGGCTGCCGGTGAGGTAGGGTTCCTTTGTGCTACCATTAAAGAGCTTGGCGATGCGAAAGTCGGTGATACCATTACACTGGCGAATAATCCTTCGCAGGAAGCTATTCCCGGGTTTAAAGAAGTTCAGCCGATGGTTTTCTGCGGTCTGTATCCTTCTGATTCTCAGGATTACGAAAACTTAAAATATGCTCTTGAAAAATTGCAGTTGAATGATGCTGCATTCCAGTATGAAGCAGAGACTTCTCAGGCACTGGGATTCGGTTTCCGTTGCGGCTTCCTTGGTTTGCTGCATATGGAAATTATTCAGGAACGTATTGAACGCGAATTTAATATCGACCTCATCGCAACAGCACCTTCTGTTATTTACAAAGTAGAAACAGCAGACGGCGTTGTTCATGAAGTGGATAACCCTGCAAAGCTTCCTGACCCAAGTAAAACGGAAGCATTGTACGAGCCGTTTGTACGCTGTGAGATTCACGTTCCGGACGAATACGTCGGCAACGTTCTAAAGTTGTGTGAAGAAAAGCGCGGTATTCAGAAGGATATGAAATATCTGACAACAAACCGCGTTATCATCACGTATGAGCTGCCTTTTGCAGAAATTGTGTACGATTTCTTTGATAAGCTGAAATCATACACCAAAGGGTATGCTTCTATGGACTACGAAATCGTAGACTACCGTGAAGCAAACCTTGTTAAGCTTGATATGCTGATCAACGGTGACCCAGTGGATGCTTTGGCAACAATTGTGCACAAAGATAAAGCATACTACCACGGTCGCGCTGTAGCATTAAAACTGAAACGCAGTATTCCGCGCCAGTTGTACGAAGTTGTTGTACAGGCTGCTATCGGTCAGAAAATTATTGCAAGAGAGCGCAATGCGCCGTTACGTAAAAACGTTACCGCTAAATGTTACGGCGGTGATATTTCACGTAAGCGTAAGCTGCTTGAAAAGCAGAAAGAGGGTAAGAAACGCATGAAGCGCATGGGTAACATTGAGTTACCGCAGGAAGCGTTCCTTGCAGCTCTCAAAATTGGCGACGATTAGAAGAGAATGTCCGTTCTGCGGGCGAACAAGCAGGTATAGAAAGAATGGGTAATACATCAGGTAAAAGTGGATTGAGAGAATATTTGGAAGCCCTCGGGGTAGCACTGATTCTAGCGTTGATTATCCGCTCCTTTGTAGTTCAGGCCTTTACTATTCCGTCCGGCTCCATGCTCCAAACTTTGCAGATAGGTGACTACCTGCTGGTAAATAAGTTTGCCTATGGTGTTCGGTTCCCGTTTACAATTGAAGAAACCAATCCGGATGCACCGTCCGTATGGGCGCGCTATTCTGTAGTACAGGGTGGCGAAATGATTGCCGTTGGTGACCCGAAGCGTGAAGATATTGTGGTATTTGAATACCCGAGAAATCCTTCAGTTCACTACATCAAACGTGTAATCGGTATTCCGGGTGACACAATTGAAATTCGGAATAAGGTTCTGTACCGCAATGGTCAAAAAGTTGATGAACCATACGTTCAGCACACGAAAATGATGCCTGGTCCGGGCGACAATTACGGACCGGTAATTGTGCCGGAAGGTAAGTACCTTATGCTTGGTGACAACCGTGACGAATCTTACGATTCCCGTTTCTGGGGATTTGTAGACCGTGAAGCGATTGTCGGTAATGCATTGATTATTTACTGGTCAATGGACGGTATGCGTTCTGTTCGATGGGATAGAATCGGTATGCTGGTTCAGCAGTAAGCAATACATAGAATGAAAAGCCCCTGACATGAAAATGTCAGGGGCTTTTTTTATGGTGTGGAACATGTCCCTTGAATTGTGGCAACACAGTGTGAAGGATGGGGTTAGCAGACGTATGTGATTCTTCGAGGTTGTTTATGGCGCTTTTATTTAAAAGCGTATTGGCCCAGTATGGTAAGGCTAAAAAAAATCCCCTGTGGAAACACAGGGGATTTTTACTGCAAGGAAAAGGGTGACCAGCTAGTTTACGCCTTTGGAGCGTAAGAAGCTGCTGTACTGTTTGTCAGTGCCTTTAATATGGTGTGTGAGCCAGTCTTTGAGGAATTTCATCACATCCATGGTCACTGTCAGTTTACCGGAACGTACTCCGCCTTCGAAATCAACAACTTCCTGAACAAACTTACGATGCTGTTCAATATGTGCCGGAGTGTCTGCATACCCGTGTTTAGCGAAGAGGTCTTCTTCGTATCCGAAGTGGGTAACAGTGTAGTTCTTGAGATTGTCGATAACATCAAGGAGCTCATTATGGCTGCGGCGGGCTTTCATAGCGGCATGAAGTTCGTTGATAAGAGAAACAAGAACCTTATGCTGCTCGTCAATGGAGTTTATTCCCACAGAGAGGTCATCGCTCCAGATGAACAATGGGCCGTCGGTGGCAGCAGCGTTTTCAATATTCCCCTGTGAAAGACTGGAGATCATGGAATCAAGTTCTTCAACAAGGCCGGAAAGTTCAACAATGGCATTGGCTGCACTGTTCATACCGGTAGCTGTTTCAGAAGCAACACGTGTTACATCAGAAATGGCTCGGTTAATTTCTTCGGAAGCAGCAGACTGTTCTTCAGAAGCAGCAGCAATGGAAGCAACTTGGATTGCGGTTTCGTCAACGATGGTAACAATCTGTTCCATAAAGGTGCCGGACTCAGATGCTGCTTCCGTTGAAAGGGCTATGTCGTGTGCTGCAAGTTCAACTGCCTCAACGTTCTGTTGAGCGTGTGATTGAATAAGGTTGATTGCACCGCCTACTTCCTGTGTTGCATGCATGGTTTTTTCAGCAAGCTTACGTACTTCATCAGCTACAACTGCAAAACCTCTGCCTGCCTCGCCTGCACGGGCGGCTTCGATAGCTGCGTTCAGTGCAAGCAGGTTTGTCTGGTCTGCAATGTCAGAAATAGTCACCATGATCTGGCTGATGGCATCAGCCTGCATTCCAAGCTGCCCCATGGTTTCTTTTAAGTTATAAATTCGTTGTTCCATTTGAACAATCGATTCTACAGCTCTGCGAACACCGTCTGCACCGGTTTCTGCGTTTTGTTTTGAATCAGAGGCAGAGTTGGCTGCGCTGGAAGCATTTTGTGCTACTTCGATAACTGTGCAGTTCATTTCTTCCATGGCAGTAGCGGTTTCGGTCATACGCATATGCTGTACGTCTACACCGGCGTTTACCTGTTCAATCTGAGAGGACAACTCGTGAACTGCCTCAAATGCTTTCGTGGAAAGGGCATGAGCACGTCCAGCAACGTCACGCATGGAGACGAGCATTTTCTGAACTTTGTCATCCTGTTCCTGTGCAGCAGCAAGTGCGCGCTTGGACTGTTCTTCTGTAATTTTAATAAGGTCGTTGCTTTTTTGAACCTGCGACATTTGATCTTTGAAGTTCGATACGATGCCGAGCAGGGAAGTCCTCAGTTCTTTGAATTCGAACTGGAAGCTTCCTTCAAGTTTTGCATCAAAATTTCCTTTATGGATATTTGCTGCGAATCGATGGATATTGTTGAGTGGAGCGATAAGCTGGTTGCGTACATTAATGATGGTAAGCACCATTACAAGAAATGAAGCAATAGCCAGTACGCCTTGAATTGTATGGCGCATGAACTCGTTTTCTGCACCGGCAAACGAGAAGTCGGTGAGGAGCATCAATACGACAGTGC
>NZ_JADMLB010000065.1 GCF_015482765.1 Halodesulfovibrio sp.
TAAAGAAAATTTGGCTGGGCTACAAGGACTCGAACCTTGATTAACGGAGCCAGAACCCGTCGTCCTGCCAATTGAACGATAGCCCAGCAAGTTGTGAGAGGTGTTTTTATGGAATTTGCTACACCTTGTCAACACTGAAAAATGATTTTTTTATTTTTCCCACTTCTGTTCATTGCACTTACCCTGAATCCACCGTACGAAAGAGGCTGACCGTAGCAGTCTCCCCCTATCCAAACCATCAACCACAAAACAAGTGTGTCGTGCATGGCAATCACAGCTTGCGATACAACGCTTCATACTATGCTCCAAAATCATACCCAGCTAGACCTTAACAGATCGCAACGAACAGGATGTCCAGAAGTAATTTTCTGCGAAGGAAAAACGTCTGAACACCTTTCTGAAATATTTCATAACATGGTGGAAGCTCACGGCGAATGCTTAGGGACAAGAGCCTCCGAACATCATTATCTCGCTGTAAAAAAAATCATTCCTGATGTCCGTTATGATCCGGTGTCCCGTACGCTCATTTACGACTCGATAAATAAAAAACGCCTTGGCTGTGTTCTCGTTATTAATGCCGGAACATCTGACTATTCAATTGCAGAAGAAGCCGCACAGACTGCCGAGTTTTTGGGTAGTAATGTAATTCGTCATTTCGACTGCGGGATAGCAGGTGTACATAGAGCGTTAAATGCAGCTAAAGACTTTGACAAAGCATCAGCCATTGTTGCTGTTGCAGGCATGGATGGAGCTCTCCCCACGCTTGTTGCCGGCCTTAGTCCGGCACCGGTCATCGCAGTCCCGACAAGTGTAGGTTATGGAACAGGACTAGGGGGTGTCGCAGCCCTGATGACGATGCTCAACGGCTGCGCTCCGGGAATCTCTGTCGTCAACATTGATAACGGATTCGGTGCGGGGTATCAGGCTCATGTCATCAATAACATGGTTTGTAATCCCTTAAGAAAATCTTTATAAAGCTCTTACAACAACGCACTGTATTATCTTTCTTATGTGGCCAATCATTTTATTAGAATTCTATTAAAAGTTACATAAAAAATGGAACATACTTTGCTTTAATTTTCGACAAGAAAAACCCAACGTCTTGTTGTCGAACTACCCGTCATACCCGACACATTCAAAATGGCTACAGCAAGAAAAAAGCTAGCATCCCCTTGGAACTAAAGACTGACAGGAATTATTATGCGATTCATTATCCGCGGAGTCAGAACTGAAGATCATCAAGAGCTTTGCAGACTGGCACATCAAGCTCCTTTACTTAGCTTTCAACCATCCCCTGAACGCTTGTATAACAGGATTGAAACTAGTCTCAAATCATTCGCCGGCCTACTCCCAGCCGATTCTTCAATATACCAGTTTGTTTGTGAAGATTTGGCTACACAAAAACTTGCTGGAGCATCAGCACTCTTCGGCTCCTATATTTCTGAAACCCGTCCTCAACATTTTATTGATGTTGTAGATAATGGGGACCAGCAAACGTACCAGCGAGGCACTGAAACAACACGGACAAGCGGAGTCGGCGGCCTCATTGTTGATAATCTGTTTCGGAAAACCCATTACAAACTTGCAGCACAATTAAGCCACATACGACTGCTTTACGCAGGAATGAAACCTGAACGTTTTACAAACACCTTTGTGGTAGAAGTTTTGGGGAAAATAACAGGCAAAGGCGAATCTCATTTTTGGAACTGTTTCGGTAAAAAATTTACCGGCATGAATTTCAGCGAAGCCTATAAACGCATTGCTAATAACGATCGTTCCTTTATGGACAAATTTCCTACCAGCTATGAACTTCCTGCAAGCTGCTCTAGGCTAAAAATAAGTGAAGCCTCAGTTGGAATGTCTTCACGCGGCTCTCAGCACCTTGCAAAACGATTAGGCTTTTCATTCCAAAACAAAGTAGATCCGGTTGATGGCTCACTATGCTACAAGGCTGATCAAAAAGACCTCATCCCACTGAAGCAAGGAAATTGGCACACCACTAAAAAAGGGAGCATAAAAGGCGAAATTCGCCTGCTAGGGACTCTCAAAGACAGTGGAGAATTTTATGGAGCGATTGCACACTGCGGCTTTCAAAACGGCATTGCGATTGTACGTGAAAACATCTGCGATGCACTCCACCTTTCCGAAGGCAACTCTATTTTTGTTGCCCCTCATTGCTAAAAGCGACACTACGCCATGGAACTAGCACCTGCTAAGCAATTACTTTGTACACAGATTGTCGTTTTACGATAATGTCGAAAAACTCTCTTTACCACAACTCTCTGTAATTACATAAAAAAAACATGAACACCCCAAAGAATACTCAACATTTTATAGAAAGTTCGTTTACGTGCACCTCTGCTTGCTATATGTAGTAGCAAGATACGGTATGAAATTGCATGCAACCTGCTACAATTTATTTACTGCAGGTTCATTTGCTTCAAAAGACGAGGGGAAGTCGAAGCAACAAGGCACATTTCATAGATAAGCACCGTATGCCTGCAAAGGGAGTTCTAATGAAGAAAGATTGGACACCAGAACAAACAGAAAAACGACGGCTCATACTGGATGCAGCCCGCGAACTGTTTTCAAAAGAAGGTGTAAGCAATGTCTCAATGCGACGCATTGCTGCAAAAGTTAATTACAGTCCGGCTCTTATTTACCGCTACGTAAAAAACAAAGAAGAGCTACTGGATCAACTTCGAACTGAAGGTTATCAGATCCTTCTCAACCGCATGGCAAGACTTGAAGTGGACCCCGATCCGATCAAGCATCTTACAGATTTAGCTGTGGAATACAGCGGATTTGGCGTAGATTACTGGGAATACTATGACCTCATGTTCCACATGCCTATTCAAATCACAGAAGACGGCACTGTTCCGGTTAAAGGATACGAGGCCGTCCTTGCTATGGTTCGTAACGCAGTAGAACGCGCAATAGATGCCGGACATTTTGAAGGATGCACAGTAGATGACGCTATGATCATGTCATGGTCACAGATACACGGCCTACTTAGTCTTTATATCTCCGGCCGCACACCATTCCACATGGGCGAAGATCGTGCAAAAGCATTTCTTCAAGAAATACCTCGCCATTTCCTCCGCATTGTAGCTACAGGAAAAAAGAATTAGCGTTTCAAAAAATGCGGTAGGTACAAATTTTACCCCCCGATAAAAAACAAAAGGGCTGTCTTAACGGACAGCCCTTTACGTATTCATTACTTAACTGCACTGAACACCATGCAAGACAGGAAGATTTCGTATTTGCGGGTTCTCAATCTGACTTTGCACCATCTCGGCTTGAGTCATTAACCATGCCTCATTGCTTCGGCTAAGCCCCTTACGCTGTAATAAGGCCATCATTTCGACACAGACAGCTTCCACAGCGGCCTCTGCATTTCTATGAACATCTGCCCCCATTGTAAGGTTAAGAGCGAGAACATCGTTAAGCTTGCCGGCAATAAAAGCTCCATCTGGTAAATCCTTCATTCCGCGGAATGCCCACTTATAAAATGGCATATAGCGACCATGGATAAGGTAAAGAGCAGCGATAGTTGATTCAACAAATCGAGAAACAGCAAGCAAAGAAGCCGCGATATCGTTTCGTTTCAACATTCGCAGCAGATTATACTGTCCACTCTGAGCCATAACACCGATACGGGCTGCAAGCTTTTTCTTCATCACATCGTCTGGATAAAAACTAAGTAACGAATCACGAAACGCTGTGAATTTCCCGGAAGGGTCTGAAAAAACTTCGCCGTTCGTCGCAACCGCTAAAAAATGTTCTGGCACAGTATACCACTGTTGCCATGTAGAAAGAGGCTGCCCGCTGTTGATGAACCGACGATAAAAGCCTTCGATCGTAAACAGCCCAACACGCCCATTACGATACTTTGGTGCCATTCTGACGGGAAAGCCTTTGTAGGTTGAAGGGAGACGCGCAAACACCGGTTCAAGCAACGGTTCAACCTGTCCGGAAAGAGATTCAGGAGCCCAAACACAAATGCCGGCGCCCCAGTCATGATCTTGTGAAAAATCATCATCAAATCCGAAACATTCCGACCCTTCACCAACAAGTCCGACAGCAAGTTTATTTACATACTCTGGCAATTCAGTCTGCAGCATAGGCGCCGCAATTTCAGTATAAAAATCTTTGGATAACGCTAATCCCTGCATGGCTCTCCCCTTGTAGCTATTTCTAACTCTGATGAATTTTCTCGCGACGACGCGCTTCCAACTCTTCCAAAGTGCCTAACCCCATACGCTGATAAAAATTTGAATAGCGTTTGCGTGCTAAGTTTTCACCTGTACGCAATGCTTCATCAACACATGCCTGATACAGGTCAAGGCTCCTCTCAGAAAGGGTCTCCATTTCAGCAGGGAAATACATATCAAAACGTGCTAGTGACTGTGGAAACAGCAGCGGAAATTCCTGTAAAAGCTGCTGCATCCAATCTCTTTCAGTCGCAGTAATTTTACGAACCTTTGCAATATTGGGAGACACACAAGGAATAAGATTATCCATACGTGCGTATTTCTCTGTCATAAGGTTGCGCCCAACACGTTCAGCTTCAATAAGATCTTCTTTGTATGAAGCAATATACTCATCAGACAAAACAGAAAAAATCATCCAGCGCCACTGACGGAACATATCGGGATTTTCCTGACATGAAGCTGTACCGCCCATGTTTTTTGTATTCAAAAACATCACAAGTTCACGCTCAATAACATCATGAATTAACTCTTCACGATTCATATTGGTACCCATACCCATTTACCTTCCTACTTTTGAAGTGTTCAAGCAGTAAGCAGAACAGCTACAAGAAACAACATACTAAAAAGTATAGCCAATTCACCTACTAGGAATCTTTACCAATAGATGTACTCCTTGCCGCTCTGTTTGTGAAGGGGATGTATGAGATTTCCACAATTTTAGGGAAAAAACGACTTGAGCCGGTTCTGTTGCTTAGCACACTATGGAAGCAACGAAACCGGCTCAATCAAACGGGAATTATGTGTAGCATGTGGAACATGCCCCATAAAATATTATAAATTGGCGATACAAAGTATAAACTTAAAAATATATCTGTAAAAAAACATCACGATAGCCTTGCAGCGACCCCATTTATAATAAAATTTGTAATGCATTTCCGGCAATCTTCAGACCAAGGATTGCCATAAGAACAAAGAAAAATTTTCTATACGATGCCTCTGAGATAAAAGCAGAAAGATAGATTCCGAGTTTACTTCCAATAACCACTGCCGGAACTGATGCCGCATAGATAGTGAGTGCAAAGGTATCGATATTCCCAATAACCACCTGCGTAGACACAATCAACACACCTGTAAGAATAAATCCGGCACTGATAATTGCCTTAACAGCATTTTTAGGACACCCGCAGTATGCGGTATATACTGCAAGAGGTGGACCGTTAAAGCTGAACGCCATGCCCAGAGAGCTGGACATCACTCCGGCAACATACCCCCATGCAGGGTTAATGACTCGTCCTTCTTTCTTCTCAAAAAAAAGACTCCACAGAGCATATCCTGCAACGAATGCTCCCATGCCAAAACGCAGCTGCTGTTCTGGAACAAACTGAAGAGCATAGGCACTCAAGACAACACCCGGTACTGCACCCATTAAAAGAGTCTTAGTATATCGCCATTCAATATGCTTACGGTAAACCCATCCCGCATGACAGTTCAATGTCAGCACAATCATTGTTGCACTGGGAACGAGGATAGACACGTCCATAACGTAACTGATGATCGGCATGGCAACCATTGCTGCACCAAAACCGGCAAGCCCGTTAATAAAGCCGCCGACAAACCACCCCATCGCAATAAAAAGAATGTGTTCCATCGTGTGTTTGTCCGACGAGTCAGTGCTTACTGCTTCATCTTTCGGAAAATTGTAGTGCGGTTCACTTTAAGAACTTCAGAAGCCTTGTTCACGGAACCATATGTATCAAGCGCCTGCTGAATAACACGACGTTCAAGCTCAGCCATAATCTCTTTTAAAGATTTACCGTCGTCCTTGGCATCAAGTTCAACGTTTGGCAGACAGTCCATAGGATGTCGTGAATTAATGGAAGGCGGCAGATCATTCGCTGAAATTTCAGAATGCTCCAATGTAACCACGAGACTCTGAACAAGGTTTTCAAGTTCACGAATGTTACCCGGCCAGCGGTATTTAAGAAGCAGCTGCATTGCATCACGCGCACAAGTAATGTCTTTTTTGTACTTCTCGCCATAGATGGAAAGAAAATGCTCAACAAGCCCGGGAATCATTTCAGTACGCTCTCGCAAAGGCGGGATATCAACAACAGCTACGCGTAAGCGGTAGAATAAGTCACTACGGAAATTCCCCTTACGGACTTCTTCTTCAAGATTACGGTTAGTTGCAGCAATAATGCGTACATCAACTTTCTTTGCCACAGAAGCGCCAACACGAACAACTTCCTGATCCTGTAATACACGCAACAATTTTGCCTGCATGGAAAGAGGAAGCTCACCGATTTCATCAAGAAAAACAGTGCCTCGGTTCGCCATTTCGAAATGACCGGGCTTTCCTTTAGATGTAGCACCGGTAAATGCCCCTGGAGCATACCCGAACAGTTCAGACTCGATCAGGTTTTCTGAGATACTGCCACAGTCCACTTTCAGGAACATCTCATCCCTTCTTGGACTGCTGTCATGAGCAAGACGGGCAAACCAGTCTTTACCTACACCGGTTTCGCCAAGCAAAAGCATGGTCGCGTCAGTTTCTGCAATACGCTTAATAAGAGAAACGAGTTGCTGCACCTGTGAATCATAAAACATGTTATCAGGATTATTGTCGGTAGAATCCTGAGACGTCAGGTGAGCAAGCTGTTTTGAGAAAAGGGAGATCTGTTCTTTCTGTTGTGCAATTTGCTTACGCATTTGCCCAATAAGGGTAATGTCGCGTGCAAGTGTAACAACAAGAACCAAATCGTTATCGTCGTCAAAAACAGGAAAGCCGCGCAAAACTAGACGCTTGCCTGTTTTGAGCTGCTGAACGACGGTTGCGGGTTTACCGGTTTTTACAATTTCAGGGTTCAAGACCGCATCAAAGATGCCGCTGTCTTTTAGATACCGGACATCCTTACCACGCAGCTCACCTTCCGTAAGACCGGTAAGGCGTTCATACATGGAGTTAACAAACAGCGTTTTGCCGTCTTTATCCGTAATATAGATTCCATCATCCAGTACTTCAAATACGTGCCGGACTGAGGCTCCGATTTTATCTAAATAGGTATCCATACCCTTCTCCCTGAATATTATCTATGCAGGCCGCAAAGCAGCCTGCATAGATAGATATTGTAAGACAGGTTTCCCCCGAAGTCGAAGGTACTTTTCTTAGCTTGCGTAATTAGGAACTTGCTTAGCAATCTCCACAAGCGGGAGGAACACTTCGTTTTCGAGAGCTACATCGCCCATAGGGTACTCACGACCAAGGTTGGTGTATTTTTGAGTACCAAGGCGGTGGTATGCGAGTAATTCGTACTCTACGTCAAGATCTTTAATGTAATCAACAATCGCCTGAATATCTTCCGGAGTATCGTTAAACCCTGGAATAACAGGAGTACGCACGCGGATTTTGAGTTTTGGATGAGCTTCGCGCAGTGCTTTAATATTTTTAAGAATAAGTTCGTTGGTTACACCACAAAATTCTTTGTGCTTTTCTGGGTTCATGCTCTTGATGTCCATCATCACGAAGTTCAGGTAGTTTCCTGCTTCAACGAGAGTTTCAGTCTGAACATGACCACATGTTTCTACAGCAGTTTTAATGTAGCGACGTTTTGCTTCTTTAAGCAAGGCAATAGCAAATTTTGGCTGAGCAAAAGGTTCACCGCCGCCAAGGGTAAGGCCGCCGCCGGAACGAGCGTAGAACATAGCATCTTTTTCTACGGAATCGATGGCTTCTTTAACAGTCATCTCGTCACCGTAGTTAATGAGTGCGCCTGCAGGACAAGCTTCGGCACACGCCATACAGTTTGTACAGGTATCCCAGTTCACGGCAATTTTATCATCTTCGCCCTGAGTAAGGGAGCCCGCAGTACAAACCTCTGCACAACGCAGACATTTAGAAAGAGTCAGACACTTACCAGCGTTGTACGCAAGCTGTGGCTTAAATGACTGGGATTCCGGGTTACTACACCACATACAAGAAAGAGGACAGCCCTTCAGAAAAACAACAGTACGGATTCCCGGCCCGTCATGTACGGAGTATTTCTGAATATTGAAGACTTGACCAGTTGTGTTTAAAATTTCTTTTTGAGTCATTGCAGTAATCCTGTAATTTAAGCAGTTTGCCTGATTCGGAGAAAACGGACGCCCGTATAGGCGAACGGGCGTCCGTTCATTGAGTTAGTCTACAAAAAGCAAAGGAATTGCCGGGCAGTATGTAATAAGCAAGAGAACCGCGATCATCAAGCCTACAAGCGGCAGAGCCACTTTGGAGAGCTTTTCAATTTTAGCATTCGCAACACCGCTTGCAACGAAGAGGTTAACGCCAACTGGTGGAGTTACGAAGCCAACCGCAAGGTTAACTACCATTACGATACCGAAGTGGACAGGATCTACGCCAACCTTCATCACGATAGGGAGAAGGATCGGTGTAAGAATAACGATAGCTGCAAGAGCTTCCATAAAGGTACCAACAATAAGCAGCAGAATGTTGATAAGGAACAGAATCATCAGCTTGTTGCTGGTGAGGCTCATCATCGCATTCGCAATTGTAGTTGGAACCTGCTCAATGGTCATGATGTTACCGAAAATGGTAGCCATGGCCATCAGCACGATTACGATCGCAGAGGTAGAACAAGCTTCCATGAAGCTTGGTACCAGGTTTTTGAAGTTGAGTTCGCGGTAAACGAACACACCAACAACCAGACCGTAAAACGCTGCAAGCGCTGCTGCTTCGGTAGGAGTCATGATACCACCGTAAATACCACCAAGGATAATTACAGGAACCATGAGTGCCCACTTAGCATCCCAAAAAGCACGCATAAAAGTAGATGCGTTACGTTCACGTTGTTCGCCTTTCCAGCCACGTTTTCTTGAGTAAACGTATGCGTACAGCATGAGAGCAAGACCGGTGAGAACACCAGGAACAATACCACCCATGAAGAGCTTACCAATGGATACCTGAGCAGATACACCATATACTACAAACGGGTTAGAAGGCGGAATCATTACGCCAATAGCACCAGATGCTGCAACGATAGCAGCAGCAAAGAGCTTGTCGTAACCACGCTCAACCATCGCCGGAATGGTCAAAGAACCAATCGCTGCTACGGTCGCAGGACCGGAGCCGGAGATAGCGGCAAAGAACATACAGGTTGCAATAGTAGCCAGAGCCATACCGCCGTAAAGAGAACCGAGCATTTCATCAGCAAGGTTGAGAAGGCGTTTGGAAAGACCACCAGCACCCATGAACACACCCGCTGCAATAAAGAACGGGATAGCCATAATCGGGAAACTGTCGATAGAGGTAAATGTGATCTGAGCCACATACTCAATCGGCAGAGTACCTGTTGCGTAAATGGTTGCAGTAGCTGCAAGACCCAATCCAATTGAGATAGGTACACCAATTACGAGGAAAAGGAGGAAGTAACCGAACAATACAGGAAGAGTGTTCAGATCTTCACTAATAAGTACCGGAGCTGCAATAATTGCTGTGAACGCAACACCGAGCAATGTATCAAGAAGTCCGCATTCTTTAGCCTGTTTGTACAGGTCCTGAAGCAGACGAATTGCCATAAGAGCAAAGCCGACAGGCAAAATGAGGTACGGAATAAAGTAACTCATGTTTGTGGCCGGTGCCACCTGAGGGAACTCGAGGAGCATCTCAAGATGGTTCAAGCCCATGTAAAACACAACTGCAACAAGTACGAGGAAACAGAGGTCTACAACAATCCAACTGATTTGCTGAAGTCGAGTCGGAAGGCGGTCATAAACAATATCAACACGAATATTGTTGCGGTTTTTAATTGCTACCGGAATAGCAAGGTATGAAATCCAGATAAAAATGAAACGAGCGAGCTCTTCAGTCCAAATTGCCGCGCTGGCGTCGGAAGAAAAGTACGCTCCAATGTATCTGTAAAATGTCTGAAAAGTAATAATGAGAATGATGCTGAGCATCCCCGTAAAAAGAAACGGTTTCTCAAAGTTATCGTCCAACCAGGTAAGGAAGGACTTTTTTTCTGCTGTCTGGGAAAGGGTTGTCATTGTTTCTCCTAGTGCAGCACCGTCGTAGGGAAAGGGGCAGGCAGCAGCCCGCCCCTAAACGGAACTACTTCTGTGTGTCCTGAACAAGCTTAAGAAGATCCGCTGGGATATCCTTAGCAAACTCGTCCCAGACAGGGCGGGTAAGTTTAGCGAATTCAGCACGCTCTGCGTCACTGAGGTTGTGGATTTTGATACCCTGAGCTTTGAAAGCTTCAATAGCTTTAGCTTCAAGGTCAGCAGTAATGCTACGCTGGTAAGCGAGAGCATCACGACCGGAAGATACAATTACTTCCTGCAGTTCTGGGGAAAGACCGTCGAACTTCTTCTTGTTCATAAGAAGGATGTGCATGGAGTAGTTGTGAGCAGAATCCATCGCGTACTTAAGTACTTCAGTGTGTTTAGCATCGTTAAGGAGGGAGAAGGTGTTACCTTCGCCATCAACGGTGCCCTGCTGAAGTGCAGTGTAAACCTCACCCCAAGCAATAGGAGTTGGGTTCATACCAAGCTTAGAAGCAACAGCTACTTCAACAGGAGAAGCAGTTGTACGAACCTTCATGTTAGCAAGGTCTGCAACAGTTTTGATTTCTTTCTTGGTAGCAACAAAGTTACGGTAGCCGTATTCACTGTACATGATAGGCTTAAGGTTGATCTTCTCGAGTTCAGCCGCAAGGTACTTTCCGAGCTCCCCGTTATCTAGAGCTGCGTAAAGGTTCTGCTGATGCTTAGGGCTGGTTACGTAAGGAAGGTCAAACACCATAAATGCTTTTGAGAAGTTAGCCATGTTCGGGGAAGAGCTGGAAGCGAGGTCAAGAGTACCGCGCTGTGCAGATTCCATGGTTACACGGTCACTACCGAGAATAGCATTTCCGTAGAGCTGAACGCGAATCTTGCCGTTAGAGCGTTCTTCTACGAGCTCTTTAAATTTCTCATAGCCAAGGGTAACGTTGTTACCTGGAGCCATCGGGTGACCGAGGCGAAGAGTAATTTTGCGAGCCTGAGCGTCCATAGATGTAGCACCGACAACAAGTACTGCAGCTACAAACAGCATCATAAAGGATTTAATAAAATAGCGCATATATCCTCCAATTGATTGAAAAAAACCAAGTGCACCTATAAAGCCGTTAAGTGCACCGCAGTGTATAAAAGCAATACCAATGCCAATCGGCACGCTTTTTGTTATTATTTGTGATTTTTCGTGCAAGCAGTTTGTAGCACAAGTTACGCATTTCACCTGCCATACACTGTAACCACTCGTCACTCTCTCCTCTAACAATCTAAAATATAATGCTTTACAAGTTTTTTGACTGTCATAGCATTAAAACTGTAAATCAAGCTTACAGCCGCCATAAATTGTACTGACTTTCTCTGAAAAAAATACGCCCGTCTGTCTTCTTTTGGGTCAAATTAGCCCCTTCAGAGTTGCAAAAATGCTAGTCGCAGGTTTCCATTTTGCAACACACATCTTCTTTATTCATTTATATAGGCATATTGACTGTGGCAAAGTGAAATGATGCATTTAAACATCGACAGTTGCATTTTTGCATCAAAAAGACCTTGCTCTAAATTTCCTCGCCAAATCAACAGAATACAACCATTCTTCAATTGCAATCACTTAAAAAAACTACCGTTTATTCCCAAAATGCTCAGAAACTGTATCAAACAATGCCCTACAAACGCCATTTACGCTCGACATTGTACCTATTTTCACAAAGATATCCGCTTAATTACAATCAGGTATTATTAAACACTGGTGCTCTCCCTCTACTAGTCGTCACCATATCTTTCTCCCGTAAGCTCCGCGCCAGAGCACGGATACCACCCACTCTGACTGTTTAACCACTCAAAAATAGCTTTTACGCGCTATCATTATATAGGGCACAGTGGCATAAAACACATCTAATAATAATCATACTATTTCGGATAGTTACCGCAAGACGCCTCTCGTCATGTTGCAACGATGCAAATCCTGAACGAGCGTGGCAATAATGCAACAGGCCATAACATATTGATTTTACAGTCTTCAGAAAATATTTTTACTGAAATGTTGCAGTTAAGCATCACTTTTCCTCCTCAAAGAGCACTCTTAGAATTTCACGAGGACCTATCGAAAAGTACAAGAGCTATTTTTCACAAAGCGAATTCCAATTTCTTAATTTTTTTTACTGACGCTCTGAACAAGACAAAAACCACTTATTGCGAAAACCCCAAACTCCGCTTTATTCAATAGGATTGAGGCAGTGTTTCAATTTATTTGAACGTATTTTGGAACCCTTCAATCGACTTTCAGCATGCTTAAAAAGACTTTTTTTGCCCTCTAAACGCACAAAAAAAGCTCTTTCGGCACACATTGGCATCACCTTTGCTCTAAGAAAATCACAGGGCGCGATTCACTAAGCAGCTTGCTTTAACGATCACTGAAAAAAGCTGCTGAAGCGCAAGTCCTTATTAAAAAGAGAATCAAAATTTACTGCTGCTGAGCACACAGCGGCCGCAGCATTTTTAACCCACAGGTACAGCACATTTTATGTGCCACCTATTTTGAACCTAATTCACAGGAGTCAGTTATGTCTTGTTGTGTATCACCTCACGAACAGCGTCTGCTCGATAAAATTGAAGGCAAAGAAGATATCTACCGCGCATCCCACCCGCGTGTATTCAAAATCCTCGAAACCTTCGACAACGTTCGTCCAATGATCGACATTGAACGTGCTAAATACTTCACCGAGTCCATGAAAGAGACCGAAGGTGAAATGCTCTGCCTGCGTTGGGCAAAAGCAATGAAGCACGTTGCTGAAAACATCACTGTTTACATCGATGACGACAACCTCATTTGTGGTCGTGGTGGTGTAAAAGGTCGTTACGGTCTGCTCTACCCTGAACTCGACGGTGACTTCCTTGATATCGCAGTTGAAGACCTTCCTAACCGTACAGAGTCTCCTTTCTCTATTACTCCTGAAGATGCTAAAGTAGTAGTTGAAGAGATCGCTCCTTACTGGAAAGGTAAAACTTACCACGAAGCTCTCAACAAATCTTTCCCTGAAGAAGTTCACAAACTTACTTACGATGATCCAGAAGGCCTTGCTTCCCGCTTCATCGTTAACGAAACTTCTTCTTTCCGTTCTTCCATTCAGTGGGTTCATGACTACGAAAAGGTCCTCAAACGTGGTTTCGGTGGCATTAAAGCAGAAGCTCTCGAAAAAATCGAAGCTCTCGATCCGCTTTCCCCATTCGATAACGTTGAGAAAAAACCTTTCCTCGAGTCTATCGTAATCGTATGTGACGCGATCATCACATGGGCACGTCGTCACTCCGAGCTCGCAGCTGAACTCGCTAAGAAAGAATCTGATCCAGTTCGTAAAGCTGAACTCGAAAAAATGGCTGAAATTTGTGCTCACGTTCCTGAGCACCCAGCTCGTACTTTCCACGAAGCTGTTCAGTCTCAGTGGTTCACCCAGATGTTCTCTCGTATCGAGCAGAAAACTGGTACAATCGTATCTAACGGCCGTATGGACCAGTACTTCTACCCTTACTACCAGGCTGACGTAGAAGCTGGCATCCTTGACGACGACCAGGCTCTCGAACTTCTCGAGTGTCTCTGGGTTGGTATGGCTCAGTTCATCGACCTCTACGTTTCCCCTACCGGCGGCGCATTCAACGAAGGCTACGCTCACTGGGAAGCAGTAACAATTGGTGGTCAGACTCCAGAAGGTCGCGACGCAACCAACGAACTGACTTACCTCTTCCTTAAATCAAAACGTGAATTCCCGCTTCACTACCCTGACCTTGCAGCGCGTATTCACTCTCGTTCTCCAGAGCGCTACCTCGCTGACGTTGCTGAAACCATTAAGGACGGCTCCGGCTTCCCTAAACTCATCAACGACGAAGAAGTAGTACCTCTTTACGTTTCCAAAGGTGCAACCTTTGAAGAAGCTTACGACTACGCTGTTTCCGGTTGTACCGAAGCACGTATGCCTAACCGCGACACATACACTTCCGGTGGTGCATACATCAACTTCGTAGCAGCTCTCGAAATGGTTCTGCATAACGGTAAAATGATCAAACACGGCGACGAAGTTCTCGGTCTCGAAACCGGCGATCCTCTCTCCTTTGAAACTTGGGAAGATTTCTTTGCTGCATACGAAAAACAGCATCATCACTTCCTCAAGACTGCATTCTACCAGCAGTACGTAATTAACAACCTTCGTGCTAAGCACTTTGCACAGCCTCTCGGTTCTGCAATGCATGACCTCTGCATGAAACATTGCCTCGACCTGCACACACCGCAGATCCCAGAAGGCATCAACATGGGTTACTTCGAACACATGGGTCTTGGTACTCTCGTAGACTCCCTCTGCGCTATCAAGAAACTCGTATACGAAGATAAAAAACTCACTTTGAAAGAAGTTATCGAAGCTTGTGACTGCAACTTCGAAGGCAAAGAAGACGTACGTCAGCTCCTCATGACCGCTCCTTGCTACGGCAACGACGACGAGTACGCTGATGAACTCGCAAACAAAATTGATGCATTCAACGTTCTTTACGGCCAGAAATACGCTAAAGAACTCGGCATGCACAACGACGTTCGTTACGTACCATTCACCTCCCACGTACCATTCGGTAAAGTAGTTGGTGCAACCCCTAACGGTCGTCTTGCTTGGACTGCTCTCTCTGACGGTTCTTCTGCATCTCACGGTGCTGACAAAAACGGTCCTACAGCAGTTCTTCTTTCCAACTACACTTCTAAAAACTACGGCCACCGCGATCGCGCTGCTCGTATGCTGAACATCAAGTTCACTCCGAAGTGTGTTGAAGGTGAAGAAGGTACCGAAAAACTCGTTTCCTTCATCCGTACTTTCTGCGACCTTAAACTCTGGCACGTTCAGTTCAACGTTATCAACAAAGATACCCTGATCGCTGCTCAGAAAGATCCAGAAAAATACCGTAACCTCATCGTTCGTATCGCAGGCTACTCTGCATACTTCGTAGATCTGTCCCCAGATCTCCAGAACGACCTCATCGCACGTACTGCACACGAATCTGTTTAGTATCGCGCACTAGATGAAATAATGAGCCCCGACACGTAAGTGTCGGGGCTTTTTTTTATAGCTATGATCATGGTTTAACATCATGAAATCATTCATATTTTAAAAACTTGCCTTTCTGTTATATCTACGCAATATACATCATATGCCGTAACAAAACGTTACACACCTGCCACTGCATATGGGGGAAACATAATGCACTCAAATCAACCACACGGAACCATTCCGTTAGCCAGTGAACGCTTTGTAAGCTCGCAGGTTAATGCCCGTCGTCATGAACAGATTATCCAAGAATCTCATGCCCGTTCACGTGCGATGGGAATAGATCCAAACCAAACAGCTTCCCCCGAAAAATATAAACTCTCTCCAGAGATGCTCCGCCAGCGTATAAAAGACAGTCAGCCATTCTATGATCTTGTAACCACACAAATGTCGACCCTGTACCGAATTCTCAAAGGCTCAGGTTTTTGTATGGCTGTTTCTGATGCAGATGGATATGTCCTCCATACGTTGGGCGATGCCCAGTTAATGGAGCACTACAAAATGGGTAACTGCATGCCGGGTTACTTATGGACAGAAGAAGCAGTAGGTACTTGCGGTATCGGTGTTGTTCTTAAGGAAGGAATTTCTATCCAAATTTCCGGAAAAGAAATGTTTTGTAAACGTGCACATCACATCACAAACTCTGCCACGCCAGTACACGATAACAACGGCAACCTTATCGGTGTAATCGCTCTAAGCGGACTTGCTAGTGCGGTACACGTGCATACCCTTGGAATGGTAATTCTCACAGCAAAGGCTATCCGCTCACAAA
This sequence comes from Halodesulfovibrio sp., assembly GCF_015482765.1. Classification (GTDB taxonomy): domain Bacteria; phylum Desulfobacterota; class Desulfovibrionia; order Desulfovibrionales; family Desulfovibrionaceae; genus Halodesulfovibrio. The sequence continues at coordinate 16,110 of NZ_JADMLB010000065.1, forward strand.
TTGGTGAAATAGAAAAAGCCAGAGAAGTCGCTATTCGAAATACATATATGTCTGCCCTTATGGAATCTGACCAACGAGGCATCATCGCTCTTAACGAAGTAGGCGATATTGTGCAGATAAACAAAAAGGCCAATGCATTGCTCGGGTTGGATCAAAATGCTTCTTCTGGCGCATCTCTTATGAATCCTGATTCAGAAATCGGTCTTAATATTTCAGCTCTTACACGCACACGTACAAACTGGAAACAAATGCTCCGCACTAAACGCGGTTTTACCGAACGAGAGGTAACATTTGTACGTGGTGATTCTCGCTTTCCTCTAGTTTGTACACTCGACCCAATTACGATGCCTGACGGTGAAAGTGCCGGCGGTATCCTTCTGGTCATGGAGCACGACAGAATGCTCCAGCTTGCAAACGAAATGGCAGGCACACAGGCACGCTTTACATTCGATTCTATTATCGGTTCCAGTATAGCCCTTGAAGAAGCTAAAAAAGTTGCTCATGCAGCAGCACGAGGAAACGCTTCTGTGCTTCTGCACGGGGAAACCGGCACCGGTAAGGAGCTCTTTGCACAAGCCATCCACAATGCCAGCCCTCGGCGCAATAAACCTTTTGTTGTCATCAACTGTGGTGCTATCCCAAACGAATTACTTGAAAGTGAACTTTTTGGATATGTAGAAGGCGCTTTTACTGGAGCTCGTAAAGGCGGTCGTCCAGGTAAGTTTGAACTTGCCGACGGCGGAACCCTCTTTCTTGATGAAATCGGCGATATGCCTCTCGACATGCAGGTTAAAATCCTTCGTGCACTTCAATCAGGTGAAGTAAACCGTGTAGGCGACATGCAACCTATCAAAGTTGATCTTCGCATTATCGCCGCAACAAACGTTGATCTGGATATGGCAATTGAACGCGGTACCTTCCGTGAAGATCTTTTCTATCGAGTCAGCACACTGAATATCACAATCCCGCCTCTTCGAGATCGCGGAGCAGATGTATTATCTCTGGCGGAAACGTTCCTGCACCGAATCCGCCCTCGTCTGGGCAAACCAGAACTTGAATACAGCCAACCGGCTCTTCAAGCTCTGGTTAACGCATCATGGCCCGGAAATATCCGACAGTTGGAAAACGCGGTAGAACGTGCAGTAAACATCTGTGAACAAAAAGTAATTCAACCAGACGACCTCGGTCTTGATCACACAGATACACGTACAGCCCGTAATTTAGCCTCCGGCAGAGCGCTTTCCAGTGTAAATGAACTCCCTGAAGAGGTTCGAAATTTAAATACTGAGAGCAAGGCAATGCTTGAGGAAATGGAAGAAGCACTCATTACCCGACTTTTGCAGGAACATCATGGCAATTTAAGTCAAATTGCCCGTGCAATGGGTGTCAGTCGGCCTACCCTATACAGAAAACTTAAAAAATACGGATTGAATGCTTCGTAGTGTAATAAAAGTTTACATGTAATATTTTATTACACATTATACACACACTCAATAACAATTTCGTTATGCACCGAAAACAGGGCTCTCCAGCCCTGTTTTTTTATTGAGTAAACAACCAACTGTAATAAAACGTTACAGACTTTAGATTTCACTTTATTTACTGATAAAATCAATGAAATCAGAGCAATAACTCATAAAATCTAAGTGGTATACTCCTTGCTCATATCAAATGCAGTCTTTGAATAGTGTGCGACAATAATCTCGCTATTCTGTCATTTGTTGGCGACTTTATGTCGATTAGCGATCAAACAATGAGGAGTATGCATGGGACTTCACTGGTTAGACATGATCGTAGTATTTTTATACTTCGGGCTTGTCATATGGATGGGCATCTACACGATGAGTAAGGTCGATAGTTTCGACGATTACGCTGTTGCCGGTCGTAGTGTGCCAACTGCTATTTTATTTGCTACAATTGCAGCAACACTGTGCGGTGGTGGTGCTACAATTGGTCGTATTGCATTTATGCATAAGACAGGCATCATTGTCTTTGCCGGTCTTATAGGTGTAGTATTAAACCAGTTCTGGTCCGGCTTTTTCATCGCGGGTAAAGTACGTGAAGCCGGTAAAAACATTTACAGTATTGGTGACTTATACGGTCTGTACTATGGTCGTATGGGACGCCTGTTCTCAAGTATCGTAGCATTCTTATTCTGCCTTGCGCTGTTCGGGGTACAGATTCTTGCTATGGGTCGAATTCTTCAGACCGCAACCGGTATGGATATTATTCCAGCCGCAATTCTCTCTTCCGTTATCACAGTTGCCTACACATGGTCAGGCGGTATGCTTGCAGTAGTTCTTACTGACGCAGTTCAGTACGTAGTTCTTGCTGTTGGTATCTCCTTGTGTGGCATTCTCGCCATGAACAACGCAGGCGGTTACGACCATATTATGGAAGTACTCCACTCTGCTCCGGAAATGGCAACCAAACTCCAGCTTTTTGCAGACTGGACTCCAATGCAGTTCCTAGGTCTGTTCCTTGCGTTCCTGCTCGGTGAATTCTGTGCTCCGTACTTTATTCAGCGTTACGCAACAGCAAAATCAGCCAAAGAATCAAAAAAAGGTGTTCTCATCTTTGCAGGTTACTACGGCTTCTTCCTCGCAACTACTGCAGGTATCGGACTCGCTTCCCTTGTCCTTCAGCCTAACGTAGAGCCGGGTCTCGCAATGACCAACCTTGTACGCGACACCTTGCCTATGGGTCTTGCCGGTATTGTTTTCGGTGCACTTCTCGCTGCCGTAATGTCCACCGGTGACTCATTCATCAACACTGCTGCGGTTATCTACACCCGCGATATCTACAATGAATTTGTAAACCCGAATGCTACGCAGGATACCCTGCTGAAACAGTCCCGTTGGGCAACTCTGGTCATCGGCGGCGGTTCCATCTGTGTTGCTGTTCTCTTCCAGGATGTATTCGGCCTGATGGTCTACGTATTCAAGCTCTGGCCGTCCGCAGTGCTGCCACCACTGCTTATCGCACTGTCAGGAAAAATCGGAACCATCAAAATCTCCCCGTATGCCGGTGCACCTGCGGTCTTCTTCGGCCTCGCAACCTGCTTTATCTGGGGTGACAAAGTGCTGCACGATCCGTTCGGCATTCCGGCGAACCTCGCTGGTATTGTTGCAAACTGTCTGGTGCTGTTTATCGTCCACATGGCTACAAAGAACATTGAGCCTAAGGGTGCATTCGTACCGGAAAAACTCCTGTAGGAGGATATATGGAAGTTCTCGTTAAGTACCTTATCTATGCCTCCTTCGCACTCAACATCATTTGCGGCGCATGGGTTGCCGTAAACGTAATAACCTGGGTGAAAAGCTTAGGCAAAAACGATTAAGAATAAAGACCGCCTGCCTAGCGGGCGGTCTTTCAACAAATTACCATACCGTTGAATCACGCAGTCTAGTTACTGAGTTCTGTTTAATCGATTCAACCTGCTGATTATACATAAAGAGATTGCGATTTTTGCTTCAAATTCAGAAGCAAACAAATGGCACCTGCGTTCTATGAAAATCCTACATAGCGCCGGAACGCAGGCGCCATTATTCATTGCAGCGTACAGCGCTGACTGTATGCGCTCAGTCAAAATAAAGGATCAAACAATGTCTGCAATTACACGACACGGTACTCATCCCCGACTTCCAGTTTCTAACGCAGTAGAAGCAAACGGTTGGCTGTATGTGACCGGTCAGGTTCCTCGTGATGCAAAAGGCGATCTTCTTGCGGGTAGCATGACAGATCAGGCCCGTTTAACATTTAAAAATCTCGTAAAAGTCGTAACCAACTCCGGCTATGAAATGAAAGACATAGTGCGCGTTGGCGTCTGGATTGACGATCCACGCGACTTTGCGGAATTCAACAAAGTTTTTGCGGAGTTCTTCGATATTGAGCATGCACCGGCACGCGTTACTATTCAGGGCACTATGATGTGTGATTGTAAAATCGAAGTGGATGCAATTGCATACAGAGAATCGTAAACCACGGGCAGTCTGCCGACTGTAGAACAGTATCGACATCAACTGCTTCCGTAATCAATTTTCCGTTTACTTATTTTCTCCGGATTTCGGAGCTGCACCGCTAATCCGGATACTGCTAAACCATATAGTAAGCAGATACGACGTTACTGCAGGAAAAAAAAGGATCGCATAATGCGACAAAATTTTGATGTGCTCATCGTGGGCGGTGGGGTTACCGGTGCCGCTGTGGGCTACGGGCTTGCCAAAAAAGGCATCAATGTAGGTGTAGTAGATGCAACACCACCAGTTGATAGAGCCTCCCGAAGCAACATGGGACTTATCTGGTGCCAGTCTAAGGCGCTGGGAAACAGAAACTATGTTGAATGGTGCTTCAACTCTTCCAAACTCTTCGGTGATCTTGCCGAAGACCTGAAGAAAACTTCCGGCATCGACATCGAATACACCGAGTCCGGTGGCATTATCCCCTGCCTCGGTGAAGAAGAATTTACAAAACGCAGTGACTATCTGGAAGCCCTTCGAAAAGAAGCTGGCGAAGAAGGATACCCGGGTTCCATGATGACTCGTGAAGAGCTTGAAGCAAAGCTCCCGAACATCACCTTCGGCCCGAACGTTACCGGTGGAACTTGGTGCGCTGAAGACGGTCTTGTGGAACCGTTGAAGCTTATGTTCGCTCTTCGGCACGGAATGGCAAACCTTGGCGGTACACTTATTTCAGATACGTCTGTAATTGACGTAGAAAAAACTGACTCCGGCTATCTGGTTACAACAGACAAAGGTGAAATTGAATGTACCCGCCTTGTTCTTGCAGGCGGACTCGGCAACCGTCAACTTGCCGGTAAGTTCGGTGTCACTGTTCCTGTTGTTCCTAACAAAGGACAAGTTTTCCTGACAGAACGTATTCCAGACATTCTGCCTTCTCCTCTTCTTGGTATCACCCGCACACGCGGCGGCACAGTCATGGTTGGTTTTGAGCACGAATACGTCGGCACAGACACTTCACTTCATTCCGAAAAATTCTGTCACGTAGCTAAATGGGCCACTGACATCTGGCCTGCACTTGCAGACTTGCGCATCATCCGTACATGGAGCTGTTTGCGCGTATGGCCTAAAGACGGCTTCCCGATTTACGACAAAATTCCGGGACACGAAAACGGGTTCATCATCAACGCGCACAGCGCTGTAACCCTTGCTGCCGTACACGTAGCAGAATTGCCGGACTTTATTATGGGTAACGATATCTGCAACACCGCAGCTAACTTTACGCTTTCACGTTTCGACGAGAAGTAGCTCGCCGTCGTTTTTATTTGGAGCTTTTTTCATGTCTACAAACACATCCATTTTGCAGGACACCGTAACCATCTACTTTGAAGATGAACCACTGACTGTCCCTGCTGATATATCTGTAGCTGCTGCTGTTCTTGGCCCTGGTCATGCCGGACACACCGGTAAAAATCCGGTAAAAGGTGACAACCGTGCACCTGTATGCCTCATGGGCGTTTGCTTTGAATGCATGATGGAAATTGACGGCGTGCCTAACCAGCAGTCCTGTCTCGTTACAGTACGGGAAGGGATGAAGGTAAAACGTCAAAATGCCATGAGGGAGAAATACTAATGCAGGAGCAATATGATCTTCTTGTTATCGGCGCAGGGCCTGCCGGTCTGTCTGCAGCCAGTGCAGCCGCTGAAAATGGTTTGGACGTAATCCTCCTTGATGAGCAGGAACTCCCCGGCGGTCAAATTTACCGCTCTGTTTCCGGTCGAAACGCGCGTAAAAACTTTCTCTCCAAAGAAGACCGCAAAGACGGTATGGAACTGGTGGGTCGCTTCAATAAAAGTGGTGCAGTGTACCTGCCTAAAACAACTGTCTGGGACGCAGAGCCGGGACGTGTTCTTTGCAGCACAGACGGAACTGCGCGGGAAATTAAAGCCCAGTGCATTGTCGTAGCAACTGGTGCAATGGAACGTCCGGTTCCTTTCTCAGGCTGGACTCTTCCGGGTGTCATGAGCGCAGGCTCTGCCGATCTTCTTTACAAAAGTGCCGGTTTTGTCCCCCATGGCCCTGTAGTTATAGCAGGTAACGGCCCCCTTATCCCGTTGGTAACAAACCATCTTGTGGAGCTGGGGGTAGAGGTTGCCGGCGTTCTCGATACAAGTCCTATCCAGAACAAAGCTGTTTCCATGCTGCACATGCCACTCGCTCTTGTTGATGTACCTTTCCTTTTGAAAGGGCTCAAAATGGTAGTGAACATGTTCCGTAGCAGAGTTAAACAGTACATGGGCGCAAGCGACATTAAAGCAGAAGGCGACGGCCAGTTGAATCGAGTGACCTTCACGCACAAAGGAGAAACCAAAACAATCAAGGCTGCCACCCTGCTTGTTCACGAAGGTATGCTCCCGCGGACACACGTATCACGTATGCTGAAGCTTGAGCATGCGTGGGATAAAACACAACGCTACTGGTACGCCAAAACAGATCAGTTCGGACGCTCCAGCAGAGATTCAATCTATGTTGTGGGCGATGGTCAAAAAGTTCACGGCGTCTATGCTGCCGCAGCCAAAGGTGAACTCGCCGGTATTGATGTGGCTCGCCGTCTTCATGTTATCAGCGAAAGCGCAGCACAACGTCAGATTAAGCCTCTCAAAAAGCGTCTGTATAAAGCGCTTGCTCCCCGTGGTTTTGTCGATGCGTTCTTTGCTCCTAAAAAAGGACTGTTCGACATTGCAGACGACGTATTAGTATGTCGTTGTGAAGGTGTAACGGCTGGCGACATCAGACAGGCTGTAAAGGAAGGCTGTCACGATGTTAATGAAATTAAACTGCGTACCCGCTGTGGAATGGGACCATGCCAAGGTCGCATGTGCGGTGGAGCACTGGCAGAGATCGCTGCTTCAGCACTGGGTAGTGAAGTTCCGAATGTTGGAGCATTGAACATCCGACCGCCGATCAGACCGATTACTGTTCGTGAATTACGAGACTTTCCCGAGGCACAGTAACTAATTCAGGCGATTCCGATATTCCACCATATCCCGATGAATACCCGCTCCTCAAGACGACACATTGCCACAACCGGCAGGTATTCATTGTTTATCGGAAAAACCTTTACATAGAACTATAGCCAAGGACGCATGGAGTGATTCTTCCGCAAACTCCGGCACGGTTCTGTTAGCGAGTCCGTGCCGGTCACTCCTCACACTTTTTTGGAGAAACATATGTTAAAAGGCGGCTACTTATACCAAGATATGCCGGTAGGTATTATCTGCCTTGAGTCATCCTTTGCTAAGCCCAAAGGACACTTGCGTAACCATTACACATTCCCGTTTCCAACAGTCCACAAGGTGCTAAAAAACATCGATATCCCACGTCTACTCTTTAATCCGACACCGGATTTAATGCAGCCGTTTATTGATGCAGCAAAAGAACTGGAAGCCGAAGGCGTAAAAGCTATTACAGGAAGCTGTGGTTTCATGGCACGATTCCAGCCGCAAATAGCAGCTGAAGTCTCTATTCCAGTACTTGTCTCCAGCCTCGTTCAAGCCCCGATGGTGCGCACCATGCATGGCAAAGATGCCGCCATCGGCATTCTTACAGCAAGTAACAAAGCATTAACTGAAGCACATTTTGAAGGTGTAGGTTCAGATATTAATGACTTTATTATTAAAGGAATGGAAGGCTACGACTACTTCTGGAACACCATTATCGAAGGCAAAAACAACGACATTGACCTCGACCGTATGGAAGCAGAAATCTGCGATGCGGCAGAAGTACTCGTAAAAGAAAACAACCTTGATGCACTCATCCTTGAATGCACTGACCTTCCTGCATTCTCTCACGCTGTGCATAAACGAATCGGGCTTCCGGTTTACGACATCAACGCGCTTATTGAATATGCTGCATTTTGTGTCCGCCGCCCAGATTACCGAAAATAATTTTATTTGTACTGTATTGTAACAGCTTATCCAAAGCCCTTGTTTAACGAATCGTGTCCCCACGAAGGCTCTGTTACTTTGCAACAAGCAGTACAAATACTTTTAGCCTTACATTGCATACAATGTAAGGCTAATTCATTGCAGTATTCACATATGAATAAATCCAGACTGTATTAATCAGAATTGAATACTCTTAAGATATAGTAAAAAAGATGTCTTTATATTCCAAAATGGTACTACAACAGAATCTTTTTAGGGTAGACAACATTTTTGCCATATTCTAACATCCTCTCTTATAGAAACCTTCTATGCAGAGAGGTGATTTCAAATAGGGAACCGTGTTCCCTAGGTTAATTCCGGCTGAAATTTGCGACAGAACAAAAACGTTACTTTTACCGAATTGCACAGCAAGCGCATAATAGGGTCTGTGCTTTTCGTTAGCAGCAATTGCCGCCCTTAACGGCATACGTTGTTTCCCTCTGCAAGGAAAAAGACATGCAAGCTGAAATCAAAGAAATTATTGAATTTTTAGAGACTTACTTCATTATGCTGTATGAAGGTGATGCAGAAACTATGGAAAAAGTTTTCCATGAAGGTGCACACATCTCCTTTGTTGATAACGGCGAAGTTACTATCGCAGGCCGCGATGTACTTAAACAGCGCATTGCAAGCCGTACGTCTTCTAAAGACGCAGGTGTACCACGCGAAGACAACATTCTTTCTATCGATTTTATCAACAAAGACTACGCAATGGTTAAAGTTAACCTTGTAATTGTTGACCGTCTCTTCACCGACTATCTTTCCCTTATCAAGAACAACGGTGAATGGATTATCGTATCAAAAACTTTCTACTCCGAGCCGATTGCTAAGTAAGCAAACAGCGACGAGTACCCGTTTTAGGCATAAGAGTTTTTAATTCTTATCTGTTCTGTCGCAAAGTTCAGTCGGAATTTGACCAAAGAAAAGGTGGAGTAGTTACCTACTCCACCTTTTTATTTAAAAAAATTCCTATACTGTTCTACCGTAACCGCAATTGCCAGACCGCTAGTCGCAACAATACATGTCCCATGCGCTTGCTACAATCAGCGTCGCCAGCACAGCCCGTTCCGGAACTGTCGAAGCAATAAGATATTCATCAACAGAATGCAGCTTACCACCGATTGGCCCTATGCCATCAATAACAGGGATGCCAGTCTGCGAAATGAAGTTCGCATCTGAACCTCCACCGCACTGAGCACATTGAATCTCAAATCCATGTTCAGTGCCGATCTTTTTAATCATGTCATAAAGACCAAGGATTGCGTCGTTTGTATCCATCGAAGGACGCGCAGTAATTGTCCGAACAGTACAAGTGGTGCCGTTGGTGAACGGATTTGCCGCCAATTTCTGAACAGCTTTCCATACATTGTCGCCACAATCCTTCTGTGTGTAGCGAAATTCAACAATAGCACGTGCTTTCTCAGCTACGGTATTAGCACCAACACCACCCTCTATTTTGCCTACATTGACACTGGTTCCCTCTTCAGGGTTATTCAGCGCTTCACATGCCTGAATCTGATGGGCAAGCTCTACAATAGCACTTGCTTTGCCGGCACCAACGTTGCCGGCATGGGCTGCTTTACCAGTAACTTCCAGTTCAAAAGTCATACGACCCTTCCTGCCGATAACCAGCTCGCCGCCTTCCTTAGTAGATTCAAGAACAAAGGCTACATGACTGTTTCTAGCCTCATTCAAAATAAGTTCAGAAGAATTGATTGAGCCGGTTTCTTCATCGGAGTTACAGATCATGGCAATGGACATGTTCTGCAATACCCCAAGAGAATCCAATGCCTTCAAAACATAAATACCCTCAACAAGGCCGCATTTCATATCAGCAACACCGGGGCCGTAAAACGTAGTGTCATCTTGCGTAAACTTGTTGAAACCGAGCTCAGGAGGAAAAACTGTATCCATGTGTCCACACATAAGAATACCTTTCTGCCCCTTTTTATGAAGCGTTGTTTCAATGACAAGGTTGTCACCAACATCTTCACGCTGCTCACGACGAACATGCAGTCCCATTGCTTCACATTCTTCCTGAATCACAGAAGCAACAGCGTCCACACCTTCTTTGTTGCCGGTGTAGCTGTTTATTTCAACAAGCTTTTTAAGCAATGAAACCATCTCTTGTTCATGCTCGGCAATAAACGTCTTCACTTCGTTAATCACGGCTAATTCCTTACTTTTTTGTCAGTTTCAACAAGACAGAATCTACTTTTTGATGTATGCAAAAACAGGCAGGCTCTTATAGCACATCACAAAAAAAGTGGCGACTTACGCGGTTTTCCAGAGACTCTCTTGATTCTCAAAGTTATTTTTCGTATAGTCGGCCGATTTTGAGTGAGACTAACAAGCAAGGAGAGATTTATGCGTAATAAATTTATGGCTCTCGTCACCGTCTGTATGCTGTTGCTCGTGGGCGCTTCCGGCGCTTTCGCACAGACGCTGACCATCGGCTTGAAAGGTGAACCAACCTCTCTTGACCCGCATTTCCACAATGTAAATGCAAATAACGAACAGGCAATTTACGTTTTTGACAAACTGATCCGTCAAGATTCTCGTCAGAAACTCATGCCGGGACTCGCTGTTTCATGGACTCCAGTAAATGACAAACTGTGGGAATTCAAACTTCGTGAAGGCGTAACTTTCCACGACGGTTCCCCGTTCACTGCTGAAGACGTGAAATTTACCATCGAGCGTATCCCTACTGTTCCTAACAGCCCGTCTTCCTACACAGGCATGGTAAATGCCATTAAAAAAATTGAAATTGTAGATCCGCTGACCATCCGTTTCCACACAGATGCTCCAGCACCTCTGCTCCCGCGTAACATGGCTACCTTTAACATTATTTCCAAGAAATACGGTGAAGGTGCTACCACTGCCGACTTCAACTCCGGTAAAGCTACCATCGGTACAGGCCCTTACAAGCTTGTTGAATGGAAACGCGGTGACTCCATTATCTACAAACGTAACGATAACTACTGGGGTGAAAAGCTTCCTTGGGATACTATTATCGCTAAGCCTATCACCAACGACGGTACCCGTGTTGCTGCACTGAAATCCGGCGACGTTGATCTTATCAACTTTGTTCCACCGGCAGACGTAGCTCACCTTTCAAAAGACGCAAAACTGACTCTTGCTAAGTCTCCATCTACCCGTCTCATCTACCTGCACCTTGATTCTGACCGTGAGTACACCCCTATGGTGACAGATAACAACGGTAACAAAATCAAGAACCCGCTGAAAGATGCACGTGTACGTAAAGCTATTTCTAAAGCTATCAACCGTAAAGCGATTGCTGCACGCATCATGGACGGCCTTGCTGTTCCTGCGGCTCAGATGCTTCCTGACGGTTACGAAGGCACAAGTAAAACACTTAAGCCTGAAGCATACGACCCTAAAGGTGCCAAAGCTCTGCTCGCAGAAGCCGGTTACCCTGAAGGTTTCAAAATTACCATCCACGGCCCTAATGACCGTTACGTAAACGATGGTGATATCGCACAGGCAATTGCTCAGATGCTGACTAAAGTAGGCATTAAAACTGAAGTAAACACTATGCCTAAGAGCGTATACTTCGGCAAAGCTTCTGCTCTCGAATTCAGCCTCATGCTCGTTGGCTGGGCTACAGACACAGGTGAGCACTCTAACTGCCTCAGCGCTCTGCTCCACACATACGATAAAGACAAAGGGTTCGGTTCTGCAAACCGCGGTCGTTACTCCAACCCGAAAGTGGATGCACTTCTTGAAGAAGCACTCGTTACTGTTGATCCTAAAAAACACAACGAACTTCTTGTAGAAGCTGTTGAGCTCGGTCTCGGTGATGTTGGTATTATTCCTATTCACTATCAGGTGAACGTATGGGGCATGAAAAAAGGCCTCAATTACAACGGCCGTACCGATGGCTACACCCTTCCACGTGAAGTGAGTGCTGCAAAGTAGCACTCTAGCTTAGCTTGCATCGCGGCTTTTTGCCGCTTCTTACAAGTTACCTTGATTGTTTCAAATCTGAAGGGACGTGCCATCACGTCCCTTCAGCCTGTTTTTACCCCTTTGGCTTTTTTGGAGCGTCATCCCTTTATGCTCGCTTTCCTCATACGTCGCATTTCGCAGAGCGCTGTCGTTCTGCTCGTTATGTCCCTGCTGGTTTTTGTAGGCGTATTCTACATCGGTAACCCTATCGATATTCTGATTGCGCCAGATGCAACACCTGCAGAATACGCTCGTGCTGTACACGAGCTGGGACTGGATAAACCGCTGTGGGAACAGTACACCATTTTCCTGAAAGGTGCGCTGCACGGCGATTTTGGCAACTCTTTTGTATACAACGAACCTGCGCTTAAGGTTATTCTTGATCGCCTTCCTGCTACATTGGAACTTGCCTTCACTGCTATGTTTATCGCTGTAATTTTTGGTATTCCGCTTGGCATGGTTGCCGGCATGAAAGCAAACCACTGGATAGGCAGAAACATCATGCGTTTCTCTATCCTTGGCTTCAGCCTGCCTACGTTCTGGGTAGGGCTCATGCTTATCATCATATTCTCTGTGCACTTAAACTGGCTCCCGTCAGGGGGACGCGGTGAAACGGTCATGCTGTTGGGCATACCGGTAAGCTTCCTCACACTTGGCGGTCTGGCACACCTCATACTTCCAGCAACCAACCTTGCTTTGTTTAAAACCTCGCTCGCTATCCGACTTACCCGCGCCGGCGTGCAGGAAAACATGCAGATGGATTACGTTAAGTTTGCCCGCGCAAAAGGGTTATCTGAAACCCGCGTGATCGGGCTGCATGTAATGAAAAACATCATGATTCCGGTTGTTACTGTCCTCGGTATGGAGTTCGGCAGTCTCATTGCGTTTGCCGTTGTTACCGAAACCATTTTTGCATGGCCGGGAATGGGCAAACTGGTTATCGACTCCATCGGCGTTCTCGACCGCCCGATTATCGTAGCCTACCTGCTCATCACCGTAACAATGTTCATCATCATTAACCTGATTGTGGACATCCTGTACTCCATTCTTGACCCGCGCGTACGCCTCGGTCAGGAACGTTAACCGCAAGGACTCTGATATGGCAGAACACACACAAGAAACTCTTGCTCAGGCTCCGGCGGTTCACGATGAGTCCCTGTTCCTGCAAGCAGTAAAAGAATTTTTCGAAAACCGCGTAGCGGCAATCGGTCTGGTCATTCTTATTGCCATGATCGCTGTTGCCCTTTTCGCACCGTATATCGCACCGCAAAACCCGTATGACCTTATGTCTATAGATATTATGGACGGCAAACTGGCTCCGGGTTCCAAATCATTCGATGAATCGGTAACCTACTGGATAGGTACTGACTCTCAAGGCCGTGATATGCTCAGCTCCATTCTGTACGGACTGCGCATTTCTCTCGGCGTAGGCGTGGTTTCAACCATTATTGCGCTTATTATCGGAGCGATAATCGGGCTTTGGGCTGCGTATATCGGTGGCAAAACTGACACCGTTATCATGCGTATCGTTGATCTTCAGCTCAGCTTTCCCGCAATCCTTGTAGCACTTATCCTGTTGGCAATTCTTGGAAAAGGTGTGGATAAAATTATTCTCGCCCTTATCCTTGTACAGTGGGCGTATTATGCTCGAGCTATCCGCTCAAACGTACTTGTTGAACGCGGCAAAGAATATGTAGAAGCGGCAAAATGCCTTGCATTACCGCAACGCAGAATCATGTTCTCACATGTACTGCCGAACTGTACTCCTGAACTTATTGTAATCTCCACCGTTAAAGTAGCGAGTGCCATTGCACTTGAAGCAACTCTTTCATTCCTCGGTCTTGGTATGCCAATCACCGAACCGTCGTTGGGTCTGCTCATCTCTAACGGATTTAAATACCTGCAAAGCGGGTACTACTGGATCAGCTTCTACCCCGGTGTAGCGCTGCTTGTCCTTATCGTCAGCATCAACCTTGTTGGTGACAGATTACGTGATGTTTTGAACCCGAGGTTGAAACGATGAGCACTCCACTTCTTGAAATCAGCAATCTTAAAACACACTTTTTCACCCGCGCAGGTGTGGCAAAAGCTGTTAACGGCATTTCCCTCACCATTGAAAAAGGTGAAGTCGTCGGTATTGTCGGAGAATCCGGCAGTGGTAAATCAGTTACCGGCTTTTCAATTATGGGACTTGTTGACGAACCGGGACGCGTTGTCGGCGGTTCCATTAAGTTCAAAGGACGCGAACTGCTCACCCAGTCTGTAGAAGAATGGAGAAATTTCCGCGGAAACGAAGTCTCCATGATTTTTCAGGACCCTATGATGACCTTAAATCCGGTTCTGCGCATCGACACACAAATGATTGAAGCAGTCCGATGTCATGAAAAAGTCAGCAAAGCTGAAGCTCGCAAACGAGCTATCGAAGCACTCGCAATGGTAGGCATTCCGTCTCCGGAAGAACGAGTAAAAGCGTACCCTCACCAATTTTCCGGTGGGATGCGCCAGCGAGTTGCCATTGCGACAGGACTTTTAAACCGTCCGGATCTCATCATCGCAGATGAACCGACAACAGCACTTGATGTAACCATTCAAAGCCAGATTCTCTCTGAGATGCAAAAGCTCTGCAAAAAAACAGGGATGTCTTTGATGTGGGTAACGCATGACCTTACCGTTATTGCAGGTCTCGCGAATCGCGTTGCTGTAATGTACGCAGGGAAGATTATTGAAGAAGGCGCTGTTGAAACCGTACTCGACAAGCCATTGCATCCGTATACAGAAGGGCTTGTCGGATCTGTACCGAGTCGTAACCACCGCGGCGAACCACTGTATCAGATTCCGGGTATGACCCCCTCACTGATTAATCTTCCAGAAGGCTGCTCTTTCCGTATGCGTTGTCCTAAAGCATCTGAAAAGTGCCATTGTGAACCGCCTGTAACAGAACTGGAAAACGGACGCCGCGTCCGCTGCTTCCACCCTAACCTGTAACCCGCACTGGAATACATTATGAGCGATACCAATACACCATATCTTCGATGTGAAGGACTAAGCCGTGCTTTCGTGAAAAAGCTCGACTTGGCAGGACGTATTGCCCGTTCCCTTGGTTCCAAGCTTCGGGAAGAACGGGTACAGGCAGTTGATTCAGTAGACCTTTCAATCATGCCGGGTGAAGTTCTCGGTCTTGTTGGTGAGTCCGGTTGCGGCAAATCTACGCTTGGTCGTATGCTTTGCGGTATTCTTCCGCGCAGTGAAGGAAAAATCTACTACAAGGGGCAAGACATCGACACCCTGAAGGGTCAAGATCTCAAGGACTACAACGTCAATGTTCAAATGATCTTTCAGGACCCTTTTGCATCCCTTAACCCGCGTAAGCGTGTCAAAAATATTATCGGAGAGGCTCCGCTTTTCCATAAAATGACGACTGCTTCGGAACTTGATGAATATCTTGCTAAAGTTATGACCCGCTGCGGTCTTGACCCTTCATACACTCATAGATACCCGCACCAATTCTCAGGCGGACAACGTCAGAGAATCGGTATTGCAAGAGCCATGGCAGTTCAACCTGAGTGTCTTGTATGTGATGAATCTGTTGCGGCACTGGACGTTTCGATTCAAGCGCAGATCCTCAACCTCTTTATGGAACTCAGAAGCGAACTGAACCTTACCTGTCTTTTCATCAGTCATGACCTTGGGGTGGTTGAACACATCTCAGATAGAATTGCAGTAATGTATCTTGGTCGCGTAGTGGAGGTTGCTCCAGTTGAGGACATATTCAACGATCCTTTCCACCCGTACACAAAAGCATTACTCGACGAAGTTCCTCGTCTGGACAAGCGAGGGGTAGACTTTACTCCTTTGGAAGGTGAAATTCCCTCCCCGCTTGATCCACCATCCGGCTGTCATTTCCATCCACGCTGCCCTCATGCAATGGATATTTGCAAAAAAGAGGCACCAGTGGACACTGAAATCGCACCGGGACGTCGAACCTGCTGTCATCTCGCTACGATGCCATAATCTATAATAAGCTCTGTTTGCTGAATAGCTTTCAAAAAAACAAAAAAGGCTCTGTAATAACAGAGCCTTTTTTTATTTAAAACAGTCTGCAAAAGCATACAGAATAGTTACTGCATATTTTCACTATTTATCTTTACTTCTACAAAGTATTACTCTCTTATCTTTTATAAAAAATCGAATTTCTAAAAGACAACCTTATACTTTTTTACATTTAGTTGTTTAATCAAACAGTCTATATATAATCAGTAAAAAGTCACGACATCCCTCATATATCGTGTTCTAAAGATAGAATTTTTTCTTCTCTTTTTTCATCTAAAGAAATGTAAAATTACGTCTGTTTCATTAAAGCAAACTGAATGTATTCCGAGAAGAATAGGTAGGCTTAAAACCATACTATGAGCACGGTAATTCATAAGAATATATGCACATTTTTGTAAACTTACCGTCATAGTACATTATTACAGACGCCTTAATCTTGTAATGAATACTTATTGCCTCACCATATTGGAGGAACGATGCAGTTCAAGTCTCTAAAAATGAAACTTCTCTTAATCATTTCTGGATGCTCAATCGTATTCATAGGAGCGTTGTTAGCTGTAACGATTAATTTCACACGTACAGCTGCAATAGAGACCGCTCGAGTCATGACACAAGAAGCGGCAGAAAAACAAGCCCTGCTCGTTAAACGCGAGTTTGATGAAGGCTTTGCAGTTGCCCGCACTTTGGCAAACACAGTTGAGGGAGTCAGGACATATTCTGACAAACCTGACCGAGAACATGTTGCCCGCATTATGCAGGAAATTGCTCAGAAACAGAGCAGACTGTACGGTGTTTGGATGGCAACGGAGCCTATGGCCTTTGACGGCGAAGACAGCCGTTACCAAAATGACGGTAGATTCAGCGCAGATGACGGCAGATTCATTCCATACTGGAGTAAATCCGACGGTGCTCTGGCACTCGCACCTTGTACTGACCTTAACGGGGCATGGTACACATACAGTCGGGATACCAGAGAAGAAGCTGCTACCATTGTAACTGAATACACAAGCACTGGTGGTTCTGTGTACAGTGTATCCAGTTTATCTGCCCCTGTGATTGTCAACGGTAGCACCATCGGTGTCGTTGGCGTTGATCTTTCAGCAGGCTTCTTAACAAACATTGTAAACAACATTGATGCCTTTAAAGGGCAATGCGTAATGACCTTAATTGCCTTTGACGGCAATATTCAGGCAGCTACACGCATGCCAGACCTCTTCGGTAAACCATTTGCTTCAGTTGTTGAAGGTGGTGGAACACTGCTTTCAAAAGCTAAACGTGGCGAAGTTGCTGTTAGCGAAACAGACAAAGAGTTACGTGTTCTTGTTCCAGTTACTTTCGGGAAAGCACAAAAAAACTGGGTAGTTTCTCTGTCAGTGCCAATGGACGTAGTTCTTGCTGAAGCTAATGAAATTACCAAGACCCTCATTATCACAGGAATTGCCGGCTTACTTGTAGCACTTGCTGGAATATACTATCTTGTAAGCATGATTTCCCGCCCGATTATCGATACTTCTTCCGTTATTTCAAAAATAGCTGAAGGCGATCTCACTGTCCGCTGTAATCCTAAAGGACAAGATGAAATTGCTGAAATGCAGAATGCAGTAAATAGTATGGCAGGAACGCTTGAAAAGAACATGAACGAAATTGAACAGAATATGAAAGAGGTTCAGTTACGTTCAGAAGAAGCTGAAAAGGCGACAGTCCGTGCAGAACAAGCACAGGAAGAAGCAGCTCAGGCGCACCGCAATGGTCAGCTTGCTGCTGCTGAACAGCTTGAAGTTCTGGTTCAAAACCTGACAAACGTTTCATCTGACCTTTCAACGCAGGTTCGCACTACGTCAGAAGGTGTAGAACAGCAAGATTCCCGTAACAGTGAAACTGCAACTGCCATGGAAGAAATGAACAGTACAATTCTAGAAGTAGCTCGAAACGCATCTGAAGCTGCTTCAAGTGTTGAAACTGTATACCACGAAGCACAGTCTGGTCTTGAAGTCGTAGGCAAGTCAGTCTCTACCATTCAAAATGTGTACACCTTAAGTGAACAGTTGAAGGTCGAAATGGGAGAGCTCGGCGGACAGGTTGAATCTATCAGTGATATCTTAAATGTAATTAGCGACATTGCTGACCAGACAAACCTTCTGGCACTTAACGCTGCGATTGAGGCCGCCCGTGCCGGTGATGCTGGCCGCGGATTTGCGGTTGTTGCGGATGAAGTCCGTAAGCTTGCAGAAAACACAATGGAAGCGACCAGCAAAGTCGGTAATGCAATCCAGACAATTCAATCCGGCACACAGCAGAATATTGACGCCATGACAAACACTGCTAATGCTGTTGAAGAAGCCACTAAACTTGTTACAGAGTCCGGTGATGCTTTTGATAGAATTGTTTCTAAGGTAACTCCTGCAACAGATCAGGTTCGAGCCATTGCCACGGCTGCAGAACAACAGTCTGCTGCAAGTGAGGAAATCACTCAGGCAATCGACGAAATCAGCCATATCTCAACTGTTACAGCAAAAAAAATGCAAGAGGCAGAACATTCAGTAAATACTCTTTCTGGTGTTTCTGATTCTCTGAAAGATATGATGCACAGCCTGCAACAAGGCTAGACAACACAATAAAAAGCCCCTGTTTATTAAACAGGGGCTTTTTATTGTTGTTTTACCCCGTGCAACGGGATCACAAACAACACCTCTCATAGAAACACCACCCTCGAAAGATTCAAGGTTCAGTTTCAAGCTATACACTTCTCAAAAATTCACTGATCTCACTGAGTACCCCTACCAACCTAATCTAGGTTCGTTGCTCCGCCTGCTCTTTTGCAAGCCGCCCAATGGTCTCCAACCCAGCTCGCATGTCATCATTCCAGAAGCCTACACACGACAACCGAATAAAGTTTGTGAAACTGTCACTGGTGGAAAAAATCGCACCGGGAGCTATGCTAATCTTATGTTTCTTCACATCAAAAAAGAGCTTTGTTCCATCTAACTGTTTAGGAAGTTCCACCCACAACACGCCGCCGCCTTTGGGCTGTGTAGCGCGTGTACCTTTTGGAAAATACTCCGGTAAATACTGCTGCATAACAGCTCGTTGATTACGAATACATGTTCTTAGCTTGCGCAGATGTCGGTCATACATACCTTCTTCAAGGTATTTACCAACTGCCAGTTGCGTTGGTGTAGAACAGGAGACATTAGTCGTTGCCTTTATCTCCATTGCTTTTTCCAGTTTCTTTCCTGGAATCATATACCCCACACGAAAACCGGGGGAAATCGTTTTCGAAAATGAAGAGCAATGGATAATATTCCCAGTCTTGTCGTACGACTTCAACGGCAATGGACGACTATCTGTATCGCAGTACAGATCGCCGGAAACATCATCTTCAATAAGCGGAATAGAGTACGATTCGCATAGCTCAACAATTTCCCGTTTCACCTCATCCGGAATAAGCGCCCCATCAGGATTATTAAAGTTAGGCGCAAGAATACATGCTGCAATATCAAAACGGGAAAAGGCTCTATCTAAATCCCGTGGAGAAACACCATTCGTCGGACACGATGCAACTTCAATGGCCCGCAATCCGAGATTCTCTAATAGTTGTAGAAAACAAAAATAAGTTGGTGACTGAATAACTACATTATCACCAGGTCGAGTTGTTGAACGCAGAGCAAGATACAAAGCTTCCATGGCACCAAATGTGATCAAAACATCATTCGCAGTAACTCTGCTCCCATGCTCCTGCATTCGCCAGCTGATCTGCTGACGTAATAACGGATTTCCTTGAATAGACTCATATCCCATCACGTCCTGACCATGAGATCGCAACACTGAATTCATAATTCGAGCCAGCGCCTTATGAGGAAGCAATGAGCTGTCAGCACAAATACAGCCGAATGGCAGCATGTCCTTTTCCCCGACAATTCCCAGTACAGTCTGAATCAGTTGAGTTCGGCTCAACTTGCCCATCTGAACATCGTGCTCCGGTGATGCTGGGATAGGTAGATGCGGTACAGTCTGGCGCACATAATATCCGGAACGAGGACGAGCCTCGATAATCCCCTTCTTCTCAAGCTCCATATATGCATGCGTTACAGTGGCCAGAGATACATGCATTTTTTGGCTGACGTCACGTAAAGACGGTAATTTTTCACCAACACCGAACCGACCTGATTCAATCATATCCAATAAATAATGCTCTAGATTTTGGTATTTAAAATCCTTTGAAACCACTTGCATATGTACACCTGTCTATTTTTGCTAATCTGTACTTATCGTTTTTTGTAAAAACTGCATCTGTTATGTTGTCAGAATTCATGTTTCAATTCAAGAAGATTGAAACGCACAGGAAGGAAACTACAATGCCAAGTGAAGTAATTGAAAACACACCCCAAACATCCTGTTATGCAAAAAACAGGACACGCTCAGAGATAATGGATGGATTTAAGCAGGCAATACCAATTATTGTCGGCTTTATCCCTGTGGGCTTTACATTCGGCGTTCTGGCAACCAAAAATGGTTTACCGGGACACCTTACAGTGCTCATGTCATTTCTAGTTTTGGCAGGCTCCTCGCAGTTCATTGCAATCAGCCTGTTTGCGGCCTCTATGTCGCCAATTACCATTATTGTAACAACTTTTATTGTAAACCTGCGACACTTCCTCATGTCCGCGGCAATTGCTCCGCATTTATCAAAAATGCCGATGCTCCGAAAACTCATGTTCAGTTTTCAACTAATTGACGAAACCTTTGCTATCCATATGGCGAATATCGATCGAAATAATTTCGGCGAAGCACAAGCCATCACACTGAACTGCATAGCCCATTTCTGCTGGACAGCTGGTACTGCAATTGGTGTCTGCGGATCGCATCTTATTGCAGATATTAAACCCCTTGGTTTCGACTATGCCCTGCCTGCAATGTTTGTAGTGCTGCTCATCTGGCAAATAAAATCCAATATGCACGCAATGGTTGCAGCCATTTCTGCATGCACTGCCGTCGGGTTATATCTGGCAGGAGCCCAACAGCTTTGTGTCATTCTCGCCTCAATTTTCGGAGCAACAGCAGGAGTTGTATTATGCACTATTCGCAAGAAATAATTATACTGACGATTATCGGCATGATGGCAGTTACGTACATACCGCGCCTGTTGCCCATAGCGCTGTTATCCAAAAAACAGTTTCCAGAGGTTATCACTCAGTGGCTGGCATACGTTCCGGCAGCAATTTTAAGTGCGCTCTTAGCGCCATCACTTTTCATAAAAGATGGCGAGTTCTCTTTGTCTTTCGACAATATGTACCTTTGGGCAGCCATTCCTGTTTTTTTTGTAGCTATTAAAACAAAAAGCTTTTTCGGGACAATCCTTACCGGAATGATTGTTATTGCCGCATGGCGTTACCTGCTGGCCATGTAGCCATCTTAACGTTTGTTATTTGTTCCATGCGGCATAATTGTAACGACTCATCAAGCATTAGGCTTCCTTCAATTCCATTCGTTCTGACTTGATAGCAATACCTCTTGCCTGACTTATGTCGTTACAACTTAAAGCCTTGCCATCTGATGGCAGGGCTTTTTTTGTGACCACTGTCAACCTTCTATATAAACGATCACTTTCTACATATTTTTCACGACAAACAAATAGACAATAACATTAGTTAGATAAAACACCCTCCATATTTTCCCAAACAACGTGCTTGACTTTATTTTTAGCTTTCCGTTAGGAGTATTACTCACAAAGTGACTGACGGTCATTTTATGAACATAAATTCATTTTCAAGTAATCTTATAAAGAACACAGACTGTGAACGATAAAATAACTAGAAAACAAAGGGCAGAACAACTGACACGCCATGCAATTCTATCCAGTAGTGTCGTCGTGCTTCAAAAACACGGACTGAAGAATTTCACTATGGATAAAGTTGCAGAAGAGGCAGAACTCGCAAAGGGTTCTTTGTATAGGTACTTCAAGAATAAGAATGAGCTCATTTTATCTGCAGCCGACCACTGCTTTGAGCCATTATGCGAGGATATTCGTAAGATTTTTGCAAGTACCATCAGCCCTATTGAAAAACTTGAACAATATGTTGCGGCTTCCTACCGCCATACAGAACAAAATAAAAAACTGTTTTACGACATTAAAACAGTTCTCCTCACTCAACTTGAGAAGGAATTTAACGATAGAACATCTGGCTATTGGGAAACAATAGACATAATTTCTCAAACTTTTCAGGACGGAATTAACCAAAACTTGCTCCGCCCAATGGATACAAATAAAGTTGCCATATTCTTCATCGACTCCATTGACCGAGCCATGATTCGAAGAATTATTACAACAGTTGATGACTCTGCTGAAGATGATGCCCGTGAATTACTCAAGATCTACCTGCACGGGCTGGCACTCTAACAACTGAAACATACATTTCGGTGCGGCATGACCACTGCACTGTTTTAGCCTTTGAGTCGAAAAGTAGGACAGTTACCTCTTTTCTCGTATTCACCACTGACCTTGAATACCGTAAGGCTACGGATGACACACACTTTATCTTTTACTTTAGTTGGAACTACACATGAAAAACAGCCCTACTAAACCGATTCGTATTCTTATCGCTGATAATCACGAAATTTTTCGGACTGGGTTACGCGAAGGTCTCTCCCACAATTCAGATATGCTGATTATTGGAGAAGCTTCAAATGGCGAGGACGCGCTTTCACAAGCAGAACATCTGTTACCTGATGTCATTCTTATGAATATTGGAATGCCTGTAATGGACGGAGTTCAAGCGAGTTTAGAAATAAAAAAACGCAACCTCTCCTGTAAAACAATTATCATAACCAACAACACTGCCGGCGACACGGTCTTTTCTGCAATCAAGTCTGGTGCCATGGGATACTTGTTAAAAGACATCTCAATCAATGACCTTTCAGACAACATTCGACGTGTCCAGAATGGAGAACCTGCCTTTACCCCTTCTATCGCCCTTGAAGCATTATCCATAATTGCTTCTCCAGGTGAGCATAAACACACCGAACAACACCCTCTTACCCCAAGAGAAGTTGAAATTCTTCAACTTGTTGCAGAAGGAAAAGGAAACAAAACAATTGCTGACGAACTTACAGTAAGTGAGGCAACCGTCAGCACACATATGAATAATATTCTCACAAAACTTCACCTTTCTAACAGAGTACAGGCAACTCTCTACGCACTCCGTAAGGGACTTTCCTCACTTAATTAGTAAAGTAAAAAAAGCCCCCGCTTGAAAAATTTCAAGCGGGGGCTTTTTGATATCCAATAAAAAAGAGGTACCCCGAAGGGTACCTCTTATAGTGGCTGTTAGCTCACTGACTTTGTAAAAAGCACTTCTAAATTAGAAGTTGTATTTTGCGCCGATAGCAGCTTTGAAAACGTCGTCAGTTTTTGGAGCTGCGTCGTCGAGATCAGTTACTACGTATGCGAGGTCAACGATGAGATCAAGGTTCTCGTACATTGCGTAGGTAGTTACGAAGTCAAATTCGTAAGCTTTGTCATCAGTGGTCCAGTTTTTGAGATTTGCGCCAGCTGCGAGATCATCGTCGTTGGTACCCTGAATGTAGGTAGCACGTACAGTGTGAGAAACTTTCTCGATGAAGGAAATTTCAGAAGCCTGAAGGGATACGCCCCATTTACCAACTGCAGAGCCGAAGAGCTCATCAGAAGAGTTAGCAGCAGCACCGAAGCCTACGAGAGTAGTAGGAACGAAGTCATTACCGCCAATTACAGGGAAGAGGTTGTCGCCTTTAGCGTTGTCTGCACCAGAACCGTACCATGCGAGGATAGCAGGAACTGCGAAGTCAGTTGCGTAAGCAGCTTTAGCAGCAAGGAAGAAACCAGCGTCACGGGAATCAACTTTACCGTAGATACCGTCGAAAGTAAGAGTAAGGTTTTCGATTGGAGCAGATTCAACTGCGATACCGTACCACTGAGCTTCTTTACCTTTACCGTAAACAACATCAGCGCCGTTAGCATCTTTTGCTTTACCGAAGCCAAGATCGGAGTTGTAGCCATTGTTTGTAAACATGAAGTAAGGAGTTACAGTAACAACATCAAAGTCTGCTGCAACGATAGCACCAAAGAGATCTGCTGTGCCTTCAGCTTTGTTGTAATCGGTATCAGTTTTAAAAGAAGTAGAAGGACGAGCGAAGAAGGCAGTTACGTCAATGTTATCGAAAGAAGTGCTTGCTACGATTGCAGCAACGTCATCATCGATGATTGGGGAACCAGCTACAGCGCCTGGAAGTGCGAGACCCTGAATACCAGCACGTACTTTAACAGCAGTGTTAGGTACGAGGAAAGTCATGTAAGCACGTTTG
This sequence comes from Halodesulfovibrio sp., assembly GCF_015482765.1. Taxonomy (GTDB): domain Bacteria; phylum Desulfobacterota; class Desulfovibrionia; order Desulfovibrionales; family Desulfovibrionaceae; genus Halodesulfovibrio. The sequence goes on from NZ_JADMLB010000065.1 coordinate 40,415, forward strand.
GTCTGAACGTTAACACCATCAGCGCCAATCTGGCCACCAGAACCGCCGCCTACTTTGTCGTTTTTGGAACCCCAAGTCTGGTTGATTTCGAAGTATACAGTACCGGAGAGGGACTCAGATGCGATGATGTCGATCTGAGAACGGAAACGCTGGGAGAACGCGTTACGGTTGTTATCGTTGTCTACGTTGTAGTAGTCGTAACCAGCGTAGAGGTAACCAGAAGCCTTGAACTCAGCAGCAGATGCGCCAAAAGCAGCACCAAGCACCATGCATGCAGCAAGTGCGAGAACGATAATACGTTTCATGATAAATTTTCCTTCTTAAATTCACTAAATTCCAAAGTCAGTGGCTGTACAATTTTTTGTACCCATAGGGACAAAAATAAACAGCCGGGATGAAGCTCTTGTTTCAGGGTGGCTTCATACAGATTACTTGCGGCTAACAAGTCTTCTATATGTCCCTGGGGCGAACTTCATATATTGAATGAGAGTGGCTAACTCTCAGTTCAAGCGAAAGAATTTTATTCCTAGATAAACCTCGTAAAAAGTGTTCAAACTTTTTCATGAGAAGCGTCTACGCAATTATCTAGAAATTAAATTTGTTTTTCTGCAATAGACCTATACGTGCTTTCATATTTTTACATCAATAAAATTATTGATATAGCAAGTAGCTTTTCTGCATAAAATGTACTAGATCGGTCTTTTTTAGCAACAATTTGTCTCCCCTATTCCCTTCCTATTACATATTTTTGTACGGTTTTTCTAAATTCTGTCTAAAGAAAAGCTTTGATCTACTTTTCACATATTTGTTCTTCACCTAGTACTCAATTAACTACCTAGTTTTTTGGACTACCAGTTATACATAAATTTTTTCGCAACCAGACTAGACAAATTACCGCATCATATCGTCCTACTTCCTCACGAGAAGTTACGAACCAACTTCCCTTCTTGATAAGCTACTTTTTATTTTTTACATATACACGAACGGTGGCTCTATACATTTTTCCCCAGCGTTACGACTTATCTTGTACCTACTGGAGTTACACGGTAAGCAATCGCTTCGTATTACCGCTTTAAAACATTATTCACGCCTGACCGGAGCATTTGTGTTTTCTTCCGTAAAAAAAATATTCTCCAAAGCTTCATTTAACTCGTCCCTCGAACAAGCTCTTGAAGCATACGAACACGAAGAGTACGAACTTGCTATTTCCCTATTTGAGTCTTTAGCACGTAATATCACGCCGAAAGCTCTCTACTATCTTGGAACATGTTACTTTTGGGGACTCGGCACTGAGCAGAACCAAGAAAAAGGATTACGCCTTTTCATCGCTTCTGCTGAACAAGGATTCTGTCTGGCACAAGTCGAACTGGGGGATATATATCGACACGGTACCGGCGTAACTGCTGACAGTAAAACGTCTCTACAGTGGTACGAGCGTGCTCAAGCAGCAGGCAATCCGGATGCAACCGCTGAAGTTGCCCGCCATTATGAATATGGAGACGGCACAGAACAGTGTATTTCAAAAGCTCTGACACTATATGCAGAGGCAGCTGAAGGCGGAAATGCAATGGCGCAATACTCTCTTGCCTGCTTCTACAATCAGGGAATTGAAGTTGAGTACGACCCCATTACAGCTTTCTACTGGTTTAAGCGTTCTGCCGACCAAGGCTATGCTGATGCTTACATTCATGTAGCAGCAAGCTATGCTCGTGGTGAAGGTGTAGATACGGATCTGAACAAAGCCATTTCCTGGTATGCCAAAGCTGCTGAGCATGGAGATGCTGTTGCCCAGAATAACATGGGATATTATTACGCAACCGGAACCGGTGTTGTGCAAGACGAAGATAAAGCAACGTTCTGGTATTACCACGCAGCCAAACAGGGACACGCCATAGCGCAATACAACCTTGCCGAACGTTACAGAACAGGCAACGCTGTTGAACAAGATATTGCAGAGGCAGCCTATCTTTATGAACAAGCCGCTCTGCAGGGGGATAAAGATGCCCAATTCCGCTTGGCCATGTGTTATAAAAACGGTGAAGGATTTTCGACAAACATCGACCAGTTTGTTTACTGGATAGAAAAAGCCGCTCGCCAAGAACAGCAGGCAGCCATTGAAGAAATTCACCGTTACACATCTGCTGATTCTACACCTCCCCCGAATCCAGAAGGTACACCAGTCCCAGAGGAATCAATTCAAGATGAGTCATTTCTGATTGAATAACTTGCAATACCAAAAAAAACGTGTGTGGTTCATACAACCACACACGTTTTTTATTAAACAGCCACCTTCACAATTACCTTGTGAATTGATCCTTCTGAAATCAACGGCATATGTGCATCTTCTGGGAAAAAAATAGCAAATGCCCCCGAATGAACCGTGTTCCAACTTGACGGAACATCATCATAAAAGAAAACATCATCAAATTGCTCCGGCTTCTCACAGCAGGCAGTAAATTCTCCCCGCGGCTTCCACCCCATTGACTCTGTTCCCTCCAGAACAAATTGAATATCTATATAGTTATCATGCGCTTCAAGCTTTGCATCATCCGCGCTAATTCCCTGTTTATGAACAATTGTTGCAAAAATCTTCTGTTCATTAATTTCGTACTGCCCATCTGGAAGCTCTGACAAATCTTCACGGCGCAAAAAAGCAAAAGCCTCTGAAAAGTACGGGGATAATATTCCATACCGTTCAGCTCTTTCTAATACATCGATAATCATTGTTTTTTCCTCACTGAATAATCAAAACAATAGGCACTCTGCATTATCATTCCCGCGTTTGCAACAGCCTACCCACAACCTCTTCTCTACCATGTTAAACAAAACCTATGTCTAAAAAGACATAGGCTCCTCAACACGCCACAGTTCAGAGGAAAATGGTATGTTTTATTTAACATATCCTTTTGTTTAATTCGTAATTTAACAATCAAACAATTGATTTTACAGATTATAATCATTCTTGTGTCAAACAATGGGTAATTATTAAAAAACTTACTCCTTTTGCAATTTGTTATATCCAGTTAGGCATAATAAAAGTTCAACGCTTACCACGGATATACATAATGACATCAGGCGCTCCGACAATGCGAATTCATCTCTGGCTGGAAACTTCAGCCGGAGTCCTCATGGGTCAAGGAAGGCTACAACTCCTTGAGTACATAGAACACACCGGCTCACTCAGTGCTGCTGCCAAAGCACTGGGCATGTCATACAGGGCAGCATGGGGAAAAATCAAAGCGTCAGAAAAAATTCTCGGTGTTAAGCTGTTAGAACAGCAGGCGGGAAAAGGCTCTTCTGCTCAGCTAAGTACAGCAGCAAGGCATCTTATTTCCTCCTACAAAGATTGGCTGGAAAATGTAGAACAATATGCACTCTCTTCCGCTGCTGAACACTTCGGCTATGCCCCTGATAAGTATTGGTCGATAAAAGATCTTCCACCTCCGGCAATCACCAAAAAATAAGGAACGTTTTTTCCAATTTGAACATGTGCTTTCAATAAGCAAAGCTACATGAACGGGAAAGGTGCGCCCATAGCCGTGCTAAAGTTAACATACTGATTTTATAGATTTATATTGCATAAAAATCATACAGCGTGTGAAACTTTTTTCTGAGCATTGTATGGATGCAGTGCAATTTTTTTATTCACTACAGGAGGCCAACGCATGAGTTTTACGCGGCGAGGATTCCTTAAGCTCACCGGCGCAGGGGTAGCATGCCTATCCCTTGGTCAGCTGGGCTTTGATTTGACAGAAGCGCAGGCATACGCGACTTCTCTCAAAACAAAGGGAGCTAAGGAAGTCATCACTATCTGTCCTTTCTGTTCTGTAAGCTGTCACATCATTGCACATGTTCGCGACGGAAAGCTCATCAGTACAGAAGGTGATCCGGACTTCCCGGTCAACGAAGGCGCTTTGTGTGCAAAAGGCGCAGCCCTCCTTTCCATGTCCCGCAACGAGCACAGGGCTAAAAAGCCTATGTACCGTGCTCCGTACAGCGATAAATGGGAAGAAAAAGACTGGGAATGGGTACTCACTAAAATTGCCAAAAGGGTAAAAGAGACCCGCGATAAAGAACTTATTCTGAAAAATGATAAGGGACAGACGGTCAACCGTCTTGAGTCCATGTTCCTGCTCGGTACATCGCATGCGAGCAACGAAGAATGTGCCCTTATCCATCAAGCTATGCGAAGCCTGGGTGTTGTCCACATGGACCACCAGGCACGTATCTGACACAGCGCAACTGTAGCGGCTCTGGGAGAGTCGTTTGGACGCGGTGCTATGACAAACCACTGGATCGACATCAAGAATGCCGATTCAATCCTGATCATCGGCAGTAATGCCGCTGAACATCACCCTATTTCCTTCAAATGGGTACTACGGGCTAAAGATGCGGGTGCAACAGTGATGCATGTTGACCCTAAATTTTCCCGTACATCTGCCCGTTCTGATTTCCATGTACCAATCCGCTCAGGTACAGATATCGCCTTCATGGGCGGTATGATCAACTACGTACTCCAGAACAATAAGTACTTTAAAGACTACGTAGTAGATTACACGAACGCTCCATACATCGTCAGCGACGGTTTTGAGTTTAAAGACGGTCTCTTCAGTGGATACGATCCTAAGAATCGCACATACGACCAGAGCAGCTGGAAGTTTGATCTTGATTCAGATGGAATCCCTAAAAAAGATACCTCTCTCAAGCACCCGCGCTGCGTTTTCAATCTGTTGAAAAACCACTTCTCACGTTACTCAATGGATAATGTTTCCTCAGTAACGGGCGTTTCAAAAGATAATCTGAAAAAAGTGTATGAGGACTTCAGTTCAACAGGAACCGGCACCCGTGCTGGTACCATCATGTACGCTCTGGGCTGGACTCAGCATACAGTAGGCGTACAGAACATCCGTAGTGCTGCAATCCTCCAGCTGCTTCTCGGTAACATCGGCGTTGCAGGCGGCGGTATTAACGCACTGCGTGGTGAACCGAACGTACAGGGTTCTACAGACCATACACTCCTCTACCATATCATTCCGGGCTACATGGCAATGCCGAAAGCCGACTGGCAAACCTACGATGAGTACAACAAAGCCAACACACCAGTATCCAACGATACCCAGAGTGCTAACTGGTGGCGTCATAAGCCGAAGTACTTCACAAGTCTGCTTAAAGGCTGGTTCGGCGAAAATGCTACAGCCAAGAACGGATACTGTTACGAACTGCTCCCTAAAATTGAAAAAGGCGCAGATCATTCTTACATGTTCCTGTTCGACCGCATGTACAAAAACGAGATCACTGGCGGTTTCATTATCGGCCTGAACCCGATGAACAGTGTACCGAACTCCAACAAAGTTCGTAAGGCACTGGACAATCTGGACTGGCTGGTTACGCAGGAGCTGCACCATTCTGAAACAACAGACAACTGGCAACGCCCGGGTGTTGATCCTAAGAAGATCAAAACCGAGGTATTCCTGCTGCCGTCTGCTCACCGTGTAGAAAAAGAAGGCACCGTAACCAACTCCGGTCGCTGGATTGGCTGGCACGACAAAGCAGTAGAGCCGGAAGCAGAAGCACGCTCCTTCGGTGCAGCCTTTGTACCGCTTATGAATAAAGTACAAGCGCTGTATAAAAAGGAAGGCGGCAAGCTGCCGGAAGCAATCACCTTGCAAAACTGGCCGAAAACATACGATGCCGAATACTGGACACGCCTCATTAACGGGCAGTTCACTAAAGACACCGTTGTTAAAGGTAAAAAATACAAAAAAGGCCAGCAGGTTCCGTCCTTCACAGCGCTTGGCGACGATGGTTCTACCATGTCCCTTAACTGGCTCTATGCAGGCAGCTACACTGAAGAAGACGGCAACAAAGCAAAACGCCGTAACCCAAAACAGACTGACATGCAGGCAAACATTGGCCTGTACCCTAACTGGGCATGGTGCTGGCCTGTTAACCGCCGAATTCTGTACAACAGAGCCTCTGTAAATGCAGACGGTATGCCGCTGAACCCTAAAAAAGCTGTCATCAAATGGGACGGTAAAAAATGGATCGGCGATGTACCAGACGGTGGATGGAAACCAATGTCCAGCGGCGAAGGCAAACATCCATTTATCATGAGTAAACATGGACACGGCCAAATCTTCGGCCCGGGCAGAAAAGACGGCCCTATCCCTGAGCACTACGAACCGGTTGAGACTCCTATCGATTCCCATCCGTTCTCAAAACAGCTCAGCAGCCCTGTTTACAAGCGCATTGATAGTGAAATGGATAAGCTCGCTAAACCTGCTGATCCGAAATACCCGATCGTGCTCACCACTTACAGCCTCACAGAACACTGGTGCGGCGGCGGTGAAACACGAAATGTACCGAACCTGCTTGAAGCCGAACCTCAGCTGTATGTTGAGATGAGCCCGGAACTGGCTAAAGAAAAAGGCATTAAAAACGGTGACGGTGTAATTGTAGAAAGTATTCGCGGTAAAGTTGAAGCCATCGCGATGGTGACAGTTCGTATGCGCCCTCTCAAAGTAGAAGGCAAAATCGTTCACCTTATCGGTATGCCGTTCTGCTTCGGCTGGACAACTCCAGGAACAGGCGACTCTACGAACAGACTTACTCCTTCAGTAGGTGATCCGAATACAACTATCCCGGAATACAAGGCTAGTTGCGTCAATATCCGTAAAGCAGACAAGCTTACAGAGATTGTAAGGTAGATCATCACCTCTGCTGCAAATGCAGTGGAATTAAAGGAGCAAGAACATGTCAAAAGCCTTTCTTATAGACACCACACGGTGCACGGCTTGCCGAGGCTGCCAGCTTGCTTGCAAAGAATGGTACGAGCTTCCGGCTAACAAAACCAAACAGGTAGGTACACACCAGAACCCGCCTGATTTGAATGCAAACAACTACAAACTGGTACGTTTCAGCGAGCATCTGGACGGAGAAACCATCACATGGAACTTCTTTCCGGATCAGTGCCGCCACTGTGTAGAACCGCCTTGTCAGGGCGCTGCCGATACAGTGGAAGAAGGTGCCATTATCAAAGATGAAGCCACTGGCGCAGTCATCTTTACAGATAAAATGAAGCAGTTCTCTGAAGAAGACCTTGAGTACGTCAGAGATTCTTGCCCGTACGATATCCCACGCTGGGATGCAAAAACAAAGCGTCCAGGCAAATGCATGATGTGCATCGATAGACTTCAAGCCGGTAAGCTTCCAGCATGCGTGCAAGCATGCCCTACCGGTACTATGAACTTCGGGGACAGAGATGAGATGCTCGCCCTTGCTGAAAAACGCCTGGCTGAGGTTAAGAAGGATCATCCTAACGCAATGCTGGCAGATCCAGATGATGTAAGCGTTATCTACCTGCTCGCAGAGGCTCCGGAACGATACCACACCCACGTTGTCGCAGAAGCTCCTACACCCACATCCCGTAGACAGCTCTTTGCCTCACTGCGTCCCTCTTTAACTTCAGTATCTAAATCCTAGCTATTGACCATGGGGGCGGCTGAAAGGCCGTCCCCTATCCGGACAGGAGAACTCCATGCAAACCGTTGCTGCCACCCCGCAAAAGCCACTTTCCACGGGAAAATCCCTTTCTGTATCGCAAACTCTGCATGCAGCATGCGAAAGACATCCGGCACTTGCTCCGCTTATTGATCATTTTTCTGCACTCTATACAGCCCGTGCGAACTGTATTGAATCTCTTGCCCAGAAACTTGCAGAAGATCCGCACTGCCCTGCTCCGGCTATTCACCCAGAGCGCCTTGAGCAAGGTGTTCCAGTCCTCTCTGATACTGATATAGAGTGGGCTGCTGCATACTATCCTGAAGTAGAAGCAACTCTGTTTGAATACTTAGAAGCAATCGGTACACTGGAAAAAGCAGTACTCCAGTTCAAAACTGCCGTTGCAGAATCCAAAATTTCCATTATTCAGCTGCTTCGTGCCGCAGTTGATTCAAATGAATCAGTTTTCAATAAAAACGGTAAAACAGCAGAGATAGAACCTGCTATTCTGCTTTTCATTACCCAGCAGGTACTAAGCTGTATCCTCGGAGCCTATGTTACGGTTCACGCAAAACCGCTCTCTGAAATCTTCTGGCGTGAAGCATACTGCCCTGTCTGCGGCTCATTCCCCGATATGAGTATTCTTCAGCGTCCTGATGCCGATCAGTCAGAATTTCTGGCAGGTGGCGGTGGCAAAAAAATGATGCACTGCTCCTGCTGTTCTCATCAGTGGCACTTCCGTCGTGGAACCTGTCCAGCATGCAGTAATGATGAAGCAGGAGCCATTCACTATTTCCATATTGAAGAACAAAGCGGCGAACGCGTTGAGTACTGCACAAAGTGCAACACCTATCTTAACAACATTGACTTGCGTAACTCAACAGCAACCCCTGATTTTACCGTAGCTCCGCTCACCCTCATTCATCTGGATATGAAAGCTGCCCAAAAAAAACTTAAGCCACTTGTTCATACCCTTTGGAACACCTTTTAGTTGAGCAGGTTTCCCTATGTCGAAAAAACTATCCATTGAACAAAGCAACGAGTCGACGGTGCAACAAATGTTGACCCGTACTATTTTGCGATACCGTGAACAAAGGGTACATCCCTCTAATGATCAGATTCTTGTTGAGTTTCCCCTTCTCATAACTCTGAACTCGGTTCCGATAGCGACACTCGAATGCACGCCGGAAAACGAAGTTGCTCTTGCGCTCGGCTTCTGCATCACAGAGCAACTTATTTCCAGCACGGAACACGTAACGCTCAAACACCACACCCGATCTCAAGAAAAGGCAGAGGTTGCTTTGACTATCGAAGGCGGTAAAGAGCGCGTGTACCAAATTTTACGCCACAAAGGTGTGCGCGTAAGCAGCTCCTGCTACGGAAGCGGCTCTCATGGAAGACTCTCCACATTCCCACAGGTGGGTAAAGACTTCACCCTTAACCCAACGCAAATTCACGCCCTGCAAAAAGAATCTGAAGCCTGTCAGGATCTTTTCAGTAACACAGGCGCAACACACTTCTGCGCCTTGTACAATAGAGACCTCTCACTCATTGCCTACAGTGAAGATGTAGGGCGGCATAATGCACTGGATAAATCAATAGGGCAGACCATGCAGTCCGGTTCAATCGACGATATCCGTCTCATTCTGCTCTCTTCACGAGTAAGCCATGAAATGCTGCGTAAATCAGCTGCGGTAAACGCGCAGGTCATTGCCGGATTCTCCGCAGTTACGAGTTCCGCTATCCAATTGGCAGAAAAGACTAACAGAACTCTGCTGGGCTTTGTGCGCAATGGCCGTATGAATATTTACTCTCATAGTGAACGACTCGGATTCACTTCTCCGACAACGCACGTTCCACTTGAAGCTACTGCTGTAAACTACGTTCTGTAACCCTTCCCCAACGTATTGATTATTGGAGAAAACAATGTCCCAAGCTTGCGACCTTCAATCTGCTTTTAAAAACATAGGTGATCACACCTTTGATGAATTTATAGACATGGCCACCCTCTTTCACAACTATCCTGCACCGGGTCTGCTCATCGGTGGTTACATGGTTGAAGAGGCTCGAAAACATATGCCGGAAGGCACACTGTACGAAGCTATTTCAGAAACAACATGGTGTCTTCCGGATGCCATCCAGATGCTGACTCCATGTACAATCGGTAACGGCTGGATGAATGTTCTGAACCTCGGACGCTACGCTATGAGCCTGTATGACAAATTTACCGGTGAAGGAGTCCGTGTCTGGCTCGATATAAATAAGATTCCTAAAGACTCAGAAATTCTTGTCTGGCTTATGAAAGAGAAACCGAAACAAGAACAGGATTCAGATAAGCTACGGAAAGAAATCGGCTGCTACGGCGCAGACATTCTCTCTACTATACCGATCACTGTCCCTAAGCCCAAACTCATTAAAAGAAGCAAAGGGAGCATCATCCCGTGTTCTTCTTGTGGGGAACCATACCCTTCTGCACACGGCGCACTCTGCCGCGCCTGTCAGGGAGAATCCCCATATGCCGGTGACACTACTCTTTCAGTTCCAAACGACATCGTCTTTCCGGTTCCTGAAGCAGTCAAAGTCGTTCCTGCAGACTCAGCAATGGGCAAAGATGCCGTGCACGACATGACAAGCATTGTACCGGGAACTAGCAAGGGAGCAGCATTCAAACGTGGTGATACGTTTGGTGCCGGCGATTTATGTCGCCTGCAACAGATGGGTAAAAACAATGTGTACGTAACAGAAAATGAGATTGGCAAAGAATGGGTACATGAAGATGACTGTGCCAATGCGTTTGCTACTGCCATGTGCGGCACAGGCGTAACCCCGAAAGACGCCCCGCATGAGGGTAAAGTAACACTTGTTTCAGAACTGGATGGGCTGTTGCGCGTCAATACAGATGCCATGAAACGTTTTAACATGTGTTCCGGTGTGATGGCAGCATCCAGAAACGGCAATACAATTGTTCGTAAAGGAACAGAGATTGCCGGAACCCGCGCTATCCCGCTTTACTTGCAACGTCTTCAGTTCCAGCAGGCGCTCCAGACATTACAGGAAACACCACTCTTTGAAGTCCGTCCTCTCATGAAAGCACGCGCGGGTGTCCTGATAACCGGAGACGAAGTATTCAACGGTGTCATTGAAGATAAATTTCATGACATCATCCATAAAAAATTGCTTGGATTAGGTGGCGACATTCAGCGTTCCATCATCGTGCCGGATGACAAAACCGCTATCAGCGAAGCAGCTCAGGAACTTGTTCAGGCAGGCTGTAACATCATCATAACAACTGCGGGTCTTTCTGTTGATCCAGATGACGTTACCCGCATGGGGCTATTGGAAGCCGGAGCCCACAATCTCCTTTACGGCGCACCAATACTTCCGGGAGCAATGACCCTCGTTGGAAAAATCGGCTCTATCCCGCTCCTCGGCGTTCCTGCATGCGCCCTGTTCTTTAAAAACACCAGCCTTGATCTGATCCTTCCGCGACTACTCGCTGGAGTACAGGTTACTCGAGAAGAGCTTGCCTCTATGGGTGAAGGCAGTATGTGCCTTAACTGCGCCAACTGCTCATTCCCTAAATGCCCTTTTGGAAAATAATTCAATCATACCGAGCTAAGCATATCGTAAGGCAAGGTGTTCGAACGGCATATCGAAACCCTACCCGCGTAAGGGGGCTCTATCGAGTCCCCTTACTGCTGCCTGATAATTTCCATTCGTTCATAATTACATTTTATTTTAAAAGCATACAAAAAACCCTTCTCTTTAACGATATATTAACACCCTCCTTGCTATTTTTCTTTCAGAACATGGTTGGACACTACGCCAACACGCCAACCATGCCTTCGTTTTCAGACCCTGAAAAAACATGAAAAATATGCAAAAAAATATTTCTACCTATCTGCTCATTGTAGGGCTTCTCTGCTTCTCAGCCAGTCTCGTCACGGGCTGCGCTTCGCGTATTGATATTCCGGCTCGTCAAAAAAAGCTCGCACAACAATTTCCTTCATCATGGAATGAATCGATTACGACCATCGGAACAGCTGCTCATCTGGAAGAGCTGACAACTAATCCGGAATTAAAAAAGCTTATTCTTGAAGCACTTAAAGAAAACCCGAACCTGCTTGCTACAGCATACAAGTTAAAAGCCTCCGGCTTACTGCTGAGTGTCAGTTCTTCAGCCTATCTGCCATCCCTCTCGCTGGAAGGTTCCGGTACACGCAGCAATGCTATAGGGAAAGAGGCAGATTCATATTCTACCGCTGCGAAAATTCAGTGGGAAATAGACCTTTGGGGAAAACTGGCTGATCTCTATGAAGCCGACAAACTGGGGGTTGCAGCAAAAGCAGAAGACTATATTGCAGCGCGCAACGCTCTTATTGCACGGGTAATAACAGCATGGGTTGAACTCTCTTCACAATATCAGGCCGTTTCCATTCAACATAAACGCGTAACGGCTCTTCAAAATACTCAAGATATCGTTCTCGATAGATACAACATCGGCTTGGGAAAATCTGAAGACCTTGCAACCGCCAAAGCAAACACAGAAGCCGCACGTCAGGTACTTTTAGAAAACATGCTCGTATTATCCAAAAAACGACGAACACTTGAGTTACTCACAGGGAAATACCCTTCAGGACGTATACACGGAGAGACAACGTTACCAATCATACAGACACCCGTGGTCGCAGTTCCTCTGTCTGTGTTAACCGGAAGACCCGATATCAAGGCTGCATGGCTGCGTGTTCAACAGGCAGACACCACTGTCAGCGCAGCAAACAAAGCATTTCTTCCAAGCATAAACCTGACTGCTGATCTCGGTTACTCTTCAAACGGATTCACAGCCATAGGAACGGGGCCTTCCGTATGGAATGCCATCAGCACAATAAGTCAGCCGGTGTTTCAAGGTGGAAAGCTTGTAGACACAGCTAAAGCCCGTTCAGAGGAAAGTAAGGCAGCTTGGGAAGAATATAGAGAAACGGTTTTGAAGGCTGCTCAAGAAGTAGAAAATGCTCTTGAAAACGAGCAAAGCCTTACTTCACAAGAACACTATCTCCTGTCTTCTCTTAAATATGCAACAGAAAGCCGTATCAACTATGAACAGCAATACAATGAAGGACTTACAGATATTTTAAACCTGCTTACAGCTAAAAACAACGAGCTGAACACAGAAGCACAACTGCTTGCAATACGGACATCACGCCTGACAAACCGCATATCTCTTGCACTTGCTGCCGGATTGAACAGCGTTCAAGAATCTGCGGAAAAAAGCGCTTCATCTGTAAGACACAACATAAAGGAACCTGCTCATGCGCAATAATTCCCTAAATATTCTCGTCGGCGCAATCATTCTCACAAGCACTATTGCGGCCTGCTTCTGGCTTGTTTTTACTCCGGTTGAAGCAACAATTACTGAAGAAAAAAGCGTACCTCACCCAGTTTCAGTCATTCAAGTTCGCCCACAGCAACACACTGCAACTATTACTGCTTACGGACAGGTTGCACCTTACAGAAAAACAAACATTGTTTCTGCCATCTCAGGACGACTGGTTCAACGAAGTGACGTATTCGACAAAGGAATGCGAGTAGTAAAAGGTGACCTGTTAGCAACTGTAGAAGACGTTGCATACCGATCAGCTGTATCTCAACAAAAACAAGAGCTTGCAAACGCAAAGCTCGCCTTGATGCAAGAAGAACGACGGGCTTCTCAAGCCAAAAAAGACTGGGAACGAATGGGAAATAAATCTGCTCCGTCTTCTGCTCTTGTCCTGCATACACCCCAGTTAGATGCTGCAAAAGCGCGCGTACATGCTGCAAAAGCGTCACTGGCAAAAGCTGAAAACGACTTGCGTAATACTAAAATAACTGCACCGTATGATGCTGCAGTTATTTCAAGAAATGTTGCTATTGGTTCATATGTTTCAGAAGGAACTGTTGTCGGAACTATTTTTGGTACGGATCTGTTGGAAGTGCAATTGCCGTTAACAGAAAAGCAGTTCTCTTTACTTCCTATTCCTCCAGAACATCAGAATTCAGTCTGGAAAGAACTTCCAGTGAAGCTTTCATCCGTCACAACCCCTGAAGAGACATGGGAAGGTAAGCTGGCAGCCGTTGATTTGCAGATAACAAAGGCTACACGACAGCGTATTGCTATTATCAGAATTTCGCATCCTCTAACGAAAGTACATCCGTTACTCCCCGGTACTTTTGTTAAAGCTGAGATATCTGGTGTTTCTCTAGAGAATATCTATGCTTTACCTGAAAGTTCTTTAACACAACAAGGAGCGGTGTGGACAATAGACAGCGAAAGCACTCTGAAGAAAGTACAAGCAGATATTAAATTTCGCTATCAGGGAATGCTCTACGCACGTTTACCGAATACATCTCCACTGAACATTGTGGTGAAACCACTGGGAAGTTACCTAGTTGGAACCGAGGTTACTCCAGTCTCCGCCGAGGTTGCCCATGAGTAAAAAGCATTCATCCGGCGTGATTGCATGGTTTGTTCACAACCCAGTAGCTGCAAACCTGCTTGTTCTCCTTATTCTTGTTGGCGGCTGTGTTGTAGGGTTCAATCGGCCAAAACAGGCATTCCCGCCTTTTCCTCCAAAACTAGTTACCATTTCAGTAGACTACAACAGCAGTTCAGCAGAGTCCGTTGAGAAAGGTATTACTATTAAGCTTGAAGAAGCATTAAACGATATCAACGGGATTCGTCGTATAACAAGCAGCTCAACCCGCAGTAACGCAACAGTTATGGTTGAGAAAAAAACAGATTACTCCCTTGCAACGCTCATGCGCGATATAAAAAGTAAGGTAGATGCCATTGCAACGCTACCAGCAAGAGCTGAACGCCCAGTAATATCACAAGAAGAATGGAATGATCACATTGTGTACATCCATCTCTTTGGAGATGCACAGCAGGAAACGTTACAAACTCTTGCAGATACCGTTCGCCGTAAACTGCTCGCGAAACCGAACATCAACAAGGTCAATTATCTGGGCAGACGCGCCAAAGAAATTTCCATAGAAATTCAAGAAGGCATGTTGCAAGCAACCGGATTAACATTGCAGGATATTTCCCGGCGAATTCAAAATGAATCTGTTATCGATTCAGGCGGCGAACTAAAAACAGACTTTTCAACCATCACATTACGAGCTGACAATCAGGCGTATAGCGAACAAGACTTCCGCGCTATCCCATTGCGTACAGAATCTGACGGTTCCATTATCCGGCTTGGAGACGTGGCAACCGTTCGCGAAACATTTGAAGAAGAAACCATCCTCAACAGAATCCAAGGTAAGCCCGCAATAGGGCTCCTTCTCGTGGAATCTGGCGGCAACGATACATCTGCAGCCTCTAACGATGCGCAACAGGTCGTCGACGCTGTGCAGCAGGAAAATATTCTCCCGCATAATGTCTCCATCACCATGTGGAACGATCAGAGCAAGTTTATCGACAGCAGGGTCTCCCTGCTTCTTTCGAACGGCATAATGGGGATGCTCCTCATCATTGTTGTGCTTGCACTTTTCCTGAACTTGCGTCTTGCGGTCTGGGTTTCTTTCGGTGTTCCGGTCTCCATTGCCGGAGCCTTGCTCCTTATGGGCAACAATGCATTTAACTTTTCTATCAACGAACTCACGTCGTTCGGCTTTATCGTCGCATTAGGTATTCTGGTCGACGATGCCATCGTTATCGGCGAAAATATTTTCACAACCCGACAAGAAATAAGCGATCCAACAACAGCTACAATTAAGGGGGCTTCAGAAGTCGCAACACCTGCGACTTTCGGTGTGCTGACAACAGTCGCTGCCTTTCTCCCTTTAGCCTTCATTAAAGGCGAATTTGGAGATATCTTCGGGCAATTTGCTATCGTCGTAATCTGCTGTCTGCTTTTTTCCTTACTGGAATCTAAATTTATCCTGCCATCACATCTGGCACAAACGTCCTTGGAGCCATCGCAGTCAAAAATCACAAAGCCGCTCAGAGCAGCACAACAAAAACTCACTCTGGGATTAGAGAAGATTAAGACTGACTACTACACGCCATGCATGCTTCGAATTCTCAAAGCACCAGGACTTACCTTACTCAGTTTTGCCTGTCTGCTCCTTCTGCTCATTGCCCTGATGTTCAGTGGACGTATCCGAACAGTCTTCTTTCCAAACATTACAGGCAGCGTTATCACTGCAACATTTACGATGGATCAAGAAGCTGGAAAACGCCTCACAGTACAAAATGCAATCAAAGTAGAAAAAGCATTATATGCTGCAAGTGATGAACTTCAATCGGAATATAACCTTCCTGAAGCTCCGGTAAAAATAGCACAAACGGACATCACCGGTTCCGCAGATTTTTACGTTACAGCTGAACTTAACTTGAAAGAAGACAGCACCGTTTCAACAGAAAAATTAATCAGCACATGGCAAAAAAAAGTTGGTGCGCTTGAAGGCGTTGATACTACAAACTTTAATGCTAACACCACTTCCATGAAAAATATCGATATCGAACTTATCGGTGCCACACCTGAAGTGCTTTCAATCGCAACAAACGCTGTAATCAACAAATTGAAAACATATTCCGGAGTGTACAACGTTAGAGACAACGTAAAATCAGGACAGCCGGAACTTCGCCTCACAATCAAGCCGGAAGCACGCAGTCTAGGTATAACGTTAAGTGAGTTAGTCTCACAGCTCCAAGGCGGGTTTCAGGGGTATGAAGCTCAACGTTTCCAGCAAGGTCAGGATGATGTAAAAGTTCTGGTTCGCTACCCTGCTACAGAAAGACAATATTTTGAAGACCTGCGCCGCACACGAATTCGTACTGCGTCTGGCGCCCTTCTGCCCTTGGAAGTAGTTGCCGATATTACCGCAGGCTATGGACCGTTAGAAATTAACAGAGCAAACGGAGGAAGAGTCGCTAATGTTTTTGCGTCAACAAATAAAGATATCACCTCT
This sequence comes from Halodesulfovibrio sp., assembly GCF_015482765.1. Taxonomy (GTDB): domain Bacteria; phylum Desulfobacterota; class Desulfovibrionia; order Desulfovibrionales; family Desulfovibrionaceae; genus Halodesulfovibrio. The sequence goes on from NZ_JADMLB010000065.1 coordinate 56,870, forward strand.
CCGTCAACGGTTCTGGAAAACTTAGAGGCAACATTTTTCCCAGAACTTCGCGCTCAATACCCTGATGTAAAAATTAATCTTTCGGGTGAGGCTTTAGAGGAAGCTGAAGCAACAGGTTCAATGTGGCATGCATTTTTTATTACCTTACTCATGATCTATGCCCTTATTGCCATCCCGTTACAATCATACACGAAACCTCTTATCATTATGTCTGCAATCCCCTTCGGCTTTATTGGTGCCATAGGCGGACATATGATACTTGGATATCCAATAAGTATGTTATCACTTTTCGGAGTGCTCGCACTCTGCGGAGTTGTAGTGAATGACAGCCTGTTACTGGTTACAGAATACACAGCGCAACGTGAAAAAGGGCTGTCTATTGACTCAGCACTTATTACAGCAGCTTGTAAACGCATGCGCTCTATCATTTTAACATCTGTAACCACATTTATCGGGCTTGTACCGCTTCTTCTGGAAACATCAGAACAGGCGCAGTATCTCATCCCGGCTGCAATATCCATGGCATATGGCATTCTGTTTGCCACAGCCATCACGTTACTGCTTATTCCGGCGCTGTTACGCTTCTCACACAATATGCACGAAGCCATCAGCAACTGGAGATGCTCTGTTTCCAAAAATACAGAACAGATTATTCATGAATAAAATCTGTTATAGTAATAAACAGCAAACCGTATATTCGTTTGCTCTACATATCAATTGCCTTAGAGGAGGTTATGATGAACCTGCACGTATTACTTGTTGAAGATGATTATGATCTGGCAGCCTCGCTCGTGGAGTACTTTGAGCTGGAACATATTACCTGCGACCACGCTTCTAACGGAGTTCACGGCTTGGAACTCACGACACAAAACGAATACGATGTTATCCTGCTCGATATCATGATGCCGCGAATGGATGGGCTGACATTGTGCAACGCTCTGCGTAAAGAAGGGGTGGATACTCCGGTACTTATGCTGACCGCACGAGATACGCTTGATGACAAAATTGCAGGCTTCAATGTAGGTACAGACGACTATCTGGTAAAACCATTTGCTCTCAAAGAAATGCTTATTCGTGTGCGTGCCCTTGCAAAACGCAGAAGCAGCCAGCCAAGAAAATATGTTGTGGAAGATCTGGAGTTAGATACTGATACCGTGACTGCAAAACGTAAAGGCAAGACCTTGGTACTTACCCCTACGGAATGGAAACTTCTTCTGGAGCTTGCACGCAACAGCCCGAATGTTGTGTCACGCGACCAGCTCATGCGCACGGTTTGGGGAGACGAAGCACCGGAAAGCAACACCTTAAAGGTGCATATGCACAAACTCCGTCAAAAAGTTGATAAGCCTTTCTCCAACGCATTAATTAAAACACTACCTCGTCACGGTTTTGTATTGAGATACGACGATGAGAAAAACGCGTAGCCTAAAACGAACCATTATCTATACAGTGCTTTTTCTGGGGACAGTTTTAGTTCTCGGATACACAACGCTGTTGCTTGATTTTGGAGAAAGAGGCTTGGATTTAGCCATTGAGGTTCGGCTGGATATGGAAAAACGCGCGTATTCAGAAAAATACGCTCAAAATCCGAACACACCACTTCCATCTTATACAAATTTTAAAACGTACTTGAACTATTCATCGCTCCCGCAGGACATACGAGACACAATACCTCAGGAAGAAATGTCCTCTCGACAGATGACAACCTACGATCCGCTAGATCAGGACATCATTCAATTCATTTATCCTTGGCAACGTCCAGACGACAAATGGGTGTTTTTTGTGTTTACGGTCTGGCTTGATGAAGACACCGAAAGGGTTTTGCAAGATCTTGATGTCATGTTTTCGCTTATCGGCGAAGTAGGGTTAACAGTTCTCACCATCATTGTTGTTCTCATTCTCGGCTTGCTGCATCATATCTCACGAGCCATTAATGAACTGCGTGACTGGGCAAACGGGCTACAGCTTAAAACGTTGGATCAGCAACGAAGAATGTTTAAGTATAGAGAGTTAGATCAGCTTGCAGATTTAATTTATAACAACACCAAACGAATAGCGAAGAGCATTGAGCGTGAACAACGCTTTCTTGAACACGCAAGCCACGAATTACGGACACCAATAGCTATTCTCCAGAATAACCTTGAGCTTCTTGAATACAAGGGGCTGGATAAGGATCCACGTTTTGCGGCGTCGTTCGCACGAATGTCAACGTCAGTTCATAACATGCACCACCTGACAACAACATTGTTGTGGGCAAGCAGAAAAGAAACCAACCCACCACAAGTCTCCAATGTGCAGCTGAAAACTTTGATTGAGGAATTAATTACTGAAAACACGTATCTGCTGAATAACAAATCGGTTCAAGTTAATACAATGCTCTCAAATGAGGTCATTACAGCCTCAAGACACGTACTTCGTATCATTTTGGGCAACATTATACGTAATGCCTTCCAACATACACATGAAGGTGAAATCAGTATTCATAATACAGCAGACACGTTTGTCGTCTTCAACACAAAAACTGCAGACCATGAAGAATCCAAGACTGACAGCTATGGTCTAGGCATCATGCTCATTGAACGACTGGTAACGAAAATGGGATGGGATATCATCTTCGATAATTCTGAAGACTTCTTCTCGGTTACCCTTCAGATGGATTCCACAACTATGGGTACCACAGCAGACGACTCCAAAACATAACCTCTCCCATCCCTCTTCCTTAACTGTGCAGCAAAGGAAAAATGCCCCTACGAATGTCGCAGGGGCATTTTCTAACATGCAAAACAGAACATACCTAAATCATAAAGAATTTACAGATTCTATTTCCCTATTTTTTAGTCAGGTTAAAAATGCGGGTAAGTAGACTTTATATGCTTTTTCTTTTGAAATACGTATTCTGAAAAATTAAGACTATTTTAAAAGTCTGACTTTTTAAAAAACCTTGCATTCCAAACAGTCGCTCCTCATCAAGCCCAAAAATTAGCTTAACCTCGCATCACGAATCAGTTTTTCCTGAGACCCCATGGCGGACTTCATCCCAGAAACATGTACGTACATTTTTTCGAATGCTAACTGAGGGTTACGAGCAGAAAGTGCATTAAGAATATCTCCATGCGCAGAATCGTCGTGCACATACGGCAACGATTCATCCATCATTCCGGTAAACATACGCGTAAAACTCATAAAACTGCGAATAGAAATATCGTAAAAAGGGTTTCCGCTCAGCTGCCCGATTAAAATATGGAACTCAACGTTATGATCAACCCGTTTACGCCTGTCCTTCTCATTCATCACCAGTTCATTTAGATCAGTAAGCCGCTGCAGATCTATTGCAGACACCCGCAAAGCCGCAAGACGCGCAGCTTCAGGCTCAATAAGAAGGCGTGCCGAAAGAAGATCATCAACCTTCATTTTTCCCATAAGAACAAGGTCACTGAACAATGCCCCCATGGCGCTGGACTCAAGAATGTTTTTTACAAATGTCCCACCATTCTTGCCACGTTTTGACTCAAGATACCCCTGTGTTTTTAGAATACCAAGTGCTTCACGTATCATTGCCCGACTTACACCAAAACGCTGTGCCAGCATCTCTTCTTTAGGGAGCACATCGCCCGGAACATACTGTTGCAGTAAGATTTCTCTCTTCAGCGTTGCGACCACATCCTCACAACGACTGCTCGAACGTAAAGAATCTGTTTTAGTAGTATGTTGAGGCATCAATCACTCCTGTCAAAATTTTCATTATTTATGACAAATACCGCAAAAAACTGACAGTGTCGATTTCTATTGTCAGTCTTTTAGGTCGTTTTTTGTAGCATTTCTCGCCCCAATTACATGCATTTATGCAAAAAAGCTGCTCATTAGAGTATCGAAATTCACAATTTTAGAAAAAAGCTCTTTATAAATAAGGAAATAGAGACACATCTTTTTCACAAAACCCCATTGACATAAAGTCTGACTTTTAATAACTCCTGAAAAAACAACGTCACAGATAGTTGTAACGACTTTTCGAGAGACACGCCCATTTCAAGGAGAATTAACGATGAATCCAGTTAAGAAACTTTGTACGCAAGAGGCAGGCGAAGCCGCCGTTCTGCAGGGCAATATGGCCTTTGCAGTTGGCTGTGTACGCTCCGGCATCCACGCTGTAGACGGATACCCCGGCACTCCCAGTACTGAAGTTATCGATAAAGGACTCAGTCACGTTCAGGACATGATCTCTGTCGGCTGGTCTGTAAGTGAAGCCACTGCCGTTTCCGTAGGTTATGGCCACTCTCTTGCAGGACAGGACTGTGTTGTCACCATGAAAATCCCGGGTCTTTTTCAAGCAGGCGACCCATTCAGCAGCTCGGCATTTTTCAACGACGAACGAGGTGCACTCGTTTACTACCTTGCCTCTGACTTTACCCCAAGCTCAACACAGCATCTCGTTGACCCCCGCCCGTTTATTAAAAGCTGTTTTGTCCCTATGTTCGAGCCGCGCAATCATCAGGAAATGCATGAAGCATCCCAAATTGCAGCAGATATCAGCCGCAAATTTAAAACTCCTGTAGTCATTCTTGCCAACGGAACCCTGTGCCACAGCGAAGGTCTCGTTCACCTTTCACAGACTGCTACACGGAACCGCGTTGAACTCGAAGTTCCTCTCAAAAAGTTCAACACACTTCCCGTTGTTGCCCGCGGAAACTACAACACAGTAGTCACAGAACGTATTCCGGCTCTTACAGAGATGGTAGAAAATTCTCCATTAAACAAATGGGAAAAAGGCTCCGGCAAAATCGGTGTCATTACCTACGGAATTAACGAAATGATGGTGAAAGAAGTTAAGCAGTCTCTAGGAGAAGATATCGACATTCTCTCTCTGGGATTCACCTACCCGCTTCCAATGAACCTTATTCGCAAATTCCATGACTCCATAGACGGCAACGTCTACGTCATTGAAGACGGCTACCGCTTTGTACAGGAAGAGTTAGAGCGCAACGGGCTCACCGTCCACGGCAAAAGCGCAACTGAAACTATTACTGAATGGAATCCGGCTCAGGTTGCGGGTCTTCTCAATCTATCCCTTGAATCTCCCGCTTCAACTGAGATTGCCCCCCTGAGCCGCCCTCCTATGATCTGTGCCGGTTGTCCGTATCGTCTTTTTGGTGAAACTGTCCGCCACATGAAAAAGAAAGGTAAAATTGAAGCCTGCTTCGGTGATATCGGCTGCAACACACTTCTCTATTTCATGGACGCAGTGGACACCAACGTAGCAATGGGCACTGGTGAATCAAACCGCGCCGGATACGTTCTTGCGAATCCCGAAAAGGCTTCAAAATGTATCAGCCTGCTGGGTGACGGCACAGAATGCCACAGCGGAATGGACAGCACACGAAACACCATTTTCCGCCACATTCCGGGTGTAAAAGTAGTGCTGGATAACAATTGGACTGCCATGACAGGCGGCCAACCCGGCCCTACATCTCCGGTTAACCTTGCAGGACAAAACAACACATTCAATCTCCAGTCCTCACTGGCAGCACACGGTGCTAACGTTGTGGAAGTCAGCGGATACGACCGCAAAGGTATCCGGAAAGCTCTGACAGAAGCGCTGGCGAATGCGGAAAAAGATATTTTCACAACCCTTGTTGTAACCGGTATCTGTATCCGGAAAATGCCTAAATCCTCCTACGGAACCCGCCTCACAGTAGATGCTGACATCTGTAAGCGCTGTGGGCTCTGTCAAATCTGTCCGGGGATTCAAGCAGACAAAGACGGCCTTCCATCCTTTAACAACTTATGTACAGGCTGTGTCAGCCAACCGGCTGCCTGTGCTCAGATGTGTCCGGTAAAAGCAATCAGCATTGCAGAACCGGAACAGAAAAGCGAAACCACCCGCGTATCCCTTCCAGAAGCACCAGAAACCATCACTGCACCTCAAGCTGGGTCATTCCCCCTGCCGGAGCGTCTTGCACTGGCAATCCGCGGAGTAGGCGGACAAGGCAACCTCTTCTTTGGTCGTGTCCTTACTCAACTCGCCTTCCTTGCAGGTTATGGTGATACCAACGTTGTGAAGGGTGAAACACACGGCATGGCTCAAATGGGCGGCCCTGTTATATCCACCTTCAGCTGCGGCAATGTCTGCTCACCGGTCCTTTTACCCGGTACAGCAGACTGCCTTGTAAGTATGGAGCAAAGCGAAATCTTACGTCAGGGATTCGTGGATATGTTGAAACCGGGTGGTACCGTATTGCTGGCAAAAACACAGGTTCTTCCATACGGCGTCACAGAAGACGCCTATCCGGAACATGAAAAAATTATGCAGACGCTGGCCAACTACAACGTCGTAGAAATTGACGTACTCGAACAAGCGCTGAATCTCGGCGATCCAAGCGGACGAATCGCGAACGTTGTCATGATGGGTGCATTAAGCACGTTAGCTCCTTTCAACGAATTCCCGAAAGAGCTCTGGTGGCAGGCATTGAAAAATGTAAGCCCGAAACCGGCAATTTGGACTGCGAACCACGCGGCATTCAACGCAGGACGTGCATTATTCTAAAAAAATTAGCGGGGGAATCCACCTCCCCCGCTAAGAACTTCCATCGAACGAACAGTTGAGAATCAGAAGGCAAGGAATACCTCATGGACCTACAGACAGACCTTTCCATAGATTTTGACGCCATCAGCGCTCTTTTCAAAGCAGCGCAAGACGAAGAACGTTCATATCTCTTTGAATATGAAGTCTACAATTTACTTTCACGCTCAGGCGCAGAAACTCCCCCAAAATCAATCCTCATCCCGCAGGGTGCAAAAGTTTCTGATGAAGCACTCACCGCCATGCCGGGAGAAAAAATTGTTTTAAAAATTGTTTCTCCTACCATCATTCATAAAACAGAAGTTGGCGGCGTACGTATCGTAGCAAAAGAACCGGATAAAATTCGCTCTGCGGTTCGCCGCATGTTATATGAAGTACCCGAAAACTACGCCAATATGATCAATCTTGATCCTTCTCACGCACCGGAAGCATACAAGGGGCTGACTGGCGAAGCACTCCTTACGGCTATTCGCAGAGACGTAAAAGGTGTGCTTATGGTGCAGTTCATGCCGCCGGACTCCAGTGCATTCGGTAATGAGCTCATCGTAGGGCTTCGAAACACCCGTGAATTCGGAATGGTAATCAGCGCCGGACTCGGCGGAACAGACACAGAACTGTATGCCCAGCGGTTCAGAAAAGGACAGGCTATCGTTGCTGCATCCTGTGAACTTATCGACGGCGAAAGCTTCTTTGCCCAATTCCGTAAAACAATCTCCTATCAAAAACTTGCCGGACTTACTCGGGGACAACGCCGTGTTGTCACGGATGAACAACTCATGGAGTGCTTCTCATCATTTATTGAAATGGGACGCAAATACTCACCATCAAATCCGGATGCTGAATTTGTCATCGAAGAAATGGAAATCAACCCATACGCCTTCACAGATTACCTTATGGTACCACTGGACGGCATGTGCAGATTTTCTCTACCGCAGGAACGTGAAAACAAACGCCCTATCGCTAAAATTCATAACCTGCTTCATCCCAAAAAAATCGGTTTGATCGGTGCATCCACTAAGCGTAAAAACTTTGGACGCATCATTCTGGATAACATCCTTGCAGAAGGCTTTGCGAAAGAAGATGTCTACATCCTTCGCGAAGGCGTTGATGAAATAGAGGGCGTAAGATGCTTCCCCACCCTCGAGTCTCTTCCAGAAAAGCTCGACTTATTTGTTGTAGCCGTAGGAGCAGCGCACGTTCCTGATCTTGTGGATGACATCATCCGCCTTGATGCTGCTAACAGTGTCATGTTGATCCCGGGCGGAATGGGGGAAACAGAAGACAGTAAAGAACGTGCACAAAACGTTATTGCAGCAATTGATGCCATTCACGGCACAGAAGAAGGCGGTCCTGTATTTATCGGCGCAAACTGCATGGGTGTAGTTTCTCATCCGGGTAACTATGACACATGGTTCATTCCTGAAGAAAAACTTCCTAAAGACCGCGCCGCAACACACCACCGTTCAGCACTTGTCAGCCAGAGCGGAGCATTTATGCTTCATCGCAGTAGTCAATGCCCTGAACTCAACCCTGCCTACATGATCTCTATGGGCAACCAGACTGACCTGACCCTCGGCGATATGGTTAAATATTTTAAAGAATCAGATGAAGTTGATGTCATCGCCGTATATGCAGAAGGCTTCAATGATCTGGACGGTCTTGAATTCTGCACCGCCGTCCGTGATGCCGTTATGGCAGGCAAGGAAGTTGTCTTCTATAAAGCAGGCAGAACTCCGGAAGGAAAAAGTGCCACAAGCGGACACACAGCCTCATTGGCTGGAGACTACATGGTCTGCGAATCCTGCGTACGACAGGCAGGAGCCATTGTTGCACGCACGTTTACCGAATTTCAGGATCTGTTCCTGCTGGCAGAAAACATGGCAGGTAAAAAAATCCACGGTAACCGTCTTGCAGCTGTAAGCGGAGCAGGTTTCGAAGCTGTAGGCATGGCAGACTCAATTCAATCCGATGACTACCAGATGCAACTTGCAGCCTTTGAAGAAACATCCCGCAAACAACTTTCAGAAGTTCTCGAATCAAAAAAACTCGCCAGTCTGGTTTCAATAAACAACCCACTGGATATCAACCCGAGTGCCGATGATGAAACCCACTCAATCATCGCTAACATCCTTTCCAAAGACGCCGGAGTAGATGCCGTTGTCATTGGTTTAGATCCACTTTCCCCAAGTATGCACACCCTCGCAGAAACATCTGTTCCTGCATTCTCCATGGACAACGATAACGGCATTATCCCTCTGCTGACGCAAATGGCGCGGGAGAGCGAAAAGCCCGTTGTCGGTGTTATTGACGGCGGTCGCTTGTATGACCCGATGCGCGACGCCTTCAATAAAAACGGTGTGCCTGTTTTCCCAGTATGCGACCGTGCAGTTGCGGCACTGTCCTTGTACATCGAAGCCCGTCTGCATGCAGACACTATTCGATTGTCTTCATAAATATCTACCGGCAGGAACCGGATGCACCGGTTCCTGCGATTATGAGCCGCATCAGTCCCCTCTGAGGGCGGTTCAACAACCCCATTGGTTTATGAAACTCACATAACATTTAGTTAGCTTGTGGAGATTAGACATGAAAGAACTGTTAACTGCTTTTGAAGAAAACACACCGGAAATCGTTTTTGAATGGAGTGACTCTGAAACAGATGCGCAGGGATGGGTCGTTATCAACTCCTTACGCGGCGGAGCTGCCGGCGGCGGTACCCGCATGAGAAAAGGCTTAAACAAGCATGAAGTAGTGTCACTCGCAAAAACAATGGAAATCAAATTCGCCGTATCCGGCCCGCATATCGGCGGTGCTAAATCAGGCATCAACTTTGATCCGAATGATCCCCGCAAAGATGAAGTGCTCGATCGCTGGTACAAAGCTGTAATGCCGCTGCTCAAAAGCTACTACGGAACCGGTGGTGATCTGAATGTATGCGAAATCAAAGATGTTATTCCGCATACAGAAGCATACGGCCTGTGGCATCCTCAAGAAGGTATCGTCAACGGTCACTTTATGCCGACTGAAGAAAAGAAAATTCAGCAAATCAGTCAGCTGCGCGGCGGTGTATGCCTTCCGGTAACATCTGCAACCTACTCACCAGACCCATCACGCGGTTACCTTGTAGCTGACCTGATTACAGGCTGGGGCGTTGCCGAATCTGTACGCCATTTCCACGAGCTCAATAACATTCCTCTCAAAGGCAAACGCGTTATCGTTCAAGGCTGGGGCAATGTAGGCGCAACTGCAGCTTACTACCTCGCCTCCCGCGGTGCGATTATCGTAGGCATCATCGACCGCGAAGCAGGTCTTGTTGAAACAGAAGGCCTAACGTTTGAACAAGTTCGCGAGCTGCTCCTCAAACGTACCGGCAACACTCTCGTTGCAGACAACCTTCTTTCTGCTGAAGAAACGCAAAAGAAAGTATGGAGCGTCGGCGCAGACATCTTCCTGCCATGTGCAGCTTCCCGCCTTGTCACAAGAGAACAACTTGAAACCATGAAAGCACATGGCCTCACTGTAATCGCCTGCGGTGCAAACGTACCGTTCCATGATGACGACATCTTCTACGGCGCTACAGCAGAATACGCAGACAACAACTTCAGTGTCATTCCTGACTTTATTGCTAACTGCGGTATGGCTCGTGCCTTCAACTACCTTATGAGTAATAAAGTGGCACTTGATGCCGGAGAAATCTTTAAAGATGTTTCCGACACCATTTACAACGCACTGGAAGAAGTGCAGCAGGCTGCTACCTCTCAGCAAAAACGGGCAGCAACCGCACTTGAAACCGTTTTGAAAAAGTTAATGAACTAATTCCATAATCGTTGCTGTGGTATTATGAGATTTTTTCATGGTACCACAGCAGCGCTGGTTACATGGTGGTGTATTGCAGGGCATTCCACGTTCAGGAATGAGTAAAATGGGCGCTACATTAGAAGAAAAATTACAGAGCCGACACTGTATATGTAACTGCAAAGTTGTTTCCCTTGGGTAAGACGGAAATATGCAGACTACACTTCTTAGCCATTAATCTCGAATGGGTTAACACAAAACTTCTCACGGTATCATCTGTCGCACTATTACGTCACTTTTCTACACTCATGGCATATTGTATTGAAGTAACATTTCACTTTTATAGTATTGTAAAAGGCAATTCTTTTTCGACCATGTAGTAATTACAAAAAATGTAGACGCTAATATAGACAGAACAACCTGCCTTGAGTACACGCATTGAACGAAATGCCCCTTGCTTACAAACAGGGACCCCGCAGGCGTGTGGTGGCTCACTGATCAATGCCGACCCCCTTTCGGCATTGAAAATTGGAGAAGAGTTGTATGAGTTCTAAAAACATTGGTGCGATTAGTATCGTTGCCGGCACGGCAATTGGCGCAGGTATGCTCGGCCTTCCTATGGTGATAGGCAGTCTCGGTTTTGTAACCGGTTGCCTTGTATTATTTGTCATGTGGGCACTGGCTGTTTATTCCGGCCTTATGCTCATTGAGGTAAATCTTGAGTTTGGCCCCGGCGTAAACTTTAACTACATGACACACAAAATACTGGGTCGTCCCGGTCAAATAGTAGCGACAGGCAGTGTTTTCTTTTTGGCATACTGTCTTCTCGTAGCTTATATGACGGGCATGGGCGGACTTATTGCCAGTGTTATCCCTGTTGATCCTCGTGTTGGGTCAGGGGCTTTTGCCATTATCAGTGCAATCATCTTTTATATTGGCACAAACGCCCTTGTCTCTGCCAACAAAACACTTTTTGCCGTTATGCTCGGAACCATGGTTATCAGCTTCGGCTTTCTCGGTGGCGAACTTAACCTTCAAAACCTTGCACTTGGTACACCAACAACAAAAGGTTTCATGATTGCATTGCCTGTCCTGTTCACATCATTCGGCTTCCACGCATCCATCCCGAGTGTTGTCAGCTACGTAGGTGAAAGTAAAAAATCTCTTGTTAAAATTCTTGTTATCGGCAGTACAATTCCCGGACTCTGTTATGTCGCATGGCTTATGCTTTCTTTAGGTAATGCCTCACCAGAACAGCTTGCCGGACTGGCAAATGTTGATGCACTGGTGGCACTTATCAGCGGAAACAACCTGCTTGTGAAACGCATTGTTTCTATTTTTGCCGTGCTTGCTCTGATAACATCCTTCTTTGGTGTATCATTGGGCTTATTTGACCTCGTTGCAGAAACATTCAAACGCGGAAATGACAGAGCCAGCCGCGCAGGAACAAGCATGCTTGTATTCCTTCCGCCACTCTTTGCCTCTGTCATGGCACCGGACGGCTTCATTCGTGCTTTATCCCATGCAGGATCAGCTCTCGCTATAATTGCGATCTTCCTTCCGTGCATCATGGTGCTTAAACTCAGATCGTTCGGCAAGAGTCAGGAATTCCGAGCAATTGGCGGAACTCCTGCTGTTCTTGCCAGCTTTGTTTTCGGTCTTGTTATCGTTGTTGCTAACTATCTCTAAAATGCACAACGCTCTTTGTAACTAATAAGAAAAGCCGGACATTGTACTCAACATTGCTCCGGCTTTTCTTTTACTTCTTTCTCCAAGGGTGTGTTATGAATCGTTCAGACCGCTTTGTTTTCGTGGGTATTTTCGTTGTAATTATGGCTATTAGCCTCACGCCAAATTTTGGCTTACATTTCCGAAGCCTTAACATGTCACACGGGTATATTTTAAGTTTTGTTAAATTTGCCGTACTTGCTTCCTTTGGTGAATGCCTCGCCTTACGGATTGTATCCGGAACATACTGGAAGAGGAGCTTCGGACTTCTTCCCAAAATGATAGTCTGGGGTGTTCTTGGCGTTATCATCAAAGCAGCTTTTGTAGTCTTTGCTACTGGTGTTCCTGCAATGCTTGCCTCTCTCGGGCTTCCGGTTTCCCTGACGGATCTGGCAACCGGCACTTTCGGAAAACGCTTTATCCTTGCCTTAGGCATCAGCACCTTCCTCAATTGCATTTTCGCCCCTATCTTTATGACATTGCATAAAATTACAGACGGACACATTCACGATTACAAGGGTACACTTACCGCGCTTTGTCGTCCCATCAATATGAAAAAACAACTCGCTTCGATCAACTGGGACATTCAATGGGGATTTGTTTTTAAAAAGACAATTCCACTATTCTGGATACCTGCCCATACTATTACATTTTTACTTCCGGCAGACTTCAGAGTACTTTTTGCCGCCCTACTTGGTATTGCACTTGGAGTCATTCTTGCTTTTGCCAATCTAAATGCTGCTCCCAAGCCAGCGCCACAACAAGCATCTGTCCAATAAAACAAAAAAAGCTCCGGCAAAACGCCGGAGCTTTTATTCTATAGAAAGTCACTTTAAGACACTGCCAACCAACCAGACACGCTGCATTCAGAATATTCAAACTTCTGCATATACCTACATGCAAAAATCTTCATCAGCACCGTGGCCAAATGTTGCCGATACAAGTTACTACACTGGTGCTGACCAATACTCCGTTATTCAAGCCTTTTATGATCACAGACACATTTTGACACAACAGTAAGCAAGTGCAACACGTTCAGCGACAATGAAAAAACTAACTTTCTAAATTTTGAAAAATTATTGATCCAACATACACACAGACGGATAGCGGGACATGGCATATCGCTCAATGACACCGCTGTAGATCTCTTCTACACGCATAGCCCGATTATCTTCTGTGAACTCTTTGCTTTTTTCCAAACCGGTTGCTGCCATTGCTTTACGCAACAACGGATTATCATGCAGTTCCTGCATAGCTTCAGTCATTTCTTTAACACCGTTAATAGGTACAACCTTGCCACAGCCTGAAAGTACCTCAGGCACACCGCCAATATGTGTACCGACACATGCAACACCTACGCTCATCGCCTCCAAAAGAGCATTCGGTGTGCTGTCACCTTTTCTTCCTGCAAAGACAAAACAATCCATCAGTTGCAGATAATCTGCCACATGTTCCGCATAGGATACAAAAATGACACGATCTTCAATTCCAAGCTCACGGCATAGAGAAATCCAGTGCTCTTTCTGTAATCCCACCAACAATAATTTCTTCTGTGATGAATTCAACTTGGCAAAACTTTCCAAAAGTACATCATTACCTTTGTCAGCCTTTCTACTAGTAACAGTGCCGAACACTGTATCACCGTCAGATAACCCAAGCTCCTTCCTAACCTCTTCTGCTGATCTATGAGGGATGTTACGTCCTTCAGGAATAGAGTTATATACCAACTCAATCTTACTCGATATTCCATACTGTCGGCTTAACAAACGCCCACAGGCGGCTGAATTCACCACAACCTTTTTAATACCGAACGACCAATACGGAAGCGGGTTACGGGGACGATACGTCACTCCGCGGTATCCCACACAATGTGCTCTGTATTTTGAACCGGGGAGGGCCCAACGCATTGCCCACCAAGCAACGTACTTGTTTGCTTTATTATGAAAGGCTTGAACTACACATGGCATGCCTTTGTTATTTGCAAGCTCAATTTCGTTTTCAACTTCATGACGCCACAAATTCTTATCTACTGGCAACCGTCGCCAAGTAATAGACGGTTCAACAGACGGTATATCTGCAGTTGGCACTACAAAGAAAACAACTTCATGGCCCCGACGCATAAGGCTTTTTGCTAAATTTGCTGCTTGCCTTACTCCACCACTCAAATTTCCCGCTGTAGAAAAAATGATAACTTTCATTGTATGTTCCTGTCTCAAAACTTCGTTTTAAGGGGATGAAAGCAGCCTGCAACGAGCCGCCTCCAAGTACAACGCATCAGCACAGCTAAGTTGTATGAAAAGTGGAAGAAAATATGCCGGTCTTAACGGGCGTAACGAACAACTTAATAACTGGTGCCAAACACATGCGTTGAATAAAAAATTCCTAATCACGCTGTTGAAACGGTTATACCAAAAGAGATCATTCAAAACCCTTACAGAGGTATTACAGAACTGTTAGCGATGACCGAAAGGAATAAAAAAGCATGTAACTCTCTTTTTTTAAAAGAATTACATGCATACTAAAAACCTAAAACACACTAATTAAATTACTACGTTTTTACTTAAAGAGACAACAACTCAAAGAAATATACTTATCCCCAAAAACACAACATTACAGTTGGGTTAGTATATAGTAAAAACAGTGTGATATAAAAGTATCATTGGATCTATTTTGAATAGCCAGCCCAACTTACCCTTCGTCTTCAAAAAATATTAACTAAGCACATATCATTTTTAATAAAACTCAATACGCTAGACTAGCAAATATAAACAAAAACACCCTGTACAACCGGTCAAGGTTGTTCCTTTCCGATAGACTCAGACACGGAGCATTGCTTAATGGATAATAAACAAATCTCTCAAACTGATTTTCAAAAATTGATGTTACTTCTTGCAGAAAAACGTACAGCTCATACGACTCTCCGCTCTGGTATAGCTCTTTGTGCCTTCTCCATGACTATAATATCTTTCATTCTTCTTATGACATCCAAAATAGAAGGATCGTTTGATCTCATTATCTTCATTGCGCTTGGAACAGGCAGTATCTTAATGCTGGCTCTTGGAATCTATTTCATACGTAGAGGGTTCACCCGAATGCGCTTTCATGACACTTTGATAAATCAAATTCTCTACTCCAATGCAGAAGCAAGCTCGTTATTTTACCATACAAGAGAACGGAACAATTTTAACCAAACGGATAATACAATGCACTACGATGTCGTATTCCATTTTGACAAAGGTGTTGCAGAACTTGAAATAGCAATTAGCAATATTGAAAATTACTTTAAAGGGCTATCCGGAAAAAAATTTCGTGCACACCTTGTAGTAAATGGTCCGGGAATAAAACTGTTAGGTAAAGATGATCCACATGCAACACAACTGACGCATCTTTCGAATATTGGTTTACAAATACAAGTTTGCCAAAATGCTATTACGCATTTTTCTATAGAGCAAGAATGGTTATTACCATCAGCCCAAATAGTTTCCTCCGGGCTGCTAGAAATAATTGACCTACAACGAAAAGGTTTTGCATACATCAAGCCATAAGCTGATATTTATGTCTACGCCACCACCCATAACTATCAGGCAAAAAAACAAAAACAACATAGATAGCAACACTACGCGACTTTTTCTTAAAGTTTCTCCACAATAAAACACGTGGAAGCTTTTTGTGCGGGTAGTCATATTTTTTGCACAGAACCATCCCCTTTTCCTACAAAATAGGTATATTTTGCTAAGCAACTAAGTAACACTGTGCAAAAATTGAATTAACAGGTATTGCGTTGAGATTTATCTCATCTTCTTCTATAGGGCTCCTTATGCATAATTCACTTTTACTGACATCCCCAACCGGCACTTTTGAAGTAGCTCAAAACACTGTTCAGGAAAATGAAACCGGTATGTGGTACTGGGAACCACTTGCTGACGCCTTCTACTACAGTGATGACTATCTTTCACGCCTTGGGTACACAGAAGAAGAACGACCTGCTAATATTCTAGAATGGCTCACCTTATTTCATCCTGACGATCTTGAGACAATACGTAAAATATATATCAATCATATTATCACTGCCAAACTTGGCAACACATATGAACACCCCCTTCGAGTGTTAGGAAAAGATGGTACCTACTATTCAGTAGTCATTCATGGGTACATACTCCATCGCGATAAAAAAGCGCGCGCGACAATGGTCAGCGGCTTTCACATCAATAGTGAACGTCTGGCTGCGATAGATCATGAGCAACAACGAATGAAATTTGCTTTAAAAGCAGCGGAAGATGGAATCTGGGACTGGAACGCTGAAACAAATGAGGTCTACTACAGTCCCAAATATATAGCTATGGCAGGATACACTGAAGAGGAATTCCCTCCCACAGCGGATTCATGGGCCTCAAGAGTTCATCCAGACGACTATGAGCATACAGTCTCTATGCAGCTGAAAATAATAAACAGCCCGACATACGGAGACAGTTTCGAATGTATTTATCGTTTTAAACATAAGGAGGGATACTGGATTTGGATTCTAGGTAAGGGTGTCGTGACAAGTAGAAAGCCGGACGGAAAGGCAAGACGCGTTACCGGAGTACATATTGATATAAATGAGTTACAGAATGCTAAAGAAAAGCTCATTAACAGCCTGAAAAAAGATCCCTTAACCACCGCCTACACACGCTATTCGTTCGAACAACGTCTGAAAAATATTACCAATAACGATTATCCGGTCAGTCTTATTTACATTGATGCTGACGGGCTAAAAATCGTTAATGATCTTCTGGGGCATTCTTACGGTGATGACTACCTGCGCAGAATATCTTTCATGCTATCTGAACACACACGCAACAATGATAGCGTCTATAGAATAGGAGGGGATGAGTTTGTCATACTGTTACCCAAAACAGGGTATACTGAGGCTACGGATGTTATGCTGCGTCTAAAACACCACGTTGAAAATCAAAGTACACTCCAAGGTTCCCCGTATGTATCCTTTGGGATTTCGACAGCCATGTTCCCAGACGAACTGTGCACTCTCACCTCAAATGCGGACACTCATATGTACGAAAACAAACGCATTAATCAGGCACAACGCCATGAATTAATACGCCAATACTGCCTTCACGTTATTGCAGCAACATCTGGAACTAACTCTAACGCTTCGTAATTTTTTATTCTTGCCCTACAAAAATACCAACATCAGCTCACCTCTTTCTTAAGCACATAGCTCGTTTTACAGTTCAAACAAAATAAGAAGGTTTGCCTAGACTATTCTTACATCATAACCAGCCATTTTTTTGTAGCTGCTTTTCCCTTCCTGAGCCCTTTATCGTCCTTCCCAACCCATCACGCTCCCTCGAAAAATGTCTACGACATCATCTTTTTTTCCAACACGTTTGATTCTCCAACAAACTGTTTTTGTAAACTTTATCACTTCACATCTTGACCCCTATCCAAAGCAGATATATCAAGGTTACCTACCTATTAATTAGCATACTAACTATCTACATATTTTTTGGGAGGCATTCCTCACATGGCTACTAGGAATCGTTTACTTCTTACAGCGTGCGCACTCCTTTCATTAGTGCTCTTTGCAAGCGGATGCAGCAACGAAACTTCTGCATCACAGAGCGGAAAAACTCCTCCACCACCAATGGTGACAACAACTATTGTAACCCAAAAAGATATTCCTCTTACTCAGGAATGTGTCGGTCAAACCGCCGGCTCACGGGAAGTACAGGTGCGCGCTCGCACAGGCGGCATCCTGCTGGAACGTACATACATTGAGGGCAGCTGGGTAAAAGAAGGGGATGTTCTCTTCAAGATCGACCCAAAGCCGGCTCAAGCTTCTCTTGATCAGGCAAAAGGTGATTTAGCAAAGCTTACAGCAACGCTGGAAAACGCAAAGCTTGAACGAGATCGTATTGCATCCTTGCGTGATGCCAAAGTTGTCAGCCAGCAAGAATACGACAATGCAGATGCAGAATATGAAAAAGCTCTTGCAAGCGTAGGTGCTGCTAAAGCTCGTGTACGCGAAGCAAAAATCAACCTCAGCTATACTGAGGTTACTGCTCCTATTTCCGGCATTACCAGTAAAGAAACTCGTTCTGAAGGCAGTCTGATCACCCTTGATGAAGCTGGCAGCCTTCTTACAACAATTACTGTGCTGAACCCGCTGTACGTAAACTTCTCTGTACCGGGTACAGAAGCGCTCTCTATGCGTCGCCTAATGGAAAAAGGAAGTGCCAGCCTCGTAGACCAAGGCTACACCCTTAAGCTGCAACTTTCTGACAATTCGCAGCTTGATGAAATCGGAAAAATCAACTTTGCGGATAAAATGGTAGACCCTAAAACCGGCACCATTCGTATGCGTGGACAGTTTGAAAACAAAAAAGGCTTGTTACTTCCAGGTGAATTCGTACGCGTTCTTATCGAAGGCGCTGTGCTCAACAAAGCGGTCACAATTCCGCAGAGCGCTGTCCTCTTCACAAGTAACAGCCCACTCGTCTATGTTCTTGATAAAAACAACATTGCGTCCCCGCGCCCTGTAACACTGGGTAATACCGTCGGAAACGACTTTATCGTAGAAAAAGGCCTTCAGGGAGGCGAACGCATCATCTCTCAAGGCATCATCAAGGTTCGTCCGGGCAGTCCGGTTAACCCTGCTCCTACCAAGGTAGCAGAGAATGGGGATGCCTAATGTTTGCTCGTTTTTTTGTTAACCGCCCTGTTTTTGCTACGGTACTTTCCGTAGTTATTGTACTGGCAGGTCTCCTTGCGATTAAGGTACTGCCAATTGCAGAATTTCCGGACATTGTTCCTCCGGAAGTTGAGGTAAGTGCGAGCTACCCGGGTGCAAGCGCTGAAGTTATCGCCCAGACTGTTGCGGCACCAATTGAACAAAAAGTTAACGGTGTAGAGGACATGCTCTACATGCGTTCTGTTAGTGCGGGCGACGGCAGCCTCACACTTTCTGTTACTTTTGCAGTTGGTACCGATCCCGATCAGAACACTATTAACGTTAACAACAGAGTTCAGGCTGCGCTGACCTCCCTTCCGGAAGAAGTGCGCCGCCAAGGTGTTACTGTAAGCAAAAAGTCTTCAAACATGCTTCAGGTACTCAGTGTATTTTCTCCTGATGGATTGTACGACACTGTGTATATCAGTAACTATGCACTCGTTAACATTATCGATGACTTAAAACGCCTTCCGGGTGTTGGTGACGCTGTTGTATTTGG
The DNA here is from genome assembly GCF_015482765.1 of Halodesulfovibrio sp. Taxonomy (GTDB): domain Bacteria; phylum Desulfobacterota; class Desulfovibrionia; order Desulfovibrionales; family Desulfovibrionaceae; genus Halodesulfovibrio. The sequence goes on from NZ_JADMLB010000065.1 coordinate 76,199, forward strand.
TGCACAGGACTACTCTATCCGTATCTGGATTCGTCCTGACCGCCTTGCTCAGCTCGGCCTTACACCATCAGATATCGCTGCTGCTGTTCGTGAACAAAACGCCCAGTTCGCAGCCGGTGCTATTGGTAAAGATCCGTTAAGTTCACCAGTGGCATTAAGCTATACAGTTATTACTCAGGGACGAATGACCGACCCTGAAGAATTTGGAAATATTATCCTTCGAGCAAATCCCGACGGCACTATTTTGCGCCTGAAAGATGTTGCTCGATTGGAACTCGGAGCACAGTCCTACTCTTTACGCGCAAAGAACAACGGTAAGCCGTCTGTTGCTTTGGGTATTTACCTGTCCCCGGGGGCAAACGCTCTTGAAACTGCTGAAGTTGTTTCAAACAAAATGAAAGAACTTTCCCAGCGATTCCCGGATGGACTCACCTACTCAATTCCATATGATACAACAACATTCGTACGAATCTCAGTTGAAGAAGTAGTACATACTCTCATCGAAGCTTTCGTACTGGTATTCATCATCATTTATCTGTTCCTCCAGAACTGGAGGGCAACCCTTATTCCATGTCTTGCAGTTCCTGTATCAATTATCGGAACCTTTGCAGGCATGTATGTTCTTGGTTTCTCTATTAATACGCTCACGCTCTTCGGCCTTGTTCTAGCAATCGGTATCGTAGTTGACGATGCTATTGTTGTTCTTGAAAACGTAGAACGAATAATGAGGACGGACAAACTACCACCTAAAGAAGCAACGATAAAAGCTATGAACGAAGTATCAGGAGCTGTTGTCGCCATTGTTCTCGTATTGTGTGCGGTGTTTGTTCCGGTTGCATTTATGGGTGGTCTAGCCGGTGAAATGTACAAACAGTTCGCTGTTACCATTGCGGTATCTGTAACGATTTCCGGTATTGTTGCACTCACTCTGACTCCAGCTCTTTGTGCATTAATGCTTAAAGAAGACCATAGCGAGCCGCTTGCCCCGTTCCGTTGGTTCAACCGTTTCTTTGATTCAATTACAAATGGGTACACCTCCGGCGTACGCCTGCTGCTGAAACGCTCATTCCTTATGATAGCACTTGTTGGTGTCATTATAGGCATCACTTGGAACGTCTTCCAAAAAGTTCCGGGACAGCTTGTACCGAATGAAGATAAAGGCACCCTTATCACCATGGCAATGCTGCCGGACGGCTCTTCCTTGTCTCGTACCGACACCATCACTGACGATCTTGTTGGACGAATCCTGAGCACTGAGGGCGTTCAAGGCACCATTTCTCTCGCTGGACTCGACTTGTTCTCCGGTAGTATGAAGCCTAACGTCTCAACAACGTTCATCACCTTAAAAGATTGGAAGGATCGTAGCGAAGAAAACTCTTCCTTCAACATTGTTAAAGGAATTTTCCGCGACACATACTCCATTGTTGATGCGTTTGTTCTGGCATTTAACATGCCTCCAATCTCCGGTATGAGTAACACCGGCGGTTTTGAAGCCTTCCTGCAAAGCCGAAGCGGTAAAGGAGTTCGAGACCTTGCTGACAAAGCACAGCAAGTTGCAAAAGCGGCAGCTGAACGTCCTGAACTTGCAAATGTTACCGTAAACTTCAGTGTTAACGCGCCACAATTGGATATCAGGCTGGACAGAGAAAAAGCAAAGTCTATGGGTGTACCTGTAAGCCGAGTCTTTGAGACCATGCAGGCGACCTTCGGCGCATACTACATTAACGACTTCAACAAACTGGGACGTACTTTTAAGGTACAAATCCAGTCTGAGTCTGACTACCGTAGAAAGCCTGAAGACATTGCGAACGTATACGTCCGCTCTGATAACGGTGAAATGATTCCACTCACAGCTCTAGTGACCGTAAAACAGGTTACAGGTCCAGAAGTTGTGGAACGTTTCAATGTCTTCCCTGCTGCTAAAATCCTTGGCGGCCCTGCACCTGGCTATAGTTCCAGTCAGGCGCTTACCGCAATGGAAGAAGTTGTTAATGAAACCCTTCCATCCGACTATACTCTGGCATGGACCGGTTCGGCATATCAGGAAAAAGCTACCGGCGGCACATCCGTTCAGGTATTCCTGCTCGGCCTCGTAATGGTATTCCTGATTCTTGCAGCTCAGTACGAAAAATGGAGCCTGCCTTTGGCGGTTATCATGGCTGTACCGTTTGCGCTCTTCGGGGCTATTCTTGCAAACTACACACGTGGTCTGGCAAATGATGTTTACTTCCAGATTGCACTTGTAACACTCGTCGGGCTTTCTTCCAAAAACGCCATTCTTATTGTTGAGTTTGCTTCTATGCTTCACAAGGAAGGCATGAGCGCCAAGGACGCTGCGATTAAAGCAGCCAAATTGCGTTTCCGTCCTATTGTAATGACCTCGCTCGCCTTTATCCTTGGTGTAGTGCCTCTGGCTACCAGCTCCGGTGCCGGTGCTGCCAGTCGCCACTCCATTGGTACAGGTATTATTGGCGGCATGCTTGCCTCCACATTTATCGCAACACTTTTCATTCCATCTTTCTACCGCGCCATCATTGCGTTCACAGAAAAGATTTTGAAAAAAGATAATAAAATAAGCGAGTAAAATTGATAAAAGGGCTGAAAGTGTGCATTGTTACGCTTTCAGCCCCTTTGTTTACTTATAGGAAGAGTAACGTTTTATGTCCTCTAAACTGCGAAATGATATTCAAAACTCCCCTAGAGAAGGTCGTCAAAAAATAGGACTTACAATCTGCGAAGTATCCAGAGAGTGGCGGCAACTTATCGATCAAAGATTGATGCACCTTGGAGTCAGTAACGCAAGATGGGTTGTGCTGGTTACATTAGACAAGTTAAACAAGCCAGTTCCCCAAAAAGTTTTGGCTGAACACGTTGGTATTGAAAGCCCGACACTTGTGCGCATGTTAGACAGGCTGGAAAAAGATAATCTGGTTCGTCGCACACCTTCAAAAAAAGACAGGCGTGTAAAACTTGTTGAGCTTCACGAAAACACCGATAAGCTGCTTGACTCAATGATGGAAACCGCCATTGATATTCAACAAGAAATTACAAAAGATATCCCTGAAGAAGATTTAATCACTTGTCATAATGTACTGTTAACGCTCAGAGAACGTCTGCTCAAGAAACTCGATAAAAAAGTCGATCTGTAACCGACACTACATCTTACAATAGTAAAGAAGCCACTACATGTAGTGGCTTCTTTACTATTGTAAGATTCATATTGCTTAATGTCATTCAAAACGAAAAAAGTTTCTCTATACAAAACAAAAAAGCTCTTACACTTTCGTGTAAGAGCTTAAATTGCTTGGCGTCCCCAGGGAGATTTG
>NZ_JADMLB010000066.1 GCF_015482765.1 Halodesulfovibrio sp.
TGTACCGCCCACCATTTATGCGGAGCCGTAGTTAAGTCGGTTATAACGCCGGCCTGTCACGCCGGAGGCCGCGAGTTCGAGTCTCGTCGGCTCCGCCACGTAAATTTAGTCCTCATACATTGTATGGGGACTTTTTTTATGCCCAAAATATCTTATGGCTGTTTAAACAGTTTTATATCAGGTCTTCTTCTCTTAAAAATATCAATAAGGCTTTAACAAGTAATAGTATTTGTTATTTGTAAGCTTTTGATGTAGCCATCCAATATCTTTTTTTGACTATCTTTCTGTATTTCTAAACCATTATCAATGCCACGAAAAAACAGCGTTTTTTCATGAGATCATCAGGGCAATCGTATGAAAGAGTGCAGTACTACCACTGTGATTGGAACGGCGATTCTTTGTATCTGTATGACACTGCTCACAATAAGTTTTGTTGAGTTGCTAATTCGTCGTGACGCCGAGCATGAAGCTGCGCTTATGCGAGATACGCTGTTGAATACAGGTGCATTGATCGCACAGGAGATTCAACGGAACCTGTCATATGGGGTGGTTGTTACAGAAACGCTTCATGCTTTGCTTGAATCCAATGATTATGATGTGCACGAGTTTGATAAATGGGGGGAACAGCTGACGTCGATTGGCTCTGGTGTCGGTTCAGTTCAGCTTGCTCCAGATGGAATTGTTTCTCATATTTATCCGCTTAAGGGGAATGAAGGCGCAATAGGGCATAATTTGCTTAAAGATAAACATCGTGATGACGGTGCGCTACTTGCGATTCAAAGTCGGGAACTGACTTTTTTAGGCCCGCTTAAGCTTATTCAAAATGGAAAATACGCTGTGATCGCTAGAAAGCCAGTGTTCAGAATTGAACATGGTGAAGAGAAGTTCTGGGGTTTTACTATCGCGTTGTTGCTTGTGGATGATGTTCTTCCTGCCAGAGTGTGCCAGTTAGATCAGCAAGGTTTGTATATTAAGCTTGAAGGGTACAACCCGGACTCTGAAACTGCTTCGGTGCTGTTTACTTCTGAGAAATGGCACGGGGGCAACGATGTTGCAATGCGCATTGAGGTGCCGAACGGAGAGTGGGTTCTGCATCTGGCGCACGATCCCATCGATAACAAATATTATATGCTGAGTCGTATTGTGACGATTTTCTTTTCAGTCTTTTTTTCAGCATATGTATTTGTGCAGCAATGTCTTATGAGCGCGAAGCAGGACGAAATCTCTTACCTGAATAAGCGCCTTACCACGCTTTCGCTTAAGGATGAACTGACAGGTGTGGGGAATCGCAGGGCAGGGATGATGGCTCTGGAGAAGAGAGTTCAAGAGTCACAAGCTGCAAATAAATCGCTTTCGGTTTTGATGCTCGATCTTGATTTGTTCAAGCAGGTGAATGACAACTATGGACACCCTGCTGGAGACAGTCTTTTAAGGCATTCTGCATTATGTCTAAAAAAAGCGGTTCCACTTTGTGATACTGTTTTCAGGATTGGCGGAGACGAATTTATTATGCATTTCCCCGAAATGACCTTAACGCAATGTACCGATGTTGCAGAACGTATTGTCGATTTCGTAAAGAATATGCCTTGCGAGTATGATGGGAAGGAGCTTCCAATGAGTTTTTCAATTGGGATTGCAGAGTATCGCTCAGATGAATCAATAGAGTCACTATTGCGACGAGTAGATGATAAGCTTTATGAGGCTAAGAAGGCAGGAAGAAATACCGTTAAATTTTAATAACTGGGAACAGTTTATTCTTAGTGAAGAAAGAGAGTGATAATTCAAAAGAAGCGTTGCTAACGTGTTTTATACAAGAAGTAACAATCGGGTGTTCCATCAAGGAACACCCGATTTTTTTATTAAGAGTGTTGAATAAGCTGTGATTGATTCATTTTCCATTTTACCGCACCGTGAAGAAGGAGTGTTGTAACAACAACAGTACCGCCTTCGACAGCTCTTTGGCTTGGTATTTCATTGAGGCAGAGCCAAATCCAGAGAGGGCCGGTTGCCGTTTCCAATAACATAAGCATCCCGACTTCTGCCGCGGGGATACGCATTGGCCCTAATGTAATAAGAATAAAGGAAACCGGTATAATAACAACGCAGTGAAGAAGCATCCAACCCCAGCCGGTGCTGAAAATATCTAAGGGGTGTCCAGCTGCGCCGCTGATTGCGGCAGTGATAGCCCCTGCAACGATAAGGGCAGGTGTCATATTTCTGGAGCCGGCTTCTCGGTCGCTTACAAATTTTCCGGCAAGCGCAACACTGCATCCTAAGGCCGTCAGGTCACCCCATATATTGGCACTGTGCCATGAGTCTGAAAGAACCCACATAATGCCCATCATAGAAACAACAATAGCAGCCCATGTTATCGGCGGAGAGCTTTCTTTCAAAAAGATACGTGAAAGAATGGCGGCAAAAAGAGGCTGCGTGCTGATCATAACCAATACGTTTGCGACCGACGTCATATAAACAGAAGATACAAAGCAAATAGTGCTGGCAACAAAAAGCAAGGCTGAACGCAATATTTTTTTGTCCAAAGAAAGGATGCGCTGTTTCGGCATGGAAAAACGGCACCAAAAATAGACCATAAGGCTTAGTAGCAGCCCGCGCCAAAAGAGCAGGTCGAAGGATTGGGCATTGATGAGCCGTATCATAAGGGAATCGAAACTTAGAACAAGCACGCCCAGTGCTGTTAGAAGTAGCCCTTTAACATATTCAGAATGCATAAGTGTCTCACAACTTGGTAAAAGGTCTTTCTGTGCCATGAAAAAGGCTGATGCGGCGAAATACTATGTTTGGAATATTAAGTCACCAGATATTCAGATAATACGGTGCGTAGAGCTGGTTTGTGATTACAAAGTAACTCTGTAAAAGCAGCATGAAAATTTTACGCTGTAACGAGTGTCCACTAATGTGAAAAGAGGCAATGCGATTATAAAGGATATTTGCTTACGAGTATTCATGTTTGGAACGAGAAAAAAATTTCGAGCATATGTTCATAATAAATCAAATAGTTATGATTTTTTTTGAACATATGCTCATTTTTTCTGTTGACTTTGAGAAGCGGATACATAAAGTGTGAGTACTTACTAACCGAACAGGAGAATTTGTGGGCAGACGAAAAATAACCCGTGTTGTCAGGCGGATGCCGCATGTTGTGTTTTACAAACCGCAGGGCATACCAATGATGGACTTAACAACAGTTGAATTATCTGTAGATGAGTTTGAAGCATTACAGTTGATTGATGCTGAAGGGTTTTTACAAGAAGAAGCTGCCACACAAATGGGGGTTTCCCGTCCTACACTTGGACGCATTTTAGCAGGTGCACGAAAAACAGTGGCAACTGCACTTTCAAATGGATGCGCGATTCGAGTTGAAGGTGGAGACTATAAATTTGAAGCAGAGTTACAGGCTAAGAACGAAGCAGGACAGCCTTGTTGTTCTGGTGGTAAGCAAACAGAGAGGTAGCCTTATTGTGGTGTAGCGCACCACAGAGGCGGTAGAGACGACCCATTTCTGATGCAATGACATCACCAAGGAGTAACACATGGAATCAGTTAAAATAGCAATCAGCACTAACGGCCCTACACTTGAAGATACTGTAAACCCACGTTTTGGGCGGGCACCAGGTTTTTTGATTGTTGATTCTCAGAGTCTTGAATTTTCGTATCTTGATAACGGTCTTTCCCAGACTATGTCTCAGGGAGCCGGTATTCAAGCTGCTCAAAATGTAGCTGGCAGCGGTGCACAAGTGGTGCTGACAGGCTACGTAGGTCCAAAAGCATTTACTGCTCTGGAAGCAGCACATGTTCAGATTGGACAGGACGTTGAAAATATGACGGTTCGTCAGGCCGTTGAAGAATTTAATAAAGGCAATATCACAATTGCTTCTTCACCTAATTCCCAAGGTAAAAGCGGAATGAGCGCAACAGCTCAAGCTCCGCAACAGCCTCAGGGAGCCGGCGCTGGTGCTGGCCGTGGTGCAGGTGCCGGAATGGGCGCTGGACGCGGCATGGGCGGCGGACGCGGTCAAGGTGGACAAGGCGGCGGACGTTGTGGCGGTCAAGGTGGCGGTCGCAGAGGCGGAGGTCGTTTCTAGTGATTATTGCAGTGGCTAGCGGCAAGGGTGGTACTGGTAAAACAACAGTTACCGCTGCGTTGGCAGCTAACTGGAAAACCCCCGTTGCTGCGGTTGATCTGGATGTTGAAGAGCCTAATCTTCATTTATTTTTACATCCTGCAATCACCGGAACAGAGAAAGGATATATAGAGATACCCCAAGCAGACGAGAGGATGTGCACCTCTTGTGGTGCCTGCGCTGAGTTGTGCCAGTTTAAGGCCATTGCATTAATTGGGGATACTTTGTTGACCTTTCCTGAAATGTGTCATGGTTGTGGCGGTTGTATTGCTGTGTGTCCAACCGGTGCATTAACAGAGAGTTCTCGCGAGCTGGGCGAGCTGTGCCATGGCACTTCCGGTGATATTGCGTTCCATATGGGTAGACTTCGCATCGGTGAGGCGATGTGTCCTCCACTAATGAAGTTGGTTAAGAACGAGGTCTTTTCATCGTATGAAAATGATACTCGCGACGTTATTCTAGATTCTCCTCCCGGTGCGAGTTGCCCTGCAGTTTGTGCAGTAGCAGATGCGGACTGTGTGGTGCTGGTGACAGAGCCTACCCCGTTTGGATTTTATGATTTTAAAATTGCGTATGAAGCTTTTTCTGTTTTCAACAAGCCAATGGGTGTTGTTGTGAACAAGGCTGGTATCGGAGACCGGCAGGTGTATGACTTCTGCAATGAACACAATATTCCAATCTGGGCGGAGATTCCGTTTGAGAGGGGGATAGCAGAAGCATATTCAACGGGATCAGTAATTACTGAGGCAGTTCCGACGCTAAAGCCTGTTTTTGAAGAGCTGACCCGCTCTATTCAGGAGTCCGTCCATGCATGAGATTCTCGTAATCAGCGGTAAGGGCGGAGCCGGTAAAACAACTGTTACCGGTGCGTTTGCCCACCTTTCAGATAATGCAATTCTTTGTGATCTTGATGTGGATGCGCCGGACTTTCATTTGATAAGTCAGCCGGATAAGTATCAGAATCATGAGTTTTGGTCTGGATACGAAGCTTCGATTCGGCAGGAAGACTGTATGCATTGTGGGGACTGCCTTGAGCGTTGCCGATTTGATGCGATTACTGTCAATGATGGTGAATATACTGTTGACCCGATGAAATGCGAAGGCTGTAAAGTTTGTGTTGCATTGTGTCCGGGCGAAGCAATTGATTTTACCTTAAAAAAATGTGGTGAATGGTACAGATCTAAAACTCGCTTCGGACAGCTTGTGCATGCACAACTGTATCCGGGCGAAGAGAACTCCGGCAGACTCGTTGCCCTGCTTAAAGATGAGGCCCGTAAAACGGCTAAAGAAAACGGGTACGATATTTTGCTGGCAGACGGTGCACCGGGCATTGGGTGTCCTGTCATCAGTTCTTTATCCGGAACCGATTTGGCTGTGTTTGTAACAGAGCCTACTCCTTCCGGCCTGCATGATCTGGAACGTGTTGCTGCATTATGTGACCACTTCCGCGTAAAAGGTTGTGTTGTCATCAATAAATACGATTTGAATACCGACATGACAGGCAAAATCGAATCGTTCTGTAAACAGCAGGGCTATCCTGTTGCGGGAAGAATTCCGCATTCCGATGCTGTCACAGCAGCAATGGTAGACCGCAAGGCTGTTACAGAGTTTGATTCTGCAATGTACTCTGATTTTGCCGGTATTTGGAACAATGTACTCTCACAGCTGTAATTAACCCTTGCAGCACTGAAATTTTGACATGTTACAAGGAGAAAATATGTCTTCAACTCTCGTAGCAGTTCCATCTGCAGCACCAGGTGGATTGGAAGCAGGCGTAGATGCACACTTCGGCCATTGCCAGATGTACACTCTTATTTCCGTAGAAGACGGAAAAATCGCCAATGTAGAAGTTATTCCGAACATCCCTCATGAGCAGGGTGGTTGCATGGCTCCTGTAAATTACCTTGCAGGTCACAAAGTGCAGACCCTTATCTCTGGCGGTATGGGCATGCGTCCTCTGATGGGTTTCCATCAGGTTGGTATTGATGTTCTTCACGGCAACGGCGCAGCAAGCGTTCAGGATGCTGTAAGTGCATTTATCGCAGGCTCTCTGCCTCGTTTTTCTCAGGAATTCACTTGTGGTGGCGGCGTTGATCACAGCGCTGAAGGCTGTGGCAGTCATCACTAGAAAAAAATTGCATAGGTATAAGGAAGACGAAACACGCGACATGAAAACAGCGCTGCAAATTTGGACTCCTGAGTTTGCATTTCTTGATCGCAAACGTGTCTTGTCTACGCTCCTGACCTATTAGCAACCCTGCGATGGCAACATCGCGCAACTATCGGAGCGGTCGTACGATACATCGATATTCTTTGCTGAAGGTATGAGCTGCACGGCACCGCGCCAAAGCAAACTTTCGCTAACAGCAGAGGCTCTTTTCTGGATATACTGATATAATCCGGTAGTTATGCAACAGAAAAACGAGGTGTGTTATCACCTCGTTTTTCTGCGTTTTACGACCCCGTTTTTATTGATAGCTAGCGCAGGCTATTAGTCAAAAAATCTTCTCTTGCCCTCTCCTGTCTATCTTTCCTTGCTGTTCTTGGCTTCAGTAACTATATACCTTGCGGTGCAGGGCGCAGTTCCTGCCATTTTGAGCCCAAGGAGACGCCCGTGTTTATCCCATTGGATACATGTACTGATGAATTTTCTGAAGAAGCTGCGGCATTCGGTTTTTGTACTGCCTGTGGCAAACAGCATTCTTTGCCTTATGGAGCGGCAAAATTTTATGCTCGCCAGTTGCGTCAGCAACTTGAGGATAAGGGCGATATGTTGTTGCCGATTCCAGACGGTGTAGAAAATCAGCAGGATATTCAAAAACAGATTGATGCACTGGAGGGGAATCCTCGGTACAGCATGGAATATCTTTGGGGCAAAGCACTTGGACAAATGCTTGGTGTCATGGTTTGTAAAAAGAATGATGGTACCATAGGTATTGTTCGTGCTTTCTCCGGTCAGTATGATCGACTGTACCAAATACCCGGCTGGGTACCGCCCGTGATGGATTTGGCGCGATATAATGCAGTGAACTCCGCTGGGAATAAAATAGTAAATGACTATTCAGACCGGATAGAGGCGCTTGCCCCCTCAGAGCAGGCGATGCTGCAACAATTGAAGCGGGAACGTAAAGCTTGTTCCCGTTCATTAATGGATGAATTATACGGGCTGTATATTTTGGGGAACTTTAAGGGTGAACAGAAGCCGTTAAAGAATGTTTTTTACAGTCAGCAGGGGATGCGAACTGGTACAGCTGATTGTTGTGCTCCTAAATTGATTCATTATGCACAGCAGAATCAATTGACGCCACTAGGGATTGCGGAATTTTTTTACGGGGCAGAAAATAAATCGCAGACAAGGCAGCACGGTAAATTTTACGAGGCGTGCGAAGAAAAATGCCAGCCGATTCTCGGCTTTATGCTCTGCGGATTACCATAATTTTTGGAATGATATATGTTTGATAAGTATGATGCATCACATCTGACTATGGATGTCCTGTATTCCGATGACCATTGTGTCGTGGTTTATAAGCCGTCAGGTCTGCTTTCAGTTCCCGGTAAGGGGCCGGAGAAAGCTGACTGTGTCGTCAGTCGTGTTCGGGAAATGTTTCCCGGGTGCATAGAACATCCTGAAGCACACCGACTTGATATGTCGACTTCGGGGATCTTGATCTTAGGGCTGACGTTGGAAGCAAAGAGAAATCTTTCTACAGAGTTTCGTGAACGGCGTGTTGGGAAGAAGTATGAGGCTATTCTTGATGGTGAAGTTCGTGGAGATAGTGGGGAAATTGATTTACCGCTGCGTCTGGACTGGTTCAACAGCCCGATTCGTATTTACGATCCGCTTCAGGGGAAAAAGTGTATAACACTTTGGCAAAAGCTTGATTATTTTGATGGAAAAACTCGTATTGCGTTTGATTTGATTACTGGCCGTACGCACCAGTTGCGAGTGCACTCATCACACAAATTTGGTCTTGGGTGTCCTATTGTAGGGGATAACCTTTATGGTACACGAAACCCCGGTGAGCGTTTGATGCTTCATTCTCGTTATCTGAAGGTAGCCCACCCTGTTACTGGGGAAATGCTGGAGTTTGACAGGGCACCTGATTTTTAACGTAGTAAAAAATGGTATATTTCAGATAGCGATATACTTTGGTGATACTTCGGGAGAATCGAAATGCTGACATTCAAATGTGCTGCCTGCCGCAGAAAGCTGTGGAAGTATTTTAAGATAGGCAAGGGCGAGGTTGTCCGGTGCCATAAAGACCGAATTAAAAAAGTTTTTGAAATCGACGAGCGCGATGGAAAAGTCTTTTGCGTATGCGGGCGTCCTATCGGAGTGGATAAAGAAGGGCACTACAGAATGATTCGTAATGCTTGCACGTACTCTGGGACAAAAGATCCGAAGAAATAAAAAAGGAAAGGGAGAATCCCTTTCCTTTTTTTGTTTTTACTTACGTAGATTACGCTTCTTCTTCGAGTGCTTTTTTCATAATTTCAATGACAGTCCCGCGTTCCTGTGCAAGGCGTTTCCATTTTTTCTTTTCTTTCTTGGTTGCTTCAATGGTGTGGAGCAAATCGCGTATTGTCTGTGCAGGATATCCGTAGCTTTGCTTGTCTTTACGCAGTTCTTCGTCGTTGCGTTGGCGCAGTGCCTTCAGTTGGTTCGCATTCAAAATCATAAGCACATCCTCTCAGGTTGATGACAAACGTGCGTGCCTCCCAATGAGGGAGCCCGCTGCTGGAAAGCGCACGGCATATGTCGTGAGCCTGTCGTTGTCCGGCTGCGAATGCTCTGTTGCATACCGGCATGCGTCTCAGAATCTGACGAATAGTACCAATGCGATTGTCATTGCGTAGTGTTGTCTCAATCTGCCTAAAAAACTCATCGGTAACCCGGGAAATCTGCGGCTACCTCGGGGCAGTAATCTTCCGGTATCTTGGATAGAACCGGAGTTGTGATTCTATACTGCCTGTACTTTGATGAGTTATCAACCTTGTAGACAACTGAACCTAAGGTTCTTTTTTGTCTACAGAACGTTTATTTAATGCTTTTCCTTCTGTACCTTCCGGCTCATATTCATCTGCTTTACCGTGTGGGATGGTATCCTTTGCTTTTGGCATAATAAGCCGCACACCTCGCTCAAAGAGCAGGTATTCAAATGCCCAGTTAATGAATACGATAACACGGTTACGGAAGCCGATAAGGTACAGCAGGTGGATAATAAGCCAAGTTACCCATGCAAAGAATCCGGTAATCTTAAGCTTTCCTAAGTGAACAACCGCACTCGAACGTCCAATTGTAGCTAGAGAGCCTTTGTCAAAGTAGGAAAACGGTGTCAGTTTTTTCCCTTCAAAAAGGCTCATGAGATTTTTTGCTGCCAGAACACCTTGCTGAATGGCGTTTGGCGCTACTGTAGGGCCGGAGAGCATTTTTTCTTCATCCATAGGTAGAGCAATATCTCCGGCTACAAAGACTTCGGGGTGTTCTGCAAGGTTTAGCTCAGGTTTTGTAATAATTCGATTTGCCCGTCCAAGAGGTAAGCCCATTTCTTCAGCAACTTTGTTTCCTCTGATGCCTGCTGTCCAGAGAACGGTGCGTGTTGATATGGTTTCACCGGACTTCAGGGTAACTTTATCTGCTTCTACCTGGACTACATGCTGTTTGTAGCAACCATGGACACCCAGCTTTTCCAGCTTGTTTTTTGCGTAATACCTTAGCTTGTCAGGGTATCCGTTTAACGGGCCATCTTCGCCTTCAATAAGTTTTATTTTTACATCTTCTTTATTGAGGCCTCTAAAGTCTCTGCGTAGAGAAGTATGGACAAGCTCCGCCAGTGCTCCTGCGTATTCGACACCGGTTGGGCCGCCGCCAACTACAGTAAAGGTGAGCAGTTGTTCTCGAATGGCAGGGTCCGGCTCGTACTGGGCATATTCAAAGCAAGAGAGAATATGGTTTCGAATATCAATCGCTTCTTCTGCATTTTTTAGCGAAAAAGCAAACTCTTCAGCCCCCGGCACACCGAAGTAGCTGGTGACGCTTCCCAAAGCAATAATGAGTCCATCGTAATGAATAGGGCCGACATCGCTGAGGAGTACTTTCTTTTCCAGATCCAGTCCGGTTACTTCTGCCATGCGGAATTCGACATTGAGCATTTTGCGGAACGTGCCGCGGAGCGGGTATGAAATCTGTTCTGGCTCCAGTCCGGCGGATGCAACTTGATATAGTAGCGGTTGGAAAAGGTGATAGTTGTTACGGTCTATGACTGTAACTTGGTATCCATCTTTTTTCCCGAACTCTTTAGCAGCCCAAAGTCCGGCAAATCCACCGCCTAAAATGATGATGTGCTTAGTATTGCTGTTCTTTTCTGACATATGTTCACCATTGTACGAGATAGTTTACTATAGTTATAGAACATGAATTGTAGCATAAAAATGAAAAGGTGGTACTTTCTATACCTATGTATGATTTTACAACAAGTGTATAGAGTTTTTTCAGATAATGAGGACTATGAATTATATGATATTTTAGATAGATTAGGTATGTTGCATTGTGATTATATATAGCAGGAGATGTTTGTGGGAAAACTCAGTATTGACCTGCTTCAATCCGGTATGGTGCTTCAGGACGAAGTTCGGGGGATGAAGGGGAAACGTCTGTTTCCTGCCGGTGTAGAGCTGGATGAACAAAAGATTACAATTCTTAAAGCATGGGGAGTGGTAGAGGCTGATATAATAGGGGGTACACGTGTAAGTTCCCGACGGGCTCAGCAGGAAAAGGAGTCTGTGGCGGATGAAGCGCAGTTGCTTGCAAAGCGGTATGTTACTCAGGCATTTCGCGGGCAGGAAGCCGGTTCAAGCTTTATGCGGCAGTTTCGGGTTCAGTGCGTAAAGCGCACAACAAAGGCAATACGCAGCCATAAATTTTCCGTCATGTCGTCAGAGACAATGCGTCAGCTTCATAGCCGCGCATTACAAAGTACTCTGCGTCCCGGAGAAATTACACCTCATGATGTTGTAGAAAAACAGCTTGAGCTCGTGTCTTTTCCGGATATTTATTACGAGATAGTGCGTGAATTGGATTTTCCGTTTACGACCTCGCGCAGGCTTGCAGCGATTGTTTCCAAAGATACGGGACTGGCAGCTCGTATTCTGAAATTGGTGAACAGTCCCTTCTACGGGTTTCCGTCCCGTATTGAGAGTATAGAGCGTGCGTTGACCATTCTTGGGTCTAACGAGCTGACAACACTTACTCTCGGGTTAAGCGTTGTGCACATTTTCTCCGGTGTTCCGGATACAGTTTTTAATGTTCAGGATTTTTGGGAATATGCGATTTCCTGCGGGATTTTATCTCGCCTTCTCGGTGCCCACTGCACTGAGATTATGGAAGAACGTTTATTTGTGGGTGGCTTGTTGCAACCGGTAGGTATGCTGCTCATGATTAGTTATGACCCTGCTTCCATGTGCAAAGCTGTTTTGTTAAGCCGTACAAAAGGTGTTTCAATGCCTGCGGCGGAGCGTGCAGTTTTTGGATTCAACCATGCGGAAGTTGGTGCTGCGTTATTGGAATCGTGGAATATTCCATCAACACTGACAAATATTGTGCGGCATTGTTACACGCCGCTTTCTTCGCCTTTGCCGACTGATTCAAGTATCGTGCATCTGGCGACCGTTATGGCAACAGGATTGCGCAGAAAAGATTTTTGCACGTATTATTTGCCGGACTTTTTTCCTGCTACACTGGATGAGACAAAGATTTCTCCTTCTGCATTGGTGCCAATTCTTACACAATATGATAAGCAATTTGCAGATACACATGAAATTTTGACCGATGGCATGTAGCCATGCAGGTATTGCAGCCTTAGTGTAGCTGGTGTAATTCAAGTAGGGAAAGACAACGGACTGCATGTATGCAGTTTTCGAGTTGTTCTGGGAATAGAGCCGGAGAGTGCGTGCTTTTCGGCTGATGAAGTCGTACTTATAAGCAAAGTTGGGTGAGATGGTAGAGCATGAACCATTTGTTTCTCCAGACAAAAACAATACACCGGAAAACCGGCAGGCGTTGTTGAAAATTCTGGAGGCAGCAACAGGGATGGGGCATTTTGGGTATCGGTTAAGTGAAGTTGCCGATGTTTCGAGCATGCTGTCTGAAATTGCTGCCAATGTTGAGGCTATCCACCCCTTTAAGACGATGGCATTTTTGCTTGTAGATGAAGCGTCGCATGATTTTGTAATGTCATGGTGCTCTTCCGATGCAGCAAAACAGAGTATTACCGATGCCTGTCGTCAGCTTATGGAAGATCATACCTTTTCATGGGCTCTCCGTCGTAATCATCCTACTAATGTTACTTCTGAAGAACTTGGTGAAGTGTTATTGCATCCTTTGCAGACTTCATCTGGTCCTGTCGGCATGTTTGTGGGCGTGCTACCGGATGATAAGCCGGCGGAAGACGTTTCATATTACCTGCTTTCCATGACGCTTGTTGCAGCAAGCATTGCTATTGAAAACTTTTTTCTTCTATCGCAGCTCTCAGAAAGTAATAGTGCGCTTGAAGAGAAAGTTACCAGCCGTACCGAAGAGTTGAGTGCTTCAAATAGGCAGCTCAGAAGGACTCTTCAAGAAAAAGAAAGATACAAGCAGCATTTGGAACTTCTGTTTTCGTCCATGCAGGACGTAATGATCTCAGTAGATCCGGAATTGACTGTGCAGAGTATTAACCGTGCAGGAGAAGAACTGTTCGGTGTTGTACAGGATGATGTGGTCGGCAAGTTGCTTCCGCAGGTTATGCCTGACCTTGCATTGCGTTGTGATGAATTTTTCCACGATGTCTTATCCTATGGTGAACGAATTGTAGAAGAGCGTGTAGAGCTGCTGCTTGATTCAGATGCACGCCACATTTTTATGATTAACTGTTCACCGTTCGCCTCTGGTGTTGAAGGGCAGCGAGGCGCAATGCTGATGCTTCGTGATATTACCCGCCTTGTTTCTCTTGAAGAACAATTGCAGGAACGTCGTTCCTTTAAAAATATAATCGGAACCAGCAAGAGTATGCTGAATTTGTACTCTATGTTGGAAAACCTTGTTGATCTGGACACAACAGTGCTTGTCACTGGTGAGTCTGGAACAGGTAAAGAGCTTGTTGCAGAAGCTCTGCACCACAACGGTGCCCGTGCTAACGGGCCGCTTGTTCGCGTGAACTGTTCTGCCTTGTCTGAAAACCTACTCGAAAGTGAACTTTTCGGACATGTTCGAGGTGCCTTTACCGGCGCTACAAAGGACAAAGTCGGTCGTTTTGAAGCGGCTGAGGGTGGTACAATTTTCCTTGATGAAATCGGGGACATTTCATTGCGTATTCAGGTGTTGTTACTCAGGTTCCTTGAATCACATGAATTTGAGCGCGTTGGCGATACTGTCACACGTAAAGCGAACGTTCGGATTGTAGCCGCTACAAATGCTGATTTGCAGCAGCGGGTAGCACAAGGCGTTTTCCGTTCTGACCTTTTCTACCGATTGAATGTTATGAATGTTCACCTTCCGCCGTTGCGTGAGCGTCTTGATGACATGGCTTTGTTGGTACAGTTCTTCATTGATATGTTTAACGATACACTGGGGGTTTCTATTTCCGGTGTTTCAGAACAAGTCATGCAGATATTTATGAACCATCCATGGCCGGGGAATATTCGTGAGTTGAAGCATACTATTGAACATGCTTCGATTCTTGCCCGTACCGGACGGATTACGCCGGAGCACCTGCCAGTTCAGATTTTGGGAGCCGATCCACTGTCTAGTTCTGATGTGGTTCGTCATCCTCCATATGGTGGCGGATACGGGGGAGGCTACGGTTCTCAATATTCTCCACAGCCTTTGATCAGCCCAAATGCATATATGCCGGCTTCACTTCAGCAAGCACGTGTGCCTTGTCACACGGTTACAGCTGAAGAGGTACAAGCGGCTATTGCTTCTGCAAATGGTAATAAAACTGCCGCTGCGAAATTATTGGGAATGGGTAGAGCTACCTTATATAGAAAGTTAAAGGAACTTGGATTAGGATAAACACTGTACTGTATCAACTGTCTCAAGTTGTCTCAAAACGTCTCATGATACGTCTCATGAGACGTTTTTTTATTTTCTCTTAAGAAAGGCTTTTTGTTTATTCCTAATAAAAACAGACTGTTGTAAGTTTTTATAAAGTTGGCATTCTGTTTGCTATATAAAAGCAAGACCTGCTTGTCACAATGCAACACGAGGCAACAGGGCAAAAATTTCGGTCAGCAGTATCCTATACGATGCTGTACTACGCCTGAAGGTGCAGAGCCTTCCGACAGTCTTGGGGAAAAGATTGTTGGAACCCCGCTGGGGAATAGTAAGGTTCCTGGAAGGTTTTGCACATATTGTCTGCACTTTCGAGTGCAGATCGGGGGATAGCCGGGTGAGGATTTTTCCTCATCGGGGCACGGGGGGGTATAGTACTCAAACTATACGCAATAGAGAGCAGGTTATGTCCCGCTCTGTTTCGCAGACAAAACGTTAGTTTTTGTGAATGCGGGGGAAAGCTGATGGACGGCATGACCTGCCACGGTGGACGCAATTTACTGCGAGAATAATTATTCGGCTGAAGTTGCCGTATGAGTGCTATAGAAGAAAGCTGAGTATCTGTCTCGATACTCGGCTTTTTTCTGCGATCAGTCGAAGAGAAATAACAAATTTCATCACTCTTCGCTGGTGAAATTGAGCACTGCCGCGCGTTACGCCCGCCGGCGTGCTCCTCGATTGGTAACATGGCTGCACATGAGGTTGTCTCCCTCAAATGCAGCCATGTTGTCGAAAAAAAACAGTGAACATGCTGTCAGCATGTTCACTGTCTTAAAATCGGCCAAGGGGTTGGAATACATGGATATTTTCATGCATCCCTTGAGTACAAAGGTGCGCAATCTGGGCACGACAACATGTGTGGATAAGCTGTTACACTATTGAATTTGCAGATTGCGTCCCTTTGTCTCCGGGAAGAGCAAAAGAAGGTTGAAGGTTAACTCCCTGTCAGTTCGGTGCGACCCTCTACGAGTTCTGTGATGACACTTGGGTCGGCCAACGTGGACGTGTCACCAAAGTCACCGGTACTTCCAGATGCAATTTTGCGCAGAATTCTTCGCATGATTTTACCACTACGGGTTTTCGGCAGTTCTTCCGCAAACTGCAAGACCTCTGGCGTAGCAATCGGGCCGATTTCTTTTCTAACCCACGTGCGAAGCTGCGCGCGTAACTCTTCAGTTTCTTCTTCATCTGCCTTTAATGTAACGTAGGCATAAATACTTTCACCTTTGATAGCATGTGGCATTCCTACCACTGCCGCCTCGGCAACTGTTGGATGTGCAACAAGCGCTGATTCAATTTCTGCGGTACCCATGCGGTGTCCTGATACGTTGATAACATCATCGAGTCGTCCCATAATCCAGAAATATCCATCACTGTCTACCCGTGCGCCGTCGCCGGACTCATACATCCCGGGGAAGCGCTCAAAGTAGGTGCTTTTGTAGCGTTCAGGATCTCCAAAAACGCCGCGGAGCATACCGGGCCACGGTTTTCGGATAACAAGATGACCGCCTTCATTAGGTTCGGCATCTGTTCCGTCGGGGCGAACAATGCGGGCATCAATGCCCGGAAGTGGCAAGGTCGCAGACCCCGGCTTGAGCGGAGTCGCAAATGGAAGCGCCGCAATCATAATGCCGCCTGTTTCCGTTTGCCACCATGTATCAACAATAGGCTTTTCACCGTTTCCGATATTCTCGTGATACCACATCCATGCTTCAGGGTTGATAGGCTCTCCAACTGTTCCCAGTACCCGCAGTGAAGAAAGGTCATGGCGTTGGGTCCATTCCAATCCTTCGCGCATAAGGGCGCGGATAACGGTAGGTGCAGTGTAGAAGATAGTAACGCCGAATTTCTCTACAATGTTCCAGAATCGATCCGGGCTAGGGTAGCTTGGAACACCTTCAAACATAACTGTAGTGGCACCGAGGGACAGCGGGCCGTAAACTATGTATGAATGGCCGGTAATCCAGCCGATGTCAGCTGTGCACCAATACACATCAGATTCCTGAATATCAAAAACCCACTGTGAGGTGTGCGCTGCATAGGTGAGATACCCGCCAGTAGTGTGAACAACGCCTTTAGGTTTACCTGTAGAGCCGCTTGTATACAGAATAAACAGCGGATCTTCAGATTCCATTGGTTCGCATTCACAGAACGGTTTGATGTCAGGCTGTTGCATTGCCTTATGCCACCAGATATCCCGCTCTTCCTGCCATTCGAGCTTTCCTTGATCACCAAGACCGGCACGATCAACAACAATTACGTGCTCAACGCTCGGGCAGGACTTGAGTGCTTCATCAGCATTTGCTTTAAGGGGAATTACACGACCGGAGCGTAATACTGCATCTGCTGTTACAACCACTTTTGCTTCACAGTCCATTACGCGGCTTTGCAGGCTGAGGGCAGAGAAGCCCGCAAAAACAATGGAATGTACAGCGCCGATGCGAACACAGGCAAGCATTGCAATGGTTAATTCAGGAATCATAGGCATGTATAAAGATACCCGGTCTCCTTTGCCTACGCCGTATTGTTTTAAAACGTTCGCGAATTTACATACCGCTTCGTAGAGTTCTTCATACGTGTATGTAATCACATCTCCTTCCGGCTCCCCTTGCCAGATGAGAGCTGCTTTATCCTTTCTGCCAAGTTCCAGATGTCGGTCGAGACAGTTATGGGCTACGTTGAGAGTGCCGCCGGTAAACCAGCGGATGTCCGGTGTATCCATGTCTGCTTCCAACACTGTGGTAAACGGGGAGAACCAGTCGAGTAACTCATTCGTACGTTCTGCCCAGAACCCCTCATTGTCTTCCATAGATCGCGTGTACTGTCGCTCATATTCTTTCAGGGACTGGATATGAGTTCCTGCGCTTTCAGGAGTGGAAGGGGTGAACAGACGCTGCTCATCTTGCATAGAAATGATGTTATGTTGGCTCATAGTGTTCTCCTCGAAAGTAGTAGCGGCAGCATACGACACAGTCTTCCAGACGCGCCTGCATCGTACGCTGACCGTAAATTTGTATGTTCCGGTTGTGGCGGGCACTGGTGCTGCAAGGATTAGTGCTCGCCACAACCGCAAACAAACCATAAGGGAAAGGTGGAAACATTTCGCATGAATCCTGCTGAGAGCAGTTTCGGTTTGTTAATGAACAACTGCACTATGCAACTGCCTGCGCGAAAAAGGATACTCATATTCGGTGAACGGTAGGAATCACGGGGTGAATTGCAACCCGACCGGTAAACGGTAGTGCTGGGCAGGGTGAACGGTAGAGGGAAAAGTCTTTTTTTGCGTGCTTTGTTGGATCAGAAAACGAATACAACTGTTTGAACTTACCTTCAGTTTCAACTACAGTGTTTCATACTTGCTGAAAGATACTACCAACCGGAACCAACTGTAGGAGTCTGTGTGAGCCGATCGACGCTAAAACAGATGTTTCGCCCGACCTCTGTGGTAATTATTGGTGCTTCTGAGGAGGCTGGAACCCCCGCCTGCGATTGTATGCAGAACTTGCTTGGCGGCACGTTTCTTGGGCCGGTTCTGCCGGTTGTGACTCAGCCGGATTCTCCGGAAACGATCTTTGGTCAGCCAGTTTATACAGCTATTGATACACTTCCTATTACGCCGGATTTAGCCATTATTTGTGTGGATGCAGAGCTGGTTCCTTTTTATATAGAAGAACTGGGTAAGCGCGGAACGCAAAACGCAATTCTTTTTTCTCAAGGCTATTCTCGATTCAACACGAAAGAAGCAGCTCGCAAACGCGAACGGCTGCTGGCGCTAGCCCACAAATTTTCTGTCCGCCTTTTAGGCCCGAATGGTCTTGGTTTTATTAACCCCTCACTCGGCATTAATGCCAGTCTTGTGTCCTCGCCGTTCTCAACAGGGAAGGTGGCGTTTCTTACGCAGTCTGATTCTCTTTTCACGTCTGTATTGGACTGGGCAGTGTCAAAGTCTCTCGGTTTTTCACACGTGATTTCGTTGGGGGATATGCTTGATGTGGGCTTCAGTGAAGTCTTGGATTACCTGCACAGGGATATGAATACCCGTGCTGTACTGTTGTATCTGGAGTCTGTTGCGAACGCTCGTGAGTTTATGTCAGCAGCCCGTGCCCTTTCCCGTTCAAAACCTGTGATTGTTGTAAAAGCTGGTAAATCCCACGCGGCAGAGCAGGCTGTGGCTGCACATACAGGTATGATTCTCGGTGCTGATGAAGTGTACGAGGCAGCATTTAAACGTGCGGGTATGCTTCGTATGGATTCGATTGATTCTGTTTTTGATACAATCCAAGCGCTTGCATGGTCAAAGCCGTTGAAAGGAAAACGGTTGGCAATTGTTGCTAACGGCGGAGCCCCTGCTTTTATTGCAACAGACTTGTTGTTGAAAGGGGGCGGAGAGTTAGCTGAGCTTACTGATGAAGCGTGTCAGCTTGTCGATGATGCTTTGGGAAGTGCCTGGTCATACTGGAACCCTTTAGTAATGGACGCTAAAGCTGATCCTGATATGTACGCGAATGCTATCAGACCGCTTTTGAGGGACAGTTCTGTTGATGGCATTTTGATTATGCATATTCCAACTGCGGGAGTGGATAGCGCAGCCATTGCTGAGAAAGTTGTGAAGACATGCAAGCGCAGTAAGAAAGTAATACTTACAAGCTGGCTTGGTGCGGGTGATGGCGATATTGCGCGTAATATTTTCTTCAAAGCGAAAATTCCTTCTTATTTTACTCCCGACAGTGCAGTGCGCACGTTTCTGTATCTCGTGCAATACAGGCGTAACCAGATTAAACTTGCTGAAGCGCCGGAATCAAGACCTGACAGCAAGACAGATGTGTTAAAAAGTCGTGCGATTGTGTTGCAGGCTCTGGAAGAGAAGCGTCAAATGTTGACGGTTCAAGAGACCGAGGCGTTGCTTGCTGCCTACGATATTAAGTGTATTACAACGCGTAGTGCGGATTCAGTTGAAGAAGTTGCAGCGATTGCTGATGAAGTAGGCTACCCGCTCGCCATAAAAGTTATCTCATCAGACATTTATCGAAAGTCACAGGTGGGCGGTGTTGTTCTGGATATTGAAAGTAGTGTTGAGGCTACAGCTGCCGCAGAATCCATTCTGATGAATGTTGCACAGTATCAGCCGGCAGCACGTATACATGGGTTTGCCGTCCAGAAGATGACTCAGCGTATGCGTGGTGTGGAGTTGGCTGTGGAAATAGATACAGACCCACAGTTTGGCCCTGTTATTCGTTTTGGTCAGGGCGGCTCTCTGGCACATATTATTCAAGACCAGCAAACTGAATTATTGCCGCTTAATATGAGTTTGGCAAAAGAATTGGTAGCATCAACACATGTGAGTAAGCAGTTTGTCGGAAATGACGCGCTTGCAGGGGTGAATACACAGGCGGTGTATGAACTGCTGGTGTCTATTTCACAAATGCTCATTGATATACCGGAAATTTTTGAACTGGAGATTAATCCTGTTCAGGCAGATGCGAATGGTGCGTTTGCTGTGGATGCAGCCATACGTGTTGCGTGGACGGATGTGGGTGGTGCTGACCAGCTTGCTATTTGTCCGTATCCTGCTGAGCTGGAAGAGCTGGTCACCGTAGGCGATGATTTGACAGTTCGTTTGCGACCTATTCGGCCTGAGGATGAGAAAGCTCATTGGGACTTTATTGAGAATTTAAGCCCGCAGGACAGACGATTCCGTTTCTTTGGGAATGTGGGAGAGCTTCCGCGTTCTGAGATGGTGAAGCTTACTCAGATTGACTACGACAGGGAGATGGCATTCATTGCTCAGACGATTCCTGAGGGGGAAGAAGAGCCTTTGACTGTGGGAGCTGCCCGAGCCATGATCTCACCGGACAATGAAACCTCAGAGTTTGCAGTGGTTGTGCGTAGCGACTGGAAACGAAAGGGACTCGGGCGTATGCTTATGGCGCATCTCGTGGAATATTTACGAGGTCGTAATACAAAGCAGATTACCGGCGAGGCGTTGGGAGATAATAAAAATATGGTCGAGCTTGCCCGATCTCTCGGCTTTATTGTTTCTAAAGACTTTAATGATGATACCTATCATTTTACGCTTGATTTACGGGAAGAAGATCCGAGTTCAGATGATGTGCTTTAACCTAATGTGAATATAGAACTGTTCGTTATGTAGAGATTCAGGACGGGGTTGAGACAAATAAAAAGAGTGGGGCATGTGCTCCACTCTTTCTTTTTTTGCTTTGCATCGTATACTTGCGAATTCCACAGGAAGGCGAACGCTCATACGAATTGAGATAATGTCCGGCAGCATCGCTGGTAACCGCACCTTCGTGCATTTATGC
Source organism: Halodesulfovibrio sp. (assembly GCF_015482765.1). Lineage (GTDB taxonomy): Bacteria > Desulfobacterota > Desulfovibrionia > Desulfovibrionales > Desulfovibrionaceae > Halodesulfovibrio. The sequence continues at coordinate 20,553 of NZ_JADMLB010000066.1, forward strand.
ACGGCGCAATAGAGCCGGAACGTGTGTCTCAGATTGCAAAGAACTTGGATGTACAGGTGTAAAGAACGTCTATTTGTTCACCATTTCTTTCAGTTCTTTCCCTGCACGGAATACAGGAAGCTTTTTCGGAGATACCGTTACGCTTTCACCAGTTTTAGGGTTACGGCCTTTGTATCCCTTGTACTCTTTCACTTTAAAGGAACCGAATCCTCTGATTTCAACTCTTCCTTCTTCAACAAGAGCTTCGCGGATACTGTCAAAAAAGACATTTACAAGCATAACTGCTTCATCTTTAGACAGGTTATGATCCTCAGCCATTACTTTTACAAGTTCGCTTTTATTCACAAGAACCCCCTATGGAATATCAATTCGTAATTTAGTCCACGATATTAGAGTAGTACCCATTCACCGCTTTTGTGACAAGAGGGTGATGGTTATTTCTTCTGTTATTCAAAGGGCTTTTGATTATAAAACTATAAAGAACACGAGCAATGAAGTGTAATTCCTGCACTTTCTGGCTTATGTGACAATAGTTCAATTTATAGTGCTAGTTGCAATATATCATGGAACGTACCGTTAGAACCAGACAAAAATGTGCCTTTTACACTTTACGACTCTGTATACTAACGCGACGCAGTTGTATTTAAACATGGTTTCGCAGTTTCAGCTCCACAGGGTGCGGGTTCAAGTACCATTGTGATGCCAGATACTCTTCACCATATTTTCGTACATAATGGTTACAAAGTGTTAAAGGAACGATTAACGGTACCAGTCTGGCATGATATCGTTCGATAATTTCTTGAAGTTCTTGTTTTTCATCGGCTGAAAGTTTCTTTTTAAAGTACCCCGCAATGTGCTGCAGTACATTTGTGTGCTTTTTAACAGTTGCGCGGATTTTTAAAGCAGTGAGCAGCTCAGTCTGATACTGTTCAATAAGTTCTTCCGGGGCTACTTGTTTGCCCTGAGCAACGAGTTTTCCCATGGCGCGATAGTGTACAACGCTGTGTGACATAATAAGAAGCTTGTGACGTGTATGAAATTCAACAAGTTTTCCCAGCGTGAACGGCTGTTCAAGGAGGTCACGCCACCGTTGCATAACGAAAATTCGTTCAATGAAATTTTCCCTCAAATTAGGATCACCTAACCGTCCTTCCTCTTCAACGGGTAGAAGAGGAAAGTACTCCATAAAGGCTCTTGCAAAAACTCCCACTCCTTTAAGGCTCGGTGCACCGGCATTTTTAGCTTCTTTTGGATCAACATCCTTGTAGACTTTTACGCGCTCCATACCACTGGAAGGAGATGCCCGCTTGAAGACAAAGCCACAGAGGTGCTCATGTTCAAGTTCAGCAATGCGCCGAGCAGAGAATTCTTTCATTTGAGTTGTGTGATCCTGGTATGTCTTTGTTGTTACCAGCCTCGGATCTTCAGGGTTCCCGACGAGTCGGAGTGTTTCACGGGGAATGGGGAGTCCCATTTCAACTTCAGGACATACAGGTATATATTCTACATACTCACCAAGAGTATTAACAAGCCATTGGTCTTTTTTATGCCCGCCATCAAAACGGACAGGGTTACCTAAAAGACATGAAGATATTCCTAATCGAATTTTTTTTGTATCCTGCATGTTGCTCTTTCCTCTCTGAGGTATAATATTATCTTTACGTAGTTACATTCAGATTGGCTCAGTTGCGTTGTTGTTGCAAATATAAAATGATGAAATGCTTCCCTTGTACATACGGAGTATGCTTATGCCTAATGAACAGTCTCATCCTATTGATGTTGTCTTTTTTGACTTCAGTGGTGTTCTTGCTGATGAAGGTTTTGTTGACGGTTTACGTAAAATCGCCGTTCGTAATGGCTTTGATCCAGACGAATTTCAGTCTGTTGTGACAGAGATTTGTTTTGAAGGCGGGTATGTTTCCGGTAAAGTCAGCGAAGCAGAGTTTTGGGAAGAAGTGCGAAGAAAGACTGGGCTTGTAGAGCAGAGCGAGCTGCTCCATCTTGAAATTTTAACAGGGTTTGCAGTCCGTTTGTGGATGCTTGAGGTCGTGGACGTGATCCGTGCAAGCGGTGTTAAAACAGCTATTTTAAGCGATCATACAAACTGGTTGGAAGATCTTGATTTTGAGCATTCTATCTATTCTCATTTTGACAGAGTCTTCAATTCTTACAGAGAAGGTCTTTCAAAGCGGTCGCATGATTATTTCCACCATGCCCTGCGTGCAATGGATGTGAAACCGGAGCGCTCATTATTTGTTGATGATAACCCTTCTAATTTATTACGTGCGGGTGAAGTTGGTATGCAGACCTTGTTGTATGACGAGCATGACAGAGTTCTTCAAAAGCTTCAGGACTTATTCCCTGATTTGATTTTTCCGACGGCATAAGAGGTGTACTGAGCAGCGGATGAGAGTGACACACTCTGTAAACGTTGCGTTATAGATAAAAATTGCATAACGTACCCGCTGATTTTTAACAAACAAGCAAGACCGAAGTCGAGTACTCCGGCATTTATAGTATGAGAAAAGCATCAAGCGGCCTTACTCCTGAAGGCGTTCCTTCGCTTCTGTTAACAGGTCTCGGTACTCTGGCATTTGCCATTATGGGGTGCTGGGTTCTTTCTACTGTTTTCTTTATTCTTTTCTGGTTTTCTTTACACTTCTTCCGTGATCCGGAACGTGTAACCCCAACTGGAAAAGGACTTGCTGTAAGTCCTGCAGACGGCAAAGTAATTAAGATTACACCTATGGAAGATCCGTTTACCGGTGAACGTCGTATGTGCATCTGCATTTTTATGAATGTGTTCAGTGTACATGTTAACCGTTCCCCGATTGAAAGCACTGTCCGTGGTATTAAGTACTTCTCCGGTAAGTACCTGAACGCTGCATGGGACAAGGCTTCTACGGATAACGAACGCTGTGCATACGACCTTGAACATGCCGACGGCAGCCGTTGGACAATGGTTCAAATTGCAGGTCTTATTGCTCGTAGAATTGTATGTCGAGTAGACGAAGGTGATGCCTTAACCCGCGGAGAACGTTACGGAATGATCAAGTTCGGTTCTCGGGTTGACCTTTACTTGCCAGAGGGCTATGCTCCTTCTGTTACCGTCGGTGAACAGGTATTTGCAGGTGAGTCTGTAATTGCTGAAAAGAACGACTAGAATCAAGCTGAGCTGATTTGTCACCGACTTTTTGATTTTAATAAGGAAGCACACAATCATGGATCAATCAAAAGCCCGTAAGGGAATCTACATTTTGCCTAACCTCTTTACCACCGCGAGCCTTTTTGCAGGTTTCATGGGGTTGGTGTGGGCATCTGCTGGAAAATTTGAGCTGTGTGCTACCGCTATTTTATTCTCCGCCCTCATGGACGGCTTAGATGGTAAGGTTGCGCGCCTTACCGGTACTGCCAGCGAATTCGGTGTTCAGTACGACTCATTGTGTGACCTCGTAGCGTTTGGTGTAGTGCCATCCTTTATGATGTACTCAATGTACTTGCACCAGTTCAACCGTCTCGGCATTGCCGTAGCCTTCTTGTTTGCAGCATGTGCTGCACTCAGATTGGCGCGTTTTAACGTATCCACCGCTGTTGTTCCTAAGAAATTTTTCATAGGACTTCCTTCACCTGCTGGTGGTTGCGCTCTTGCTGCCTTCGTATTCTTTACTCAGTACATTCCTGCTGAACTCTCCGGTATTATCCCTGCTATCGCTTTGGGTCTTACCTTTGTTGCAGCATTTTCAATGGTTAGCCGTGTACGTTACTTCTCTTTCAAAGAGTACGGTTTCGTTAAGGCTCGTCCATTTAGCACTCTCGTGTCTGCTATCCTTATCTTTACGCTAATCGTGAGCGAGCCGAAGCTACTAGGCTTCATTATTATTGGCGGCTACATTATTAGCGGACCTGTGTATACATTCCTATTTCTATCACGCAGGTCCACAAAGTTACTGGGTGACCTTTCCGAGAGCTAAGAAAAAGGGAAGGCACGGCGAGTAACACACCGCCCACAGCCTTACCTAAAAGTACAAGCAAACCAAAGCTCCGGTTTCTTCTACGCAGAAGGAACCGGAGTTTTTTTATATCCAGAACAAAAGTTAACAAATATGTTATAAAAAGGAGTGAAAATCATGCAGTTAGCATACGTCACCAAGCAAAAAGACCCCTCGAGCACAGAATACCGTCCGTATGGTCCACTACTATGCAACCTATTTGAGAACTAAGAGAGGTTTTGGTGAAAAAAGTTTATGAAATAACGTAGAAAAAGAACTCTACAGGAGAATACAATGTCCGATCGCTTATACATTTTCGATACCACTTTGAGAGATGGAGAACAGTCTCCAGGCGCAACCATGAACCAGAACGAGAAGATCCGTCTGGCTCGTGAACTTGAGAATTTGGGTGTCGATATTATGGAAGCAGGTTTTCCTGCTGCAAGCCAAGGGGATTTTGAGGCAGTGCGCAAGATCGCACAAACCGTAAAAAATGCACAGGTAGCCGGTTTGTGTCGCGCAATGGCGGCGGATATTGACAGGTGCTGGGATGCTATCAAAGACGCAAAGCATCCACGAATTCATACTTTCCTTGCAACCAGTCCGGTTCATATGGAGTACAAGCTTCGTAAGACTCCGGAACAGGTTTTGGAAATGACAGAAGCGGCTGTAAAACATGCAGCAAAATACACATCTAACATTGAATTTTCTGCAGAAGATGCTTCCCGATCTGATTGGGATTTTTTGGCAAAAGTTGCAGAAACAGCAATTAACGCGGGCGCAACCACCATCAACATTCCTGATACTGTGGGGTATGCACAGCCAGAGGAATTCGGAAACATGGTTCGCCACGTAATTGAAAATACCAGCAACAGCCACAAGGCTGTGTTTAGCGTGCATTGTCACAACGATTTGGGTTTAGGTGTGGCAAACACTCTTGCAGCAATTAACGCTGGTGCTAGACAGGCAGAAGTGACCATCTCCGGTATCGGGGAACGCGCCGGTAACGCAGCGCTTGAAGAACTCATTATGGCGTTACGTACTCGCGGTGATTACTACGGCATTGAAACAAACGTAAAATCTGAACAGTTATTCCCGACCTGCCGTTTGCTTTCAATGATCATTGGTCAGCCTATCCCGGCGAATAAAGCCATTGTCGGTGCGAATGCTTTTGCACACGAATCCGGAATCCATCAGGATGGCATGCTTAAGAATCGTGAAACCTACGAGATCATGACCCCTGAGTCTGTAGGACGCGAAAAAACAGACATCATCCTCGGAAAACATTCCGGTCGTAACGCAATTAAAGGCAAAACTACCGAACTCGGCTACCCGTTGGAAGATGACGAATTACAGATTGTTTTTGAGGCGGTAAAACGTCTCGCGGATAAAAAAGAGAAGGTTTACGACGCAGATATCGAGGCAATTATCCTTGAAGAAGTCTACCGTATTCCGGACAAATACAGACTGGTACATCTCTCCGTTCAGTCAAGTGATGTGGGAGTGCCACCGAACGCTGCCGTTGTAATGGAAATTAACGGCATCCGCAGGGAGCACACAACATTCGGCACAGGTCCGATTGATGCAGTATTCAAAACCATTTCCCAGATCGTTGGACGCTCACCAAAGCTCAAACGATACAGTGTAAATGCCATCACCAGTGGCGGGGATGCACAGGGCGAGGTAACCGTACGCCTCGAGGAAAATGGATGCAGCACAGTTGGGCGTGGATCCGATCCTGACATCATTGCAGCTAGCGCAAGAGCATTCCTGAACGCTTTAAACAGACTCGATAAAATGAACTCGGAGGGTTAACAGTCATGGCGCACACACTCGCACAAAAAATCTTACAGAGACATACAGATCAAAAAATCGAAGGAACCGGCCAGATCGTTCAATGCGACGTATCGCTGGTTCTTGCAAACGATATTACAGCTCCGCTTGCTATTAAATCCTTTAAGGCAATGGGCGCAAAGTCTGTGTTTGATAAAGATAAAGTGGCACTGGTGATGGACCACTTTACCCCGCAGAAAGATATTGCATCCGCAATTCAGGTAAAAAATACTCGTGAATTTGCACAGGAACAGAACATTACTCACTACTACGAAGGTGGTGATTGTGGCGTAGAACATGCTCTCTTGCCGGAGCTTGGTCTTGTCGGTCCTGGTGATATCGTTATCGGTGCAGACTCTCATACCTGCACCTATGGCGGTCTCGGCGCATTTGCTACCGGCCTTGGTTCTACCGACGTAGCCGGCGGTATGGCTCTTGGTTCCACATGGTTCAAAGTACCGCCAACAATCCGCGCAATTTTTAATGGCGAACTCCCTGAGTTTGTAGGTGCAAAGGATTTGATCCTTCGTCTCATCGGCGAAATCGGTGTATCCGGTGCATTGTACAAAGCGCTTGAATTCGGCGGCTCCACAATTGATTCCCTCGATGTGGAAGGTCGAATGACTATCGCAAACATGGCTATTGAAGCTGGCGGTAAGTGCGGTCTCTTCCCAGTAGATGCTAAGACCCTCGAATACACCGCGGCACGCGGTCGTAACGATGAAGCTCTTACTCCGGATGAAGGTGCAGAATACGAACGTGTTCTCACATTTGATGTATCAAATATGTCTCCTATGGTTGCGTGCCCGCATTTGCCGGATAACGTGCACCCAGTGGAGAATGTCGAACCTAAAAAGGTCGATCAGGTCGTTATCGGCTCCTGCACAAACGGTCGCATCAGCGACTTACGCGAAGCAGCAGCTGTGTTGAAAGGACGTAAAGTTGCGTCTCACACTCGTGCTATCGTGCTTCCTGCAACTCCGAATATCTGGAAGCAGGCATTACGCGAAGGGTTAATTGAAACCTTTATGGATTCCGGCTGCATTGTTGGCCCTGCAACCTGTGGTCCTTGTCTTGGTGGTCACATGGGCATCCTCGCAGACGGTGAAGTGGCAGTAGCTACTACTAACCGTAACTTTAAAGGACGCATGGGCAGCCTTGAATCAGAAGTATACCTCTCAAGCCCTGCCGTTGCTGCGGCTAGCGCTCTTGCAGGTGAAATTGCTGATCCACGTAAAGTGTAGCGGAAGCCCTCAGCGGACGGATGCTTAGGCTTTCGTTGTCTGAGTCGGTGAGTCGTGGCTGCATTGGCAACATACTCTAATGCCAGTCACAAACGATTTGATACTTTTTGGGAGAAATGACCATGACCTTACAGGGTAAAGCTCACAAAGTGGGCGATCACATAGATACAGATGCCATCATTCCGGCACGTTTTTTGGTAACGACTGATGAAAAAGAGCTTGGTGCAAACTGCATGGAAGGGCTCGAAGCCGGTTGGGTAGAACGTGTAACAGAAGGCGACATTATGGTTGCTGGTGAGAACTTCGGCTGTGGTTCTTCACGTGAGCACGCTCCAATCTCAATCCTCGGTGCTGGTATGAAGGTTGTTGTTGCGCATTCCTTTGCTCGTATTTTTTACCGTAACAGTTTTAATATGGGATTGTTACTTATCGAGATCGGTGAAGAAATTGTTCATTTCGAAGACGGTCACGAAGTGGCTGTAGACATCGAAGCAGGCACTGTTGTTAACGTGACAACTGGAAAAACCATCGAGTTTCCACCGCTTCCACAGTTTATGCGTGATTTCGTCGATAATGGCGGACTCATTCCATACGTTAGTGAAAAGTTGGGAAACCAGTAACAGGTATTTGCCCCCCAACACTGCAAGGTCGTGGGGCAAAACGCTCGTACATATAACGCATAACATGGTACGATCAGAACTGTGTTTAGACTAAGCATCGCTTTGTCAGACCGTATCTGTGAATTTGCCAGATCAGGTATGCATACATAATTTTCATCGAGGGAAAGACAATGGATATGAATATAGTTTTATTGCCGGGTGACGGCATCGGGCCTGAGATCACCACTCAGGCAGTAGAAGTCATGAAGAAAGTCGCAGATAAGTTCGGTCATAACGTTACATTTACCGAAGAACTTATCGGCGGTTGCGCAATCGACGCAACAGGCAAGCCGTTGCCTAAAGAGACCTTAGAAGCGTGTAAGAACGCAGACGCTGTTTTTCTTGGCGCTGTAGGCGGCCCAAAGTGGGATAACCTTGATGGTGCTACCCGCCCTGAAGCCGGCTTGCTCGGTATCCGTAAGGAGCTTGGTCTCTTTGCGAACCTGCGTCCTGCAAAATTATTCCCTGAGCTTTCCAGCGCGTGTTTCCTTCGCCCTGACATCGTTGAAGACGGCATTGACGTTATGGTTGTGCGTGAGCTTACAGGTGGCATTTACTTTGGTCAGCCGCAGGGGCAGGAAGAGCGTGACGGTGTTCGCTACGGTTACAACACAATGGTCTACAATGAAGACGAAGTTCGCCGTATTGCCCGTATCGCTTTTGAAGCAGCAATGAAGCGCGATAAGCGTGTATGCTCTGTAGACAAAGCAAACGTGCTTGAAGTTTCCCGTTTGTGGAGATCTGTAGTTGAAGAAGTGGCAAAAGAGTATCCAGAAGTTGAACTCTCCCACATGTATGTTGATAACGCAGCAATGCAGCTCGTTCGTGACCCGAACCAGTTTGATGTTATCGTAACAGGCAACCTCTTCGGCGATATTCTTTCTGATGAAGCAGCAGTTATCACCGGATCAATCGGTATGCTTCCGTCTGCGTCATTGAACAAGTCCGGCACTGGTCTTTTTGAGCCTATTCACGGTTCCGCTCCGGACATTGCAGGACAGAACAAAGCAAACCCGCTTGCATCAATCCTTTCTATGGCAATGATGTTGCGTCATTCCTTCAACCTTATTAAGGAAGCCAACGCCATTGAAGCAGCAGTACAGAAAGTTCTGCGCGAGGGGTACAGAACCGGTGACATCATGTCCAACGGTGAAACCCTTGTAGGCTGTAACACAATGGGTAACCTTGTTGTAGAACGTTTATAGAAGCAAAATATCCTCCTTTCGAGTCTTCGGAAGGAGGATATTTTATGTAAGACATAAAAAGCGAAGCTATGGCTGTTGACGTATTCAGCAGTACAGCTTCGCTTTTTTTATTGGTAGCTAGCGGTCGTCACCTCTGCCTGTCGCGAGGTAGCGTGCCCAGTCGAAACGTTCCTGTCGTGTTGCGGCAGCAACGGCATCTTCAACGGCATAGGGAATGTTCATTTGCTGAACGTTCCACCCGTCAGAGTTTTGTTCCAGCATAGTGTATGACGCATGGGATGAATACGTCTGCATGGAGTGTACAACCGGAAGGTCGTCCGTATAGGCAGGAAGCCCGACGCTGCCTGCGTTAATGACAATCTGTCCGGAAGACAGCTCGACCACTCGCGGAAGGTGTGTGTGTCCGCAAAGAATAACTTCTGAATCTTCTCCATCGAGCATGCGGATAATTTCATCATCTGGTCGAACCAGAGGGCTTCCGCTTGAGACATCTTCCAGCAGATAGGTCAGGTCATTTGTGGGAGAACCATGACATGCATAGATTTCTCTGGTGATCTGACAATCAAAAGGAAGGTCATCAAGCCAAGCAAGCGGAGCATCACCAAGGTCATTCAGGACAAATTGCAGCGTCGGATTTGTAACGATATCTTCGGGAGTTGCCTCATAAAGTAAACGATCCTGATTGCCGCAAATTGAAGTAATATTATACGCTGAGATCAGCTTGTATGTCGCTTTGGGTGCAAGCGGGCCGTACAGTGTATCTCCAAGGTTAACGATATGATCAGCACCGCGGGTGAGGATGTCTTCAAGCACAGCTTCCAGAGCATATGCATTGCTGTGGATGTCGGAAATAATAGCGAACTTCATACATGCACCTCCAAATCAGATCGTTAATGTGTTTTGTAGTCTTACCTTGTGGAGCGTTGAATGATTCCCATCATAGAATACACGAGTTGTGCAGCAGCAAAATCTGATGCGTGGTCGCCAACCTGCGGAGCAAGTTCAACAACGTCACATCCGATAACAGACCTTCCTTTAACAGCTTTTTCAAGTAGCGTAAGAGCCTGCCACCACTGGATGCCTCCCGGTACGGGAGTTCCGGTTGCACGGATAACAGAAGGATCAAGTCCATCTACATCAAAAGTGATATAGATTGTTTCAGGAAAGTCCTCTGGTAACAATGTTTCCGGTAAAGGGTTCAGAGCCAGTTCTTTGGCATCTATGTGCGGAATGTTATGTTTTTTCCGAACTTCAACTTCTTCAGTACAGAATGCGCGGACACCGAGCTGGAAAACAGGAATTTCCAATTCAAGGGCACGATGCATAACTGATGCATGGCTATATGGATCTCCCTCGTATGCCTTGCGTAAATCTGCATGGGCATCAAACTGGACAATTCCGAATTTGCCATGTTTCTTTTTGAGCGCTCTCAGTGCTCCAAGAGTCACTGAGTGTTCTCCGCCGAGCATCACAGGCAGTCCATACTCGGCTGCATGGGTAACAGCTGCTTCAATACGGGCTAAAACCTGCTCTGTAGGGCCAGTGCAATCTACTGGTTCATGTGTGTAGATTCCGTGGTCTGCGGGAATAGACTCCCCGTCCCAGAGTTCAAGTTGATCGGATGCTTCAAGGATTGCACTTGGGCCGTCGGCAGTACCGCCGCCGTATGAAACTGTTGCCTCAAATGGAACCGGAACAATTTGAAAATGACATTGATCCGCTGTTGTTTCTTTAAGTTCAGATGCTAAAAATCTATTCATTATAAAAGTATACTTTGTGATGAAAGCGTTGGCAACTCTGCCATTGTCGATGAAAAATGTAATCAGGGAGAGAGGGGGAGAAGGCAGCGTTGCTGAAAGAAAAAGCGTTTCAGCGTTACTATAGAAGAGCTGAAACGCTTTAGAATTTATTATCTTACGAGAGACGGCATTTAAAGTCTTCGTAACCGAATTCGCGGACAAGCTGGAGTTCCCCTGAATTCGGGTTGTAACGGGCAATCGCAGGGAGCTGAAGCCCGTTAAATGTGTTCGTTTTTACCATGGAGTAGATGGCCATATCTGTAAAAGCGACACGATCTCCTTCGGTAAGAGGAGCATCAAAGGAATATTCTCCTATGACATCACCTGCCAGACAGGATTTGCCGGCAAAGCGGTAGGAGTATGCCTTTTTCCCTTTTTCTTCAGAGTCGATAACAAACGGTCGGTACGGCATCTCAAGCACATCCGGCATATGACATGCTGCGGAAGCGTCAAGAATGGCTATGTCCATGTCTGCTTTGATGACATCAAGTACCGTTGCGACAAGAATTCCTGCGTCTAACGCAACAGCTTCACCCGGTTCGAGATACACTTGAAGACCATAACGGCTCTGTGCGCGTTCGATGCAGGCGCAAAGGCGTTCAATGTCATATCCCTCGCGTGTAATGTGGTGCCCGCCGCCAAAGTTAAGCCATTCCATGTCATGCAGAAGATGTCCGAATTGCTTTTCAACAGCTTCTAATGTGCGATCAAGAGCATCAGCATCTTGTTCACACAGGGTATGGAAATGAAGACCGGAAACACCTTCCAGATCATTTTCGTCAAAGTTTTCAAGCCGGACACCGAGGCGTGACCCCGGGGAACATGGATCATAAATAGGTGTTGTGCCCTCAGAATGCTGAGGATTCACACGTACCCCGATCTTAATAACTCGGTCTGCCGCCTGAATGAGAGGACGGTATTTACGCAGCTGCGTAAAAGAATTGAACACGATATGGTCAGAGTATTTGATGATCTCTTTCATATCGTCATCGGAGTAAGCAGCGGCGAAGCTGTGCACTTCGCCGCCGAATTCTTCACGTCCCAGTCTCGCCTCGTGCGGAGAACTGGCGCAGGTTCCGTGCAGGATGCTGTTCAGTACAGGGAATGTGCTGTACGTCGCAAATCCTTTCAACGCGAGGAGGATTTTGGCTCCTGTACGTTTTTGAACGGAATCCAGTATTGCCGCGTTATCCGCAAGCTTTGCCTCGTCCACAACAAAACATGGAGAGGGCAGGCGTTCCAGTTCTAGTTTTTGAAGGTAATTTCTGTCCATGGGAGACCGTGAATGTTGAGTTTTTCCATAAATGGATCAGGATCAAGTTCTTCCATGTTGAACACGCCTTCGCCTGTCCATTTTCCGGTAAGCATAAGCATTGCGCCAATCATAGCCGGAACACCGGTGGTGTAGGACACAGCCTGAGAAGCAACTTCTTTGAATGCTTCTTCATGGTCGCAAATGTTGTAGATGTAGTAATCCTTAGGCTCACCGTCTTTGATGCCTTTAATGCGGCAACCAATGCAGGTACGGCCTTTTGTGCGCTCGCCGAGTCCGGCAGGTTCAGGGAGAACTTCCTTGAGGAACTTGAGTGGTACAATGTCCTGACCGTTGTATTTAACGGTGTCGATACGGGTCATACCAACATTCTCAAGCACCTTGAGGTGGTTCAGGTACTGATCGGAGAATGTCATCCAGAAACGGGCGCGCTTAAGACCTTTTAAGTGCTTTACAAGAGATTCGAGTTCTTCATGGTACATGAGGAAACACTTTTTAGGACCGATGCCTTCAGGGAAATCGTAATTCATGGAGAAGCTGAGAGGATCAGTTTCAATCCATTCGCCGTGTTCCCAGTAGCGACCGTTTGCTGTAACTTCGCGGATATTAATTTCCGGGTTGAAGTTGGTTGCAAAAGGATGACCGTGATCGCCTGCGTTGCAGTCGATGATGTCCAGCTGGTGGATTTCATCAAACTGATGCTTCATTGCATGAGCGCAGAAAACGTTTGTTACGCCCGGATCAAAACCGGAGCCGAGAAGAGCCATAAGACCTTTCTCTTTGAAACGTTCCTGATATTCCCACTGCCATTTGTATTCGAACTTGGCTTCATCGATAGGCTCATAGTTCGCTGTATCGAGGTAATGCACACCGGTTTCCAGACAAGCGTCCATGATGGTGAGATCCTGATACGGCAGTGCGAGGTTGATAACGAGAACCGGCTTATGTTTGTTAATAAGTTCAACAAGCTCAGGCACGTTGTCCGCGTCTACTGTGTCGGTAACGATATCGCGACCGGTGCGTTCTTTAACGGAGGTGGCAATTGCATCGCATTTTTCAATGGTTCTGGATGCAAGAACGATTTCGGAAAAAACTTCAGGAACCTGTGCACACTTGTGTACGCACACGCCGCCGACGCCGCCAGCGCCGATAATCAACACTTTAGACATAGTTGTACTCCTTGCATGGTGCGAAACGGAATCTGATCTGTTGCTGTGGAAAGCTTGTTATAGCCTGTTGGCATATGGGGATGGAAATAAGCAGACCATCCTCACTGTTGTGCACTTCACAGCTATACTGAGCAGGATTCTGTCGCAGAAAAATTATCTTTCAAAATAAGTGTAGCCGCGCAGACCGGCATAGAAAGCCTGAAGAAGGTCATATCGCTCTGCAGCGGTGATTCGACCTTCACGCACGGATTGTTCTGCCATAGAGCGCAGATCTTCCATAATCCTGCGCTGGTCGTACTCAACGTATTCGAGCAGTTCGCCTACTGTATCCCCCTCAATCTCACGCACAAATTCATAGCTTCCATCTTCGTACATGCGGACACTGACAACGTTGGTGTCACCGAAGAGGTTGTGCAGATCGCCGAGGGTTTCCTGATATGCGCCCACTAGAAATGCGCCGAGGTAGTACTCGTCGCCGTTTTGCATAGGGTGCAGGTCAAGCAGCGGCTTTTCGCCTTTAGGGTCAATAAACGTGTCCAGTTTGCCGTCAGAGTCACAGGTGATATCTGAGATGATGGCGTGGCGGGACGGCTCTTCTTTCAAACGATGCAACGGCATCACAGGGAAGAGCTGGTCAATTGCCCATGCGTCCGGAAGGGACTGGAATACGCTGAAGTTCGCGTAATATATATCTGCAAGAGCTGTATCAATTTCTTCAAGCTCTTTAGGGACTATTTTTAACTTGTCTTTCAGCTTGGCAACCGCTTTGGTAATTGCCCAGAAGATGTTGTCTGCCAGTGTTCGCTGGCGGAGCGTAACTCTTCCGTCAAGGAACATACGACGAATTTCATCACGATAGAATAAGGCATCGTTGTATGCTTCCTGAAGGTTGCGAAGGTTGAGAGACTTGTATGCCTCGTACATATTGACAACTGCTTCGGGAGTACCTTCCGGCAATTCTGCCGGAACTTTTCCGTCTTCAATTTTACTTACGTCGAGGATGTTGAAAAGCAGTACAGAGTAATATGCAACCACAGCACGACCGGATTCGGTGATGATGTGCGGGTGCGGGATATCCTGCTTATCAAGGGTAGTCATAACCGCTTCCACAACGTCCATGGCATATTCGTTGACGCTGTAGTTTCGGCTGGAGACATAGTTTGTGTGTGAACCGTCGTAATCCACAGCCAGACCGCCGCCGAGGTCAATGTACCCCATTGGTGCGCCTTCCTGCACCAGTTCAGCATACACTCGGGATGCTTCCTGAACTGCTGAACGGATGCTGCGGATGTTCGGAATCTGAGAGCCGAGATGGTAGTGCAGCAGCTTTAAGCAGTGCAGTTTATTCTGTGCTTTCAGGGTGTCAACAATATCAGTAATCTGCGACATGGAAAGCCCGAACGAAGAACGTTCACCGCCGGACGCAGTCCAGTGACCGCCACCTTTGGCAGAGAGCTTCACGCGTACGCCTATCTGTGGCTCTACACCGAGCAGTTCCGCACGTTCTAGAAGCGTTGCCAGCTCCCAGCCCATTTCCATAACAAAGATACAATTGAAGCCCATGCGCATAGCATGAAGACCAAGGTCGATGAACTCTTCGTCCTTGTATCCGTTACAGACAAGGCATGCTTTATGGTCGCGCATTTGAGAGATTGCAGCAATAAGTTCGGCCTTGCTGCCAACCTCAAATCCGTGATGAAAAGATGAGCCGAAATTGGCTATCTCTTCAAGAACCTGCTGTTGCTGATTAACTTTAATGGGGAAAACGCCACGATATTCAGCCTTGTAGCCAAGAGTGCTGATGGCGTCTCTGAAAGAATTGTGCAGTGAGGATATCTGTGAATCAAGAATGTTCTCAATACGCAAGAGAACAGGCAGCTCAAGGCCGCGTTCTTTCAGTTCTCTGATAACCTCGGGAATACTGACAGCTACGTTGCTGCCACGTCCGAAGGGGTGGATGGCAACGTCGCCATTTTCAGTAATGTCAAAGTAACCGGCACCCCAATTGCGGATGCCATACAGTTCAGCAGAGTCATCAATACTCCACTGCTGGAGGGCGTTCTTGTTTGCCAACTGTCGTACCTCATACATACTCCATTAATGGTGTGACCCACCGGCGACATCGGAAAATAAGGGTGTCGCCGTATCCGCTACAAGTGCATGCCTTATAACCGGATGGCAGGCACACGAAAACGCGCATTTTACAATAAACGCGTGCGAATTTTTAGAGGGCATCCGGCAGTCATGTCAATATAAAAAATGGGCAAGGAAATCAGGAAAACGGTTTTTCCTATTCTTTGTCGTATGTTTTTAATTCGATAGTAAATCCTTCGGGGTCAACAACAAAAATTGATGTGCCGGTTCCACGTGCACCACTTAAAATGAAAGGCCCTTTAATTTGCACATCATGGTCTGCCAGACGTTTGAGCAGAGGGTTCCATTCTTTTTCACCATAGGCAAGGCAGACGTGATTGGCTTTACCCGGTGCACAAATAAGATCACCTAGTTCTTCCCACATGTTAGGCGGGAAAAAATGAATAATATTATGTGAATTGACACGTACTGAAGGGAATTTTGCGTTGCCTTCTTTCCATGCATCATAATTTTCCGGTGTGAGTCCAAGTACTTCGCTGTAAAACTTTACGCATGTATCCGGACTTTCGACGTTAAGTGTCAGGTGGTCAATTTCAACTTTCATGTTCTGCATCCTTTGGTTTGTGGTGGCTTTCTTTACGCTACCATACCAGTCTGCAGTAAGGCAGTATAGTTGAGCAGAAATGAAATGACAAAAAAAACGGCTGCCCCTGAAAAGGACAGCCGTTGTATAGGCAATGTGTACGAATCCTGAAGATTCGTTGTGACTGTAAAGGTTAAACGCCCTTGCGAACAAGTTCGAGCAGGGTACGAACGCCAAAGCCGGTTGCGCCGCCTTTAGTGTTGTACGCAGGGCCTGCGATGTCGAGATGTGCCCAGCGAACGTCTTCTTTAACAAACTGTTTAAGGAACAGAGCAGCGTGAATCGCGCCGCCTTCGCGGGAGCCGACGTTTTTCATGTCAGCAACGTCGGATTTGAGGGTTTCGAAGTAGGAATCCCACAATGGCATTGGCCAGTATCTGTCACCTACACGTGTACCTGTTTCTGTGATGGCTTTGGAAAGATCGTCATCTGTTGAGAACACTGCTGCTGCATGAGCACCGAGCGCAACAACGCAAGCACCGGTAAGGGTAGCAAGATTAACAAGTGCAGCCGGTTTGTATTCACGCTGTGCGTAAGTAAGTGCGTCAACAAGAATAAGGCGTCCTTCTGCATCTGTGTTGATAACTTCGATGGTTTTGCCGTCGAGAGATTTCACAACATCACCAGGATGGGTTGCAGTAGAGCTTGGCATGTTGTCAGTGCAAGGGGTGATACCGATAACGCGACGTTCGATATCTGAATTACCGAGTGCTTCAAACAGACCGAAGATTGCACCGGCGCCGCCCATGTCGCATTTCATTTCATGCATGCCGAGGGACGGTTTTAAGGAAATTCCGCCAGTATCAAAGGTAACACCTTTACCGACAAAAACGATAGGATCGTCGTTTTCGGTGCCCTTAGGCGCGTGTTCAAGCACAATAAATTTTGGTTCAGCATCAGAGCCTGCTGCTACAGAAAGGAATGCACCCATGCCGGCTTCAACAATTTCTTCACGACCAAGGATGGTGCGTTTGAAGTGGTATTTTTTACCCAGTTCTTCAGCTTTTTCAGCGAGTGCGGCAGGAGTAATAGCGTTTGCAGGAGCATTGACGAGGTCGCGGGTGTAGTTCACACCGCAAGCTGCTGCTTCACCACGACGTGCGGCAGCGTGAATGTCGTCAGGGAAGTATTCTTCGGTAGAAAGCAATGCCATCCAGCGAGGAGTGTATGCAGGCTCTTTCTGTGTTGTTTTAAATTCGTCGTATGTGTGGAGAGCAATCAGTACAGAAGAAACAGCTTCTTCTACGAGAACAGTATTCTCTTCATCGATGGTGTCGAGTGTTTCAACCGGAATTGCACAGGTATCAACTTTGAGTTCTCTGCATTTGAGGGCTGCTGTTTTAACAGCTTCGCGGAGCACTTCGAGTGTGAATTTTTTGCGATCACCGAGACCTACAATGATAGCGCGCGGCAAAGGAATTGATGGGTGACCGTATGCAACGGTAACCTGATTCTTTTCGCCTTTTGCATCCTGAATAGCAGGTGTAATGGTAATCCAAGGGATTGTTTCGCTTAGATTAGGAATACTTTCAGTCACTTCTTCATCTTTAAAGTTGAAAAGAAGAACAGTGTTTGCCTGCCAGTCAGAAGCTGGTGCCTGTTGGAATCGAAGATCCATGTTTGTCTCCACAGCAGATTGTCCGGAACGACCGGTAGTTGATGAAGTTATATGTACGATAGCGGCGCGTTATGCAGGGCACGACGCGCCGCTTTTGTTATCCATCCGGCAGTATAAGACCGGAATGACCTATAGTCCAGATGCTAACGCAATCTTACTTGGAATTATAGCTTGCCACAAAGTTCTCAATACGTGCATGAGAAGCTTCTAAGCGTTCTGTAAGTGCATTTTTGTAAGCATCAAGGTCTTCAATGGCGATGCGGGCAACGCCGGTATCCATTGCAGCTTTAGCAACTTCCGGTACTACCCATTCAAGAATGCGTGGGTCGAGTGGTTTTGGAATTACGTAGTCTGTGCCGTACTCTAAAGACTCTACGCCGTACGCGTCACAAATATCTTGCGGCACTGGTTCCTTGGCAAGCTTGGCCAAGGCGTGTGCTGCTGCAATTTTCATTGCCTCGTTAATTTCTGTTGCGCAGGTATCCAGTGCTCCTCGGAAAATGTACGGGAAGCCGGATACATTGTTGATCTGGTTCGGGAAGTCAGAACGACCTGTACCCATGATGCAGTTCGGAGAAGCCTCTTTCGCGTCAGGGTATGGAATTTCCGGATCAGGGTTTGCCATTGCGAAGATGATTGGATTTTCAGCCATGGAAGCAACCATCTCTTTTGAGAGCAAATCTTTTGCAGAAAGACCGAGGAAGCAGTCTGCGCCTTTGAGAACTTCAGCAAGTGTGCCGTGATCTTTTTCCTGCGCAAATTCAGCTTTGTATTTGTTGAGACCTTCACGGCCGGTGTGGATGAGCCCACGGGAGTCAAACATGAAGATGTTTTCGCGTTTTACACCAAGCTCTACATAAAACTTGGAACACGCAATACCTGCTGCGCCTGCGCCTACAACAACGACTTTGAGTTTTTCAATGTCGCGGTTGGTAATTTCGCATGCGTTGATGATGGCTGCGCCGGAAATAACGGCAGTACCATGCTGGTCATCATGGAAAACAGGAATGTCCATCTCACGTTTAAGCGTTTCTTCAATGTAAAAACACTCAGGAGCTTTGATATCTTCGAGGTTGATGCCGCCAAAGGTCGGTTCCATTGCTTTTACAGCAGCAATGAACTGGTCTGCATCTTTGATGTCGAGGTTGATGTCAAATACATCAATGTCGGCAAATGTTTTGAAGAGTACGCCTTTCCCTTCCATTACAGGCTTTGCTGCTAACGGACCGATATTACCGAGTCCGAGCACGGCGGTGCCGTCTGTGATTACGCCTACAAGGTTCGAGCGGTTTGTGTACAGGGCTGCTGTTTCCGGTGTTGCATGAATTTCTTTACATGCTTCTGCAACACCCGGTGAGTACGCCATGGAGAGGTCTTTCTGGGAACCGCATGGTTTAACGGGAACAACTTCAACTTTACCGCAGCGAGGAGCTTTGTGGTACTCCAGCGCTTCTTCTTTTGTGAATAACGCCATTTTTTTGAACCTTTGTTTACGTTGGGCAGGTAATGCACACAGTAAGCTGTGTTCGGAGGCGGTACTGATTTTCAGCAGGGGAAATGCTCCCCTAATTTGTTCGTTCAATACCGGAGCCGTACACTGCTTAAAGAATGCGATGAAAATTGCTTTCAAATGGCTTTAAGCATCTTGTCTAGTGAATGCAAGTAAATCTCACTAGAAAAGTAGTAACGACTCTACATAGATACTTGTTATAAGATACCGTGCAGGGTATTTTTTACGTATGGTCAAAAAAAGCTATCTTCCGTTCGCTCTACCCATTGTGGCATTTTTAGGCACAATTCTCACGGGGGCTCTGTTGTTGCACCACACGTCAGCAACCGGAGAGCTTTCAAGCATAGACGCATTGTTTATGTCGACATCGGCATTGTGCGTTACCGGTCTGGGAGTTGTCTCATGGGACACGGGATTCACCAGAGAGGGGCACTGGGTCATTCTTTGTCTGATCCAATTGGGCGGTCTGGGGGTTATGACCTACTCAACTCTTGCCTTTTATCTGTGGCGTCAGCGTGTGTCTCTGACAGATCGGCTCGCTGTCGGGACTGCTTTGTTGCACGATAATACCTTCCATTTGGGACTGTTTTTAAAACGGCTTGTCGTTATTGTTGCCTGTATTGAGCTGATCGGTGCGGTAATGCTGTATCTTATCGGGAGCGGAACATTTTCACCTTTCGAAGCGTTGTTTCATTCTGTGTCAGCTTTTTGTAATGCCGGAATTTCTCTTTTCCCAGATAACTTGCTGCAGTTTAAAAGCAATGTTGGCGTAATGTCTGTTGTGATGTTGCTTGTCGTGGCAGGTTCTCTGGGGTTCTCCGTACTCGATTCAGCGTATCTAAGAGTGAGGGGCTATAGTAACAAGCGGCGAAATTATTCAGTACGAATTATCTTGGTGACATCTCTCTGGTTGGTTGCAGGCGGTACTGCTGCCCTGTTTATCGTAAATGTACGAAGTATGGATTCGGGCGAAGAAGCTTTTGCAGCATTTTTCAGCGCGCTTTTTCATTCTGTGTCTGCTAGAACCGCTGGCTTTAATACAGTGCATGTTGAAGAAATGACAAACATGTCTTTATTGATACTATTGTTTCTTATGTTTGTGGGTGGTGCTCCGGGATCGTGTGCAGGTGGCGTGAAGGTTACAACAATGCGAGGTTTTTTTGCATTTCTGCGTGCTCAATTCCTCGGACGTAAACAAGTGATTATTGATGGAAGAGCGTTGGGGCAAAGCACAATTCATAAGATTTTGACGTTGGTTACCGGAGCGGTTTTGTTAATTTTTATTGGAACAGTTGCACTGACCTTAACTGAAGGAAAGAATTTATCGGAATTTGAAGTGCGTGGTCAGATGGTTGAGATTTTCTTTGAAGTTATTTCTGCCTTCACAACAGTGGGGATGAGTATCGGCTTTACTGCGAAACTCACAAGCGTGGGGAAGTGCATCATAATGTTTATAATGATTGTTGGAAGAATCGGGCCTATCTGGATGCTTACTGCTTTACACAATGTTCGACCCGACATTCGTTACGAAGTGCCGGAAATAGACCTGCCAGTAGGGTAAAAGGGCATGCTATGAGAAAGTTGGAAGTGGGTGTAATCGGACTTGGAAAATTCGGCAGTGCAGTTGCTGAGGCGGTATCTGACAAAGGACATGTTGTTGTCGGCATAGATAATTCTGGAAACAGCATTAAGAGAAACAAAGAGTTGTTACGACATGTTTACCAAGCAGATGCAACTGACATTGAAGCATTAAAACAGCTCCGTCTTATAGATTTGGATAAGATTGTAGTAAGTGTTGGGAAATCCATGGAGGATGCAATTCTGATTGTGTTGAATCTTCAAGAGCTTGGGATTCATAATATGGCAGTAAAAGCATGTACTGCTGAACATGCAGCTGTGTTACGACGGCTTGGAGTAAAACATGTTATCAGACCGGAGTTAGATGCTGCAGATAGATTTGCCCACAGAATTGCAAATCCCGGTTTGCTAGATCTTGTCCCCATTGGTGGAGACGTGTTGTTGCAGGAGCTTGAAGTTGATATGTGGGATGGGCGATCTTTAGGTGATTTGGGACTTTTTGAGCGCGGAGTAATGGTTGTAGCTATTAAAGAAAGGGGGGCAGGGAAGTATGATGTTGTTCCTGATGCTGAACGTATTCTTGCTACTGGTGACATTTTAATTGCTGTAGGGAGAGAGAAGGACGTTTTGGCATTAATTCCCTAATAAGATAATTACTAAGGAGTGCAGAACCGCTAGTCGGTTTCTGCATTTTTTTATGTCAAAACACTATCAGAGCTCACGTCAGTTACTTGACGAGAATATATTTTGTGAATTTTTGATGCTGTAGAAGGAAGTTTTTAAAAAGGAGTTTTGTATGTTTGAGATAAAAAGTTATATGGAATTTGTCGTTTAAATATAGATTGTTAGAGGGGGAGTGTTCTGTGTTGTGTAAAAGATTTAGCGGTTGTGTTCGTGGATAAGAAGTATGTTTTATATCAGTGGCATAGAAATTGTATTGTCAGCAATGACGGAAAATTTCGCCATATAAGGCATCAGGAGGCTCAATAATGATTGTTATTGACGGTAATGCAGCAGAATACAATGTGAACGCTTTTTCTAACCTTGAGGAGTTGCTCGTTAAGGTTATGGAAGACAAACTTGAAGACAGGGTCGTGACTGATGTTCTCGTAGACGAGGCTCAGTTTCAGGAAGAATTCCCTAACCAGGCAGGTCAGGTAGAGACAAGCTCAATTGAGCGTGTTGAAATTAAAAGTGTTCCTGTAAACGAGTTTGCACTCGGTATTGTTGCAGAACTTGATAAAGTTGTTGCACTTATGGAAAACAGCTCACATCACATTGCCGGTATGTTCCGCAATGGTCAGGAAGCTGAAGCACTTGTATTGTTTACAGAGCTTTTGAATGTTCTGCACGATTTTATGGGCATGCTGGCCGTACTGCGTGACGAATATGTGCATGAGAAAGAAGAGCTGTTTGAAAAAACAGTAGAAGAAGTTTCAGCACAGTTTGAAAGTATGGGAGAATCTACCGGTAAAGAAGATTGGGCATCTCTGGCCACAATTCTTGACGGTGACTTTGCAACCGCTGTTTCTCGCTGGAAAGGTGTTGTCGCTGTTATGCGCGAGAAACTGGAGAATGTCTGCGAGGAATAATTGGTATGGCAAACAGCCTTACATTGCTTGATGAAGCACTCCGGATTGGAGAGCGAGAACTGAAAGCCTTGAAGAATGGTGACATGGATGTTGCTGATGAGGCCGCTGTGGAGCGTGAGCGTCTTATTTCAGAGGCGTGGGCAATCCGAACAGGTGATATAGAAGGTGAGTTGCGTAAAAAGCTTTTGAAAATGCAAAGTGTTCAACTTTTGCTGACAGATGAGCTGAAAAAACTGCATGCATCTTTAAAGTCTCAACTTATAGCAAGCAAAAAGAAGTCATCAGGATACAAAGGATACCAGAGGTCGGTAACAAGACCGGACAGCTCTATTTCCAATTGTTTGGACAGGCGAGGGTAGTGGCTGTGTGTCGTAGCATGCGCACTGCTGTATATTGCTGATGGCCTAAGGTATATATTTTTTGAGCCAACGCGGTTCAGATAATACGTTGAAAGCGTAGCATTTCTTCACAAAATGTTGTGGAAGGTTGCTGCGCTTTTTTTGTTTTCAAGATGTATTTTCTCTAGTTGTTTGAAATGTAAGAAGAAAAGATAAAAAATAGCTCAAAAAATACTGAATTTAACGATGTTATTGTGATCAATAAAACGCTAACTCAATGTATTAGTAGGGAAATTGCAAGAGTATGTGATTGTAAAAACTATTTTAGTGTGAAGAATAATAGAGAAAGAGTAAAAATTGCAATGTAGTATGTATTTAATAATAGTATAATCCCATACAGCAACAGTAAATATAAAAACAATAACGCATATTGGACGGATAAAAACTGTTCTTTGTTGCGTATGAAAAAATGAACAAGCGAGAAGTGTAGTAACTTATTATAAAGAATGGCGTTATTTCAAAATATTATGGCAATAGATTCGCTATTCGCTATTGTTGAGATGCTGAAAAGAGCAGAGTCCCTTGGCAAGGAATTATACGCATTATTCTTGTTCAACAGTATTTTCACATAACTCTAGTGAGGAATGCTATGAAATTAACACGTTGCTTCTTTATTATTCTAGCACTTATGGTGCTTGCAGGTTGCGCTCAAACTCAGGCTGGCGAGCCTATGAGAGTGTACGGACAGGCTAAAACTGTAGTGCCAACCGGTTATTCAATGATTGGCTCCACCACTGTGAGCGTTCTACCTAATACCGTAAATATCCCGGTGGAAGGTATGTACCCGTATCAGAGATGGCATTCAGAAATTTACGGAATGGGTGACAGTTACGTAATCGTACAGAAAATGGTTTTCACAAACCAGTTCTATCGTTTTAAAGCACTCGTTGGTCCTACACAGGAAATGTGGGGTTCCGGCTGGAGAAAAGGCGATTACACCCTTTCTGCTGAAACAACTGACGCTGAATATGCAAAATACTTTGCATGCATCCGTGAAAAAGGCGGACAGCTTGCTCCGTTGTATAAAGTGACCATGTTTGATCAAAAGGTTACTCCTGCTGTTGTAGCACGCGTAATCAGCCTCACTCCTACTCAAGTTGGTGGTGTAGCTGCAATGCCTTCCTTTAACGATCTGTACCAGTACTACGAGTACGGAAACGGTTTTGGCGGCAGCGGCAACTCATAGTTGATGTAATCATATAAGAAAAAAATGCCCTCGGAGTATACTTCGAGGGCATTCTTTTTTTTAGGAGGCATCGGATATTATGAAGTTCAGAATAATGTTATTGGCACTGTGTTTGTTGTCTTGCGTTGTTATAACAGGGTGTTCCACCATGTTTCCTTCCATTTTTGGACAGGATGCAGTTTTGGGGGAAAGTTCAGATGAAGAGCGCAAAGAAGTCTATGGACATATTTATATTACGCTGCCTCCAACATATAAAGCCCTTGGTATAGCAACTATTAAATGGAGTCCTGATGTGCCTATTCCCGACCTGAAAGGGCCTCAGGAGCTTACAACAACAGGATATGAATACAAAGGGACGTTTTATTTAACCCAGTGGACTCGATTGGAAACAAGTAAATATTATTTTGAGCCACTGGAAAATGAAACCACAGAACGGTGGGGAACCCGTTGGCAGCGTACGACATTTACAGTTCCATCGAATACAGATAATCAGGAATATTCGCAGTATATGTTCTATCTGCGTGAAGATGACGGTTCTTTGCCTGAAGCTTATAATGTTACTGTGTATGCAAAGCGTTTTTCCGGAAGGGTAATTGTGCGAGTACTTGAATTTGTTCCTTCGACAGGAGCAGGCAGTGCATTTATTCCACGGTTTAGCCAGCTGTATCCGGTAGTTCCGTATCGAACAGTGGAAAATCCGGATACGCAACAAATCATAATGCCACAGAAAACGGATGCGGTTTCAAAATAGTTTTCTGTTGAAAGAACAAGAGGTTACAATGCGAAGAATATCAAAGTTATGTATTATATTTACAGTGTTACTGGCAGTCGCAGCATGTGGCTCACGATACAACCCCCAGACTGGGAAATATACCGTTTTCGGTACATCTAAGTTTGAACTTCCTCAGGGGTATAAAGACCTGGGGGGGCTGGGCGTAAGCGTTCTTCCAAAATATTTTGAAAGCGGTGCATATCCTTACCAGACATTCAACACGACTGTTTTTGGAGAAGGTGAAGCGTATATTTTGTCTCAGGTAATGCAAGTTTCTAATTCTCGCTACTACTTGCGGCCGTTGCTTGGCACAGGTGTTTCTAAATGGGGAAGCAGCTGGAGGCTAAATACATTCCAAGTCGATCCTAATAACACCAGTGTAGAATATCGGCGTTACTTTGAGTTTATAAAAAGTAAAGGGCATCCTTTGGCGTCAGGGTACAAGATGGAGATGTATGACAGATTGATAGGGCGCAGGACAGTGGCGCGTGTGCTTGTGCTGACTCCAGATGCTGTCAGTGGAAACCCTCCTGCTCCTGAAGCAAAAGAATTGTATACCTTAGAACGGGATGATTTCCGTAACAGATAGTTTGAGCAAGTTTATTACCTGCGCATTGAAGAGCCTTCCGGCATATACCGGAAGGCTTTTTTGCAAAAAAAAGCCGCCTTGATAGGCGGCAGGGGCTTATAACAAATCTAAAATTTCTTTTACGCAACTAACTAGAATGGAATTTAATAAGGCAACACACTGCGGTGTGAGCGGGAATCTTATTTTATGATCCTAATTCTTTTTGTTGCTGTAATTCTATGCGGAAAATTAAAGGAATAACCCTTTAATCTGGGAAAAGAATCCGCCAATGCGAGGCGCTTTGACGTGTGCCGGGGAAGCACCAGTAAAACTAGTCATGAGCGTCTCATTTAATTCGTTAAAAGCTTCGTCAATCTGGTTTAATTGGAATTGTAACTTACGAGCACTTTTTGCCTGATCCTTTGAGAGCTGCTGCATTGTCTCAAGATGCTGCGCCTGAAGGTGGTCCACACTATACATATTTTACTCTCTTACCGCTCCCCCCCGGAAACGGCGTGTTGAATCTGAACTCTGATAGATGCTCTCCCCTCTGAACATCAGGGACGAGGTATGGTATCTATCAGATATGGTTTATGTCAATCTGATTTGCTTTTTCCGGATACATTTTACTGTGTTAAAAACGGCTGGTTGGCTCTGGGAATTTACAACAGGATCGTATGCCGTGAATCTGTACAGCGAAGTGTGGTACAGACGAATGCTAAGGGGAAGAAAGGAGCAATGTGAGGTGTGCTCTGGATAAGAATATATAAAAAAAGAGCGGAAGCATTGCTTCCGCTCTTTTAAATATCATGTGACTAGCGACGGCCGCCACGGCGGTCATCACGACGACCATTGTTGCGACGGTCATCACGACCTCCGCCACGACGATCATCACGTCCACCAGGACGACGCTGAGGACGAGCAGTGGATTCCGGAGTCCAAGGAGTGCCCTGAGCTTCGAGGAGAACTGCTTTGCGGGAAGCACGAACGCGGCCATCGTTAATTTCGATAACTTTAACTTTCATGTCTTCGCCGAGGGATACGAGATCTTCTACTTTCTCAACGCGAGCAATGTCGAGCTGGGAGATGTGTACAAGAGCTTCAACGTTAGGAAGAATCTCTACAATCGCGCCGATTTCGAGAATCTTTTTAACTTTACCCATGTAGTCTTTACCAAGCTCTGCACGCTGGTCGTAGTACTGAACCATTTCACGAGCCTGCTCGAGGGATTCGAGTGTAGGAGCAAAGATGGTTACTTTACCGCTGTCTTCAATGTCGATGGAAGCATCGGTAGCAGCTGTGATTGCTTTGATGTTTTTGCCACCAGGGCCGATGATAACGCGGATAACATCAGGGTTAACTTCGAGGGTAGCAATCTGCGGAGCGTATTTGGAGAGCTCTTCACGAGAAGCAGGAAGCTCTTTTGCCATTTCATCAAGGATGTGGAGGCGAGCATCACGAGCCTGTTCAAGAGCACGAACCATAACGTCAGCAGGGATACCGGAAATTTTGATATCCATCTGAACTGCAGTAATGCCTTCAGCAGTACCGGCAATTTTGAAGTCCATATCGCCAAGAGCGTCTTCATCACCGAGAATGTCGGTAAGAACGATGTAATCGTCGCCTTCTTTGATAAGACCCATTGCGATACCGGCAACAGGAGCTTTAACAGGTACGCCTGCGTCCATAAGGGACATACAACCGCCAGTTACAGCTGCCATGGAAGAAGAACCGTTGGATTCCATAGTTTCGGAAACTACGCGAACAGTGAACGGGAAGTCTTCACTTGCAGGAAGGATTGGACGAAGAGCTTTTTCTGCGAGTGCACCATGACCGATTTCGCGGCGGGATACACGAACCATTTTAACTTCGCCAACGCAGTACGGAGCAAAGTTGTAGTGGAGCATAAAGCGTTTGGTAACGTCACCCATGAGTGAGTCCATACGCTGCTCGTCAGTGGTGGAACCAAGGGTTGTAACAACCATGGACTTGGTTTCGCCACGTGCAAAGATAGAAGAACCGTGTGCACGAGGAAGAACGCCGGTTTCAACGATAATAGGACGTACTGTTTTTACGTCACGACCGTCGATACGCAGGCCTTCTTTGTGGATACGGGTACGTACGATGTCTTTTTCAAGAGCGCCGAGAATTTCGCCGACTTCTGCAAGCGGGGAAGGATCTTCTTCGTACTGAGGTTCAGCAGAAAGAGTTTCCATAACCTTAACTTTAACAGCTTTACGAGCGTTTTTGCGTTCCATTTTGTCTGCAACCTGAAGCGCTACTTTGAGGTCTTCAGTTGCAAGTTCTTCAACGCGAGCTTTGAGCTCTTCGTTTGGAACAGGAGCTACGAATTCAAGCTTTTCTTTGCCGCACAGTTCACGGAGCTTGTCCTGAACGTCGAAGAGAGGCTCAATTTCTTTGTGACCCCAGCTAAGCGCATCAGCGATAACTGCTTCAGGTACAAAGTTCGCTTCACCTTCAACCATAACAACAGCGTCACGGGAAGCTGCGAATACGAGGTTCAGGTCTGCGCCTTCCTGTTCTTTAACAGTCGGGTTCAGTACGAACTCGCCGTTAACGCGACAAACGCGGGCACCTGCAATCGGGCCGTCGAATGGTACGGAAGAGATAGTAAGAGCTGCAGAAGCACCGGTAAGTGCGAGAACGTCAGACTCGTTGAGCTGGTCAGAAGAGATAACGTTAGCAAGAATCTGTACTTCGTCACGGAACCCTTTAGGGAACATTGGACGGATAGGGCGGTCAATTACGCGAGCACAAAGTGTTTCGCGTTCGGATGGACGACCCATTTCACGGCGGAAGAAGGAGCCAGGGATACGACCGGCTGCGTACATTTTTTCAGTGTACTCAACAGTAAGCGGGAAGAAGCCGAGATCGCGTTCAGTAGGCTGTGTACAAGCAGTTACGAGAACTACAGTACCACCGCACTGGATCCAGATAGAACCGTCAGCCTGATTAGCAAGGCGACCGGTTTCAAACGTAATTTCTTTGCCACCGACAGTGGCTGTAAGGCGCTCTGCGCCAAATTTATTTTCCATTCTAAAATCCTCATCGTTTGGCGAAGGGGATTCCGGGGAGAGTGCTTTTAGCAGGCTGTGTGAGCCGGTCAACTAGTGTTGATCGGGGAAAAAACCTTCTTCCCGGACCCCCCTTTCGCGATACTGCGTAGGTATCTCGCCGGTATTGAGCAGCTAACTTCTGCTCCGCAATAAGCTGTTTCTACAAGCTTTTGCTGACCTGACGGATACAAAAAATATATGAGAACAGGGGAATCCATAGGATTCCCCTGTAATGTTGCCTACTTACGGAGGCCAAGTTTCTTGATGAGGTCACGGTAGCGCTGAACGTCCTTGTGAGCAAGGTATTTCAGGAGCTTACGACGCTGACCAACAAGTTTCAACAGACCAGTACGGGAATGGTAGTCGTGTTTGTGTTCTTTGAAGTGCTCGGTAAGGTATTTGATACGGGCAGTCAGAAGAGCTACCTGTACTTCTGGAGAACCGGTGTCTCCTTCTTTCTGAGCAAATTCATTAATAACTGCCTGTTTAGCTTCAGGTGTCATTACCACAGCGATATCCTCCAAGGATAAATGGGTTAATTAGGATTGCCACAAGCCGCGCAGGATGGACCACACAGGCTGACGTTGCACGATGTTGGTTTCAACAAGAGCCAGAGGCGTTCTGTCTGCATCCAGAAGCATTGCGTTAATACCGATCGAAAACGGCATCTGTGCAATTTTATCAGGATCGTACGGAATCGGGTTACCGTTTTTGACCAAAGCAATTTCCTCATCGCTGAGGATAATTTTCGGCCATGTCGGTAATGCCTGTTCCAAAGAGATAACTTTGGATTCAAGCAACTCTGGATTTTCAACCAACTCTTCGGGCTCGCAAGCGTTGTCCAGCGAGAACGGATGGCTGTACTCCCGGATAAGTTCAGTAAGAACTGCCCCGCACTTCAATCGAATCCCCAAGCTGTGGGCCAGGGACCGAATGTACGTACCAGTGCTGCATCTTACCCGGAAACGGAGAAACGGCAACTCAACCGATAGAGTTGCTGCTTCAGAAATTTTTACGGTTTTTATCTTAACCGGTGTTTCTTTACCTTCTCGCGCCAGCTTATACAAGGATTTCCCTTTATGTTTTGCCGCTGAGAAAGCAGGAACTTCCTGTTCTGTAATATCAAGCCAATGGGCAACTTCAGCACGTACATCATCTTCTGTAATGTGCTGCCATTCTGCCGTGTCAGTTACCTGACCTTCTGCGTCCCATGTATCCGTAGTTTCACCAAGTTTAATGGTGCCGGAGTACACTTTTTCGCCGCCGGTCATAAGGTAGTTGGACAGTTTAGTGCCCTGTCCAAGTAAAACGACCAGCAGTCCTTGAGCCATTGGATCAAGAGTGCCTGCATGACCGATTTTTTTTTGCCCGAGACGCTTGATTTTTCCGATGCATCCACCGGAAGAAGGTCCCTTAGGCTTATTGAGAAGCAGAATACCATGCTGCTGAGGTACTTGTGCCATGAAAACTTATGCCTCGTTTAATACCAGATTCTGAGCAATAGTGGCAAGCAGCGCTTCTACAGCTTCTTCTAAAGGAAGTTCGAGGCTGATTCCGGCTGCGTTTTTGTGTCCGCCACCGCCTAAGCTTGCTGCCATTTTCTGAACATCCACAGCACCGTGGGAACGCAGGCTCGCTTTTGAGCCGCTTTCTGTTTCACGCACGGTCATTGCCACATCAACATTTTCTATTTTGCGAAGGTAATTGATGATGGATTCAATGTCGGAATATTCTGTTCCGGTGCGCTCAAACAGTGCTTTAGGAAGTGTGAGATATGCTACTTTTCCGTTAAGTGCAATTTCAATATTTGCGAAGAGCTCAGCCCAGAGTTTTATTTTATTGATACTCCAGTCGCTGTCGAGCTTTTCATTGAAATCGCCTGGTTTTAATCCGGTGCTGATAACCTGCGCGGCAATCTCATGCGCACGGGCAGTTGTGTTATTAAAAGCAAATCGGCCAGTATCCGAGCTGATGGCAAGATAAAGGCTTTCGCCCAAAAAGCCGTCATAGGAAACGTCCAGCTGATCAATGATTCCTGCAACCAATTCCCCTGTGGAACTTGCGTTTGTATCAACAAGGTTCAGTTCTCCGAACATTGGATTGTGCAGGTGATGGTCAATATTGATAACAGGTGCGTCGGATTGAGCGAGAAATTCAGTCATGATTTCGCCGGAGCGGTGTGAATCACCACAATCCATAACGATAATCCGGTTTGGTTGGCATGCGGCCAACTCGTCTGCCGTGGTAAGCACTTCGCAAGGAAGTTCTACCCATTCAAGGTAAGAAGGCACACCGGATTCCAAGAAAATAACAGGCTTTTTATCAAGTTTGATAAGCAGCCATGCCATAGCAGCAATTGACCCAACTGCATCACCATCAGGACTGATGTGGGCAGTCAGGAGAAACGTTTTATCAGCGGTTATAGCCGCTGCAATTTGAGATACTACATTTGGCATGTTTTATTTCTTTTGGGTTTGTTACGCTTCGTCAAACCGGACATTGTTGTAAGAACGTATGGCTTACTTAAGCGTAAAGAAAAATTTTGTGTCAGCTGTATGGCGCTAACGGTGATGTTCTGGGGTGCTCGTGCGTTGAAACAAATTTCCAACGTGCCTATTCAACCCCGAAAAACTCCATATCGCTGTAGACCATTTCTTCGTGGCATACAGCTTCCATCATGCTCAAACACTTTGTAAGCCTGCTCTGCAAGTGCTTTTCGCTGTTGCTGACACTTACAAGGCTGAGTGCTAATGTTGACATCGAATTCTCTGAGCCGACTTCAGCGATGGATACATTGAATTTGTTACGAACTTTTGACTTCAGGCTGTTTGCTACACGTCGCTTATCTTTTAACGATTCGTTTCCGTGTAATGCGTATTCAACCTTAAGAACTCCGATGATCATAACAGCACCAAAATTACGTTGATTGTTCTTGTTTGCTTCTGCCTGTGTCAGGAGCAAGGTAACCAGCAAGGGATTTATTACAAATGTAATCTACCCCGTAGTGAGTGCCAGAAGAAAAAAAGCGGAACCGGACGAAACATCCGGTTCCGCTTTTCATGTATTGCTTACAGAGTTGCAGCTTCTTCTACTTCTTCGAATGCTTCAATAGCGTCACCAACTTTGATGTCGTTAAAGCGTTCGAGTCCGATACCACACTCGTAGCCCTTCATTACTTCTTTTGCGTCGTCTTTGAAGCGTTTGAGGGAAGAGATAGTACCAGTGTAGATAACTACACCGTCGCGAAGCAGGCGTACACCTGCGTTACGGGTGATTTTACCGTCGTCAACGTGACAACCGGCAATAACACCGACTTTAGGTACGCTGAAGGTGTCACGAACAACAGCCTGACCGAGGTACTGTTCCTTAACGATAGGAGCAAGAATACCAGCCATAGCTGCACGAACTTCTTCAACGAGTTTGTAGATGATGTCGTAGAAACGAATATCTACGCCTTCCTGCTCAGCAACTTCTTTAACTTTCACGGTTGGGCGAACGTTAAAGCCGATGATAACAGCGTTGGAAGCAGATGCGAGGAGAATGTCGGATTCGGTGATGGAACCGGCGCCGGAGTGGATAACGTCCACTTTTACTTTCTCTGTTGCCTGCTTTTTAAGTGCATCAACGATAGCTTCAACAGAACCCTGTACGTCAGCTTTGAGCACAACGTTAAGAACCTGAGCTTCTTCAGCATCTGCACGGCTTGCAAGGAAGGTTTCCAGTGTAACTTTAGATTCACGGGCAAGAGCGCGTTCACGTTCTTTAATAGAACGCTGATCCGCGATGCGGCGTGCTACTTTTTCGTCATCAAGAGCTACAAACTCTTCACCTGCTTCAGGAACACCGTCAAAGCCCTGTACTTCTACCGGAGTAGAAGGACCAGCAGCCTGAACTTTTTTGCCCTGATCGTTGAACATAGCACGTACACGACCGGAGAAGGTGCCACATACGAAGATGTCGCCCTGTTTCAGGGTACCTTCCTGTACGAGTACGGTAGCAACAGGACCACGGCCTTTGTCGAGTTTAGCTTCAACAATGTGACCACGAGCCGGTTTGTTCGGGTTAGCTTTCAATTCAAGAACTTCAGCCTGCAGAGCAAGAATTTCGAGGAGTTCGTCGAGACCCATGCCTGTTTTCGCAGATACGTTTGCGAAGATGGTGTCACCACCCCATGATTCTGCAACGAGTCCGATTTCGGAGAGTTCGCGCATTACACGGTCAGGGTTGGCACCCTCTTTATCCATTTTGTTAACTGCTACGATGATAGGTACTTCAGCAGCTTTGGCGTGTGCAACAGCCTCACGGGTCTGTTCCATTACGCCGTCGTCAGCAGCAACAACAAGAATTACGATATCAGTAACTTCAGCACCACGAGCACGCATAGCGGTAAACGCTTCGTGACCCGGAGTATCGAGGAAGCAGAGATCACCGGTAGGGGTGACAACGTGGTACGCACCAATGTGCTGAGTAATACCACCAGCTTCTCGGTCAGTAATGCTGGATTTGCGGACAGCGTCGAGCAAAGAAGTTTTACCGTGGTCAACGTGACCCATAATGGTAACAACCGGAGGTCTGATTTCCAGATCCTCAGGTTTATCTGCCTCACGCGGGGTGAGGTAGTCTTCTTCAGAGAAGCCGACTTTTTCGATCTCGTACTGGAATTCACCAGCAACAACAACCGCGGTATCGTAATCGAGGGACTGGTTAATAGTCGCCATTACACCAAGCTGCATGAGCACTTTGATGATCTCGGAACCTTTAATACCCATCTGGTGAGCAAGGTCTGATACGCGGATGTGATCATCCACTTTAATTTTACGTTTAGCAGCCTTCAGCGGCTGAGTAGACGGAGCCTGTTCCTGCTTCTTGCGCTTACGCTTGCTGCGCTGCCATTCATCAGAAGCAAAAGCATCCTTACCACCGCGTTTTTTCTTATCGAAACCATCACGCTGGTTGAAGTCTACAGTACGTTTGCCCTTACCGCGTTTTTTGTTACGCGCACCGGCTTTATCCGGAGATGGAGCATCGGTAAAGTTTGGAGCCGGACGACCGCCGCCACCTGCTGGACGCGGAGCACCGCCGCCTGGACGTGGAGCACCGCCGCCTGGACGACCCTGACCACCACCTGGACGACCTTGTCCACCGCCATTAGGGCGACCGCCACCTGGGCGACCCTGACCACCATTAGGACGTCCACCGTTCGGACGACCGCCACGGTCATCACGACGCTGCTGTGGGCGTGCTGCACGCTGTTCGCGTTCTCTGGCTTCTGCCGCAGCTACTGCTGGGTCAGGACGGGAAATAATTCGAACCTGAGGAGTAGCCGGTGCAGCCGGTGCTTCCTCACGTTTTTTTGCTGGCTTTTTCTTTTTCTTAGCGCCGTCAGCATCTGCAGGAGCTTCAGCTTTTTCCTTAGCAGCCTTTGCAGGGGCAGCTTTTTTAGGAGCAGCTTCAGTTTTTTCAGCTTTAGCTTTTGGGGCAGCTTCTTTTTTTGCTTCAGGAGCTGGCTTCTGCTCTTTTTTAGGAGCTTCAGCTTTAGCGGACTGCTGGGGGGTATCAGCGGTCTTTTCGGTCGCTTCCGGTTTAGCAAGTTCTTCAGGTTTCACTACACGCACCTTTGGTGCCTCATCTTTAACAGGTTTTGCACTTTCCGCAGCTGGTTCAGGTTTGGTTTCCTTTTTAGGAGTAACAACCTTAGCTTTAGGCGCTTCCTTTTTAGCAGGAGCTTCTTTAGCTTTTTCCTGTACCTTTTCTGCTTCAGCTGCCTGTTTTTTTTCTGCAGGCTTTGCTTCAGCTGGCTTAGCAGCTTTTTTACGGCGGCGAACAATAACGCCTGAATCATCATCTTTGCTGATGACTTCTTTCTTAGCCGGACCGTTCTTTATGTGGTCGCGAACCTGCTCTATCATTTCAGTCGGGATAGAGGTTTCACCGCTTTTAGCGGAGACCCCAAGTTCGCGCAGAGCTGAAAGGATGTCCTTGGTAGGCACGTCCAGCTCTGTTTTTAATTCTTTAACTTTAACTTTCTTATCACTCATGTAGCAAAAACCCCCTTTACTTCCGCCAGCCTTTGAATTTTGCGAAGCGTTTTTCGCATTCAGGGCTGTTGCAGATATAGTAACCTCTACCCGGCATTAGCTGTTCTTCATCAAGGACAGGAACAGTTTCACCGGATTCTGTCTGTGTGCAAACATATCGTTTCAATTCTCCTTTAGGAAAATTAGTACGGCATATCACACATCTGCGGACGGGTGTATGGTGTTTCCGGATGGCTTTGTGCATCCGGTATTATTCCGTTTCCTTTTTATCGGTTACGGTTTCCTCAGTTTCGCCTGCTTCTTCAACTTCTTCTGCCGGTGCTTCTTCAGCCGCTACAGGAGCTTCGGCAGCGTCATCAGCAACAACAGAATCTTCAGCTCCCTCTGTAAGAGTTCCTTCAATTGCAGAGGAGAGGAAGTTGATCGCAGTGCGAAGGTCGGTAATTTTAGACTCAGTGAGTCCCTCAACCGTAAGAAGCTCTTCGTCAGTAGCACTCTGGAGCTTTTCAATGGTCTGGAAACCAGCGTCAACAAAAGCCTGAAGTGGAACTTCAGCAACACTTGCAAGCTGATCGAGACCTTTGCCGATAGCGTGACCTTCGTTATAGCGGGTTTCAGTAAATATATCGATTTTCCAGCCAAGCAGCTTTGAAGCAAGCTTAACGTTCTGACCTTTACGACCGATAGCGTTAGTCAGCTGGTTATCTGGTACGATTACTTCCAGCATGTTTTCTTCTTCATCCACAACAATGCGGGTGATAACAGCAGGAGATAATGCGTTACGTGCATAGGTAGCAATTTCTGGGCTCCAGACAACGATGTCGATGCGTTCGCCGCGCAGTTCCTGAACAATGTTCTGGATACGGGAACCACGGATACCAACACATGCACCTACTGGATCAACATCACGGTCGCGAGTCATAACAGCGGCTTTCGCGCGGCTGCCCGGATCACGAGCAATGTTCATAATAACAACAGTACCGTCGTCAACTTCCGGAACTTCACGCTTAAAGAGCATAGCCATGTAGTCCGGATGGGAGCGGGAAACAATAACCTGAGGGCCGCGGCCTTCTTTGCGAACGTCGATAACAAGTGCCTGAACACGGTCACCGCGTTTGTAGTGTTCGCGTGGAATTTGTTCGTCTTTAGGCAGCAGAGCTTCAGTGCGACCAAGGTTGATGATCCAACCTGCTTTATCACGGCGCTGTACGATGCCGCTTAAGATTTCGCCCTGTCTGTCTTTAAATTCTTCGTAAATAATTTCCTGCTCAGCATCACGCATGCGCTGGATAATAACCTGCTTGGCAGACTGTGCAGCAATACGACCAAGGTCTTCTACTTTAAGACGGAAGCCGATTTCGTCGTCGAGCTGTACTGAAGGGTCGTGTTCACGAGCATCTTCAATAGAAATTTGGGTAATGTCGTTTTCGATGTCTTCATCGCGGGTAACGACTTTGAACTGGAACACCTCAATTTCACCGGTGTCTTCGTTAAAGCTAACTTCAACATCAAGGTCTTCACCGTACTTGCGAATAACTGATGTGCGAACTGCTTCTTCTAAAGTGTCGATCAGCATGCCACGGTCAAGTCCACGGTCTTTACTGATCTGGTCGATGGCTTTTTTTATATCCATGCTCATTTGAATTCCTCCGACTCGCTCTTGCGCTAAGTCTGCCTACTTCTTTTTCTTGCCTTTGCTGGTATCAGGAAAAATGTGTACCAAGTGTGCTTTTTTCAGATCATTCCAATCAATAGTCAGGTCGCCCTCATCATCAGGAAGAGAGAGGACAATAGTGTTGTCTGTTACGGACTTGACTTCGCCTTGGAATTTACGTCGTCCCGGGAACTCGTCATGCGGGTCGCGCAGTACAATTGCAACAGGTTTACCAACGTATTTGGCTACCTGTTCTGCGTTAAAAAACGGGCGCTCAAGGCCTGGTGAAGAAACTTCCAGAGTGTATGCATCAGAAAGAACGTCTTCTACTTCGAGCGTCAAGCCAATGTGTCTGGAAAGCTTGGCACACTGATCGATGGTAACACCGTCAGGGCCTTCTACATAAATTCTAACCACCATACGTTGACCGGAGCCAAGCTCAAAACCCCAGAGGGTAAGCTCTGCATCTTCAACGAGAGGTGTAATGATATCTTTGATCTGCTGGTACAGTCCGTTTCCGGTCATTTTTGCTTCCTTATTTCCTGTCGCTCAAATAAAAAAAAGGAGGCCCTTGAGAAAAAGGCCACCCCGTAAACGACGGTCTCACGACCACAGGATGTTTTCAGCAGACAGTGCATGGGGCGAACCCGTCTTGCCCTGTCTTGGCGCGCAACAATAGCACGACAGCAAGCGCTGAACTTGTATTTACTATGCCCTTACGTACACAAAGTCAAGGGATGGGGCGGAAAGTTTTGGTGAAGTTGTCAAGATATTTTTTTATAAATGTAAGCGGTTTCTGGCGCTTATGAAAATGTGCCGAACGAAATATTATAACATCGACACATTTATAATGATATCTTTTACAGAATTAGATTCTAGGCGGAACTGAGTCTGGCTGGTTTTTGGGGCACAATGATGTGTCACGGATAAGATCGGCAAGAGAAAACTGGTTGAGCTTTTGATACATGGCTTTGGAAGCTTCTTCCCACATAGTGCGAGTCAGGCAGACGTGAATTCGCGGGCAACATGTGTGGTTTTCATCGCAGCCGTAGCAGGGTTCTGTTTTCTCCAATGCCTGTACAAGTTCGCCAAGACGTATTCTGGAAGGATTGCGTGCAAGGTGATAGCCGCCCTTGGCACCAAGAGTGCTTGTCAGGTAGCCTTCCTTCTTTAAATCACGCATAAGTTTTTCTAAATATTTGATGGAGATTTCCTGCCGCATTGCAACGTCTTTTATTGAGACAGGGCCGTCTTCCTCGTTCATCGCAATGTCGAGGAGCATGCGGGTTGCGTAGCGGCTTCGTGTGGTAAATTTCATAATTCGGACCTAGCTGAAAGCTATTCGCCGAGAGTCTGTCGGATGATGGTGAGCATTCTGTCGGGATCAAATGGCTTGTTAACTGTCGCTACTGCGTTGGGAATTGCTTGATGGATGTCTTTAGGCCCACCCACAAAGATGAACGGAGTTTCCCTGTTGTAATTGCCGGATGCGAGCTGTTTGTACACCACCGCACCAGAGTCGTTCGTCATTTCCATATTCAGAGTGATAAGGTCGAACGGGGTTCCGGCTGCAATTTTAAGGGCTGTATTGCCGTTCTGTGCTCCTACAGCATCGTAATCACCAGACTGTAGAAAATTGATCATGTACTCGAGGACATTAGGATCATCCTCAATAACAAGGATACGTTTTCTCATACCGTACTCTTCGGGATAGATGGTGCAGGACGCAGTGTAGCGTCAGGAGAAAAAAACGGAGCGGAAAGCGGTGTGGCCTTCCGCTCCGGTCAGGGCATACTTTACAGGCTGAGAAGTTCCGATTTCGGAATTCTCAATCTATAGTCAATCGTAATGACTTATTCTTCAGGAAGCTTAAGGTGATCCGGAACAATAGCCATTTTGATAAGCAGAGGCTTAAGGAATGACCAGCGGATGCCGATTTCGTATTCCTCTTCAAGATCGCGGATTGCATCCCAGCAGTTATGACAAGGAGCAATTACGAGCTTACAGCCGGTAGCAAGAATCTGATCGCGTTTGGTCTGAAGCGCTTTGTTACGCTCTTTACGGTATTTACCGATACCGTTAAAGCCGCCACCACCGCCACAGCAGTAGTTGTGTTCGCGGTTAGGACCCATTTCGCGGAAGTCTTCAGCAATGTAACTCATAATTTCACGGGTAGCTTTTGCTAAGCCGTGGTTACGTACGTAGTTACAGGAATCCTGAAGAGTAACAGGTTCTTTAATCTTTTTCTCTGGGTCGATTTTAATTTTGCCTGTGCGCAGTGCTTCAGCAACCCATTCAACATAGTGAATGTATGGTGCAGGCGGCAGACCGTCTTCACGACCGGCCCAGTACGGGCCTTCAATAACGGTTGCACGGTGTGCGTGACCACATTCAGTACCGATAACACGCTTAGGACGAAGTTTTTCGATAGCGTTGTATACGGATTCAACCTGCATTTTACATGCAGCCCAGTCACCTGCGAACATGGAAAGGGAAGTCTGTTCCCAACCTGTGCTCGGCACAGTCCAGTTTTCGCCTGCAAGGTGGAACAGAATAGCTGCTTCTGCCAGATCTTCAGGGTAGTGCTTAGGCTCACGAGCGTTCAGAGTGTACATGATGTCTGCGTCTTCCTTATCAATAGGAATTTCCAGACCCGGCCATTCTTCTTCGTACTCTTCAGCCATCCATTCACAGGTATCGATCCAATCTTCGGTGGTAACGTCCATCTGAGCGTTGTACACACGGTGCATACCGGAACCGATTTTCATTTCCCAAGGTACAAAACCCTGAGAGTTCAGGATACCGCGCAGGTAGCTGAACATTACACCCATATCGATGCCGTGCGGGCAGTACATACCGCAACGGTTACAACAGGTGCACTGTGACCAGGCAACGTCCACACAATGACGCATGAATTCGTTGGTCACTTTACCTTTTTTCTTAACCAGCTCACCAAGGGTAGACTGGATTTTGTATGCAGGAACCTGTTTAGGATCGCGGTCGTTTACGCGGTAAAGGAAACAGGAATCAGCACACATGCCACAGTGGGCGCAGATTTCAAGCCACGTACGGATACGGGACTGACAGGTATCTTCAAGAAGTTTAGCAATGGCGTCGGAATTAACGTCAAGCTCTTTCATTTCTTCGTAGTACTGAGCGCCACCTTTGTCGCCAAGCAGAGCTTTAAGCTCTTCTTCGCTACTGATAGGTGTGGTGTTACAAAAAGTACCTTGAGGCATTGTTATCTCCTAGCGGCTTACTGTTACCACGGGAATGCGGTTTCGCGTTTTGCGCCACCGCGCTTGATGTTGTAATCCATGCCGAGCTGACCACGGGACATGAAGAACAGTACGATGTGGGACAGCTTGGTAAATGGTGCCAGAATAAGCACAGCTTCGCCGGTAAGGATATGGCAGGTAAGCCAGAAATCGTAGTTACCGAGATGCAGACGGGCGATAAAGCCTGTTAC
Organism: Halodesulfovibrio sp.; assembly: GCF_015482765.1. Classification (GTDB taxonomy): domain Bacteria; phylum Desulfobacterota; class Desulfovibrionia; order Desulfovibrionales; family Desulfovibrionaceae; genus Halodesulfovibrio. The sequence goes on from NZ_JADMLB010000066.1 coordinate 59,921, forward strand.
GAATGGTGCCACGGAAATGCCGAGAATGAACCAGTCGTATGGAGTTGTAAGGATGCGTACTTCAGGAAGCGCGATACGACGGATAGCGAGCATAAAGCCACCGATGATTGCGAGAACTGTAAGTGCATCTGCAACGCCGGACGGTAATGTCGGCAGGCTGAAGCCGAATGCCATTTTAATAAGTTCCTGATGCGCGAGCAGGAACAGTGGGAGCAGGATTGCGCCGATATGGAAGAGGAAGAAACCTACTGCCATGAACGGCTGCTGACGCCAACCGTATGTGCCGCCCGGAATGAGCCAGCAACGGATGGAGTGAATTGCACCACGCATGCCAAGAGCCATGTGCGGTTTATATGCTACACGGTCAAGCTTCCAGCTGAGACCGCGTACGTACAATACGGCACGAACTGTAAGGCCGCCAAAGAATACCAGCAGTGATACCCACAGCATCGGTCCGGTAAGAAATGCTATCATTGTTATCTCCTTGTCTAGAGGGAGGTTGCCCTCCCTGCATGACTAGTACTTTCTCATTTTCTCTTCTCTGCCGGTCAGGAACGCCCAGTAACCGACAAAGCTGACCAGAGCCACACCCATCAGCACGTATGTGATGGTTTTGGTGTGGAGCATGAAGTCGTGGAGAGTAAAGATAATGTTTTCCATTGTTATTGACCTCCGGACTAATGTGCGTCTTTGTACTCAGGATGCTCGAAAAGAACAGGCATACGAGTAGTGATGAAGCGGTATGTTGTAATAATAAGAGTTACAACAAAGATAGAGATGCCGATCTCCATGAGGCTCGGGAAGTAACGCTCAGCAGCAGGGAGCTGCCAGTTGTATGCAACCATGCTCACGTTGAAGCGGTTTACAACAATGCCGAGTACGCCGAGTACAGAAGCAATGCGTACAATCTTCAGGTTCTTTTCACGTACGCCGATTGCGTAGAGGAAAGAAGGAAGCAGTACAAAACCGAACATTTCAACAAGGAAGATAGCACCGTATCCGGTAGCAAGATATTTCCAGTCATTATCCATAGTGATGTCGAACACTTTAATGAAGAAGTAACCGATGAGAATGAAGGAGGCAGCTTTTGCAAAGCCGAATGCCACACCGTTTGCTTCTTTAAGATGCGTTTCGTCCATCATACGATGCAGACCTTTATGCGCCAGAGTGCCTTCAAAAATTACCATGGATGTACCAGCCACCATGGAGGAGATGAAGAAGAACACCGGCATGAAACTGGAGTACCAGAGCGGGTGCACTTTGCCCGGAGCAATAAGGAACAGAGCGCCGAGGGAGCTCTGGTGCATTGTGGAAAGTACAACACCCATAATGGTTAACGGCAGAGTGAGCTTTACTACGAAGTTACGTATTTTGCGCATGCCGAGCCATTCGAATGCTGCAGGAGACCATTCTACGAAAAGAACGGACACATAGAGGGATACACACAAACCAACTTCAAAAAGAAGGGAGGTGGTACCCTGTGAGTATACCAGCGGGTACGGGAGTCTCCATGGGTGACCCAGATCGTACAGAAGAGCTACAACTACGAAGAAGTAGCCAAGAAAAGCTGTTGTGATAGCAGGACGCACTGCGGAATGGTAGTGCTTCATGCCGAAGAGGTAGCAGGATGCGGAGGTAACGTACCCACCGGCAGCCAGTGCTACACCACACATAAGGTCGAAACCGATCCAGATACCCCAAGGGTTGTTGTCATCAAGGTTGGATACAGCGCCGATACCTTTGTAGAAACGCAGGAAAGTGAGCACCAGACCGCCCGCAAGAATGATGGCGGTGATGATGTTTCCGGCGTGCCAGAATTTTTTCTGCTCATTACTCATTATGCATCTCCCTCAGGCTTGGAGCTTTCTTCTACTTCTTCGCTCTCAGGGTTCTGGAGTGCAGCAAGCTTTTCTTCAAACTCTTTTTCTGCTTTAGCGACAGCTTTCTTTGTTTCGCGTTCAATGGAAGCAGCTTTGTCTTTAGCAGCTTTATCCATTGCAGCTTTAAGCTTGTCATCAGCAGCGGACTGAGTTTCAGTAACAGCCTGTGCAACAGCGGCTTTCTGGTCTTCAGCAGCGATTTTTTCTTTACGCTTGCTGATTGCATATGCACCGGTAAGGAGAACAGGCCAGATGCCTACTACCATAGGTACAGCACCAAGAGCGCCGGCTGTGAGCTCCGGAGCGGACTTTTTACCAACAACAGGCTGACCGAGTTCGGTATGTTTAACCGGAGCAAGGTAGAGCCAGTTGGTTCCGCCAGCTTCTGTTTCGCCGTAAATCTTCTTCACGTAGCGATCAGGATGCTTGCGGATACGTTCGCGAGCGATTTCAATAAGGTCAGAACGCTTGCCAAAGGTAAGAGCTTCTTTTGGACATGCCTGAACACAGCCAGGAAGCTTGCCTTCTTTGATGAGCGGATGACACATAGTACATTTCTGAATGAGTGGATCTAATGGATCTTCGTATTCAAAAGTAGGAACAGAGAATGGACATGCGATCATGCAGTAGCGGCAACCAACACAAACGTCGCCGTTGTAAGTAACGGAGCCGTCAGGGTTTTTGGTGAACGCTTTTACAAAACATGCGGAAGCACATGCCGGTTCCATGCAGTGGTTACACTGCTGTTTACGGAAGATAGGGTGATCCAGACCTGCAACATTGTACTTATTAACTACAGTGTGCGTGGTGGAGTTGGTTCTGCGTTTGGTGTCCAAAACGGAAAGGTCATCAAATGCCTTTTCCGGTTTTGGGAAGTTATTAACTGTATTACAGCCTTCTTCACATTTGCGACAACCGATACAACGGCTGCTGTCGTGCAGCACACCCATTGCGTCAGGATATCCGTCAAATGAAGCGTTGCTGGCAGCCTTCGCCTTAGTAGTTCCCAATGTGGAAGCAATACCGGCGCCGCCAAGCAGGCTTAGGAATTTTCTGCGATGCATAATTGCTCCTTGATTCCTAGTTAGCGCGTGCGGCGTGGCAGCCTGCGCACTCAGTGTTCTGTGGCTTCTGAATATTCATTTCGGTGTGACAGGTCATGCACTGCTGATGGTAAGCAGCTTTAAGGCCCGGACGGTCACCGTTTTTGAATGCTTCGCTGTGACAGCTCTGACATTTAGGCGGTTTGATGCTCATTGGGCTCTGATGGTGACAGGCCTGACATACTTTGCCTTTTTCAGCGTGGAAACTGCCAGCAAGTTTGCTGTCCGCAGTTGCGTTGAGCATAGTTTCAACGATTTTGCGGTGCGGCATATTGGAAGCTTCGTATTTATCTGCAAGAGCGTCGATTTTTACGAATTCAGGGATTTCTTCAGCGGTGTAGGTCACTGTGCCGGATTCGCGTGCAGCAATAACTGAAGCAGCAACAGCGTTACGCTCTTTCTTGCTCATTTTTGCTGCCTGCTTAACGGTAACGCCGTTGGCGTTGTGGCAGGTTGCACAGGACTGTTCGTTAAAGTTCTGAACTGGAATCATAGAGTGACAGCCTGCACAGGTAGGATCCTGAGCAACACGCATTGCGTGACAGCCAACACAGCTTGCAGAAGACTTAGCGTCGTGCATATCGCTGTAGAGAGGCTTGAAGCCGTCTTTTTCGTTACCGATGCCGTTGATGTGGCAAGTGCTGCAATCTTTCACGTTTGCTTCATGCAGTTTGTGGTCAAACGCCACTGGTGCGATGTCGCTTTTTGCTGCGGTATCAGGAACGATAAGGAGTGAATCCGGCTGGCCGCGGTCAAGGCGTTCAGCAGGCACTGTTTTCATAGCTTTCTGAGCTACAGGGCTGTGACAGCCTGCGCAGGTAACAGGACCTGTAGAAGCAGCGTCTTTTTTCGCTTCGCTCATATGACAGCTGATACAGCTGGAGTGAGCTGCGGCTTTAGGGCATTTGTATTTAACAAATCCTTCGCCGTAGCCGTTATCATTGTCTTCTGTACCCGGTACGTAGGTAGCTGTGCCGGCAACAACATCAACATTCATGTGACAAGCGCCACAGTTTTTGTCCTGCTGTGAAACAACGATTTTTTTAGATGAAATATGACGTGCGTGCAGGGATTTATCCATGTCGATTGGTTTACGGTCTGAAACCATATTCGGCTTTGGATTGTGACATGAACGACATTCGCTTTCCAGAGGACCAGTGTCCTGACCGGCTTTAGCCATGTCGGCATGACAGCCTACACAGTTCTGGTGATATAAATCTTTCAGCTCGTTAGCTGACATATCACCTGTTCGTTTGAAAGTAAGTTCCATGCTGCCCTGTTCACTTTCGTGACAGGTTGCACAGTCTTTATCCATTTTTTTCAGCGCATCAGTATGCAAATCATGGCGATACGTAACGGCTGGCAACTCCATATCACCAAGCTCGCCGATAACATTAATGGTAATGATATCGGAATGTTTCTCGGCAGAAGCAGCTGTAACATTGGAGCTGTGCGCATTAATACCGACGACCGATACAAGCGCTACAACCATCAGCATGCCCGCCAAGCGAAGCAGTGATCTTCCCTTCATCATAGTGGCAGTCCTTTCGATGAAATATTTACTCGTCCTCAGACACCCCTTAGCCATCAACCTCTTGAGAGTTCCCCAACTTCAAGAGTAAAGCAGAACCGCGCAGAACTAGCCATGCGGCCTAAGGGCACTGTGGCAGTCTGGATATGTATGCGGTTGCACGGGCGTCGTAAAAAATACGGTGCCCGATAACTCATCGGTAAACCGGTGATTTTAAAACCTACCGATTCGGTATGAGTTATTATCATACCGACGGGGTAGGGTATTTGTCAGCTTTCGTCAAGAGAGTAAGAGAAGTGTGGGTGAGTATTTTTTGTGTATAATTATCTGAAATATATCGAAAAAAATACTTGTTCAAAAATATACAAAAAAAGTAGGAATTATTGTCCAACGAGTGAGTAGACAATTAGATTTGATTTTTTTGATATTAGTGTGATGAAAAAACATCGTTCAAAATGTCTTTTGACGATGAGTAAGAAGCTTAGTAAAAATGGAGTTGCTTCAAGATTTCAAATGTTGAAAAAAGGATCAAACGGTAATGAGCTTGTTTGTAAATCTTCCCCTAAGTTTTGCTGCTAAGGAACCGCGATATATTGATATGCTTATAGATCAGGGTGTGTACCCTGAACTTGGCATGGATACCTTTGCTGTTCAGAATCTTGATTTAAAATGGCACATACAAACAGCGGAACGATTTGCTGAAGCAGGGCTTTCCTGCGGCATCCATCTTCCTTTTTTTGACCTAGCTCCGGGGAGCCTGAATGATGCTATTTTACGGGCAACACGTGAAACCCTGCACAAGGCTTCACTTTTTGCGCAAGTGTATGAACCAACACACTTTGTAGGGCATCCCGACTATGAAGCCGGACAACACGACTTGTATTACGATGAATGGCTTGCTCGTTCACGTAAAACGTGGTTGCAATTTCTAGAACAAGATCAATCCGGTGCGCAGCTTTTTTTAGAGAACACATTTGAATTGTCTCCGAAGCCATTGGTGGATCTTGTCCAGTCTCTTCCTGAAGATCGTGTGGGGCATTGTTTTGACGTGGGGCATTGGCACTCTTTTGCAAAAGGTGCTCAGCGTAAGGATTTGAGTACATGGTTGGAGGCATTTTCTCCGCGCCTCGGGCATCTTCATCTACATGACAATGATGGTTCAGGTGACCAGCATTTAGCATTAGGGGCAGGATCAATACCTTTGATGCAACTCTTTGATTACATACAGGAACATGAGCTTTATCCCACGGCGACACTGGAGCCGCATACAGAAGAGGCGTTTCCTGCATCCATTGAATTTTTAGAGACACACAGTACTTCTGTTTGTTTTCTGGCATCGGATGAAGACGTGAGATAACAAGTCTCTTACGATACCTTTGTGGTTTCAGATAGAATAGAAAAAAGGCAGTTCCCCGTATTGAGGAACTGCCTTTTTATGTTTTCAGCTGACCATGCTGCAAAGAAACATTGCAGAGGTGTGAAGAGAACCGGATAGGTTGTGGCTTACACAGGGTGCTCGTGTATCTCTGAAGCGAGCGATTTTTTTGACGCAAATAATTCTGCGATATCCTCGAATACCAGATAAAAACACGGTACAAGAATCAATGTAATCATGGTTGCGAACAGAATACCGAACCCGAGAGAAATAGCCATTGGGATAAGAAAGCGTGCTTGGCGCGATGTTTCAAGGATCATCGGTGCAAGGCCGCCACATGTGGTAATCGTGGTTAACAAAATTGGTCTGAAGCGTTTAATCGCACCTACGATAACCGCCTCATTTGTTGTAGAGCCTTCCCGCCTCAGACGGTTGATGAAGTCCACAAGCACAAGTGAATCGTTCACAACAACCCCTGCCAGCGCGACTAACCCAAACATACTCATGAGACTGAGAGAGTAGCCCATGACGAGATGGCCGATGACAGCCCCGACCATTCCGAACGGGATAGCCAACAGCACAATCAGTGGCTGCACATAACTTTTGAACGGAATAGCCAACAGTGCATATATTGCAAGAAGTGTCAGAAGTAGGCCTTGAATAAGGCTTTGCACACTATCTCGCATGTCCGCTTGTTTGCCTTCCAGACTATAAGATAACCCTGGGTATTTTTGGAGAAGGCTCGGGAGAATATCTTTTTGTACTGTGTTTACAACCTGTTCAGAAAGCTTGCGAGGAGTAACGTTACCGGTAACGCTTCGAATACGTTTTCCGTTTTCACGTTTAATAGATGTGTCAGCAAACCCTCTAGTGATAGCGGCAGCATCACGCAGAAGCATTTCGCCACCCGATGGAAGCTGAAGTATTAAGTCGTCAAAGGTAGCCAGCGAGGCACGTTCGTTTTCAGGGAATCGAACTCGTACAGTTACTTCGTCCTGCCCAACTTGCTGTTTTAACGCCTCTGCACCGTAGAATGCATTACGCAGCTGGTCGGCAATTTCACGTGAGCTAAGCCCCGCAGCTTCACCGGCCGGAAGGAGCTTGATGTCGAATTGACGCTTGCCTTGGGCATTACCATCGTCAACATCACTGACCCCTTTCAAAAGCTCCATAGCTTTGGCAAGCTCTCTAGCAGCTTGTTCCAAGGTATCAATATCTCGATGGGTAAGCTGGATCGTAACCCCTTTACCGGAACCCGGGCCGCCTCTATCAGCGAGAAAATCTACGGTTTCAACACCGGCAACTGTTCCGACAGCATCGCGCCATTCTTCAGTTACCTGAGAGGTGGACGCAGGGCGGACATCTGGAGGTGTAAGATAGATTCTTGCACTGATTTGGTTGTTGTCTACGCTGGTGAAGACCCCTGTACTCAGTTCGCTTCCTCCATTTTTTTCAACAACTCCGTAGGCTGCATTTATAAGCTTTTGTTCTACTTCCTGAATGCGTTTAACAGGTGTGCCGTATGGCATAGTGATCGCGCCGTAGGCGTAATCAGACTCAATTGTCGGGAAGAGAACCATGCCTAAACGTCCAGAGAGTGCAAACCCCACGGTGATGAAGAGAATAGCCATAGCAGTACCAAGTACTGCGTATCTGTACCCGATAATTTTGCTTACAAAATTCCCGTAGTTGTCTGTAATAAAATGTTCTACCCGAGTACTGAATCGTTGCTGGAAGTTGATAAGCCAGCCGAATCCGGGAATACGGGACTTATCACTGCCGTGGGATAAGTGGGCAGGCAGAATAAATAAACTTTCAATAAGTGAAATGAAAAAGACTATACCGACAACGACGGGAATATATTTAAATATTTTTCCCATAGTGCCGGGCACAAAGTAGAGCGGAAGAAAGGTGACAATGTTTGTAATAACACTGAATGTTACCGGAGCCATAACCTCTTTTGCGCCGTCAATGGCTGCTTGAAGCCGGCTTTTTCCTAAGTTCCTGTGGTAATATACGTTTTCCCCTACAACAATCGCATCATCCACAACAATACCGAGAGTAATGATGAAGGCGAACATTGTGATCATGTTGATGCTGAAGTCTGTGAAAGGAAGAAAAACAAAAGCACCGAGGAATGAAATAGGAATACCGAGACTTACCCAGAACGCGAGACGTATTTCAAGGAACAGCGCCAGAAAGATAAAGACTAACGCCAGTCCTAAATATGCGTTGCTCAGCAGTAAGTCCGCTCGATCCTGAAACATGACGTATCGGTTATGGTGGGAACCTACTTGGATATCCGGTGGAAGTGTTTGTTTGAATTCTTCCACAACATCAAGTGCGGATGTCGCAACACTCATAGGGGTCTGAGAGCCAATACGATACACATCAACAGAGACTGCACGATCACCGTTGAAACTGCTCCACTGATCAGTATCTTCAAATCCGTCCCATATGTTGGCAATGTCACCAAGGTAAATGGATGCACCGTCAGTGTCTGTAAGAACGGGAATTCGTTCAAAGTCTTTTGCTGTAAGTTTTCGGTCGGTTACTCGAACGAGAATTTCACCCTGAGCTGTTTTAAGGCTGCCGCCACCAAGTTCTACAGACGCGGCTGCAATTTTTTTGGCTACATCGCTGAGAGTTATGTTGTATTTACGCAGGGTGTTTCGAGAAATTTCAACGTGTGTTTCTAAGTCTCGAATACCTGTTACCTCAGCCTGAGTTACTCCTTCACTTTGGAGGAGAGCATCTTCAAGTTGCGTGGCGTAATCCCGAAGCTTTAATTCAGAGACCGGACCGCTGACAACAAGCGTCAACACGCTACGCTTTCGGGAATCAATCGTAACCCTCGGGTCTTCGGCTTCATCCGGAAACGTTGTTATTCTTTCAACTTCGGTTTTAATATCCTGCCAGACACGATCAACATCTGCGCCGTCAACGAGCTCTACAACTACATTTGCATTGTTTTCGCTTGCGGTTGAGGTCACATCTTTTACATTTTCAATGCCCTGAATGGATTCTTCAATAGCTTGAATAATAGAGCGTTCAATTTCTTCTGGACTGGCACCTTGATAGACGACAGATACGGAAATTGTATCAAGTTCAATTTCTGGAAAGACTTCCTGTGTGATGTTGTTACCGAGAATCAGCCCGCCAACGAGAAAAAGGATCATCAACAGGTTTGCAGCAACGGAGTTACCCGCCATCCAAGCGACAGCCCCACGGTTTTTTTCCGGTTCCGGTGCGCAGGGAGCCTTATGTTGCGAAGCAAGTGGAGATTTTTTCATTCACTACTCCGCAGTAACAACTTGCTTAGTGGAAGGCGGCATTCCATCTTCCTGTTCGCTTGAGTTGAACTCTGGGATGGGTTTCGGAGCCTGTTGTTTTTCAACATTAAGCAGCATTCCGGAGTAAGGATTACTAAGGTACGACGAGATAATGGCGTCAGATTCCGTAATGCCGCTTGAGACGTATACCCAGCTTTTTGAAGTCCATACAATTTGAATCGGCTTGATAATAAGCTGGCCGTTTTCATAAACCCATACTTGGTTTTCATTGCGGACAACTTCACGTGGAAGTTTGTACACAGAGGACAGCGAATTGCCTTCAATGGAAACATCTACATAGTCTCCAAGCATAAGCGGCATGGAGAAGTCTTTAGATGCAAGGCCGCGTGGGTCTTTAACTGCAACCACAACGCGGGCAAGTCGGGTTGATTCCGTAAGAGAGCCGGTAAGACGCAGCACTTCACCTTTCCAGCGCGACGTACCTCCCTGTCGTACGACTTTGGCTGTAATGGAGTCACGGGAGAGCCCAAGGTATTCGAGCCTGTCCAAAGGAACAGCTGTTTCTACCCAGTATTCTTTTATGCCGACGAGTGTAGCCAGCAGAGTTGATGTGGTAACTCGGGAACCTAAATCAACATTAGTTTCCTGAACCATTATATCAAACGGTGCATGGAGTTCGCAGCGGGCGATATTAAGTTTTGCTTGATCGACATCAGCCTTGGCTTCTTCAATCGCAGCTTCTGCTTTCATTAGCTGTGGCTTACGCAGGGCAAGGTCAGTACTGTAATCCTGAACACTCTTATCCGATTTTAGTAATCGGATACTTTCTTTAGCGACTCGCTGTTGTCCTTCTTCAAGCATCAGCTCAGCTTGAGCACTGGCAAGAGTGCTGATGCTTTTTCTTAGCGCGATTTCATAGTCACTGGTGTCGATCCGAAGAATAGGCTCACCTTTTTTGATGATCCCGCCAGCAGCGAATTGAGGTGATATCCATGAGATGGTGCCGGAAACCTCAGGTTGCAACTCTACTTTTTGTGCAGGAACTACAATGCCGGTTCCTTTGACTTTCATGGAAACACTGCCTTTAGTGGCATGCATTATTTTTACAGTCGTCCGTTTTTCTTCCGGTGCTTTTTTATCAACTTTAGGCTTTGAACCCATAAAAGCAGAGTACCCACCGAAGCCGATGAGGAGCATGGCAAGAAATACAGCGACGTTAATAAGTTTTTTACGGGATGTAGGATTATTCTGCATACCGGTTATATCCCCTCATTCTTTGTGGAAGGTGTGGTTGTTCGGACGTTGGCAAGATTGTATGTCCAGCCGCCTCCCAGAGCGCGATAGAGTGTGATGCGGAGTTTAATGAGCTCAGCTTCTTGCTGCAGCATCTGGCGTTCCAGTCCTTGTACGTTTAAGACTTCCTGTAATAACGGCAGGTAGCCGCTTTGCCCTTGCAGGTAACGTAAACGTGCATCCTGAAGGGTTTTAGCTGTGGCATCACGCTGTGCAGCAATCAAGCGCAGATATTCCTGCTGCTGTTCTTCATTTACAAGAGCATCTTCTACTTCCTGAATAGCTTTGGAAACAGTCTCACTGTAGGTAGAGGCTCGTTCTTCAACAATGGCTCGTGTACGGTCAACTTCAGCCGCGCGAAGCCCGCCGTCCAGTAACGGTTGCATAACATTACCGGCAAGAGTCGCAACCCAGTTGTTAAAGAGTACGGCTGCTACACTGCTTTTGAATGCAGCATCTGCATTGAGAGTAAATTGTGGAAGTCTGTTTGCACGTGCTTCAGCAACATCCCACTGTGCGGAAAATAACTCTAATCCGGCAGAGCGGACGTCCGGTCTGTTGACCAGAAGGTCGGAAGGAAGCCCTGTCGCAGGCAAAGCGATAAGATCAGGAAGTTCTTTTTGTACGATTGTAGGGCGCTCAAGCGGGGTGCTGCCTATTAGAACTGAAATTGCGTTAAGGAGCACTTGCTCTTTTGCAATAAGTAAAGGCAGTTCTGATTGGCTTGATGCTAAAATCTGGCGCTGCTGCAATACATCTACTGATTCAGCAATACCATTTGCGAAGCGTAATTCCTGAAACTCAAGTTGTCGTCTGTTGTTATCGATTTGCTCGTTAAGAATAGCGATTTCTTCACGAACTCTGAGTAGATCTACCCAGTTTTCAGCAATCGATGCTGCTACTGTTACTGCCGCAGCATCAAGGTCTGCGTAGGTTGCATAAAACTGTTGTTCACTGGCACTACGTTGGGCTTCAATGCGCCCCCATAGATCAAGCTCATATGCCGCTGCTGCACCAACTTCATAACTTTGGGTATCGTCATAGGTACTTTTAGCGCCAGTGTTGGTTTTCGATCCTGTTCTTCCGGCTTTTGCTCCGCCGGTAAGGTCGAGAGTAGGGTACTGTTCTGCTCCAGCACGTTCTAAGTTCGCTGCTGCTTGCTTGAGACGGGCATAGGCGATGTTGATGGTAAAGTTGTCAGAAAGAGCCTTATCAATAAGAGCATTTAGTTCCGGACTGTTAAAACTTTTCCACCATAATTTATCTGATTCCTGCCCCGCTACATCGATAGAGTACGGTTTATCGAGTGAAACATTCGGCTGTAGGGTTTGTGTAGGGGCAAATGGCGCGCACGCAGAACAGAGCATTGTGCTCACAAGAAGCGCTGGAAGTAAAAATTTAATCATATAATCCTTTTAGCGTGCAATAAGGTTTTTTATCTACATCGAAATATGTGTTGTTGACGTGTCAAGTAATGCCAATATCTTCGTTGTCATGTCAACAATCGTTTTGAAAATTTATAAAACCTTATATTCAACCTGAAGTTTTTTAAAGCCGAAAACTGTATTGTTTTTATACAATTTTTAGCTGTACTGTTGGGGTGGAAAGAGAGTTATCAAAGTTTTGCTTACAAATTGAAGGTAGAAGCGTTACGAACTTGTAATCTGCTACTCGTTGACGCTCTATGCGCAGAACATTATGTTTCACGTCGTATAGACACCATTGCAATATTATTCGGAGTATCTGTGACTGACAGCACAATTAGTCTTAATCCAGAAAAAGTAAGGAAAATTCTTGTTTGCCAGCTTCGGCAGATCGGGGATGTAATGCTTTCCACACCAGTGGCAGAGCTACTCGCACAGAAGTTTCCAGATGCAGAGATTCATTATTTTACAGAAAAAAAATGTGTCCCTGTTCTTGAGAATAATCCGTATATTTCTAAAATATGGGCGCTGGATAAAAAAGAACTGTCGAACCCTGTTAAGGAGTTCGCTTTTTATAGAAAGGTTGCACGCCAAGGGTATGACCTTATGGTGGGGTTACAGCACCTTCCGCGTATCAGGTGGATATCGTATCTTACGGATGCTCCTGTAAAATTGAGTTACAATTCCTCATGGATTAACGACATCGGGTATACCCACTTAACGCCTGCAAAAAGCGGCTATGCTTCTGAGTCAAAAGCCGCAATCCTGGCTCCTTTGGGCATTGAGTGGAATTTTACGACTCCTAAGCTGTACCTTACGGATGAGGAGCGAAATGCAATGTCTGCCCAACTTAAGGAGTGGGGTGTGACTGATGAGCATAAGCTTATTACTGTTGATGCAACCCATCATGATCGCGGTAGAAAGTATCCTCCTGAAAACTACGCAAAAGTCATTAGTATTTTAGCTGAAAAGCATAAGGATTTACGATTTGTCCTTCTCGCCGGACCGGGGGAAGAGGGCATTTTTGATGAAATTCTTAGCGCCTGTGATACGCCGGAAGCTGTGATTGTGCCTTCCCCGAGTTTGCAGCTACGACAGGTTGCTGCATGTCAGGAACGAAGCCTTTTACATTTCGGTAACTGTTCTGCGCCACGCCATATGTCTGTAGCAGTAGGAACTCCGACGTTTGTTATTCTTGGTTCAAGTAGTGATGCATGGCGCTTCCCTTCCAAAGAGCATACAACGGTCAATTCAGATATAGAATGTTGTCCATGTAACAGTACTTCCTGTTCTTTGGACTACAAGTGTTTGTATGAGTTAGATCCTGCTCTTGTTGCTGCTAAAATTGAAAAGCATATTGAAGTCATAACTCGTTAGCTTCATTAATATACTATGACAACATCCTGACATTCTTTCATACTGTACTTCGTGTAGTTGCAGCCTATGTTGCTTTAATTTCTATTTAGAGAGGCCGGTATGAAAAGATTGTTGATAGTGTGTGTGGCAATACTTGCTATGGCGTTATGTTCTTCAGCTTTCGCAAAAGGGTATTCTCACGGAAAAATGTCTCCGGATGAGCGTGTAGCACATATGACTAAAATGCTTGATTTGACTCCAGATCAGCAGACAAAAATAAAAGATATCATTGTGCGTCGTGATGCGGAAATGAAGCCGCTCTTCAAGTCACTTTCTGAAGCAAATGACAAAGAAGAACAGCGTGAAATTAAGATTGATATTTTAGAGCAGCATCAGAAGTACAGAGATGAATTAAACGGAGTGCTTACTGATGAGCAGGCTAAAAAATATCAGGAATATATTCAAAGTCGCAAAATGATGCATAAGAATAAAAAATAACCATTTCATAAAAAAAGGGAGAGCTGAATTGCTCTCCCTTTTTTTAGTGTGTACCTGAAACCGTTAAAAGCCTTTAATAGAGTTAAGGCAGAAGGTAACGGCAGGTTTGGTAATTTCATCACGTTCCGGCCAGAAAATGCGGCGACGGTTAAGTCCAGCAAGAAGCCAGGTGATAATTTCCGCAGTACTGTCTACTTCAATATCTTCGCGCACAGTACCGTCTTTAATTCCCCGTTCAAGACAGGCAACGATAGTCTGTTTCAGTGCGTCAGTCATATTTTCCATAGCAATTTTTGCGCTTGGAATTGTGGCATATGTCGTTAGGATAACTTTGTATCCTGTCTCATTTTCATTAACAAAAACCACAACGTCCTGGATGAGTGTCTCTAAAAGGCAGTAGCCGGATTTCTGGCGAGCCTTTATCTCATCGAGCATACCTTTGTACTCTGTAATGAGCTCTTCAATAATCTGGTCAAATATCTGCTGTTTCGACTTGTAATGTCTGTAAATAGCAGCATCTGTCACATGAGAAAGCTGGGCAATGAGAGCAACAGTTGTGCCCTTAAAGCCTTTTTCTGCAAAGAGTTGGCGTGCATTATTAAGAATTAGTTCTTTGGATGAACCCATGTCTGCCCCACGGTGTTAAATGATGGTCCTGTAATATACGGGAACCTTATCCTTATCTATTAGTGGAAATAGAAAAGAAAATCAATGCGTTGTGATCTACAGTAAATCCTTTGGGGTTCCTGTGTAATCACGGGCATCTTCTTTGCCCCGAAGTACGCGTAAAACGCCGCCTGCAAGTGCATGCATTTCTTCTACAGCAGGGAAGATAATAGCAGGTGCAAGCGGTGGTAAATTGTTAATAATAGTTTCAACAAGTTTCTTGCTGTTTGCCATACCGCCGGTGAGTACATACCCGTCAACGGTAACCGGTGCGCTCTCCCCTTCATCAAGGTGCATGAGCGCTGGAAGAAGTCCCGAGAGCTCTTTTGCAATGCAGTATGCAAGAGCGTCGAAAACCTGCTGCGCTTTCGTATCGCCAGCGGCCATACGTTTTTCTACTTCGCGCAAGTCATTGGTGCCAAGGTGAGCCCAAAGACCGCCTGTTTTCAAAATACGTGAACGTAGTTCTTCGTAAGTAAAGGTGCCATTTTTGACAAGGTCAAGTACGCCCAGTGCTGTCAGGCGTCCAGTGCGTTCCGGTGAGAACGGACCGTCGCCTTCCAGTGCATTGACCACATCACAAATTTTACCGTTACGGTGTGCCGCTACAGAAACCCCGCCGCCCATGTGACAGACGAGGAAGCGGCTGTCTGCATATTCTTTTCCCAGTTGCTCCGCTGCCTTTCTGGCTGCCGCTCTTTGAGAGAGGGCATGAAAAACGCTGCGTCGCGGTAGTTCCGGTAGACCACTGAGTCTGGCTCTACTGTCCATTTCGTCGGTAACAACGGTATCAACAATATATGCCTTTACTCCGTGCTCTTTTGCAAATTCGAGTGCTAACGGTGCACCGAGGTTGCATGCATGTTCCCCGTATCTGGCTGACTCCAGATCTGTGAGCATGGCAGGTGTAACATTCCATGTGCCGCCATGCATTGGGGCAAGAAGTCCTCCACGGCCAGCAATACCGGCAAATCTGACGGTATCCATTCCGTATTCTTTGAGTACTGCTTTAATGGTGCTGCGTCGAAGTTCCATTTGCTCAAAAGCAGTATTAAAAGCGAGGGTTTCGTGTTTTTCATGTTCTGCTGTGTGTGAGAAAAGTTCTTTTTCTCCGTCAAAAACAGCAACCTTGGTAGAGGTAGAACCCGGATTAATTACCAGAATATGCTCAGCCATTAAGGCGACTCCTTTTCACCCATAGCCATAGCAATGGCCAGTGCAATCGAATAGAATTTTGTACGGTCAGTATCACCACGGGAAGGAAGTACAATCGGTACTTCGCTGCCGGCTACCATGCCGGCCATATCCAGATTCATAAGTGCGGTAAGCGATTTGTATAAAATGTTTCCGCTCTCAATGTCCGGTGCAACAAGGATATCCGCCTTGCCGGCAACCGGATTGTCGACGCCTTTACACTCTACAGCACGCATGGAAACGGCAAGATCAAGTGCAAACGGTCCGGCAACATGTGCGTCGCCGAATTCACCCTGTTCTGCCATTTTGGCAACCATTTGAGCATCAAGGGTTGCGGGCATGGCAGGGTAAATAACTTTTTCTGTTGCTGCGAGCATTGCGACTTTCGGTTGCTCAATTTTAAGCACTTTTGCTACGCGCAAGGCATTTTTAACAATATCAACCTTACGTTGCATGTTCGGCGCAATGTTAATTCCGGCATCTGTGATAATCATCAGCCGGTCATCGTTCGGAGCATTGAAAAGCCCGACATGGGAAAGAACGCCTTTAGGCGGCATACCGGTTTCTTTATTAAGAATTCCGCGCAACAGTACGTCGGTATTAACCTTGCCTTTCATAATGGCGCTGGCATGGCCTTCTTTCACCAGTTCAATACATTTTGTAACTGCTTCAGCCGGCTGCGGCACGTGATGTTTCTCAAATGGGGAAAGATCAAGATCACGTTCTGCGGCAAGTTCTTCAGCAAGTTCAATGTCACCTACAAGAATAGGTTCAGCAATTCCTTTTTGGTGTGCTTCTACACACGCGCGTAAAACAAAACCTTCAGCACAGGCTGCAACAGCGAGTTTTGTATTTACGTGGCCTTCAATAATGTAATCTGCAAGGGACTGAAGGGAATTTATAGGCATAGTGTGTTTCTCCGGCCTACTTATTCGTCGCCGCGTTTCAGGGCAACAACGCCGGTTCTGCACAGATTGCGGATGCCGTGCGGGCGTAGCATTTTAATAAGGCCGTCAACTTTATCTTCATCGCCGGTAATTTCAACCATGATGGTTTCTTGTCCCATGCTGACAACATCTGCACGGAAGACTTCAAAAATTTGCATAACCTGTGTCATGGTATCTTTTGTAAAACCGACTTTAATAAGTGCCATCTGGCGGTCTACAAAATCATTACGCTCAAGTGTATCTACTTCAGAAACCGCAGGTAGGTTTGCGATGTCATCAAGAAGAGTTTTGATAGTAGCAGATTCGCAATCAACAGTGATTACCAGTCTTGAAACTTTAAATTCCTCTGTTTCAGCACAGGAAATAGACTTGAAATTGACGCTGCGGTCTCTGAAGACTGCTGTAACGTCTGCAACAACACCCGGCTGGTTTTTAACCAGCGCAGAGATAGTGTAAATCATGTAACACTCCTTACTATCTGTAACTCTTACAGTGGGCTAAATAACGATAGCGTATCACTGCGTAAAAGTTATGCAGTGGTCAGTAACTTCTTCCTAATATATTCAATAGCGATAGGAAAGCTTGAGTTAAGAAAAGTACACAAGTTAGTAGGTGCAAACAAGTTAAGAAAAGTAGCTTGTTTTTTGAGTAGATATAATAACAGGGCTACCGAAAAAACGGTAGCCCTGCTGAAAGTTCTATAATGTTGGTTTATTACAGGTCAAAGCGTCCTTTTTCATCCATAACAGGACATACTAAATCAACACCTGATCGGATATGGAGATCCATTAAGGTTCGCAGGGAGTAAGGAGTATGTCTCGATAATCGGATAATGAACGTGCGTAGAAGCGAAGGCGTTGCCCGCCCCTGCAAATAAAGACGTCTCATCCACTGCCATCGCGCTTTGTACGGATAGCACTGTTTTACACCTGTTGCCCGAACAGCTCGATCCATCGATTCGATGGCTAGATCGCCTCGGCGGACGAGTTGGAAGTCAATATCTGGTACGCGCTGCCCCATATCATCACCTCGTGTTTCGCTAAAAAGGGGGGATTTCCCACACTATATTTCTGCCACCCGCTACAGGCAGGAACAATTATTGTTTCTGAAATCAAAATATGTATACTGAAAATAGCAATAAGGAGAGTGGTATGTGGAAGATTCGCGGACTGTTTTTTATGTTGCTATGGCTGGTGCTCGCAGCGGTTGCATCTGCTGGGACACTGGAGCGGCGTTCCGTTGCAGAAGTGCATGCTTTGCTGAATGGTGCGGAGCAAAATGTTATCCTGCTTGATGTACGTACTCCGGAAGAATATGCCACCGGTCACCTTAAGGGGGCGGTGTTATATGATTATCACGGTGATGATTTTGAACGGAAATTGTCACAACTACCTAAAGAGGATACGATTGTGATCTATTGTGCGACTGGCTATCGAAGTATTCGTGCTGCACGTCTTCTTAAGAAGATGGGACATACTGTTATTCATATGGACGGCGGTATTGAAGTATGGAAAAAACATGGGTATCCGGTAGCTAAGTAGAAGGCAGGTTTTCTTGCCTATTGCTCGGAAAGCATATACATAATCGGAAAAATAGACTTGCATCTCTATGAGATTAGGAGACGTATTATATGTGTGGAATTATTGGGTATACAGGTCATCGACCTGCTGTTCCCCTTGCAGTTAAGGGTTTGAAAAGCCTGGAATACCGTGGTTATGATTCAGCCGGTGTTGCGTTTGTACAGAATAAACAACTTACGACTGTGCGTGCTGAAGGGAAGCTTGTAAACCTCGAGTCCAAGCTTGAAACCATGAATATTTCTCTTGCAACATCCTGCATGGGACATACCCGTTGGGCAACGCACGGTGCACCGATTGAACGTAATGCCCATCCACATAGATCATGGGACGAATCTCTTGCGATAGTTCACAATGGAATTATTGAGAACTATCAGGAGCTGAAAGACCTGTTGACCTCTAAAGGGTATGGTTTCCGTTCAGATACAGATTCTGAAGTCTTCTGTAACTTGATTGCTGAAGGTGTTAAAGAAACCGGCTCTCTTGAAAAAGGGTTGAGCTGGGCTGTCAATAAGGCTGACGGCGCGTATTCTGTACTGGTTATGGAAGCAGAAAATCCGGGTGTAATTTATGGCGCTCGATGTGCGTGTCCGTTTGTTCTCGGTGTAGGGCAGGGTGAAAACTTTGTTGCATCTGATATTCCGGCGTTTTTAGCGTATACCCGTAATGTTGTTTTCCTTGAAGACGGTGAGATGGTACGCATTGACGCCAACAGTTGGACTGTAAAAGATGCGCGCACGCTGACTCCTATCGAGAAAGAAGTCCATCATATTGAGTGGGATGTTCAAGCAGCACAAAAAGACGGCTACAAGCACTTTATGCTTAAAGAAATCTTTGAGCAGCCGCGTGTAGTAAAAGATTGTCTTGCTGGACGGGTTAACTGGCGTGAACAGACTGCTGTTCTCCCTGAGTTGAGTGAAATGCCTGTTCCAAAGCGTTTGCACATTGTTGCATGTGGTACGAGCTTTAATGCTGGACAATGGGCACAGCATTTATTTGAAAGCTGGGCGCGTATCCCTGTTACTGTGGAAATTGCATCAGAGTTCAGATACCGCGATGTCATTCTTGATGAAGGTGATGTTGTTCTTGTTATCAGCCAGTCCGGTGAGACCGCAGATACCTTGGCTGCATTGCGTATCGCAAAAGAACAGGGTGTTCCTGTTGTGGGGCTTTGTAACGTTGTTGGTTCTTCCATTGCCCGTGAATCTGACGTTACAGTTTACACTCAGGCAGGGCCTGAAATTTCAGTAGCATCAACCAAAGCGATGTGTTCCCAGATGGCAGTATTGCTTCTGATGGGACTTGCTTGGGCAGATAGAAAAGATTTGCTTGAGGTGACACTGCGTCGTGATATTTTTGACGGACTCCACAAGCTTCCTGAATTGTTGGAAGCGGAATTGCCGCGTATTCGCGAAGATGCAAAGCGTCTTGCGCGTGAGTACTCTACAGCACGCAGCTTTTTCTTCCTTGGTCGCGGTGTAGGGTACCCGCTTGCAATGGAAGGTGCACTCAAGCTTAAAGAAATTTCATATATTCATGCTGAAGGGTATGCTGCCGGTGAAATGAAGCACGGCCCTATTGCCCTTATTGATCCAGAGTTTCCAACTTTTGCTATTGCGTTGCATGACCAGTTCTTTGCCAAGGTTAAGTCAAACCTTGAAGAAGTTCAGGCACGCGCAGGTGATGTGATTGCTTTGACGAACCCGAACTCTGATCTTTCTGTGAAACATAAATGGGTGTTGCCGGAATGCGTTTACCCGCTTTCCTCTTTCTTGGTGCTTCCGGCGTTACAGTTGTTCAGCTATGAAGCTGCGGACTACCTTGGTAAAGACGTGGACCAACCACGAAATCTTGCCAAGAGTGTTACCGTAGAATAGCAGGACATTTTATTGGTATTGTTGGTAAGAATCCTTCCTGCTTTGTTTTTTAAACAGGAAGGATTTTTTATGGATAAGAATGGTTGAGAAGAGCGGATTACTTATGCTGTAGCAGAAAACAGAAGATCGCTGCACGTGCTATCTTCATAGCAAGGTTTTCGTTTCTGGAACAAAATTGTTTGGTTACAGAAACAGGAAGGTGCATCCTTGTGTCTGCATACATAAGTTTCGTATGGATAACGTATGGGGGAATTAGAGAGCTGTCTTACATTTAAGGAAGGAAATATGCTGCATTCAGAGCCATTATGGGCTGAAATAGATCTTTCTGTAATTCGTCACAATATTCGGGAAATTCGTCGAGTCGTTGGAGACAAAAAGGCGATGCTCGTTGTGGTAAAAGGCAATGCTTACGGTCACGGAGCGATTCAGGTCGCTAATGCTGTTGTTCGTGAAGGGGCTGAGTATTTGGGCGTTGCTCGGTTGAGCGAGGCAATTATACTCAGAAATGCAGGTATTAAAGCGCCTATTTTAATACTTGGCTATACTCCGCCCGACTGTGCACCGCGCCTTGTAGATTTAAAGCTGACGCAGACTGTACATTCATGTGAGTATGCAGAGCGTCTTGCGTCTTTTTTGCATTGTGCCAAGGCAAAACTGACTGTTCATGTCAAAATCGATACGGGCATGGGACGGTTAGGGCTGCTTCCGGAAACTGCTCCGGGGCAATCTTCCATTGTTGACCGTGTTCAGGCTATTGCGGCCCACGGTGTTTTCAACTTGGAAGGCATATATACACATTTTGCTGCCAGCGATGCAGAATGCCTGGACAATGCATATCGCCAGTTAGAATTATTTAAGCAGACACTAGATTCTTTGCAGACTGCGGGATTTGACTTTCCGCTTGTTCATGCTGCAAACAGTGCGGCCATTATGACAATGCCTGAAGCCCATTTTAATATGGTGCGTCCGGGAATCGTCACGTACGGGTTGTATCCTTCTGACGCTGTAGATCGTAATCTTATGGATTTGCGTCCGGCAATGACTGTTAAGGCTTCGCTTGTGAGTGTTAAAGAGGCTCCTTGCGGCACAACTGTTAGTTACGGACATACACATGTCTGTAAGGGGAACACTTGTATAGGTGTGGTTCCTATCGGCTATGCAGACGGATATGACAGATATCTTTCTTCCAAAGGGATAATGCTTGTACATGGCAAGCGTGCTCCAGTTGTAGGCAGGGTCTGTATGGATCAGACCATGATTGACTTGGGTGCAGACTCTACTGCGCAGTGTGGTGACGAGGTGGTCATACTTGGAAAGCAAGGAGATAGCTCAGTAACTGCAGATGATATGGCACAGATGCTCGGTACGATTAATTATGAAGTTGTTGCCAGCCTTATGGCGCGCGTACGGCGAGTGTATATTTAACCTGTGTTTAATAGAAAAAATGAAAAGCCGGAGCAGAAAACTGCTTCGGCTTTTTTTATAGTCCGTCTTATATAAAAGGCTGACAGCACGTGTTAATCTTTATTTTTTGTCTGCAATTAAGTATTGCTAATCTTGATTTCGTAATTTTAGTCTTTCATTGAGAATAGTAGGTGGTAGCGTGAATTCTATTAATATGCATGTTGGTGAAAGCCTGAATATCCAGTTAGCTAGCACGGGACAACGTTGCTGGGGGGAAGTAGTTGGATTCAAAAAGGATAAGTACCTCCTTGTTGAAACCGGTAAGAGTCTCAACTCACCTACTTTTTTACCAGAAGATTCTGTTACCGTACGATGCATCAGTAACGGTGACGGAGTGTTGTGCGGTTTTCGAACGACAGTCGCACGTTATTTGACGGAACCGTTTTCACAGGTGATTTTGCATTATCCTCGAGAAATTGAGCAGATGCAGTTGCGCAATGAATCAAGGTATAACTGCTTTTGTCCGGTTACTGTACATTTTGAGGAAAAGATGCATGAGGGGATGCTGATAAATATCTCAGAGCACGGTGGAAAAGTCTTGTTAGCAGCTTTGCCTGAGAATGGCGACACGGAGGCGGAAGAGTATCCGTTTTATGAGGATCAAAATATTTCGCTGAATATACGACCATTTGGTTCGGCATCGTCAGTTGTTGTTGATGCTGTAATTAAACGAATTATTATGCGTGAAGGCGGGATGACATTAGGATTGTTCATCGATGAGGTTGTTGATGAGCAAAATGTTTTTTCTGAATTTATAGAGCGATGTAAAAAATTTAGTGATGTAGAATAAGGGCTGTTTAGGAGCTTCTTGTCCACAATGTTTGGAAACCGTTTGGGATGTAATCAATCACAAACGGTTTTTTGATGATTGCAACGCTAGCGAAGTAGAAAAACAGAAAACCCCTTCTGGTGAGGAAGGGGTTTCGAAGAGCGTTTCATAAAGAAATTTATGATATTCGATACCTGCTAGTGGTGGTGGAGCAGTGATGCAAGCGGAAACGCATCGCGTATCTCGATTGATTGCTCAATCAATGAGAAAAAATGTAGTCCTTCATCTTAAAGCTGTCAATGTAAAAAAAATGAAGTTTCGAAAAAATAAGCCCTTATCAAAAATGATAAGGGCTTAAGACTATTTTTATGTTGAGATATTGTTACAAAAGATGGTTAAGCACTCAATTTTTCTGCAACAGCAGTTGCAACTCGTTCTCCGTCAATAGCAGCAGAAACAATGCCGCCGGCATACCCTGCACCTTCACCACAAGGATACAGTCCTTTTACAGAAGGATGTTCTAATGACTGACGATCACGAAGCACACGTACAGGTGAGCTTGTTCGTGATTCAACAGCCATCATTTTTGCTTCGTTTGAATCAAATCCTTTGTACTTTCGACCAAAGACGGGCAGTGCTTTGGCAAGTCGGTCAGCAACGGTATGTGGCAAAAGTTCGTTAAGTGGGGCTGTATAGAGTCCTGGAACGTATGATGATTCAGGCAAAGATTCAGACAGTTTTCCAGCGATAAAGTCGCCCACTCGTTGTGCTGGCGCCTTTTGTGAAGATCCATCTCCTGCTTCAAACATAGTTTTTTCAACAGATGCCTGAAAAGCGAGGGCTGACAGAGGATCAGAAGGATCACCACCAACGTCCTCAAGACGGATTTCAACTACAAGACCGGCATTGGCAAATGGGGCACTGCGGCTGGACATGCTCATGCCGTTGAGAACCAGTTCTCCCGGTGCAGTTGATGCAGGAACAACAAAGCCTCCGGGACACATGCAGAAAGAGAAGACACCGCGTTCTTCAACTTGTGTTGTAATGCGGTAACTTGCAGCTGGAAGGTTTTTATGTCTTGGAGATTGATGGTAGAAAATTTGGTCAATAAGAGGCTGTGGATGTTCAATACGAACTCCCAGCGCGAATGGTTTTGCTTCTACTGGAACGTTATTGCGAACCAGTGTGTGGAAAATATCTCTAGCAGAGTGGCCAGTAGCCAGAATAACGGCGTCTGCTGTTATTTGTTCTCCAGAACCAAGGACGACACCTTTCAGAGTATCGTTGTCTTTAATGAGGTCGGCGACATGGGCTCCGAAGTGAACTTCGCCACCTGCGGCAGTAATTGCCTCACGCATACTGCTTACAATTCTCGGCAGCATGTTTGAGCCAAGGTGTGGATGAGCGTCAATTCGAATATCAGGTTCTGCCCCGTTTTCAATGAACAGATCGAGAATTCGCTTAACGTTTCCACGTTTTGTGGCACGAGTATAGAGTTTACCGTCAGAATATGTTCCAGCGCCACCTTCACCAAAGCAGTAGTTCGAGTGTGGATCTACAAGTCCATCAGCTTGAATTTTCTTTAAATCGTACCGACGAGCCGTAACATCCTTGCCGCGTTCAAGGATGATAGGTTTAATTCCTTTTTCCAAGAGAGTCAGAGCAGCAAAGTATCCGGCAGGGCCAGCTCCTACGATAGCGACACGTTTTCCGGTGAGTTTAGCCGGACAAAAAATAGAATGGCTCGGTTTCTGAGGACGCTCGCCAAGTTGAACCTGACAGACAAATTGAGGACGGCGGGAGCGTGCGTCAATGGAACGACGAACTACGCTGGAGTGGATTTCTGGAGAGTCCGAAAAACCTGCTTTTCGTAACGCCGTTTTGCGTATGACTTTTTCATTGGTGATATCGCGCGGGTCAATTTTGACCTCGACAATTTTTGTTTCAGTAACTGATGCCATTGTATGCTCTTTCTATGAATAATAATGATGCGGCGTGCCGCTGCGAAAACGCTGTTTTCTATATAACCATATCTGCTGATTCGTCAAAAAGGAAACGTTCTGTTTGACTTGTTACTTGTAGTTTACTGTTAATAAAGGTTTTTTAGAGGTACTGTTTTTTCTGTGCAATCATGAATGTGCATACCTCTTCAAAAATGATGTGCATTTTCACAATGCTACACAAGTAACAGCTAATATTGCCTTATAAGAAAAACAGAGTTCTTGTATTGTTCATAAATTTCTTGCGGAGAAAATGTTTCTTTTACTGTTGGTGCTGGAGTGATGCCGACTTGAGCAAAAAGAAGGGCAAGGCAGTTGGTTTTTTTAATATAGCCGATGCCTTCAGTCTGTTTTGAAACTAATTTTGAACTGACAATTCCTATTGCTGAACCGTGGGAGTTGAATACAGGACCACCACTGTTTCCGCCATTAATCGCGGCATCAAGTTGATATTCTGTGATGTTGTTTCTAAATCCAAGTAAAGAACTGATGGACCCAGAAGTCATTTTTAAAGAGTTGCCCAACCTCTCGCCCTTTGGAAAGCCGAGAACGCTTACCTCTTCACCAACTTTGCTGTATTTACCCAGCATTACAGGAATAGGATGATATTTTTCGGGAAGCGGAGCAATTTTAAGGATTGCCAAATCATTTGTTTTATCAGTGAGAACTACGGTGGCGTCTTGTGTTGTGCCATCGGCCAGTACAACCTGAAGAGTTCGACGTTTTCCGACTACATGTTCGCATGTGACAAGGTAACCTTTCGAGTCTACAAGCCAGCATGTTCCTGTGGAACGAACAGATTTTTCACTGTGTTTGCTTACTTCAAAGTTACAAATGACTTTTGTAGGTATCTCATCTTGATCGATGTACTCTTGAACATGCTTAGCAAAGATTGAAGTAATGTAGGCAGGAACTAGGGTTTGGTTTATTCCATCGCCCTCGGTCAACACGTCAAAAACAAATCCGGAGACGTGTTCTTGTTTTTGGGATGAAATTTTTACTGGGGTGATAACTGACCGTGCTCCGCCAAGAGAGTTTGAGTAGGTTTTTGCAATAAGTTTATTGGAAATTGAAATGCGGACATTTCCGAATGTTTCTTGGGCAGCAGTAAAACCTATTGCCAGAGCTTCGTCTTTTTCAACATCCAAAACACGTATGCAGTCGCTACCTTCATACGTGTCGGTACCAGAGATATATTTATGACTCGAGCAGCCGTTAAGAGTGAGTAACAGTAAAATAGTCATTGAAAAAAAGAAGAACGAAAGTCGAGTCGGCATAGTGTGTCTCCGTTGATACTACTGAAACAATACGATGTGTAGAGAATCTGTCTCGTTTGCATCTCACCAAAATAATGGATAATTTCGTATAGTAAAATGTTGCGAAAGTCGAAAGAAAAGCTCCGCATACTATGCGGAGCTTTCTGTATCGAAGGTCGAACTATTTTACTCTATATATAATGTTACGAAAGATCGTGGCTCACTTCAACCAGCCCGATTCTGTAACGTTGTGCTTTTCGAACAATTGTAGATTGGCTTGTGCCCAGCAACTTAGCAGCCTTGTATGTGCTTTTTCCTTCAATCAAGGCTTGCTTGATGAGTTTGCGTTCAAGGTTTTCCACTTCATCTTTCATGTTAATGTGTGTGGCACTGGAAATTATAGCGCTTCCGTCTTCACTGCCGGAAAGGAAGTGAGGAGGAAGGTAGTCTGGAGTAATTAAATCCTGATCGCTCATAGCAACAAGGTAGTCAACTGCTGCTCGTAATTCACGAACGTTACCCGGCCAACTGTTTTGTGAAAGAATTGAGAGCAGGTCTGGCGAGAGTGTTTTTCGTAAGTTGTATTTCAGATTCGCTGTGGTGAGGAAGTGTTGAACAAGGAGTGGAATATCTTCAGCACGCTCGCGAAGTGGAGGAATAGAAACAATAAGAACTCGCAAACGATAGTAGAGGTCTTCACGGAATTTACCGGAAGCAAGAAGCTGGTCGAAAGATTTGTTTGTTGCGGCAATGATACGCACATTTGGTTTTAGCTGCGATGTCCCCCCGACTTTTCGGTATCCATCCCCATCAAGAACGTGCAGAAGTTTTACCTGCATGAGCAATGGAAGCTCGGCAACCTCATCTAGAAAGAGGGTTCCGCCATCAGCAAGCTCGAACATACCTGCTTTGCCTTTGTCTGATGCACCGGAAAATGCCCCCGGTTCATAACCGAATAATTCAGCTTCAAGAAGTTCGCTAGGAATCGCACCGCAGTTGATGGAGATAAACGGACCTTCACCTCGACCGCTCTGTTTATGAATGGTGCCGGCGGTGAGTGTTTTACCTGTACCGGTCTCACCTAACAGTAAAACAGGGGCATCCACTTGAGCAGCTCGTTGGATGTCCTGTGAAAGTTGCAGCATAGCAGGGCTGTTTCCAAGCACACCTTCTGCCTGTCCTTTTTCCAGTGTCTTTAATTTGTCTTTATATACCTGAGCTTCCAACTCATACTTACTAAGTTTTGTCTGTAATGTTTTCAATTCACTGATATCACGAATACACGCAATGGCTCGCCATGCTTCACCATTGGCATCAAAGATAGGTGTACTTGTGTTCAGACAACGTACGCCGTTGCTGTAGTCATCAAACATTGTTACAGAGTGTCCTGCTTCAAGAGCTCGCAGCGTTACACATGTTGTTGTGTAGCCCATTTCAACCGCTTCTGAAACGTGTTTCCCAATTACTCCCTCAGCTTTAATACCGGCAATACGCTCCATAGCCTTGTTAACACGCTGAGTTATGCCGTCTCCATCAATTACCCATATACCATCGTGCATGGATTCAAAAAGAACATCGAGTTCTTCTTTATGGAGTGCGGCGTTTTGAAAGCTTTCATCATTAATACTGTAGACCGTTACTGACCTGAACTCTGTAGCTTCGTTGATCCAGTGCCAGGTGACACAGTAACTAACACTTTGAATTTTCACAAAAACAGTAGCCCCTTCGGGCATGTTTTGAAGTTGTAAGGCATCAGCAGGAAGAGCATATTCCTGAATGTGATGCAAGAATGACTTAGGGCTGTCCGCTTGTGAAAAAATGGGGAAAAGTGTGCAGAGGTTGTTGGTATAGTCCTCTATAACCCACTCTTTTCCTTTACAAAGTACGGTTGAGAAAAAATTCTCATTTGCGGAATCTGATGTTATAGTTCGATTAGTTGGCATAGCTTCCTTCGCTTGATGATAATTCATTTCTGAATCGTTTTTTCAGAAAATCTACACTTCTCATTAAGTTTTTTTTAAAAGCAATGCAAGAATGACTTGCTCGTTAGTTTGGATTCATTGGGCGAACAATAAAAACCCTTATAAAGCATGAGGTTGCGTAAAATGTGATAATTGGCACAAGGCTTGCTGTTAGATTGGTGTTGCAAAGCAGTAGAATGAACTTCGTGGGACAGGTTACATACTACTCATTGGTTTGGCGTTTTTATTGACGCTAAAAAAACGAGATTACTGCGACTATTATGTCGCGAAAGGTTTTGGAGGGCATTTAGCTTTATGGCTGAGACACAGACTACGTTAAAAAAGACGATTAAGCCTAGTCAGGCTTGGGCGTTAGCGCTTGGCGCTATTTTGGGATGGGGCGCATTTGTATTGCCTGCACTGCGATTTCTGCCAACCGCGGGACCACTTGCTGCTTGCATAGGTTTCGCACTCGGTGGATGTATGCTTCTTTTTGTTGCCATGAGTTATGGTGACATGATTGGCAAATACCCAGTTGCTGGTGGCGAATTTGTATTTGCATATGTTGGATTCGGCCCGACAGCCGCATTTATCTGTGGTTGGGCATTAGCGCTCGGTTATATTTGTATTATTGCACTTAACGCGTCAGCGCTTGCGCTGCTCTTTAGATTCCTCTTACCAGGGGTATTTGAAGTAGGTTATCTGTACACAATCGTTGGTTGGAAAGTGTACGCCGGTGAATTGGCAATGCTTATTGCTATTCTCGTTGGCTGTGGCTGGATCAACTACCGTGGTGCGGATCTTGTTGGTAAAATTCAGGTTTTCCTCGCGATTGCACTTGTAGGCGGTGTGTTTGCACTGTTCGCAGGTACAACAATGTACGAGACTTCCTCACTTTCCAACTTGTTCCCGCTGTATGCAGAACACCGCAGTCCTTTGGCATCTATCATGGCTATCGTAGCAATTGCCCCTTGGCTCTACGTTGGTTTTGATACCATTCCACAGGCTGCTGAAGAATTTGATTTTCCGCATGAGATGGCAACAAAGCTTATGATTACCGCGATTATGTGTGGTGTTGTTCTCTACGCAATGGTTACTCTCGCAGTCGCCGGTCTCATGCCTTATAAAGAACTTTTGGCAATGGATGTACCTTGGGCTACTGGCCACGTTGCTCACCTGTCATTGGGCAGAGCAGGTAGTGTGATTCTCGCAATCGCAGTGTCAGCAGCTATCTTCACAGGAATTAACGGTTTCTTCATCGCATCTTCCCGTCTGCTTTTCAGCATCGGTCGCGCAAGAATCCTTCCTTCCTGGTTCGGTGATATTCATCCAAAATACGGTACCCCGCACAAGTCAATTGTGTTTGTAACCCTGCTTACCATTATCGCACCGTTCTTCGGTCGTGAGGTACTGAACTGGGTAGTAGATATGTCTGCTGTTGGTACTGTTATTGGTTACCTCTTTACTTGCATGGCTGCATACAAAGTTGCTGTAGCGTTCCGCAGTGAAGAGAAAACCTCTAAAAAGATTATATTTGCGGCGATCGGCTCAGTGAGCTCCGTAATTTGTATCCTTCTTCTTACCGTTCCTGGTTCCCCTGGTTCCATCGGTACAGAATCTTGGATCGCTTTAGTTCTCTGGACTTTGCTCGGCGCGTTTTTCTACAAATTGAAAATGGGTGAATTCAAAGGCCTTGATCTTAAGACTCAGCGTTCACTGATGATGGGCGGCATTGACCTCCCAGTCTTCTTCAAAAAATAGAAGAAGCTTAATTTTAAGGTACTAAACAAATAAAAAGGATAGAAAGTGATGCATCACACATTCCATTCAGTAAGCAAAACTGTACACGGCGTAGGTTCTATTGCACAGGCTGGCGAAGAAGTTAAAAACCTCGGTGGCGAGCGTGCAATTATCGTAACTGACCCGGGTCTTGCTTCTCTCGGCTTGCACAAGCCAGTAGAAGAGGCTCTTAAGTCTGCAAACGTTGAGTTCGTTCTCTACGCAAAAGCAGAGCTCGAGCCAAATGCTGACTCTATCCAGGATTGCGCCAACGCAGCAACCGAATTCAAAGCTGACGTAATCATCGGCTTCGGTGGCGGTAGTGCACTCGATACTGCAAAAGCAGCTTCTGTTCTTGCAGCACATGAAGGTCCTATCTCCAAGTACTTCGGCGTAAACGTTGTTCCTGGTCCATGTATGCCAATGATCGCAGTTCCAACAACTGCGGGTACTGGTTCTGAAATGACTTCCATTTCTGTACTGACCAACAACGAAACTGGTGCGAAAATGGGTGTTGTAAGTGATTACCTGTACGCTGATGCTGTAATCCTCGATCCAGCAATCACTACCGGTCTTCCAGCTCACGTTACCGCAATGACTGGTGTAGACGCATTTGTTCACGCTATGGAATCTTTCGTAGGTCTGCGTGCTACTCCATTTACCGATGCTCAGAACCTTGCAGCAATGAAACTTATCGCTGCAAACATTCGTAAAGCATACACAAACGGTTCTAACCTCGAAGCACGTGAAGCAATGCTTTACGGTTCCGCTCTCGCAGGTCTCGGCTTCGGTAACACTCAGAACGGTGTTATCCACGCAGTAGGTACTTCTGTTCCTGCAAAATACAAACTCCCTCACGGCCTCCTGATGGCATGTTTCGCTCCTGTAGGTATTAGCTTTAACTACATGGCTAACCCAGAGAAATATGCAATCGTAGCAGACATCCTGAACGGCGAAGACACTTGTGGTCCTGTTCTGGAACGTGCTGAAGGTTGTGCAGATGCATTCATCGCAATGCTCGAAGACCTCGACATTAAAGTTGGTCTCGCTCCTTACGGTGTGCAGGAATCTGATCTCGAAGGCATCGCAACTCGTGCAATGGCAGCGAAACGTCTCATGGACAACAACCCGCGTCAGTGTACTGAGAAGCAGCTTCTCGACCACTTGCAGAAAACATTTTAGCGCATAGGGGTCCCCTTAGCAGCGCCGGAGCCGTTATCACCGTCGCGACTAAGGGGTTCCCCCTCCTAAAGTGTCTTGATATTTTGTTTAATTATCTTTGATATAGTAGAAGGGTAAAAAAATGAGCAATGTAGATTTAAAAAAAGTAGTACAGCAAGATAAAGAAAACTGTTGGCACCACCTTACACAGCATAAAGCATACGATGGTGATGCAAACCCAATGGTTGTTGTAGAAGGTAACGGCATGCGCATCAAAGACGCAAACGGCAAAGAATTCCTCGATGCTGTTTCCGGTGGCGTATGGACAGTTAACGTTGGCTACGGCCGTGAAGAAATCGCTAAAGCTGTATACGACCAGCTCGTAAAGCTTTGTTACTTCGCAGGTTCTGCTGGTAGCATTCCTGGTGCACAGTTTGCAGAAGCTCTTCTCGACAAAATGCCTGGCATGGGTCGAGTTTACTACTCTAACTCCGGTTCTGAAGCTAACGAAAAAGCATACAAAATCGTTCGTCAGCTTGCTCACCTCAAAGGTGACGGTTCCAAACACAAAATTATCTTCCGTGACCGCGATTACCACGGTACTACCATTGGTGCACTTTCCTCCACTGGTCAGTTCGAGCGTAAAAACCAGTACGGTCCTTTCGCTCCAGGTTTCGTAGAGCTCTCTCACTGCAACTGTTACCGTTGTCCTTTCGGTAAAGAATACGGCAGCTGTGACATTGAATGTGCTCACGCTCTCGAAACTCTCATTCAGAACGAAGGTCCTGAAAACGTTGGCGGCGTAATTCTCGAGCCAATCACTGCTGGTGGCGGCGTAATCGTACCTGTTCCTGAGTACTTCCCAATCATTCGCGAAATCTGTGACCGTCACGACGTTCTTCTTCACATCGACGAAGTTGTTTGTGGTCTCGGCCGTACAGGTAAATGGTTCGGTTACCAGCACTTTGACTTCACCCCAGACATGGTAACCATGGCTAAAGGTGTTGCATCTGGTTACGCAGGTATTTCCTGTACCGTAACTACTGAAAAAGTTTTCGACCAGTTTAAAGCTGATCCTTCCGATCGCATGCACTACTTCCGCGATATCTCCACTTTCGGTGGTTGTACCGCAGGTCCAGCTGCTGCTCTTGCTAACATGGACATCATCGTTCGCGAAAACCTTCTCGAAAACGTTGTTACCATGGGCGACTACTTCCAGGATCGTCTCTTTGAACTGAAAGACAAGTACTCCATCATCGGCGACGTTCGTGGTAAAGGTCTCTTCCAGGGTCTCGAACTCGTTAAAGACCGTGCTACTAAAGAGCCTGTTGATGAATCTGTTGCAGCTGGTGTTGCTGGTGGTTGTGCTAAAGAAGGCGTTATCATCGGTCGTACTAACCGCTCCTTCAAAGAGTTCAACAACACTCTTTGCTTCAGCCCTGCACTGATCGCTGGTAAATCTGAAATTGATGAAATCATTGATGCACTCGACAAGTCTTTTGCATCTGTTTCTGCATAGTAAAATAATTCGATATTCTTAGGAGATAAGACAATGATCGTAGGCGTACTTAAAGAGATTAAAGTTAAAGAAAACCGCGTTTGTATGACCCCTGCTGGCGTTACCACCATGGTAGCACACGGTCATGAAATCCTCGTTGAGAAAAACGCTGGTGTTGGTTCCGGTTTTTCTGATGAAGAATACGTAGCTGCTGGTGCAACTATCATCGATACTCCACAGGAAATCTGCGACAAAGCAGAAATGGTAATGCACGTTAAAGAACCTCAGCCTTCTGAATACGGCATGCTCCGTAAAGGCCAGATCCTCTTTACTTACCTCCACCTTGCTGCTGACGAGCCACAGACCAAAGGTCTTATCGAGTCTGGCGCAACTTGTATCGCATACGAAACCGTTCAGAAAGCTGACCGTTCCCTTCCACTTCTTACTCCTATGTCTGAAGTTGCTGGCCGTATGTCTATCCAGCAGGGCGCAAAAGCTCTCGAATCCACCAACGGTGGCCTCGGTAAACTCCTCGGTGGCGTACCTGGTGTAGCACCAGCTAAAGTTATGGTTATCGGTGGCGGTGTTGTAGGTGTTCAGGCTGCTAAAATGGCTTGTGGCCTCGGCGCACAGGTTTACCTCATGGACATCAACCTTGATCGTCTCCGTTACCTCGAAGACGTAATGCCTGCTAACTGCACCACTCTCATGTCTTCTAAAGGCGCAATCCAGGCTCTTCTCCCAGAAATGGACCTCGTTGTAGGCGCAGTTCTCATTCCTGGTGCAAAAGCTCCTGCTGTTGTAACTCGTGAAGATCTCAAACTCATGAAAAAAGGCGCAGCTCTCGTTGACGTTGCTATCGACCAGGGTGGTTGCTTCGAAACTTCTAAAGCTACTACTCACGAAAACCCAACTTACGAAGTAGACGGCGTTGTTCACTACTGCGTAGCTAACATCCCTGGTGCAGTTCCAGCAACTTCCACCATGGCTCTTACTAACGCAACTCTTCCTTACGCTCTCGAGCTTGCTAACAAAGGTTGGAAAAAAGCTTGTCAGGAAAACGAAGAACTCAAACTCGGTCTCAACGTACACGAAGGTAAACTTACCTACAAAGCTGTTTGCGACGCATTCGGCCTTGAGTACACTCCAGTTGAAGACGTATTATAAGTTTGATTGCCAACCAGCTTTCGGCTCAGCATAACTCTTTAATCCGAAAGTTGTGGTAATTAGCCTTATAAGCGCGCGAAAGCGCGTCTGAGTAGCTCACGCTATTTGGGTATATAAGCAGCAGCATGTTTATTCATGCTGCTGCTTTTTTTTGTACTACGATAATAGTATTACTGTTAGTTTGTAGGATTTTGCTATGCCGTACTGCTATAGATGGTGCTATGCCTTGAAAATGGCTTTAATGACTTCTTTAAGTGCTATTTTAAGTCATTATAAAAGTCTTATTCATGTATAATAAGATTTTATGTAGTAAACTTCACTTATGTATTGTCTTTTGACATGTTCGATATATACATAAATGTGCTTTTTAATGTTTTAAAAAGTGGAAAGCACGTTAGATATATTAAAGATGCAATTGTTTTGCTAACAGTGTAGTATCGTTGAAATGAAAAATGGCAAATGAATGTTGCTAGTAAATAAATTTTACCGCGACATGTTTACATGGTTTGCGGTGTTCATACCCGTTGTGAGGCAATGGTTTGATAACGGGTGTGACCATAAAAGGATGCGAAAGGGTATGTAGGGTACCCTTAACCACTCTGGGTAGGGTTGGTAGATACAGTGTGGGCTGTGTCTAAATTCGCTGATGCGTCCGTAAAATTTGGATCGCATATCCTTGAAGAAGGGAGTGGAAGGGCGTTTCCACTCCCTTCATTTGTTGTTAGGTAGGGAATCGCTCTTTGGGAATGTTTGTGCTGATGGGCTGTAACAACTCTTGTGATTCCATAAAAAAATCCCTGCATATTTTCTATGCAGGGATGCAATTCATGGAGCTCTTGAGCAGGATTGAACTGCTGACCTCATCCTTACCAAGGATGCGCTCTGCCGACTGAGCTACAAGAGCCTGAAGTACCTAAGTACAGGGGCGTTTCTACGTATTATTAAGAGAAAAATCTAGTCGTTTTTTAACGAATAAACATTTTTTTACGGCTTGCTGTTTGTTCGTTTCATTCACTATGGCTCATAGCATTTGCTGTTTTGTTCTTCTTCATTGGAAAGTTCCTGTCTACTTGCTTCCCAGCCAATTAGGGCTTTCTTTCGAGAAGAGCCCCACCGATATTTTTGTAATACTCCTGTACTGGTAATCGCTCGGTGACATGGGATAATATATCCGATGTGATTTTTTCCCACTGCACTTCCTACAGCTCGCGCAGCGTTCGTGGCTCCAATCGCTGAAGCAATATCTTTGTACGTTACAAGATGTCCTTGAGGGATAGTTAAAAGAGCACGCCATACGTTAATTTGAAAATTCGTTCCTTTCATGAGGATAGAGATATTTTGAGAAACGTTTGGACTGGGATAAAAAATGGCTTCAATTAATGGAAGAATTTTAGATGGAGCATGTATAAATGTTGCTCCCTTCCAGACAGTGAATAATTCAGCAAGAAGAACGTCCTTACTCTCTCCCACAAACCCAAGATAGCATATTCCGCGTGTAGTTTGCGCTAAGAGGCTTTTTCCAAAAGGAGTGGGCGCAAAGGCGTACTCAATTGTAACATCTTTTCCATGCAGCTTAAATTCACCCGGTGTCATTGCTTCAAAGTTAATAAACAAATCATGCAATCTCCCGGATCCGGAAAGCCCTGCTGAAAGTGCGGTTTCAAGTAGTGGTCTACTCTCTGCCAATTTTTCTTTCGTATGTTCAACGGTTAAAAAATGAAGAAAACGTACGGGGCTTATACCGACCCATTCTTTGAATATGCGCGAAAAATGATGCTTACTTAAATGAACATGTGCAGCAATCTCTTCAAGAGAAGGCTGCTTATTTACTTGCTGTTCAATAAAGCGAATGGCTGCTTCAACTCGCTTGTAATGTTCTAGGTCTTTTCTACATTTTGTCATGCTGATCCTTTGTGGTCTACTCAGCATTATATTGAGTGTTTTTTGTTTAGCTACCCGAATATTGCTCTTTATGCATGAGCTTGGGACAATATCTTTTTGGTGTAAGTCGTGAATATGCTTACTCTGCATTTATTTTGTACTTTTTTACATCATAGTACAGGAGTACACTTCTTGAAAATGGGTGAGTTAGTCCTCTTATAATTTACAGTAAGATATATTGAATTAACGTAATTGACCGAAGAGATACTTGCGTAGGGACATCGTTTTTGTGTGTCCTCTTCCGCTACGCAACGATTAAATTTGACGCATGGCACCGATTAACCGTTGGGGATATCGAGTTAAAGGTATGCCATTATGGCGGCTGTGCGTTGGAATTGTAAGGAGTGGAATATGGGAAAGTGTTCCCTGAAGATGCAAGTTATCCTGATTGTTGCTAGTGCGCTGTTATCACTTGGGGCGGGGTATGCGTTCATGTATGCCGGTTCAACCGTCACAGGTGTTTCCATGGAGACTGTACGAACCGGACTATTGGTTTCAGCAGGATTATTCACATTACTGGTGTTGCCGCTGGTATTTATTATGCTGAGTACGTTTCGAACAGGAAGCAGCATTTTACGCGAAAAATGTAAGCTCGTTTGTAACGGGGACTACACAGTTCGTTTTCCCTGCTCTAGTGCTTCAGATTTGGCCGCTGTAGAGCAAAGTGTGGAAGATATGTTCTCGTGTGTGAAGCAGAAGCTCGGCTTCGCTCAAGGGGTGCTTACAGGCATAGATACGCCTTTTGTAGTTGTTGATACCAATGAGGTGTTAACTTACACAAACGATACTCTTCTTACTATCCTTGAACAGGATGGAAAGCCGGAAGACTACTTCGGGCAGAATGTTGCGTACTTTTTTTACGGAGATGCCTCGCGCCGTACTGTTTTGGCAGATAGTTTGGAAAAACACACCGTGACCAAGCGGGAAGTTATTTTGACAGGGCGTAAAGGCGGACAGCGTAAAATCTTCATTAATGCTTCACCGTTGTTTGATTTGAATGGTGAGTTAATGGGAGCGCTCTGTATTTATCAGGATTTAACAGCTCTGCGTCAGCGTGAAGAAGAAATTGTAAGTAAGAATGAGCAAATCGCTTCTGCAGTTCGCGATTCTGAAGGTGTTTCGCATGATGTTGCTCGTGTTGCTCAGGATATTGCAGCAAAGATGGAAGAAACTAGCCTTGCTGTTGCTCGTCAGACAGAGAGGGCAATGGAAACAGCTTCTGCAATGGAACAGATGAACGCAGCTGTTTCTGAGGTGGCACAAAGTGCTTCGAATGCAGCTGAGCAGGCAACTTCTGCTCGGGATAAAGCTGAGCAAGGCTCACAGGTCGTCAGTGAAGCGATTGAAGCCATTGATGATGTGGCGCGCTTGTCCCGACAACTGCATGATGACATGGCTTCCCTTGGGCAACAGGCAGAAGGTATTGGCACCGTTATGAATGTCATTACAGATATTGCAGATCAAACAAACCTATTGGCTTTGAATGCCGCAATTGAAGCTGCAAGAGCAGGCGATGCCGGCCGCGGTTTTGCCGTCGTAGCGGACGAAGTTCGAAAGCTGGCAGAAAAAACTATGCAAGCCACAAAAGAGGTGGGCGATGCCATTACCGCTATTCAGGCGGGCGCACAACGTAACCTTGAAAGTGTGGAAGCTGCAACAACGGCAGTCGCTCGTTCTAGAGAGCTTTCAGGAGCCTCCGGTGAAGTGTTAAGCAGAATTGTAGAGCTTGTGATTGATTCCACCGATCAAGTACAGGCAATTGCGACCGCTGCTGACGAGCAGGCTGCAACAAGCGATCATATCAATCAATCTGTTGATGAGGTTCGATCAATCTCTGAACAGTCTTCAGGTGAAATAGTTATGGCCTCGGAAGGTGTCCGCGAGTTGTCTGATATGGCAGGACGATTACAGGTGATTATTAAATCAATAGGTACGTAACAGGCGTTTTTAGTGTGTTTGTATTGTGAATAAAAAAGCAGAGAAATGGTTACTCATTTCTCTGCTTTTTTATGTTGTTATTTATGCTGTGGTAAGTGGATCTTTAATATCTGAATATTGTTCACGAATATTGCGAATATCCTGTTCATGACTAAGGAAAATATCAACTAGCTGAGGATCAAACGCTTTTGCCCGTTCAGATTTAATATATGAAAAGACTCTGTGTTGAGGCCATGCCTCTTTATAACAACGTTTTGAACATAGTGCGTCGTACACATCAGCGAGCATGGTTATTCGAGCAAATATACTTATATCATTCTCTTTAAGCCCATTGGGGTATCCTTTACCGTCCCAGCGTTCGTGATGCTGATAGGCAATTTCGCACGCTACATTGAGCAATTCTTTGCTTGATCCATCTAAGATATCTCTTCCAATGGATGTATGTGTTTTAATAATCTCAAATTCTTCAACGGTAAGCTTGCCGGGTTTGTGAAGGATTGCTTCAGGGATGCCTATTTTCCCGACATCATGCATAGGTGATGCTGTTTCAAGAAGGTCGAGATCTTTTTCCTTCATTCCGATATGTTCTCCCAGAAATCGTGAAATTTTAGCTACGCGTTGAACATGGCCGCCAGTTTCTTGGGATCTGGCTTCGATGACTTCTCCGAGAGTTGAAACGATAACTTTTTGTGTCTCAATAAGTTCTTTGTCCAAAACAATTATCCGTTCCTTATTTTGGCGTAGAATAATTTCTTTTTGCAGGTTGTTGTAGGTGAGAAAAAGAATGAGCGAGAGAATCGTTATGATAACAATAGAGGGAACAATCACTTTGTAATGCTGAATAAAGAATGATTCGGGCCTGTTAATGAAAGAAGCTTCTTTAGGGAGAGTATCCGGATCAATGTCATAGGAAACAAGACGCGGATAATCGTAAACACTTTTATGAATGTTTGCATCAACTTGGAGAGGGATAACAGGTTGCCCCTCCAGCAAGCGAATCAGCGAAAATGCAGCTTGTCTCCCCAGATTGTACGCAGAGAGAACTCTTCCGCCAACAACACCTGTTTCAAGCTGAAAAGACCATGAAACAAGAATTGGAACTGTGGAAACTTCGGCCAGTTCCTTTTCGATATCGCCTTGAGTGTAAAAGGTGTTGTCCGAGGTTTTAAAATGGGGCAGCAGATAGATCATTTCGTTTTTTCGTCGAGTACTGACAAAAAATTTCATCTCTTCAAGCGTAAGGGCGGGTGTAAAGTTGAGGGTGACCGACGGTGGAATTACGTCGGCGATTTTTTTAATTTCCTGCATCAGAGAGTTACATGCCGGACTATTGTCACCAATGATATGAAGTGTTCGCAAGTTAGGTCGCATCTGTATTGCCTGCGATATCGTACCTAAATGATCTGCTCTCTCAGCGATAATTGAACGGATATTCGAATGAGGTGAAGGTTTTTTGGCGTTGTTAACGCTGCTTGCAACAACAGGAACGTCAGGAAATATATCCGCCCCGTAGGTCTCCATGAAACGTAATGCATTGTAGTCCGTGGTGATTATTCCGTCTGGGGGTTCGTATGCGTACTTATTGGCATACATGAGCGCTAATGAGCTCAGATAGCTTTTGTCGGAAAAATTTTTACTGTCCATGTACTCAAATCGTAGTTGTACAGAGGGAGCTTGAGCTGCAAATGTTTCAGTAATTGCTCTGTTCGTATTTGCTGTCCATTTATCAGTAGAAGAGTAGGAATGTATGATTAGTACTGTTTTGTAGGCACATTGGCATTCAGCTAGGCTGATAGCCGGCGATAAGAATATACAAAAGATAATTAGTACGAAAAATACACGTTGTAAGAATAAATAACGTGAACTTTTAGTCTGTGTGCTGTTGTCTTCTTTCAGCGATGATTGAATACTAAAGTTACACATACTTCAGTATTTCATGATGAAGAAATTCTAGTAATTATTTGATGCCGTAACAGTATGTTACAGTGTTATTTTTTGCCATAAGATATAACGAGTCAGGGTGTGCCCATCAAAATAAAATTGCGCATCCATTAAATGGATACGCAATGAAAATTTATGAACTATTTATTATTACGCGATAACCTGCAGTCGAAAACAATATTTTGTATAACAGTGAAGTAAATGTTCAGTAGGTCGCGCTGAATTTTTGTTATAGAAATCGAGTCTGTATGTTTTACAAAAAGTTATGCGTTCGGGCACGCAATTTTTTCTTCAGAGCTATTATCGATAACTGTGCAGTTCCGTCCATTCTTCTTGCAATGGTAAAGCTGTTTGTCTGCCCGTGACAGGACAGAAATACTGTATTCGTTATGTTGAGATATTGCTCCGCCAAACGAAGCTGTAACGCTGATTTTAGCGCTTTTATGGATAATGCAGGAGTCCTGAACTAAGCGTCGTAGGCGTTCAGCCATACTCGCAAGATTTTCAAGTGTTGTGTTTGGAACAAACACAACAAATTCTTCACCGCCCCATCGACAGATAACATCAAGAAAACGTAGAGATTTCATCAAGGTCTGTGCCACCATGCGTATGACTTGATCCCCTATGTAATGCCCAAAGGTATCGTTTACTGTTTTGAAGTCGTCAATATCAATAAACAGAACGCCGAATGGAGCAAGGTTTTGTTCCATAGCGTGATCTAGGTTTCGCATAGTGATTTCGGCATACCGTCGGTTGCCGATCCCTGTAAGTTCATCTGTAAGAACTTCTTTACGCAGAAGTTCCATCTCTCGTCTGATGTTTATTGATTCGCTGTTTTCCGCGAAGACTTCCACCGCCCCCACGATGTTGCCGTTAGAATCGAGCATAGGCGACGCCTGCACCGTTACTGGTACTTTATGCCCAAGTTTATGGCGCATAAATACATTTCTGTGGCGTTCTTCGCCATCCCCCAGTGTTGCTGTCAGCGGGCAACGTTTCCCGCATAGTGAGGAGCCGTTTTCATCTTCGTGGCGCAGCAGGTTTTCAGAACACAGCTTGCCGATCATTTCCGTTGCTGTGTAGCCGCTGAGCCGTTCCGCAGCTTTATTCCAGTATGTAATTCGACGGTCACAATCTACAAAGTAAATCCCGTCTGTAACTGAATTAAGCAGGGTTTGGTAAAACATTTGATCCATGAGTAACTCCCCCGAAAGAGTTCAGCAGATGTAGCATGTTCCCCCCGAAATATGGAATATGTTACAGATGCTGCGAAGCGCAAAGCTTGAAATCAAGAGTGTTTGTGAGAAGAGGCGTAGTCATTATCAACAAACATTGTGAGACAGAAAGCTGGTGTGCTTTGCGTGCACAAAAGAAATATATATATACATACATTCTTTATGTCGTAAAAACAACTGGTTGAGACCGTTTTGGGAAAGGCTTTTAGTAAAATGAATGAGGATACGATTGTTTGTCTGGTTATATTCCGTAATGATAGATTGTAGTGACAAGTAAAGGCACTATGAAAAGATACTGTTATCGCAGTATGTTTGCACTGAGATGGGATGCCAAAATTCATAAGCTGTACGTGTTATAGGCCTTTTTTTTCGTGAAAAAGATTAGCAGGCTTTAGCAATAAGTAATCACTAGACGCATGGAATAACACTCCAGAATGATTATTAGTCTCGTTGTATTGGCAGTGCAGAAGAACAGTTGTCTGTATTAACCTCAAAGGATAGCTCACAGGAGCGAGTGTTGTTACACGGAATAGCCTGGTAACAGATCAAGAACAGACAGTGTAATATTCTTTGAATGTTAAGTTTTTGTAAGTTGTTGTGAAAAAACAAGTAAAGTCCGAAGATCGTGCATTAGTGCTAAGAGTTTGATACGGCAAGATAAACATCTATCAGGACGTACGCTTATGGATTCACTTCTAATACTCATTTTCGGCTTGTCATTCAGTTTTAGTTTTGTCTTTGCCCTTGGAGGGATCGGATCAGCAGCAGCGATTATTCCGGTGCTTACGTGGGTGGGAGTGCCCTTTAATATTGCTCGGCCAACAGGGCTTTTTATTAATACGTTAAGTATGGGCGGCGCTACATACTCTAATATTAGAGGAGGAAGGCTTGATTTTAGGTTGGGACTTCCGGTCATCATTACTTCTCTGGTCACCGCACCCATCGGAGCATGGAGTGGACATTTTTTCCCGATACAGTACCTCCTTATTGCCTTAGTTCTTTTTCTTTTGTTTGCCTCAGGCATGATGCTTTTTTTTAAAGGCTCAAAGGGAGACATAGTTTACAGAGAAGATCATCCATTTGCAGGTCCGGCTTTGGTCGGTGTTCTTGCTGGCTTTTGTTCCGGTTTGCTTGGAGTAGGCGGCGGTGGGCTGATTTCTCCGTTGCTAATTATGCAGGGGTTTAATCCTAAGAAAATTGCTGCAATAACGGCTTTTGCAGTTCCGTTTTCCTCAGTGGCGGGGTTTATTACGTATGCGCTTATGGGATCTGTAGCTTGGGATATCTGGATTGTCGCAGGCATAGCAGCATGTATAGGCGGCTATTTTGGAACAAGCGTAATGCATAGGCGGATGCAACCCTCATCCGTGAAGAAGTTTTTGGGGGGGATTTTATTTCTGGTCGCGATGCGTATATTGCTCGATATGATTTTCGATTAGAAAAAAAGGCAGTCAGATTTCTCTGACTGCC
Organism: Halodesulfovibrio sp.; assembly: GCF_015482765.1. Taxonomy (GTDB): domain Bacteria; phylum Desulfobacterota; class Desulfovibrionia; order Desulfovibrionales; family Desulfovibrionaceae; genus Halodesulfovibrio. The sequence goes on from NZ_JADMLB010000066.1 coordinate 101,515, forward strand.
TTTTTTTGGGGATATCCTAAGGGGGAAAAAGTGTGTGCCTCTCTTGGTGAGAGAGAGGCACACGTGAAGAGCGTTCTTATTCTAAAATTTTTTTAGAAGGTACCTGCATGGATGGTGGTGCATAAAAGCAGCCTGCGGAATAGCTACTTCGGTACCCAGAACAAATTGATTGCTCAATCAATATGTGTCTTTTTTAAATATTCACGCTCTCTGTGTCAACGCAAAAAATGATAAGAGAGAAGTCATCGTAATTTATTTTGAGAGGATTTTTTAAGAAAATATTAATAATACAATGTGTTATTTCGATGATGTTGTTTTGAGAAACACAAATCTTTTTTGTACAAAATTTCTCAAGGTGAAATTGGTTGGTCCAGCTTGGGAAACGGTTTCAAAAAAATATTGCACGAAAATCTGTATGAAATAAAAAAGTCAGTCAGAAAAATTTACAAAATGAATTGATGTATTTTTTTTTGTGAACACTATTCAAAAAAAAGCAAAAAGGACCCATTAAAAATGCTAATTCACTTATTTTTAATGGGTTAGTTGTATTTTGGGCTTCAAGTAGAGGTATAAGCAGTGATTTCAGGTGCGAGAGTGTAACTAAGAAGTTTTGCAAAGCGCACTCTAAAAATATCGGAGTCTGCTTTGTGATATGCGGAAAGCACATTTAAAAAGGCGGGTTTCGCTTTCGTAACGTGGAGTAGTAAAGGACTTTGCTAAAACTATACATCGTGGTAGTTCTTCAGGTTGATTGCTCAACCAGTTTGAGCATCGACTCTGTGGGCCCTTATGCAAGACGTTGCCGTTTTTTGCATAACAAGGGTGGTGGACTGTCATACTGCCTGAGCTCTGGTACAGCCGGGCAGTATGACAGAGAGTTAGACACATGTAGGTAGCGTTCCGTTGGCCTGGTCTCTACCTACACATACCTGAACTAGGACCTGTGATGGAATACTTGTCTTTTCTATTGGCATTACTGCCAATTGCGTGGCTTATCTTTTCGCTTGTTGTTCTCAAGCTCCCAGCACATAAAACTTGTACAGCAACATTAGTTGCAACTGTTGCGATTGCGGTATTAGGTGAATGGCAGATGCCTGCACTCAACGCTGCTGCCGCTGCGGCAGAAGGTGGCGCATTGGCACTTTGGCCAATTATGATTGTAATTATTGCTGCTGTATTCACATACAACCTGTCTACTCAGACAGGCAGCATGAATGTCATTACAAAAATGCTTTCCAGCATTACTACCGACCGTCGTCTGCTGGTACTCATCGTAGCATGGGGCTTTGGCGGCTTCCTTGAAGGTGTAGCCGGCTACGGCACTGCTGTAGCAATTCCTGCAAGTATTCTTGCTGCAATGGGCTTTGCTCCAATGCATGCAGCTGTAATCTGTCTTGTAGCGAACACAGTTCCGACCGCTTTCGGCGCAATCGGTATCCCGATTACTACAATGGCAAGCGTTACCGGTATCCCAGTAGAAGTAGTAAGTTACCTTACTGCGTTCCAGCTTTCATTGTTTATTGTTCTTATTACCTTCTTGGTCGTTGGCCTTGTTGACGGTTTCAAGGGCCTTAAAGGTGTTATGGGCGCATGTCTTGTGTCCGGCTTCAGTTTTGCTCTTCCGCAGCTGTATGTAGCTAAATTTATGGGTGCAGAACTTCCATGTCTTGTTGGCAGTATCTGTAGTATGGCGGCAACCATTGCGTACACCCGTATGGCACATCGCAGCACCGCAGCCGAAGCGGAAGACGCTCTTACTTCAAAGGACAAGTTCCTTGCGTGGGTTCCTTATATTCTTATCCTCACGCTTATTGTTCTTTGCAGCAATTTGTTCCCGGCGATTAAAGCTGCAGTCGGTTCCCTTAAATCTGTAATTACTATCTATGGTGATAAGCCGTTTACAGTAAAATGGGTTGCTACACCGGGTGTTCTCATCATCATTGCTACCTACCTTGGCGGCATGATTCAGGGAGTTTCAATCGCGGAAATCACAAAAGTTCTGGCCAATACTGCAAAGCAGCTCACCAAGTCTGCAATTACAGTAGTGGCCATTGTCGCGCTTGCGAAGGTAATGTCTTACAGTGGTATGATTAATACCATTGCAATGGTTATTGCCGAACTTACCGGCTCCTTCTACCCATTCATCTCTCCAATGGTGGGTGCGCTTGGTACCTTTGTTACAGGCTCCGATACATCTTCAAATGTGCTCTTCGGGCAGTTGCAGATGCAGGTTGCAGCAAAGATCGGCGTCGATCAGGCCTGGCTGGTTTCAGCTTCCGCAGCTGGTGCCACAGCAGGTAAAATGATCTCACCGCAGTCTATTGCTATCGCAACAGCAGCAACCGGTATTACCGGCAGTGAAGGTCGTATTATGAATAAGACCATCGTAGTTTGCTGCGGCTACGTGCTTGTTCTAGGTACTCTTGTGTACGGTCTTATCCCGTACTTGCACGCAATCTACTAGACTATTCGCAATGCGAGGGAGGTGCACCAGCACCTCCTGCGCATTGAATAAATCCAGTCCATTCCGCATACAGCAATGCTTTGCTGCCTTTCGTTAAGGCTACGATGCCTGTTCTACAAAACCAAACTTTTGAAGCTGGTCACACAGCACCTGCCGTGCAAGATACAAAACACCGAGCATGAGCAATCCGGAAACAAAAACGTTTTCGCGGAAAACAAAAGAAACAACAAAACATACAGCTGTTACTGCAAGCTGAATCTGAGTAAATTTTTCCGGAACCTGATTATGTGAAACAAGCAGCCATTGCGGCTTAGTTCCATATAAAAAGAGAGAGACCAGAAAAACTACACCAAGAATTCCAGCAGCTTTTAAATCCGCAAGCAAAACCGGAAAACCGACGGTGCCTCCGCCCAGCAAGGCAGCACTCAATAAAATATACATGTTGATCCCAATGATAACAGGATCTGGAATAGCGTGTTTTTTTATGAAAATAGCAAAGGTGACCAAGGCAACTGCCGCTGCCACGTAAAATGGCATCATCCAGCTGTCCGGCTGCGAAACATCTACATATCGAAATGAAAATGCAAAGACCTGAAGCGGTAGTAACTCGAGCAGAATTCGTAACCAGCGGTTCATAGCGGTTCCCCTTGGTACTGTGTGGCGAACAGTCTTTTTTCAGTGCTACAAAAGCACTGTAGCGCAGGACGAAGCAGCCACGTTTTGTACATTGCTGGTTACTAGTATTGCAGATTATTTTTTATGTTTTCAAGTTCTATTTCTTAGTTGTGCTTTCAAACAGTTTAGTATGAACAGTTTTTACAAAGCGCATCTATTTTAAAATGTTAAATAAAATAACAACTCTAATTTTCTTTGAGTAATGAAAGAAAATTTTAAAAAGTTTTTCTTTGAACAGGCGTGAGTATTCACTCTGCTGGACTGATTTGGTTCGTCCGGCAGAGTTTTTTATTGCCCGATACAGCAGATAAGTGTGGATGGTACTTGTATAACACACTGTAAGGCTCTGCCAGGCAGAGCCTTTACTGTATGAAGGAGGTAGTTGGCAGAACCCGAGTGGTGGAGAGGCAGGTCTGCCGCATTAAGTAGACGCTAGCTTACTTAATGTACTGAGCAATCTGTAAAACGTTTGCACCTACGGCGTGAGCTTTGATGGAAAAAGCAGTAAGAAGAATTGCCACAGTGAGCAGTGTTGCATGTTTTGCAGAGCCAGAATTGATTTTTGAGTCGTCAACATTGAAAAACAGATTCATGGTATTCCCTTTTGTTCCGCAAAAGAGGTTTACGTAAATTGTTTTGATTGAGCAACCAAACAATAGCAAAACTGGCTAGCATGTAAAGCAGTAAATTCCGGTTTTCATTATTTTCTGATGACTGCTTCGACCTCTGTCGATGTGCTGGGCTTGTGGTGTCTTTTTTTCATTCTTGTTTTTTGACAAAGGAGAGTTTTGCCGTAAAAAATAGCTAACTCTTTATAGATCACTATTTTTAAGGGCTGAAGAATGCCACCTTGCTCTTTAAAGTGAGAACCAGTTCATTATAAATGAAAGTGTCAAACTTTCTCCTATTATTAATTGATTAATTACAGTTGGTTGAAGAAAAAATATGAGTTAACTGTTTGATTAAACGGTAGATAAAAAGCCTTGACTTTCTAACAAAATAATTCCACTAATTCATTTCTGAATTGTTAGTGAGTCAAAATTACATGGGTCGCACAATGCTTTCTGGAATGCCTTTAAATTAAGCTTTTTTGTTCTAAGAGTAAGGTTTTCGAGTAACACGCACTTCCCCCTGCAATGTGGTTTAGTGAGTGTTTTTAGGGCAAAATCAGTAGTATTGGTTATCCTAAGTCTAAAACGACTCAAAAGCGTCTAAAAGTAATGCAGTTTTGAATTGCAGTTGAGCGTGGAATCAGGGTTTAAAAAATAAAGTCTATCAAAACAGGCTGTTGCGAGATGTGTGTTTTTTGGCATGCGAGATGCATGAGGGTGAGTGCTCCTAAAGAGTGCCAAAACCTTAGGCACGGGTGCTGTTCGATCTTGATGATAGAATAAACACCGGTGCATGAGTAATCTCATCGTTGCTATTGGGTGGTATGTAACCTGTCCCCAAGTTTGTGTTCTCTGCCTGTAACGACGCTATGGTAAAAAGGTAAACTGGAAGTGGCTTCGGCCATTTTCTTAATTTAGGAGAAGGCTTACTATGAGTGGTATTTCAACGAATTCTGACGAATCTTCATCGTTAAAGAAATCTATTAAACCATCTCAAGCATGGGCTCTAGCATTAGGGGCTATTCTTGGATGGGGTGCATTTGTTCTGCCTGCATTGCGCTTTTTGCCTTCAGCAGGGCCATTGGCAGCTTGCATCGGATTCTTGCTTGGTGGAGGTATGTTATTCTTTGTAGCCATTAGTTACGGAAACATGGTGAGCAAGTATCCTGTAGCAGGAGGCGCATTTACTTTTGCCTATATCGGTTTCGGGCCGACCGCAGCATTTATCTGTGGCTGGGCGCTCGTTCTCGGATACATCTGTATTATCGCACTTAACGCAACTGCCCTCGCGTTATTATCGCGATTTTTATTACCGGGTGTGTTTGAGGTTGGGTACCTGTATACTATTGTAGGTTGGAAAGTTTACGCTGGTGAATTGGCAATGCTTATTGCTATTCTCGTAGGTTGTGGATTTTTGAACTACTGTGGTGCCGATCTCGTAGGCAAGATACAAGTCTTCTTAGCATTTGCTTTGGTTTCTGGAGTATTTGCCCTCTTCGCAGGTTCCTGCCTGACGGAGGGAGCATCTGTTTCAAACCTTTACCCGCTTTACGCGGAAAATAAAGGCCCGATTGCCAGCGTTATGGCAATTATGGCTATTGCTCCATGGCTGTATGTAGGCTTTGATACTATTCCTCAAGCGGCAGAAGAATTTGACTTCCCGCATAAGGATGCACAACGCCTGATGCTTTCAGCTATTTCATGGGGCGTGTTGCTTTATGCACTTGTTACTATCGCTGTAGCAGTTGTTATGCCGTATCAAGACCTGCTTCAGATGGATGTGCCATGGGCAACCGGTACTGTTGCAAAAATGAGTCTTGGTAATGCAGGTAGTGTGATTCTGGCTATTGCTGTATCCGCTGCTATCTTTACCGGTATTAACGGCTTTTTCATTGCATCTTCCCGTCTGCTCTTCAGTATGGGACGTGCAAAAGTGCTTCCAGCATGGTTTGCAAAGGTTCATCCTAAGCATCAGACCCCGCACAATGCTATTTTATTCGTGCTTGTAATCGCAGTTTCTGCGCCATTCTTCGGTCGTGAAGTACTCAACTGGGTTGTAGATATGTCTGCAATCGGTACAGTAGTGGCGTACCTCTACTCCTGTCTTGCAGCCTACAAATATATGGCTGCCCACCCACTTGAAGAAGGTTCAAAAAGAGGCAAACTTTATGCAGCTCTTGGTTCTTTAAGTTCCGTTATCTGCCTTTGTCTTTTAACAATTCCGGGTTCCCCTGGTGCAATTGGCACCGAATCATGGATGGCTCTGTTAGTATGGTGCGTCCTTGGCGCTATCTTCTACAAAACAAAAATTGGTGAATTTACATCAATGAGCCGTAAAGAGCAGACAGAATTAATTCTTGGCTGTTCCTCACGTCCGGTATTTTTCAAATAGTACACTGATACTTGTTTAGCTCCATGTGCAAGGAGCTCCCTACAACAAGCTCTTTGGTTTTATTCAGCAGCATGGTAGCAATATCATGCTGCTGTTTTTTTATATGTCCTCTAAGTTTTTTCCTGCGCTATTGCTTGAAGTCATAACCAAGGGTTCAAGCCTTCTTTCCTTTCTATATGCTAAAATGGCATTTCATCATTCCAAATATCTTCTGTGTAGTGTGTTTCGGACAAACAGCGGACTCATTATTTGTTAGAAAAATGTCTGTATAGTGTTGCCGCGAGTGCATGTAACTGGCATTATGAAACCGTTTCACGCACAGTAACGCAAAAAAAATATAAAAATAATTCAAAATAATGTAAAACTAGGTGGTTACATAGTTTTCAGTCTTGTTTTTTGCAAAACGTGCGTCAAATGTAAAACCGTTTACATTAATGACGTGTATTTGTATTAACAGTAGTAAAAACAATATGTTGGTTTGGTGTGCCGTGAGGGTGCTGCCAAACCGGTTGCAAGACCGTTTACATTATTTTGTGTTGTAATAAGTTTCAAAAATGCTCTATAAAATTCACTAGAACTATTCATTTCAAGCGACCTACGTCATGTTTTAGCAGAAGTTCATTTGAGTTTGTGCAGCGAGCAATTCTAAAGATGAAGAAGCTACGTATGGCATAGGTGCCGGGGTAAAGCGCGATCGCCCATACGCTTTACAGTGATGTGCAGATGTTCAGATGCTACACTCGTCTCGGTATGACAGTAACCATTTAGCACAAGTAAAAGAACACCATGATTAAAATCGGTATTAACGGCTTTGGCCGCATTGGCCGCCTTGTTTTCAGGGCTGCAATTCAGCGTGATGATATGGAAGTTGTAGGTATTAACGACCTTATTGATGTAGATTACATCGCGTACCTTCTTAAGTATGACTCTACTCATGGTCGCTTTAACGGCACCGTAGAAGTTGTAGACGGTCACCTCGTTGTTAACGGTAAAACAATCCGTGTATCTTGCGAGTGCTGTCCGGACAAACTGGCATGGGATGAAATCGGCGCAGAATACATTGTAGAATCTACCGGATTCTTCCTTACTGACGAAACTGCCCGTGGTCACCTTAAAGCTGGTGCAAAGAAAGTTATCCTTTCTGCTCCGTCTAAAGATGCAACTCCTATGTTTGTAATGGGAGTTAACCACAAAGAATACGCAGGTCAGGATATTGTTTCTAACGCTTCCTGTACTACAAACTGCCTTGCTCCGCTTGCACACGTTGTGCATAACGCATTCGGTATTGTAGAAGGTCTCATGACAACCGTTCATGCAACCACAGCAACGCAGAAGACCGTTGATGGTCCTTCATGTAAAGACTGGCGCGGTGGTCGCGGCGCAGGTCAGAACATCATTCCTAGCTCCACCGGTGCTGCAAAAGCAGTAGGCAAGGTTATTCCTTCCCTTAATGGTAAGCTTACAGGTATGGCGTTCCGAGTGCCTACTCCGGATGTATCCGTAGTTGACCTTACTTGCCGTCTTGAAAAGCCTGCAACCTACGAAGAAATTAAAGCAGTAGTTAAAGCTGCTTCTGAAAATGAGCTGAAAGGCATTCTTGCATACACCGAAGATGCAGTAGTTTCTACTGACTTCGTTGGCGAGTCCTGCACCTCTATTTTCGACGCAGAAGCCGGTATTGCTCTTAATGATAATTTTGTTAAGCTTATCTCATGGTACGACAACGAATGGGGTTACTCCTGTAAAGTTCTCGACCTGCTTGCTCACGTAGCTGCTAACTAGTTCCAGTATGAAGTATACACTGCGGCTTGCCTTCTATAAGGTGAGCCGCAGTGATTTAGTGCTGGGGTTTTTACAACAAAATTATCATACCTTTACGAGGCATCGCATATGAACAAACTTTTTATTAACGATCTCAATTGTGAAGAGAAAACTGTAATTGTACGCGTGGACTTTAACGTGCCGCTTAAAGACGGCGCAGTAGATAACGACAAACGTATTCGTGCAGCTCTTCCTACCATTAATCATCTGGTTGATGAGGGCGCAAAAGTTATTCTTATGTCTCACCTTGGACGTCCAAAGGGACAGCGTGTAGAGGCATTAAGCCTTAAACCTGTTGCTGATCGTCTTGCAGAACTTTTAGGAAAACCAGTTGCCTTTGCAGAAGACTGCATTGGCGATGTTGCTAAAAGCGCTGTGGCAAAACTTGCTGCGGGTGAAGTGCTTCTTCTTGAAAACCTTCGTTTCCACAAAGCGGAAACTGATAATGATCCAGAGTTTGCAAAGCAGCTTGCCGAGCTTGCAGAACTCTATGTTAACGACGCATTCGGTACTGCCCACCGTGCGCATGCCTCAACCGAAGGTATCACTCACTACATGGAAACATGTGCTTGTGGTTACCTGCTTAAGAAGGAATTGGATTTCCTCGGTGGCGCACTTGCAGAACCTAAACGTCCATTTACCGCAATTATCGGCGGTGCAAAAATTTCTGGCAAAATTGATGTGATCAAGGCGCTTCTTCCAAAAGTAGACAGCCTTATCATCGGTGGTGGTATGGCATGTACCTTCCTTAAAGCTCAAGGCCGTGAAATCGGTAATTCTCTTTGCGAAGATGAAAAACTGCCTCTCGCTAAGGAACTTCTTGAGCTTGGAGAAGGAAAAATTCTTCTTCCTTCTGACTACCTTGTAACTGACAAACTTGATTTCGATGCCCGTGAAATCGGCAGCGAAGCAATCGTAGCAGAAGACGCCATTACTGAAGGTCTTATGGCTGTAGATATCGGCCCTAAGACAATGGAAGTGTTCAAAGACATCATCGAAAAATCAGGTACAGTTGTCTGGAACGGTCCGATGGGCGTGTTTGAAATCGATGCCTCTGCAAAAGGTACTTTTGCTGTGGCAGAAGCTCTTGCAGAAGCAACTAAGAAAGGCAGCATTACCGTTATCGGTGGTGGTGACTCTGCTTCTGCTATCGAAAAAGCCGGTCTGTCTGAAGCAGTATCTCACGTTTCAACAGGTGGCGGCGCTTCACTTGAATTCCTCGAAGGCAAAGCTCTTCCTGGTGTAGAAGTTCTTTCAGAAGCATAGCAATCGAGACGACATGTCACCTGTCTGAGACAGGTTATCGTTGAATGAAAAACGGCATACAGGCGGTAAACGTCTGTATGCCGTTTTTTGTTGAGTTTTCCATCAAAGAAGAAAACAGAAAAAGATCTTGCTGTTATGGAAGAAATATCGCTTTCTGGAGCGAAGTCGCGGGTTCAACGTGGACGAAGGCTGTTACGTAAAATGCTATACGACTGTTGTTCATTTGAACTGGACAGCCAAAATTCAGTAATAGGCTGGACACCGCGCCAAAAGATTTGCAGCATCTGCTAAGCCTTTATGCTGATGACACAGCTAACAAAAAAGCCATACCGTATTCGCGGTATGGCTTTTTTGTGTTGGAGGCAGGGAGTTAGTCTCTTCGTCCAAAAGTGGATACAGGGAAGGAATCTTTATGATCGTGAGTGGCACTTGCAAGCCAGTGGATAGTCTGACCAAGGTTTTCCATGTTTGCCATGGCTTCAGCGTCACTTTTTACGTCACCTGGAGCAAGGCCATAGCCAAGGTTCCAGTAAATAGAGCCTGGAACGATCATCTGGGACATAAGGAATAAGTGGTTAATGCTGTCAAAGGCATGTGTTGCACCGCCACGTCGAACAGCAACAACTGCTGCACCGATTTTTCCGGCTAGAGCTCTGCCGTTGGCAATGGCAACATACCCCATGCGGTCGATCAGGCCTTTGAGTTCAGCGGAAACATCTGTGAAGTATGTCGGAGTACCAAGGATAATTGCATCTGCACGAAGAATTTTTTCAAAAAGTTCGTTGAACATGTCATTTTTAATGATGCAACAGTTGTCCTTGGTCTCAAAACATTTAGAGCAGGCAAGGCATCCTTTCATTTTTTTACCGCCGATCTGTACGATCTCGGTTTCCCAGCCTTTTGCTGCAAGTGGTGCTACTGCGTTTTCCAGTAAAATATGGGTGTTGCCGCCTTTACGCGGACTTCCGTTGATGGCAAGTACGTACATAAAAATGTAATCCTCGTTTGAAATGGTATAAGTAGTGTTTATATCCTCATCAGCCTCGACAAAAGGTAGATGATGGATAGGTACAGAAATAGTGACATATTTTTGTAAATATACAAGTACGGTTTTTTTTGTGCCTAGGTATCATACAGGGTACTGTTGGAGAGATAATGATCCGCTTATGTGATGAAAAAGAAGTGGAAGGTAAGAAGTATAGATGTTTTTTTGAGCTGACGTTGCAGGTTATTGGCGGTAAATGGAAGCCGATAATTTTATACCATCTGTCTCAGGAAAAAGTAATGCGTTTTGGCGCGCTCAAAAAAACAATGGGAAATATTACGCAACGGATGCTGACAAAACAGCTGCGGGAATTGGAAGCAGATAAGCTTGTTTTGCGTACTGCATATAATGAAATGCCGCCGCGTGTGGAATATTCTCTTACAGAGCTTGGTGAGGAGTTAATTCCAATCTTTATGCAAATGAAGAAATGGGGAATTAAGTATGAATATTCTTTGGCTGGTGAGCAAATTACCGGAGAGCAGTATGAAGCTGTGGAAGATTTGTAGCAGCCTGCGATCAGAAGAAAAAAAGGCAGATTGAGTTACTCAATCTGCCTTTTCTATTTATTGGGTATGCACTGTATGCAAGCCTTTGGCGATATCAATACTTAACGCCTCCAAAGCATCGCTCTGTGCCTGCACATAGGTACTCATCTGTGTTCCAAGAGCAGGTTCTGTGTGCACAAAGTGACGGGTTAGGAGGGATTTTTCTGTTTTGATATCAACAAGCTGCCAGATGGCATCAAGGGTGACATCCATACCGGATTTACCTTCAAATCGACGAACCGTGACGTATACCTGATAGGCAGGGCGCTGCGCACGTTCCCAAGGGTAGACGGCTACTTTGGGAGTTTGCAGCAGGGTAGAAAGGTTTTCTGCCAGTGTTTCTTCGATTTGTGTTTTAAAGGAATCGCCCCAGCGTTGGTATTCATGGATATTGATACTGTTCTGGCCTGTAGAGGTAACAATCTGTGAGCGGTCAAGGTGTCCCGGAATAGTCACTGGTCCTACTCCGACGCTGATGTCATGAAGAGGTTCCATTTGTGTTTGAACAGCCTTGGTACTTGTCAGAACATAGTATGAAGAAGGCGGGGACATTTTGCCACAGCCCGCGAGCACAATACATATTCCCACAAGAAGCAGAGTGGTAGATACTGCTTTGCGCATTGTTAATTCTCCTTCCCTCTAAGCAGTGATTCTGGGTGACGTTCCAACTGGTCAGCAAGCGAGCGAACCGCACGGGCGGCCTCGCTCATTTCACGCATAGCGCGCTGGAGTTCAACCATGGTCGCAGAGTCGTTTGCCAGCAGTTTATTTGCATTATCCATAGTTTTGCGTGTCTTTTCAAAAGCAAGACGGATTTCTTCAGATTCAGCCAGTTTTTCTAGCTTTTCACTCGTTTCTTTAATGCTTTGTAATGTTTCAACAGCATTGTTTCCGATTTCCTTCATAGGTATTTTCTGAAGTTTTTCAAGCAATGCCGTAAAGTTGCTGGTTAATTCTTCAATAGGTGTCGGAACAGTTGGAAGCTCAAGAACATCGTCATGTGCCACAACTTTAGCAGGTTTCACCGGTTTAAAGAAATCAAGTGCGACATAGAGTTTACCAGTAAGAATATTTCCTGTGCGCACTTGTCCGCGTAAACCGTGTTGGACAAGCAGGTTGAGCATAGAGTCTGTGCTTGCTTCACCAGTTTCTGAAGCAATACGCTCCAGACGTTTGCGCTCTACCTCAATGCGTACTGGAACGAGTACTTCACCGCTTTTCCAGTCAAACTCAATGCCGATATCAACGACACGACCGACAGGGAAACCTTTGAATTCAACAGGTGCGCCAATGGAGAGACCGCGTACAGACTGGGCAAATTTGAGAAGGTAGTATTCTTTTTCAACAAATTGTTCTGTCATGGCAGCTTCCCGAGTCGGGAACAGCTGGAAAATATCTCCGGAGTCTGCAACCGGTACGCCCTTCAGGTGGTCAGGATTGGAGAGAGTAATCCCTCCGATAAGAAGACTGACAAGTGACTCGGTATCAAAACGTACGCCATCAGCATTCATTTCTAAATCTACTCCAGAGGCAAGCCAGAAACGGGAGGCGTCTTTTACGTAATCATCATATGGTGCATCGATGAAGACTGTAATATCAACCCCTTCACCTTTGTCCTGTAGTGAGTAGCCTACGACTTTTCCTATTTTTATTCCCCGATAGTACACAGGAGAGCCATAGTCCAAGGAACCGAGGTCGATTGCCTTCAAAGTAAACAACTTACCGGGAGTATCTTCTGTGACAACAGGGGGAATTTCTAAACCGACAAATTCGTATTTTGAGTCCCCTTCTTTTCCGGGATCAACCGCAATATATGCGCCGGAAAGGAGTGTACTTAAGCCGGAAACATTCCCCCCGCTGAGGCGCGGGCGAACAACCCAGAAACTGGTTTGTTCATTTAAATAGGAATCAGCCCGCTTAACAAGCGAGACTGTGACTTCAACGTGTTCAAAATCTTCAGAAAGTTCGACGGATTCAACCTTTCCGATTTCCACATCTTTATATTTAACTTTTGTTTTACCGGCTTCAAGCCCTTCGGCAGACGCAAACGTAACAACAACAGTCGGCCCTTTTTCCATCATTGCGGTGTATACAAGTCCTATACCGACGAGCAGGGCAACAAGGGGAACTATCCAAATTAATGAAAAACTCTTCTTTTTATGAATTGCAGCCTGTGGGAGTTCTTCTGAAATTGCCGGAGCAGTATTTTCTTCTGACATCTAATTTTCCTTCTGATCCCAAATAAGTCTTGGATCAAAGCTTTCTGCTGCAAACATAGTAATAACCACGACAGCAGCAAAATAGACAGCTCCCGGTCCTGCTTTAATAGCAGCAAACGGGTCTAGCTGAACCAGAGCAACCAACACTGTAACGACATATACATCAACCATTGACCATCGGCCGACTGCTTCTGTTAGGCGATACATGCGGGTGCGGGTTTCCGGCTTCCATTGATGGCGAAATTTGACTGAAATAAGCAGATATACCAGCGTAATGAGTTTGAGTAACGGGATAAGAATGCTGGCGATGAAGATGACGAGTGCTATGTGCCACGAGCCTGAAAACATGAAATAAATAACACCGCTCATAATCGTATCTGCCTGTGCACTGCCGAAAACTTCAGTAACAGTAATGGGCAGCATATTGGCAGGGAGATAAAGAACTATGGCAGCGATAACGAGCGCAGTCGTACGCTGAAAGCTGTTCGGTTTTCGGAGGTGCAATGCAGCTCCACAGCGCGGGCATGACGTATGGTGCATTTCAGGAATCTCACTGACGAGAGAACAACTATGGCATGTTGCCGGTTGTGTGTGCATTCCTTCGTAGTCACAATCATCACGAAGTGGAAGGCGCTTCCATATGTCATGGGGATTAAGTCCCGCAAATGCTGCGATGAGAACCGGAATAAGTGCGGCATATGCCCACATTGCAGTGCCGGGAATAATGGTTGCCATTTTCCCCAGCTTGATCATGGATACTAGAATTCCCAATAGGAAAACTTCCATCATGCTCCAAGGCATAAGGTGGCGTACCGCTCTATAGATCACTCCCGTTTTAGGAGCGAGTTTTCCGTATTGAATGGGGGTAAGAATGTAGACCAGCGCAAGCAACTGAAGCAGCGGAATGACAATGCTGGTTCCCATGACGAGTACAGAGAGTCCCTGCATGTTGTTTGTAAACAGCCAGACAATACCGGTTATGAGTGTTGTTTCCTGAATTCTGCCTTCTACCTGCATGGAAAGAAAAGGGTAGGCGTTAGCGATGGCAAAAAGGATTAATCCGGTAAGGGAAAGTGCCAGAGTGCGCTGGGTGGTATCATGTGTTTTTTGAAACAGTACGGAACCACATCGAGAACAGACAGCTTTTGTTCCCACCGGCATCTGCGGCAGGGTTTGTGTCAGCCCGCAATCGTGGCACGTGACTGTTGTTGGTGTCGTCAAATCCATGTGTTGTTATGATGTTCCTTGTAATTTCATTCAAGTAATCATGTGGATAAGAGAAAAAGTATAATGAGCACATAAAAAAGAATGAAGGTCGCGTTATTGATTGTTACCTGTAACGCTTACCTGATGCGGAAGGGCACGGCAATACAGAAAATAATTAATTGCTATTAATCTATTAAAGCAAACAGTTGTGGTACTATTTATTTGATAAAAAATGAGAATAGTAATCTAAAGAAAACTATGTAGGGAAACTTGATGTGGAGGACTGAGCTAGCTTGTTTAATAAAAAGTTGTGTCTGTCTTTTCAGTTCCATCAGGGATTCTTTTTATTGCAAAATAGGCGAGTTGCCCAAGGGCACGGAAGACTCCTATGATACCGGGAATGCCTATCATCAACCAATCCCATTTAAACACCAGCCAGCAGAATATGCATGCAACTCCCGCATATAATTCAAAGAGAGCTCTTTTAAAGCGGGTTTTTCTTTTAGCTCCAAAACGATGGTTGAGGTATTTGCCAAAAGCTAAGCCAAGAAGAAGCCAGCCTGTGAAGATAAGTAGTTCTATGTACAGTGGTATGTTTTCGATGTTCATTTTTCCCTCTCGTTTTTTTACGTATAATAATAATGAGTTATCAAGAGAAAAAATGATGGCATGCAGTATGTTTGTCTGTAAGAATTATACGATGAACTCGGATTGCTCTTGTTGACACTCATACTTTGTGTGGGTACCCATTAATTTTACACAGTGTAAATAAAGGAGTTTTTGTGTTTACAGGTAAGAAGGATGATGTGTTTCTGGCTGTTCAGGGTAGGTAGCCGGTTTTCATCATGTTTTTATGTCCCGTAAGATTCGGGGCAGAATATAGATAGATCCTGTGCACCATTCAGGTGCACGTCTTCTGGCTTGCCGTTCTCTTTGCAGCCACTCTCCACTACGAATTGTCGTATCTATGGAGTCTTTTGTTGTGTCCTTACAGCGACCAATAACTGACCTCCCTTTCATGTATATGTATTGTCTCTTTGTTTCACTCATGATTACTGGAATCTGCTGATATCCGTTATGTGTGCTGTGGAATAAAGCGAAATACTCTACCTTCAATGAGAAAAAAATGAATAAAGAAAGTAGTGTTGAGAACTATAAAAACAATTTATTATCCCACCTGTCTTCGTTAGGTTGGAGCAACTTTTTTCAGTCAGCGCTGGTTGCTTTGAAGTCTCCTGTCGGAGTTCCAGCAAGAGTGAGCGGCGCACGTAAAAACTCGTTTCTGGTTACAGACGGCAGGGATGAATGGCTGACAACTGTATCTGGAAGACTTTTACATCAAGACGTTGAGTTGTTTCCGGCTGTCGGTGACTGGGTACTTGTGAAGGATTCAGTCATTACCACTGTTCTTTTGCGACAAAATTCCTTATCTCGCGGTGCTTCCGGAGGTCGTGGGAAGCATATGGATGCTGCACGGCAACAGCAGGTCATTGCTGCTAATTTAGACATAGTTTTCATCGTTTGCGGATTGGATAACGATTTCAATGTACGACGAATTGAGCGGTACATTACACTCATCTACAACTGCGGACTGACACCTGTTGTTCTTTTAACGAAGGCTGATACACAGGATTCTCTTGAAGATTTTGTGTACGAAGTCGAAAGTGTAGCTTTTGGGGTGCCTGTCCATGCTCTTGGCTTTCATGATGAATCGAGCTTACAGGAAGTACAGGCGTATTTTGCTGACGGTGTAAAAACAGCCGCTATGATCGGCTCGTCCGGAGCAGGAAAGTCTACATTGCTTAACCGTCTTGTAGGAAAAGAACTCCAGCGGACTGGTGATGTAAGTGCAGCCGTTATGAAAGGAAGGCATACGACCACAGAACGTGATTTGATAACGCTTCCTAACGGTGGATTATTGATCGACAATCCGGGAATCCGTGAAATTGCATTCTGGGAATCAGGAGATGGTGTTTCATCATCCTTCGCTGATATTGAAGAGTTGGCAACAGGATGTCGTTTTTTCGATTGTTCTCATACCTCGGAACCGGGATGTAATGTCTTGAGCGCTGTTCAAAGCGGTGAGCTGTCAGAAGAGCGTCTTGCCAGCTATCACAAAATGAAGCGTGAGCTTTGGTATGCCTCCGAGCGTCAGCATAAGACGGCAGACAGGTTGGAGAAAGAACGCTGGAAGGAAGTCGCCATGTATGCGCGATCTATAAAAAAACACGGTAAACGATAAAAGTTAAAGCGGAGCAGGGTATCTTGCTCCGCTTTTTTGGTCATGGATATGTGTGGGTAAGTAAAACAAAATGGAAAAGGCTAGGTGTACTCAATGGCTCCGACAGGGCAGGTTATGTAGCAATCACCGCACACATCACACCGATTCGGAGAAATAGAGTAAATATTTTCGGTGGCTGTAATTGCTTTGAAAGAACATTTTTTCATGCATTTTCCACATCCGATACAGTTTTCATTAATTCGGACTGTAGGTGCGGGATTGGATAATCCGCCAAATGAAAAGGAAGTACGTTCGAGTTTGTGTGAGCGTTTTTCCATCTCAAAGTCATAATCAAAAACTTCCCCCCACGCTCGGTACAGGCAGAACGTAACCATAGCAGGATATTTTTCTATGTCTTTGACTCCAAGCTCGAACTGAGAGTCTTTCGTTGCTTTTTCTTTAAGCTTTTCAAAAGGTATTTCGCGTACATCACCGGTGGCACGAATGGTAAATCCGGGCGGGAAGTATGGAAGGCCGTCACTGTTATGCTGGACTGATGTGGTGGGATACATGCCGCAAATGGACACAGTTTTTGCTTCGTTGAGTTGTTTATAGAACGGTTTCGTAATCATGGTACGAAAGTAAAGTCCTTCATGATCGTGAGCAAAGAGGTGAGCAATTCTTGTATTCGGAACCCCTTTGTCGACTGTAGCAAATGTCAGACAGCCAATGGTATCAAAGGCTTTGTAAATTTCAGAAATATCCATATGCATCCTTCGCTTTGCAGAGCGTTTTTAGGCAGAGTGGCGGACTCTAATCGTCCTTTTGTATGGTTCGCGCAATTTTCTTGTGTGCACAAGCAAAAGCAGCGTAAGAACAACCACGTCCTAATGGATGCATGGAAATAAGAAAAAGAAATAGGTTAAGGTGTGACAAAAGATGGTAAATATCGAACTGCCTTTTGTTGTGCTTACAAATTTCAAGAAGCAGTACAGAGCACCAGCTACTCTAGAGCGTTTGCTGTTTGAGCTTTGTCATGAACATTCGGGGTGTTTGCCCTGTATGACGTTTGAAGAATTTCACTAAATTTGTCGGTTCATCAAAGCCGGTTTGAATAGCCAGTTCTTTAGTCGTTGGAGAGTGCACAGCAATGTGTCGTTTAATCTCCAAAACAACATACGCATCAATGAATTCTTTAGCAGTGCTGCCTACGATGGCCTTGCAGATGGCGTTGAGATGTTTGTAGGAAACTCCAATTTGTTCGGCAAAATCAGCTGCGTTTCTCGTGGTTGTGTATCCACGTTCAAGTGATTTGCGGAATTCAGCAAAGGTGTCCTTCCATTCTGTATGCTCAATAGGTTGCATAACGATATATTTTTTGCGTGCAAGCTTCAGTAGCAAAAGATTAAGCTGCAAGCGCAGGATTTCTTCTGAAATGGCGTTTTGAGGATGGCGACATTCTGTTTGCAAGGCTTCTATGTCATTACGAATGTCAGCGGTATATGCTTGTTGTAAAAGCGGTGATGAAGTGTGGTAGTTGAAAAGAGCATTAACCGCTGCAAATTGAGTCTGATTTATGTTTTTAAGTATAAATGACTCTGTGAAAAGAAGAATAATTCCCTCTACATGATCTGTTATTTCAAAGGCATGTATCTGATTCGGCGCAATGAGAAGTACATCCCCTTCCTGAACGTTGTATGATGTGAAATCAATATGATGTTGCCCGCTTCCCTTAGTAATAATCAGCAGATGGTAAAAATGAACACGATGCGGTTGCTCCAGAGGAAATAGAAGGCGCTTTTGTTTTGTGAACAATTCTTGAAGAGACGTTATCTCAAATTCGTAAGCAGAGTTTTTGGGTGAGTGAAAATACACGCGGGGGATTTCAGACATAGCCGCATCCGTAGGTAAAAATGTATGGTAGCTCAGTATAGAGGAAAAAGGGCAGGCAGAAAAATGGTTTTCACAGGGTGATAACGACAGTTTGGTATAGGAAAGAAAGAGAATCTTGGGCTGATAAGTGGTTTCGTAGTGTTGATGTGAGAAGGGGAATAAAAAAAAACGGCATGACGTTGTCGGATTGTCATGCCGTTCTGCAGGGATGAGATGGAGATTTTGCAAGTGTGAGCCGTAAGGAATGCGCTACACGGTAATAGTAGGGTGATGTTCTCCATCCCCATGTCAGAGTCTCTTAAAATCACTCCGCTGAGTCTGCTACCGCAATAATTGATGCCGCCAGCAGTTTTGCTCTTTCAAGAAGTGTGTGTGTCTCAATGTACTCTTCAGGAGTGTGATAGTTACCGCCGACAGGCCCCATGCCGCAAATTGTCGGGATTCCCATGGAGGAAGGCAGACCAGAATCTGCTGCACCACGCGTCGCTGTTCCAACAACAGGTATATTAAGAAGTGCTCCACAATTTTTTACTGTTTCGAAGAGCTTTTTGTTTCCGGGTGACTCGTTCATCGGCAGGAAGCTGACGCCGCCGGAAAGAGTCGCAGATGTTCCGGAAACAAAAGAGGTTTCAGTCGTCTTGTTAAAACCGGCCATCAATGTGTCCGCAGATTCAAGATCGGCAAAAGAGAATTGTATTCGTGCTTCTGCATGTTCAGAAACGACATTCCCATTGTCTCCTCCTTTGATGAGCCCGACATTGACAGTATTACCTGCCTGAATATCTACAAGCTCTTGTAGAGAAAGGATCTTATGGGCAAGTTCTACGTTTGCAGAAATTCCTTTTTCAAAGGCCAAGCCAGCATGTGCAGATTTTCCGTCGATAACTAAGTGAAGATGACCGGCACCCTTTCGCTCAGTAACAACCGAACCGTCAGCTCTTCCTGCTTCCAGATTGAAAACAGCTTCAGCGTGTTGAACAATGTCTTTAATAATCGCTTTTGAGGTTGGAGAACCGATCTCTTCATCTGAAGTAAAAAGGGCCTGAACCGGAATGTCAGTGATTCCACAGTGCGTTAATGCTTTTAGAACAAATACCATTAACGCGATTCCGCCTTTCATATCCGCTACACCGGGTCCGTAACATCTGTCAGTGCTTTCATCTCTGGTGAACGGACGCTTTAGTACCGTGCCGGACGGAAAAACAGTGTCGCGATGTCCCATCAATACTATAGGGCGTCGATCAGTCTGCTCATTGATTGATGCAAGAAGCTGATTGCCAAACTTTTCTTGATGATAGGCTTTAGTCGGGATGTCGCTTTTGCCCAAGTATTCAAGAATGATCTCTCCGGCAACGTCATTTCCGGATTTTTCCCATGAATAGCTGTCAGTATTTACGAGCTTTTCTAAAAGTAAAAAAAGTTCAGCTTCATGTTTTTCAAGGTAATTAAGTACATTTTCAGTGCGTTGATCAAGCATGACTCTCTCCTGTTTCACCATTGGCAGCTGCAATATTCCGCTTCCTTTTGCGTTCATTCAGAATGTTTTGAACAACCATACCGATAGCTAAAAGAAGAATTATGCAGCTGATAGGGCGTGTAAGAAAAATTGTTGCATCGTTATTAGACATCAGCATTGCACGCCTAAAGTTGGACTCAACTAATGGAGAAAGAATCAGTGCTAACAGCAGTGGGGGAAGCGGGAATCCTGTTTTTTCCATTAAATATCCGAGGAGGCCGAAGGTTGCCATAATGATGACATCGAACTCAGAGTTGTTAATGGAGTATGAGCCGACAACACAAAGTGCGACAACAATCGGCATAAGAATGCCCTGTGGAATTTGAATGAGCTTGGCAAACAGTTTTACGGCTCCCATTCCCAGAATCAGCATGAATATATTTGCGATAATCAGTGAGAAGAAAATGCCGTAAACAACGTCCGGATAATCTGTGAAAAGAAGCGGGCCGGGAGTTAATCCCTGTACCATAAGGCCGCCCAGCATGATGGCGGTAACGACGTCTCCCGGAATTCCCAATGTGAGAAGCGGAACCAGTGCGCCGCCAGTAACAGCATTGTTAGCAGATTCGGTGGCTGCCAGTCCTTCAAGATGACCTGTTCCGAATTTTTCAGGGGTCTTAGAAGCCTGCTTTGCTTTGTTGTACGCGATAAAAGAGGCAATACCTGCACCACAGGCGGGAATGATTCCGACAAATGTTCCGATAGCAGATGATCTGAACAAGTTAACTTTATTGTCGCGCACATCTTTAGCGCTGATAATTGCAGAAGCAACAGCACCTTTCATCTGGTTTAAATCTTTGCCTTCCAGAATCTCTTCAAGGCGAATGATGACCTGAGATACAGCAAAAAAGCCGATCAGAGCAGGAACGAAGGAGATACCAGTAAGAAGGGCTGGAATGCCGAAGGTATTTCGAATGTCGCCTGAAACGGGGTCAAGTCCTATCGTAGCTAATAAAAGACCAAGTAACGCGGAAAGGCAGCCTTTAAGCATTGAACCGGAAGATATACCGGAAACAACGGAGAGTCCGAATACCGCAAGTGCAAAATATTCAGGTGGTCCAAAAGAAAGAGCGATTTTAGCAAGCTGCGGTGCTACAAGCATAAGTGCTAATGCGCTGAAAAGTCCGCCGATTGTAGAGGCAATGGTAGTCATGGAAAGTGCTTTTCCTGACTCACCCTTGGCTGTCATTTGTGGACCTTCCATAAGTGTTGCTGCTGCCATAGCTGTCCCCGGTGTGCTGACAAGGATTGCTGTGATAGCCCCGCCGTAAACTCCTCCAACGTAAATGCCCAGCATTGCACCAAAGGCAACAACGGGAGCCAAATCAAATGTCATAGGAATAAGAAGAGCTATTCCCATAGTCGCGGTAAGCCCCGGAAGCGCGCCAAAGGTAATGCCCATGGCAGTCCCAATGAACGTTGCAAGTATTGCTGCCGGTGCAACAGCATTGCCGAGTCCTAAAAATATATGTTCGAGCATTGTAATCCCTTTTTATTTATCAGGCTGTAGGTGGTCTGAACCAGTTGCTGTCACGTTTTGCCTTATGGAAGAGGGACTTTAAAAACGTAGGTAATAAAAGCGTAGATGCCGGCAGTTCCAACAAGTGCTGTGATACAGATAGTAACGATGTTTGAACGTCCGAATAAAAGCTGTGCAGCAATTAGGAACGGGACTGTCGCAATAAGAAAGCCGAATGATAAAAAAGCGATCAGGTAACCGAAAAAAAGAAAAATGAAGCAAAGAGCACGAGGGTAAAAACGAATTTTGGTTGGAAGAGATGATCGTATGAAAAGTGCTTTTGCTATAAGCCCGCATGCCCCGATTGCGATGAGCGTTAGTATGAGGTTCGGGAAAGATGCCGGGCCGAAATATGCTCCGGGTAATGGCTTAGGGAGAGTTGTTGTGAGTGAAAAACCGAAAAGGACAAGTCCCAGAAGCAGCAAGCCGGATACAATATCAGTGATATTTCTCATGTGTGTCACTCCAGAAGGCTGGTGTTTCCTGCCCGCCGAAGCAGGCAGGAAACGAGTTCATTAGTCGCTACTTTTGAGAATTTTGGCGAAACTTTTGTATTCAGAGCTGATAATGGCGTCTAATTCTGCCCCACTCAGGAAGCTCGCAGGGATGGCGGCTTTTTCAAGGCGTGCTTGAACTTCAGGTTCATTTAACGCGTCCTTGATGGCGTTTTGTAGTTTGAGAACAATTCCTTCAGGCGTTTTTTTAGGAACTGCAAAGCCAAACCAGGTACCACCGGTAATTGTTTCGTAGCCTAGTTCTTTAAACGTAGGGACATCTGGGTAGACTGGAGAGCGTTCATCTCCAGTGATTGCAAGCAGGCGAAGATCGCCGGACTTGTAGTGTGGGAGGTATTCGGATGCTGTCTGAACGGTGGCAACAACGTGCTTACCCAGCAGAGCACTAGTAGCTTCAGCACCACCGTTGAAAGGTATGTGTTGCATGGAAACATCCGGCTGTCTGGAAAGGAAGTCTGAGAAAAGCACATGCTGTAACAATCCTGCGCCACAGGTACCGAATGTGGTATTTGGTGTTTTTTGTGCGTATTCCAGCAGCTGGTTGAAATTTTCAATGCCGGAGTCGGCACGTACTGCTACTGCAAATGGGAACAGAGACAGGCGTGCAATTGCGCGGAAGTCTTTAGGAGTATTGTACCCCACATTTGCGCGGTTCGGGGTAAGGCTACATGGACCCAAGCAGGTGAGGATTACAGTATAGCCGTCTGGTTTCGCGTTTTTAGCAGCGAGCATTGCGATGGCACCTGCTCCGCCTTTTTTACTTACAACGTTAAATGATTGCCCCATATTACGTTGCAACGCTTCAGATATAATACGTGCTTGGATATCTGAGCTGCCCCCGGGAGAGAACGGGTTAATAATAGTTACAGATCTGTCAGGATAGTTGTCGATTGCCTTTTGTCCAGCCTGAGCAGAAACAAGACTGGAGAAAACGAGGCAAAAAGCCAGTACAAGTGAGTAAATGTGTTTAGATTTCATGTACATAATTCCTCTCTGTAAAAATGTAAGTTCCGAGATCTTAGTGTTATTAGAGCAAGCACTGTTCCTATTAGGTGTGTTGGTAGCATTGTGGTTTCTAACTATTTAAAATCATGCGTATAAAATGTTTATAATGCTACAGTCGTTCTAGTTTTTGTTGGTAAACACCTTGTTTGGCAGAGAGGAAGCAGAAGAATCAGGGCGTTGAAAATAAAAAAAGCAGGACATCTGTCCTGCTTTTTAGGAATTTTGATAGCTCAATTTTTGTTATTTCCATCCAGAGCGTCGAATATTGTGCTCCTGTAGGTACTTATATAATCTGCTTCGACTCAGTTTTGATATGGCACACGCTTCGTCGATGTCCCCTTCTGTGAGTTCCATCAGCTCCATCAGGTATATTCGTTCTACTTTTTCTTTTATTGAGTCACGGGCTTCTTTTAAAGAAGGCAGCTCGCCATCATTGTTCGGAAGCAGAATTGTGTTGATAGCGTCATCTTCAAAAAGTAGGTCTGCCCCAGCTTTTTTCTGGCTGTTAAATCGTTCAGCTCGTAAGGCCGTAGGAAGGTGCTGAGAAAGCACAATGGGTGACTTTCCTGATCGTTGAATACCTGCCTCAACTGCGTGAAAAAGCTCTCGGACATTTCCCGGCCATCCATAACTCTCTAATGTTTCAATACAGTCCGAAGAGAGATGTTTTGGAGGAAGGTTCATTGTCTCACAATAGGTGGAGCAATGATGTTCCGCAAGAATACGTGTATCTTCACCTCGTTGACGTAAAGGGGGAAGTGTTATGGATATTCCGCGGAGCCGGTAATAAAGGTCTGCTCGAAAGCTTCCGGCGGCCACCATTTTGGAAAGATCTCTGTTCGTTGCAGATATTAGTCTGAAGTTACTTGTCCTCTCTTTTTTTCCACCAAGGGGACGGTACCGCCTTTCTTGAAGTACTCGTAAAAGCATTTTTTGGAGATCAAGAGATAACTCACCGATTTCATCAAGGAAAAGAGTCCCCCCATTTGCCTGCGCTATGAGCCCTTCACGCGCGTTCTGAGCTCCTGTGAACGCCCCCCGTTTGTGACCGAAAAGAGTGCTCATCCCAAGAGTGTCGGAGAGAGAAGCACAATCAACCGTAACAAAAGAGAAATCGGTACGGAAACTGTTCATGTGAACTAAGCGTGATACAACTTCTTTGCCGGTTCCAGTTTCACCAGTGATGTGGATATTGGCATCGCCTTTTGACGCGATACTGGCCTGCTGTAACGCATTTAACCATGCAGGACTTTTGCCTATAACAAACTCTCTCCCCTTTAGGCTTGGTTCAACAAGAAGCTGTGTAGTGGCTCTGTAATCGAGAAGTCGTTCCAGCATCGGGAGCAGCGCTTTTGCGCTAAGCGGCTTTTGTAAATAGTCCCATGCGCCATTGCGAAGTGCTTTGATTGCATCATTTTTATCTGCTGCACCAGTAATAACAATAACGTTGGGAGCGGGAGTGAGTTTGTTTATGAGGTTCGGCATATTGTCGATGCCGTTTCCGTCTGGGAGTCCCACGTCTAAAAGAATTACATCGAAATTTTGTGTCGAGAGCTCGGACTGTGCCTCAGAAAGGGACGCTGTCGCCGTCACGTCATGCCCGTTCTGGTTAAGTAAGTCTGTCAAAAAAGAACGAACTTCATTTGCGTCGTCTACGATAAGAATACGTGCCATAGTTTCTTCCGTTTTCTAAAACGTTTCGCCACCTGAAGGATTTTTTTGCAAAAAACTTGCCTAAAAAACTTTTGTGCGTGAACGAGGTAATCTTGGTTAATTGTATCAACAGAATATAATGTAATAATTACTCTTTGATATTGCATTCATGTCGAGCTAACGAGGTTATTTTAACATAGTCTCGTAATGTAAGCGGATGCTGTATAATGCTTTTTATGTTTTTGAATGCTTTCAAAGAGGTTAAGTCGTTATTGTCAGGAGCAGTACAAAAGACAATCGGAATCTCTTTATCGATGTTGTAGATACGGTTAGTAAGCTCAGTAAGAGATAGTTGTCCTGAAATTTTGTCATGAAGAATTATCAGAGAAGGTTTGCAAGTTGTTTTAACCAACTCAAGTGCAGTGTCTGTTGTTGAGGCGTGTTGGGATACATGCCCTAATCGCTGATAGATTTTACGTGCAGAAGTACTGGTCTGAGTATCCGCCGAAATTATTAAGATAGAGAGTTGTTTTTCTGCTGATTTTTCCGTCGGTGCAGATTCGCTATCAAGCTTATCATTAGAGAGCGGAGCAGGGGCAGATTTTGTAGTACCTTGCATAGCGTTCTGCGGGATATTAGCTGCATTGAGTTCGGTTACTGGAATAAGCAAGTGGAAGGTTGCACCGTAAGAACTTGTTTCAACACGCAGGTTTCCCCGAAGTTTTTTCATCTGCTCTTTAACAGTGAACAACCCTATGCCAGTTCCTTTAACAGGTGATTTTGTAGTGTAGAAAGGAGTGAATATCTGCTTAAGCTTGTTTTCAGGAATTCCTGTACCTGTATCACGAACAGAAATTCTTAAATACTCACCTGCTGTTCCTCCAAGCATATAGAGTGTGCCATACGGTGGAAGCTCGTCATCTTGAATCACAACAAGTTCTGTAGCTATGAAGATGGTTCCCTGTCCTCGCATCGCATCGCAAGCATTCCAGCATAGATTGAGAAGAAGCTGAGAAATTTGCGACGTTGTTGTTCGTATGCCGCAGTGGTGACTTGTAAGTTGGGTCTGGATGGATATTTTGGGTGGAAGAAGCCCTTTAAGGAAGAGGATACTGTCACTAATTGTTTCGTAAGCAGGCCGTAGGGGAGCCGCTTTCCCGTTGTTTTTAGAATGGCTTAATATGTTTTTTGCCATCTCTTGTGCCTGACATGCCGCCTGATGGATTTGATCTAAATTATGATGTAATTGCTCGTTGCTATTTGTTTTTGATGCGTTGGATAGCTCAGCATAGCCCAATATAGCTGTAAGCAGATTATTTAGATCATGTACAAAACCACATGCAAGAGTGCCAACGTTGTTTATTTTCTCCCCTTGAAGAAGTTGTTTTTCAATATTTTTACGCAACGTTAATTCGTGTTGAAGTTCAGCAGTTTTTATATTGATCTGCCTACGTAGAATAGTAACCCACATAAAGAAAAGCAGGGTTGCAATCGTTGCCAGAATTAAAAAAAATGTAAAATTTTTCTTTAGCTTTTTAAGCGTTGCCGTTGCTAACCGCCCTTTATTTAACCAGCGCGCAGCCAGTTTCTCGTGCAGTTCTTCAGGAAAAGAATCGAGCATTTTTTGCAGAATTGATCGCAGTTCTGGGTGGTTACCTTGTATTTTAAATGCCAGACGCATAGCAGGGCCGGCAGTGCCGACATTGCGGATGCCTGACAAGTTGAACTCATCTATTTTATTAAAAGCTGTTGCCTCGTTAATCAAAGCAGCATCACAGCGGCCGTTTGAGAGTGTTAACAGCGCTGTTAATTCGGAATCCGTTGGAATAAGCGTAAGGTTCGGATAATATTCTTTTAAGTAGTTATGAATGCTACTGTTTATGACAACTGCTATACGTAGCCCTTCCATGTTTTGCAGTACATAGGTTTCACGTCTTCGATGGTTAGTATTAATAAATACCCCATGTGGAACAGATACATAACTGGTTGTTACCAGCTCCTTTGTAGGCAGCGCTGAAGGGAGTTGGTAAACAATTCTGATGGTAGCAGGTTTTTTAGGTTGACGTGTAGCTGGCTGGAATTGTGTCCCATACTGGTCATGAATAAAGCTGAACCCAAGCCTTTTTTCGATTAATTCAAGGTAGTCCTGCGTTAAGCCGGTCCAGTGTCCTTTAGGATTTAAATAACTGAAGGGTGCAAATTCTCTTTCTTGGGTGACTGTAAGCGAACTGTAGTTTTGATTAAGCCAGAGCCATTCTTCTGTAGAAATTGCAGGCGGAAGTGACTCATTACTTTGGCGCAATGAAAAAAAAGATACAACGCAAGATCCCGCAATAATGATCATAAGAGCTGCGAAAAAAAATCTCTTATATTTCTTCATGATGCGCCTGCTGTATTTCCTTAGTGTCATTGTATAAAGGAAGGATTTTCTACGCAGTCTTTATAAAAAGACTGCTAGACTTTTGCTATAGCCGATTTGTGATGAGGTTTACAAGAAGAGCGTTGTAGTATGCGTTTCTCTGTGTGATCAAACTGTGAAATAGCGTTAACATCTCTTTTGCTGCTAACAAGGAAAAGAGTTCAAGCAACATTACAGTGTCAGTAATAAGTACAAGTGAAATTGTAATAAAATGTAATTGTTGTACTGTGGCGCAAGAGTAGCCTGTAGAGGGGAAAGCTTTTCTTGGGAAGACGTCAAAAAACATATCTTTATATTCGGCACAATTATAAAATATACATTTTACGTAGTTATTGACGGTGTGAGCTATAGTAATTGTTTGGTTTGGCACTTCACTTGGTAAAATGGTTAGTAGCATGTCATCAAAGCTTTTCACTAAAGATAAAGTACGGTACCAATCACTTTTCCTGAGTATTGTATGACAAAAAAAGTCGTCTAGTCAGGTTTCGTAAATGTGGGGGAGAGCGGAACGCAATCTGCTTACTGGTTAACGTGCAAAGGGGTACCTATTACAATGGGCTAGTTTGTCCATGCGTTAGGTGTTGGATACGTTATTTATTTGAAAGGAGTGCTCGGGAATGGGTGTAAAGAGAATTACTAAAGTCGCAATATTTGTGACCTTGGCAGCAATGCTGTTGCTTACCGGCTGTCAGAGTGCCTACTATTCTGCGCTGGAATCTGTGGGCGTTCATAAACGGGATTTAATGGTAGATCGAGTTGAAAAGGCTCGCGACACTCAGACAGAAGCAAAAGAGCAGTTTAATTCTGCACTTGAACGTTTTCAGGTTGTACTTGGAAAAGATGGTGGCGAGCTGCAGGATAGATATGAACAGCTGAATGATGAGTATGAAGAATCCAAAGCATTAGCAGATGAAGTTCGTGAACGAATAGACTCTGTGGAAGACGTTTCAGAAGCTCTCTTTGAAGAGTGGGAACAGGAAATTACAGAATACTCCAGTCAAAAGTTGGCTTCTATGAGCCGCAGAAAATTGATTAAGACTAGAGCACAGTACAAAACTATGATTTCAGCCATGCGGCGTGCTGAAAAATCAATGAAGCCAGTGTTATCAACATTGCACGATCAGGTTTTGTATTTGAAACACAATCTTAATGCCCAGACAATTTCTTCATTGAAAGAAGAACTTGGTGAAGTAAAAACTGATGTGGCAGTGCTTGTTAAGCGTATGGAAGCATCCATTGATGAGGCAAATCAGTTCATTAACAGTATTCAATAACAGACAACGTTATATCTGATGCTGTAGACCGGATTCATAATCCGGTCTTTTTTTTGGGTTTAAAAGCTGAGTGACTGTTTTGAAGAGTAGGGCTTACTACTCCTAATTATTAATAATTTTTCGTGTCTATACTTTGCCTTAATGAATAGAGAGATAAATATTACGAACAACATTGACGTTGATAATCAATTTCAATATTGTCCGTAAAAACTATATTGGAGTTTCATATGGCAGGAATAAACAGGTTTGGAACAACTCAGGATATGATTATCCAAGAAATTGAAGAAAATGGAACATCTCTTTACATCGCGATAGACTCGAACGGCCTATATTTCACCACTGCTGAGCGTATAGACAGCGGTTTTGCTGATACCAACCGTTACGCAGCTGATCGTAGAGATTTTCTTACCAGATTAGAAAAACTTGGTTTTTCTCCTGTAGATATGTTTGAAGAACACAAAGGAAAAATTAAACTTGAGACAACATCAAGTAAAAAACTGAACCCTCTCAAAGCTTCCAAGCGAGGTCTGTCATAGAGCACTTTGTATTTACGTAACATGAGTTTTCTTGGTTTGATTGAAAAGCCTTCAGGTAGTTCCTGAAGGCTTTTTTTATTCAAGTTTGTTCTTTGACGTTAGATGAGTGGATAATCGTGGTTCTTAGATATGTGCTTATCATCTGTCATCCAAATTTAGTACTTACGCTTAGTAAGAAATGTGCCTGCGTTCTTCGCTAGACTGCCGTTTTCATTTCTTTACAAAAAAAACAGCCAAGAAAATTACATTGATAAAGTCATATATGAATACGTGTGCATATTTTTGCTTGAGGCTCTAACTAATTATTGCTACCTCTCCGCTCGATTTTGAAAGTCAATATCATTTGTGTCGTGTTTGTTCGTAATCACGACATGTTGATGTTTTTTAACTGGTTTAAATTATTAAATATTAGGTGGAGAAGATGAAAAAAGTAGTGTTTTTGCTGGGGAGTATGATGTTGTTATGTTCTTCTGCGTTTGCAGCAGATCAAACCCTTTTTAGTTCAAGAACTGATGCACCGGTTGTACTTGATGGAAAAGCTGAAAAAGTATGGGATAGTGCAAAAGAGGTTATAGTAACCGTTGATAACTTGGTTTATGAGCCAAGTAATGGCTACAAGGGAATGCAGCAGACGGATGTTCGAATTAAATCTCTTCATGATGATAAGAATATTTACTTTCTTATCACATATAAAGACCCGACCAAAAGCCTTGAGCGTTTCCCGTGGGTAAAGCAAAAAGACGGTACTTGGAAAAAGCTTTCGAATAAAGATACCACTGGTCATGAAAATACATACTATGAAGATAAATTTTCTATTTATTGGAATATTAATACAAAAGGTTTTGAAGATGAGGGGTGCATGATCTCATGTCATCTCGATATCAAAGGTGACAAATCTGCAGGTAGAAAATTCACCCAATCTGCTGGTGAAACCATCGATATGTGGCATGCAAAGTATGTGCGCTCTATGCCTATGGGGATGTTTGATGATCAGTATGTAGATAACAATACTGACCCTAAAAAGAACAAGAGCTGGGGAAGAAAAGGCGATACAGGGAAAGGCGGTTATAAAAATAACGATAATGCCGATGGCTCTGCACCTGCATTCATGAACCTGAACCCGACCAGTGACGAGCGTTACTATGTAACGCCGGATAAGAAGATTCCATTTGTGGACACATTCAAAGCTGGCGATATGGTACCGGGGATTACAATTTCTCCTATGAAAGGCGGAAGATCAGACGTTCTTTCACGTATTGAGTATGCCGATGGTGAATGGACGTTGGAAGTTGTTCGATCCCTGAAGACTGAAGGTGAAAATGCAATGACTCAGGATGTTCAGTTCACAGATAAATCAAAAGCATATCCATTCGGGATCGCGGTTTTCGATAACTCACAAATTAACCATTTATTCCATAACGACACGTTGGAATTACGTTTTAAATAACTCGTAATATGTATTGTGGCAGGTCTCATTGATATTGAGGCCTGCTTTTCAGCTATGATTGCAACGTAGGAAACCGATAATCATGTATGCGTTCACTTGTCGAGTTGCCCCGATGTGTGAGATGCTTTCGCGGCTGGTACTATGGCAATATTTTTGTTGAGTTTTGCTGATTCATTTGTGTATCCAGTTGATTAAGCAATGTTTGTATCTATAGAATTAATCAGGTTGTGATGGAACAGAATACGCAAAACTGGGCAAAGTTATGGAAGCCAATAAAGGAAAGCAGGGTTTCACTGTATAAAGCGAACTTCCAAACTTTTTCTTTTAAGAAGCATAGTCATGAAAATTATGCTCTCGGGGTGATAGAAGCCGGTGTTCAGCAATTTCGCCTTGGCGGTGCAAAACGTGTTGCCCCTGCTTCGGCTATCATCGCGATAAACCCGGGTGAAGTGCACGACGGTGAAGCCGCCGTCCCTGAAGGCTGCCGGTATCGTGTGGCGTATTTTACCGATGACTTGCTAAGCGATATCTTTTTTGGTCTCTATGGAAGCAGGTCGCATGTCTCCTATTTCAAAACTCCTGTTATTGCCGACCCGCATGTTTCATGCGCACTGCTTCAAGCTCATCAGTTTATGGAAAGTACTCAACAGAATCTGCTCGCAGCTGAAATTGTAATGATGCAAGTGGTTGCGGAAATTTTTCTGAGATATGGGGATGACAGCCAGCCTGTGCAGCCTGTTGCTCGGAATACACGCGCCATAAAGAAAGCAGTTGAGTACCTTCGTCAGAATGTTTCCGAAAATATCTCGTTAGATGAAATTTCCTCCATGGCTGGGCTGTCTCCATATCATTTTTTGCGACAATTTAAGGCAATAACGGGGCTTCCGCCACATGCCTATCTGATGCAATGCCGTGTGTATTTGGCACGACGGGCGGTGGAACAAGGCTCTTCTCTTGTAGAAGCTGCTCTTCAAGCAGGATTTGCAGATCAGGCTCACTTTTCCCGAAGCTTTAAAGCGATTCACGGATTGTCTCCAAGTGATTTCAAAAAAGGGCTGCTTTGCTAAGCTGTTCTTCCCTTCTGAGTAAAAAAGCAATTTCGTTCAAGCTTCTTTGGCTATTACATACTATCTTCTAAACCAAACAGTGACAGAATCTCTGCGCAAACTGCCATTCGCAGTTTTTCAGAGGAAAGTGATCATAATTACTTGCGACATGTGAGGTGTATGTAAGATGAAAAATAGTATCGATAGAGAAGAAGCCGTTGAACTGTTAAAGAAATATGTCCGCTCTAAAAGTGTGTACCTTCATTCGATTGAGAGTGAAGCCATCATGCGAAAGGTCGCAGAATTTTTGGGAACAGCTGGTAAGGATGATTCAATAGATGTCGATTTTTGGGCAACCACAGCCTTGCTTCATGATTTGGATAGCGAGGTAGTTGGAGATGATCTTTCAAGGCATGGGGTTGAAACGGTCGATATCCTTAAACGCGAAGGGTACGATCTTCCGGTGATGTTTGAATCTATCTTGTCTCATACAGAAGCCTTAGGATTCACCGAGGCTAAGAGAACAACAAAGATGGATTATGCTCTTGCAGCCTCAGAGAACATGACCGGAATTATTTCAGCATATGTACGAATGCGCCCGACGAAAAAAATTGAAGGACTGAGCGCCAAATCGATTACTAAAAAGATCAAAGACAGGTCGTTTGCCGCTTCTGTGAATAGAGATTTTATTAATGATGTTGAAAAGCATCTCGGTCTGGGGCGAAGCGAGTTTGTGACAATTGCTATAGATGCAATGACAGAAATTGCTGATCAAACAGGAATGTAAAAATACCTGTAGACTCTATTGTTTTCGTTGCCGAATAAACTCGTATTGATTGAAGTAGAGGCTGATAGAGAGGCGCTTACTTTGCCCACCCGTTGATAATAATCAGCATCCCGATAAGAGCAACAGTGCCACCTGTGACGTCAGAAAGCGTAAGGGATATTCCGTCAACAACTCTTAGCCAAAGTAGGGCCGTTACAACGTATACACAGCCGTATGCCGCGTATACACGTCCACTGGCGGCGGGGTGTAGTGTAAGCAGCCATGCAAAGGCAGCTAAACTTAACGCTGCCGGAATAAGTAACCAAATTGATCCGTCTTTACGCAACCAGTAATAGGGGAGAAAGCACCCTACAATTTCTGTCAGAGCGGTAATAAAAAAGAGGAGTAGGGTCTTACTTAGCAACATGCTTCTCCATAGATGTGTTTTGAAGATGAAAGGCGGCTCTCCATAAAAAAGGCGAGCCGCTTTTTTTAATGGCTATCAACTTTGGGTTTTCTACGCTCATTCGGAATTTCAAAAACTAACGTTGTTGTGAGTTTTTTATGTAGATATTTATCCTGTTCACCCTGCTTGGCAGGGATTTTAAGGAAAAATCGAACAAACCATCGGCCAGTATGCTCTACTGGGAATTGGAAACGACCGTTTTTAACGTGTGTCCGCTGAAAATAGTAATCTTCTGCCTGAGTGGAGTAGCCGTTGAAAGTGGCATCCCAGAAGCCGTCACCAGTGTATGGTTTACCTTTAAGGAAAACTGTAAACTCGGCAATATCCCCTTTTTTCAATGCGGCGGGGTTGCGAGTCGGAACAAGTTCGAGTGGAAGTCCAATAAAAGCAGGGAATTTTGGTGATGGCGCTTCGCACTCTACATACGTTTTTGTCCATTGTGAGCTGCGGGTGCTGGAAACTATTTTTGAAGCTCTGTCTGCAACAGCGCTCATAGGTTTAATCGCGTGGCGAGTGCGTCCTTTTTTATCAATCCATTTCGTAAAGAATCCAGGAGTGGTTTCAGCTGTAATGGCATACGTGCCTGCTTGGTTGTACTCAACAAGGTATGAATGCAGAGATTTTTCATCACGCAGCTGAACATCGTACTGTGTTCCATCTGGTGCATGCACTTGAACTACATGCAGCTTTTTACGTCGTATTGCATCGTCTGCAGGAATATGGTGCCCGTAACAAAAGAAGAAAGGTGAGCTTTTACCGTCAGCAACTTTGTAGCGGGTTCCTTGAACATACAGAGAGTGGGCATCAGCACTGGCAGGAAAAGCAGCGCATACTAACAGTAGTAGCCCGACAATAAACAGGGCAGTTTTACGATTGCCGCATTGCATAACGATCTCCTGATTGGATTAGTGAAGGATGGGGATTAAAAGTATTTGAATATATTATCAGTGAAATTCATTATCACTCGACTGATAAGAATTCAACGAAGAATATGCGTTATGATTTGCGATTGAGAGTTTGTCCGCTGTGTAGGCCGTTGTAGGGCTGTACTGATGTTTTGAACTTTTTAACGGAGTAAGGGCATGAGGCGCCGATTTAGAGGAAGTGATGCAGTTACTCAAGCTTGTTTTGTGGCTGTAGAATTGGAGCGAACGTTGCTTTCATGTTTTAGGAATCCGGCTCTGAAAACAGGTTGCTATTGCGAGAAGAGTTGAGTTAGTTGCCCCTTTGCAGCCCCGTGTTTGAAGCCACAACTCAGCACGAGGTTGTTGAATAAAATCAAAGGAGAAATGCCATGGGTCAACATACCTTAGACCCTGAAGATTGGGGATCTTTTCGTGATTCAGCCCATAAATTATTGGATGCTGCAATCGATAAAATGAAGTCCAATAAAGAGGGGCGAGTTTGGAATCCTTTGCCGGAAAATATGAAGGAAAAGTTGCAAGTAGATTTACCTTCTTCCGGTTTAGATCATGAGGCTTTGCGTACAAAGCTTGCTGAGATGCTGCCGTATGGCGTTGGAAATACCCATCCTCGTTTTTTTGGCTGGGTACATGGTGCGGGTAACCCTGGAAGTGTTTTTGCTGAGATTGCAAGTTCAGCAATGAATGCTAATCTTGGGGGGCGCGATCATGGAGGCATCTATGTAGAGAAACAGGTCATAGAGTGGAGTCGCCAGATGATGGGATTTCCGGAAGGAGCAAGCGGGCTGCTTGTTTCGGGAACTTCTATGGCAACCATTATTGCTTGCAAAGTAGCAAGAGATTCCAGACTTGGTTCTCAATGCCGAGAAAATGGTGTCGGTAATGTTCCATTGGTGGGATACGTTTCCCAGCAGGCTCATTCTTGTATTGCACGTGCTTTTGATTTGCTTGGCTTAGGAAGCGGAGCATTACGGAAAATTCCTTGTCACAGTGATTTTTCTATGGATATTGATGCATTGCAGAAAGCCATTGCAGAAGATCGTTCACAAGGTTTTGAGCCGTTCTTTGTTGTAGGTACTGCTGGTTCTGTTAACGTTGGTGCGATTGATGATTTGGATGCACTGGCAGAATTAGCGAAAGCAGAAAATTTATGGCTCCATGTTGATGGAGCTTTTGGTGCTACCGCTATTCTGAGTAAAACCGTGCGGACAAGGCTTTCCGGTCTTGAGCGGGCAGATTCACTTGCATTTGATTTTCATAAATGGCTGCATGTTAACTACGATGCAGGGTGTGTGCTTATTCGTTCTAAAGAAAAGCACCTGCAATCGTTCTCTGGTCGTGCAGAATATCTCACAGGCGTAAACAAAGGACTTGCAGCAGGCGACTTATGGCCTGTCGATTTAGGGCCTGAGCTGTCTCGAGGCTTCAGAGCATTAAAGGTTTGGTCTCACATCCTTGAACATGGTGTAGATAAACTGGGTGCTTGTATTGATGAGAATTGTAGACAGGCTGCATATCTTGGAGAAAAAGTAGAGCAAGCCGATCAGCTTGAGCTTCTCGCTCCGGTTTCTCTGAACATTGTCTGCTTCCGATTCCTTGCGGACGACCATTCTGATTTGGATACTCTGAATAGAGAGATCGTCATTGAACTTCAGGAAAGAGGCATAGCAGCTCCATCTACCACGTTTTTAGAGGGCAAGCTTGCTATACGCGTGAATATCACAAACCACCGCACTGAACTGCATGATTTGGATTTACTTTTAACAGAAGTCCAAAACATAGGAAATGAACTGGCTGGGTAAGTGAATTCTGTTTCTGAGGAACACCTTTTCAGAAAGACATTTCAATTACGTATGGCGGAAGTCTTTTTCTGCCGAACTACGCATTAACTCTATTCCTTATGGCTCTTCGCAGTAGAGCGTTCTTTTTCTCTATCCCATGAAAACACGTTGTTGATGGATGATAAAAAAGAGCAGAATAGTAAGTGTATAAAATGTCGACATTGCAAATGTCCTACACGATGGCACGCATGTCAGATGATGGATGAAGCGCTGTCCAAAACGTGACGTATGAAGAGTGAGGTAGATAACAGATCTACCTCACTTTTTTATGCAACGTTACAGCCTTAGGTCTGGGCATCTGGGGCTAACCGTTTGTAAAGGTTTCGCAGTTTTCATGTAAAAAAATTTTCTCCAAGGTTTTAGATACCGGTTTGTTTACCCATGATTTTGTGTTATAGCTCTACCATAGATCTCGTTAGTATTGCTTCATTGTGAAGCGTGAACCCAATGGTTTTATGCACTTATCTAGCTACGCACTGCGGGCTTCAAGAAGAAAAATAGTTGAGTTTGAATGAAACGGTAAGCATATACATAAAGGATATTCATCTTCGCAACATAGTGCGACCTTTCGTTAGTGCCGGCATAGCAAGCTAGTAATACACAGTAAGGAGACACAGCATGAAAATGACTACAGAAGAAGCTTTTGTAAAAGTACTCCAAATGCATGGTATTGATAACGCATTCGGCATCATCGGCTCTGCAATGATGCCTATTTCAGACCTTTTCCCGAAAGCTGGAATAACCTTTTGGGATTGTGCTCATGAAACAAACGCAGGTATGATGGCAGACGGGTTTACTCGTGCATCGGGTAAAATGTCTATGATGATTGCCCAGAACGGTCCCGGTATTACAAACTTTGTTACACCTGTTAAAACAGCCTATTGGAACCATACTCCATTGCTTTTGGTTACTCCGCAGGCTGCAAATAAAACTATGGGACAAGGGGGCTTTCAGGAAGTTCCTCAGATGTCTGTATTTAAAGACATGGTTGCCTATCAGGAAGAAGTCCTTGATCCTTCCCGTGTTGCAGAAGTGCTTAACCGTGTCATCTTAAAAGCAAAGCGCGCTTCTGCGCCTGCACAGCTCAATATACCGCGTGATTTCTGGACGCAGGTTATTGATATTGAATTACCTGAAATCGTTGAATTTGAGCAGCCCGCTGGTGGTG
>NZ_JADMLB010000054.1 GCF_015482765.1 Halodesulfovibrio sp.
TTCCCGAGTGGCCAAAGGGAACAGACTGTAAATCTGTCGGCGTACGCCTTCGGAGGTTCAAATCCTCCCCCCACCACCACTCAAAAAGTTAGCCAGTCACTAGACTGGCTTTTTTTGTATCTTCTGAAAGCAACTCTTCAAAATTGCGCATCGCATATTGCAAAGCAGAAAAAGCAAACCGTACAAGATACGGAGACTCAGCTGCGATAACAACGACATCTAAATCGCTATCAGATAACATGACATATCGGTAACTGAAGTTATCTTCTGCTTCATAACAATAAAAGTCTTCTGCCTCTTCTGGATCATATCCCAGCCCTGCTACATAGCGTTCCAATTCTTCAGGCGTAATATCAGGCCGAAACGCCATTTGAGAAAGCATCGCCAAGAACTTTACGATAGTCTTACCACCAATCAACTGTACTTGCGTTATTTCCCCTGAACCTTGATCCGCAATCACATTGATTTGCGCATCACCATAGCTATAACTGGATACACCGTCTGAAGACTCATCTACAAACTCGAATGAGTATGGACTCGATTTTTCCTTCCCTAAAATCTCTACAACATCCAAGTAGCTTTCCTGTGGAATATTAAAAGTCTTGGCATCAATGAACAAAGATAAAAAAGAATAGTTTATGCTTCCCAGCAGATCTAAAACAGCCCCTGTTCCCAGCAACTGCGGAACACAACCGGATAAAGACACAACAAAAAATATTACAAGAACATTGTAACCACAAAAACGACTCAATCGTTTTGCCGGACTAACACCTTTCAGATCTCGAGACATACTTCATTTCCAATTAATCTGTTAACAAGATATTTTTGCTTGCAAAACTTACACGACCTGCGTAGAACCCGTCCCTGTTGTTAAAGAGATCTTTCAGCAACGAACAGGTGGGGTTCCCGAGTGGCCAAAGGGAACAGACTGTAAATCTGTCGGCGTACGCCTTCGGAGGTTCAAATCCTCCCCCCACCACCACTCAAAAAGCTAGCCAGTCGCAAGACTGGCTTTTTTTATAGAAAGCCTACTAAAAAAGTACGCTACTCCATCTTACACATGTCTTGTACAACCACTGCCACGCTCCATGTCATACACAACACAGGCCAGCATAAAACATACTCTACACAATATTATTCTTCATCATTAAAGCAATAAGCACAGCATGCCTCTTGCAAATAAGCAGCATCGTGCAATTTTCATTTTTTCTACGCAACTAAAATAGAGTAGGCAATAGTTAATATTGCTTTATGACATGTAAATCAATTACTCCATAGTGCCTAAAAATATTTTTCTTACTTTGTGTTCATATAAAATAAAAAAAGCCAGTCTAAGACTGGCTTTTTCTCATTTCTAAATACTCACTTCAATTTTTTCCGCAAATAACTTGTCTAAGCACTGACTATCGATGTCAAAACCGAAACAGTTACATTCATCGAAATAAGTAGCATGTTTTAACCAGTTCAACAGCAACAGAGATGGTAAACTGATTAAAATAAAAATTGGTACAAAATCATCGCCCCATGAATACGGTAGCTAAAAAATGACAGCCGTAAAATGTAGGGAATGGAACAACGATATGCTCTACAGTTATTGTGGACGTTGGGTTACCGGTACAGAACGTTCAAATTTAGCCTGACTGTATACTTCACTGAGAAGTTGATCAGCCACACCGTTTAAACGCTTTTGCAAGCCGGTTGGCAGTGCTTCAATCTCTTCTGCCAATTCAGCCATCAAACTGAATAAATTGTCCGAAAAGTATCTGCTCTTCGGCTCGGTCTTTTGTGTTGCTTTAGACATTTGCCCCTCCGTAAATTAATTTGGTTCTCCTCTCGTTAACGTCTAAATAATGCCATGCGTAGGGTATGCAGCAAAAAGAACTGGCGAATTCTGATTACCTGTGCAGCATGCCGAATCCGTTAAACGAGATGATGTGCGTTGCTTCTTTTTTATCGCTTCTAGTCTCTAATTTTTTTGATCAAAATCACATAACGAAAAATTCTAACGTGTTGGCTAAAGTTTCTAGTTTAAATTTGCAAACATTATTTTGCATTTTATTCATTTTTCTGTTGTAAACAGCGGTTACCCTAAGGGTAAAGTTTAGAAAAACAAACCTTTTCACTTGCCAAATTCCTCCACCATGCGTAGAGAACTATCCGTTGCCAAGGAACATTGCTCCTAGCAAGACCATACATGGTGGGGTTCCCGAGTGGCCAAAGGGAACAGACTGTAAATCTGTCGGCGTACGCCTTCGGAGGTTCAAATCCTCCCCCCACCACCATGGAACACGTTTGCGGTTAGTTAAAAACTAGCCGCTTTTTTTTGGCCTACTACCTACCTTACTTACACTCAAATCATGCTCTTTGAGCAACCGAGTAAGTCCCTCGAATACAGCCAATCCGGTTACCTTATAATAAAAATCTTTTTTCCGATGTGGCATAAGCAACACTTGGAGATTTTTTTATGCAACAACCTAAGCGCTCTACGGAAGAAGCTAAAAAGCTTATCTGCCCGTTTCAATTGGGAAATGCCGACTTTGCTTTTAGATTCAAGGATGAAAATTCTGATCACGGCAAATGTATGGCAGACCAATGCATGGCATGGAGTAAGGGACGCTGTTTGCTGATTCCATCCTCCACCTAATTCTAAGAAACCTGTATCCATAAGCCTGGACGTATCATTATATATACGCTTCAGGCTTTTTTTTTGCGTTTTATCTACTGCACCCAATATCAGTCAGCGGTCAACCACTAACACACTGAAATTTAATTCATTATTTGTATACCAGACTAGTGCACTTTATTTTTGTCACAGAAGAACTCTCTAATCCAATTTTTTTATTCATATTTCAGGTCACTATTTTGTATTCCAAACTCACTATTCGCTTTATTATACCGTGCTATTCTCTACCTCTTGTGTAGAAAAAAGCTTTTCTCTCTTACTCTTTTTACCAACTAATACAGTGTGATATTCTGTATAATAATGAGAATGTATTTTGTATTTCAAAATAGTTTACTGCATTTATTTACTACCATTATACTCCACTTTGTGCATTTGGTGTCAAAAAGAAACGTAGATCTAACTGCAGAAGGAGTTACATACTAAATAGGTATAGTTATAATCACAATAATAGAGTTTCTAACATGCTG
Source organism: Halodesulfovibrio sp. (assembly GCF_015482765.1). GTDB lineage: Bacteria > Desulfobacterota > Desulfovibrionia > Desulfovibrionales > Desulfovibrionaceae > Halodesulfovibrio. Next base: position 3,151 of record NZ_JADMLB010000054.1, read on the forward strand.
TTTTCAGAGGTATTATAAAGCACCAGTACATAAAAAGGTATTCTCGACTAATTTCGTTACGTATTATTTTCATTTTTTTTGAACGTTTTTTCATACCTATGTGCTATGTTGTGAACGTAATAGGAAAATATAGTTTGCAACTATATTTTCCCCTTTTGCCGTGTGTGTTGGTAAAAGGCACGTCTGTTAACCCTTGGATGGCCAAGGAGGCCAGCATGTATAAAACGAAAACGTGGAATTGGGAGGTCGGTCAGCGCACCATTGCGGACATGACACCCAACAGCGACCACAAATGGCAGGAAGAGATTTTTATTTCTCCTGATGGGGAAAAGGCTTCTGCCGTAGTATGCTTAGATGATGCTGAGTTCTCAATACGGACGAATGACAGTGTTTCTGAGAACACATTCGAAAAATTGTGGGAACTTAACTACACTACCAACGGTGATTTGTGCTGCTATGCAATGCAGGACGAAGAATGGACCGTAATGGTAGCAGACAAACCATGGGAAGAAACTTACGGTTTTGTCTGGTCCCCATTGTTCAGTGCTGACGGCAAAAACGTTGCTACAGCAGTTCAGCAGGACATGGAGTATGGCATGTCTGTGAACGGAGCAATCTGGGAAACCCTTTTTGAAAACGCTAACAACTTCGCGATAAGCCCCGACGGGAAAAAATCTGCAGCTGTTGTTCAGGTCAAGTCTATGGGTCAGGCTGATCTTAAAACATTCCGCAGCGGCATTTTCTCTATCGCAGTAGACGGCGTTGCATGGGATAACAATCTCATGAATTTATGGACACCTGTTTTCGACAACAATGCCTACCGTGTTGCCGCTCAGGTGCGACTCACCCTCTACGATTACAGTATTATTGTAGATAACACTCTCTGGGAAAATACGTATCAGGGTGTATGGGAACCTCTTTTTACTCCGGACGGAAAGCATGTTGTTGCTCCTGTTCGTCAGGGTGGAAAATGGGGAATGGCTAAGGACGGACAACTCATTTGGCAAGCTACCTACGCTAACTGTTGGCACCACCAGTTCAGTGAAGATGGTGAAAACCTCTACGCTATTGTTGCTCCAGAATACGGAAAATTCACCGTTGCAGCTAACGATAAACCTTGGGAAATGCGCTCTCCTGTTGTTACAGATCTTGCTGTTTCTCCTGATGGTAAAAAGGCTGCTGCGTTGGCAAACACACTGAATAAAGACTGGCGTGTTTGTGTAAACGGTTCCGTTTGGGATGGCTCTTACGACATGGCGTGGAAACCGGTGTTCTGTCCGAACAGCGAAGCGGTTGCTGCAAAAGTGCGTAAAAACGGACGCTACAATGTTCTCGTAAACGGCAAACCAGTCGGTGGCGAGTTCGATATGTGTTTTGATCCTATCTTTAACGCAGACGGCAGCAAAGTTCTTGTTCGTGGCCTCCACGACGGAAAAGCTCTGCGTGTTGTCGCTAATGTGCCTAAATAACCGACCGGAGATTTCGCTATGAACAGTCTCTACAATTTTGCTGTAGGACCGTTAGCATGGGCAGCTTTTATTATTCTGGCTGTAACCGCAGTATGGCGCCTGTGGTCCATGTACACCCTTGCAAAACAAAAAGATGCGTCATCTGTAGCCTACATGAGCTGGAAATTTAGTCTCCGCTCAATTGCAAACTGGCTTATTCCCTACAAATCACTTGGTTGGAAGACAAACCCAGTTCTTACTGCAGTTACCTTTGTATTTCATATTTGCTTTGTTGTTCTGGTTATCTTTGTAACCCCTCATCAGATTTTGTTGGAAAACGCGTTCGGTATTACCTACCCGACATTGCCGACAGCTGCTGCTGATGCTCTTACTCTTATTGTTATCGCCTGTTGCTGTTACTTTGTTTACCGTCGCGTAACTAATAAGACTGTCCGCTTTGTTACCCGAACCAACGACTGGGTAAGCCTTGGTCTTGTTGCTGCACCGTTTGTTACAGCAATACTTGGTTCATGGGGCGTAGGCGGAGAAATTATGCCACTGCTGCACGTACTCACAGCAGAAGCTCTTATCGTTGCCATTCCGTTCACCCGTCTTGCTCATATCCTGTTTGCCCTGTTCACCAGAGCCTACATCGGATCTGAATTCGGCGGCGTACGCCACTGCAAAGACTGGTAACGGGACTGGAGGAAATAATGAGTATTCAAGACAGAAAAATTGAGGATGAAGGTCTTGCCTACGGTGTAAGCAAGCTTACTACTGATAAAATTCAGCAGACCTTTCAAGCTCTCATTGATAATGAAACCGGTGCCAAATTAAAGGCTTTTTCTGAAAGCTGCATGCGTTGCGGCATGTGCGCAGAGGCCTGTCACTTCTTCGTATCTCATGGCGATGATCCTTCCTACTCTCCAGTCGGTAAGGTCTCACAAACCATGACAAAGTTACTTGCCAACGACGGCAAAGTAACTCCTGATGACATCTACGGTATGGCACAGATTGCATACACTGAATGTAACCTGTGTCGCCGCTGTGTTCATTACTGCCCTATCGGTATTGATGTGGCATATATTATGACCACTATCCGCCGTTTCTGCCATAAACTTGGCGTAACTCCGCAGTACATTCAGGATACAGCACATTCTCACTCTGCTACCATGAACCAGATGTGGGTAAAAGATGACGAGTGGGTAGACAGCCTTTTCTGGCAGGAAGATGAAGCGCGTGAAGAATTCCCGAACCTTCGTATTCCAATGGATAAAGAAGGCGCAGACTTCTACTACTCCGTAATTGCACCGGAACCAAAATTCCGTACACAGCTCATTTATCAGGCTGCTGCAATTATGAATGAGGCTGGCTGCGACTGGACTATGCCGTCCATGCCGGGCTGGGATAACAGTGACATGTGCATGTATTCCGGTGACTTTGAAATGATGGGTCGCCTGAAGCGTCAGCACTTTGAACTTGCTCAGAAACTGAAAGTAAGCCGAATTGTTATGGGTGAGTGCGGTCACGCATTCCGCTCCATTTACGATAACGGTAACCGCTGGCTCGGTTGGAAAGATTATCCGGTACCTGTTGTACACTCTATTGAGTTCTTTGCTGAGCTCTTTGAACAGGGTCGCATCAAGCTTACTGGTAAAATTCAGGAACCAGTCACCATTCATGACCCTTGTAACATCATCCGCGGCTACGGCCTTATGGACAAACTGCGTTACGTTGCACACCAGTTGTGTGACAACATCGTAGAAATGTACCCTAACCGCGAACACAACTACTGTTGTTCAGCAGGCGGCGGTGTTATCAACTGTGGACCTCCATTCAAAAAAGTACGTGTAGAAGGCAACCTTGCTAAAGCAAACCAGCTTAAAGCAACCGGCGCTAAAATCTGCATTGCTCCGTGTCACAACTGTCACGGCGGTCTTGAGGATGTTATCCACCATTACGACCTTGGAATTGAACTGAAATTCCTCGGTGACCTCATTTATGAGTTAATGGAAAAACCGGAATAAATGGAGAGCACCATGAACAAAGTATTCACTTCGATACTGATGGTCTTCGCCTTGGTGCTGACCGTTCCGGTAGCATCCGCAATGGCTGAAGGCATGCCGGAAGGCAGAATGGATGTACCAGAGCTTGCTCCGTTTAAGTATGCACCAGCAGTATTTGACCATGACCCGCATAACGAAAAAGCCGGTCTGGATGAAAACTGCGAAGCATGCCACCACGGCAGCGAAGACGGTAAAAAAGTTCTTGAATATGACGAAGAACTTCCATGTGCAGATTGCCACACAGTGAAAAAGCAAAAAGGCGTAACTCCGTTGCGTAGAGCTTTCCACTTACAGTGCATCACCTGCCACGAACAACAGAATAAAGGCCCGGTACAGTGTAAAGCCTGTCACCAGCCGGAAAAATAGCATGTAAACAGGAGAAGCAGCATGGAAGAACTCACTCTTGCTCACGATGGATCTCTCCAGCTGAACGGCACTAAAATAACAGATGTTATCAGCTGCCTCAGCCACAAAGTGGTGCTTGAAGATGCAGTGACACTACGCTCGTTCTTCTCCTTGTTTTCTGCGTATCCAGATGTACTTCGCCTGAATCCTTTTTTGCAGGGAGCCTGCGACGACGCGGCTGCCTGCAAAGATTCAGGATGCACGACAGAGGAATTCACGCATTTGGAACTCTATAGACAACTGGAGATGACAGGTGCTCCCGGTACGCCGGAAATGAACATCCATACTCTGGTACGCGGCATAAACACCCAAGGCAGACACGAATTACGGTTCTTCCGTCTCGAAAGTCTGTTGGATATGCCATTTACACTTGGCCAAATGCGTCATGTACTATTCGGAGACAGAACAAGTGAGCTTTACTGTAACACCACGTTTTCTCTCTTCGAAGTAATCGAAGGAATTGCCTGGGAACTCAGTTTTCAAGGCGGCTCCCTTACATGCAGCCTTAGGAGGTAGCATATGTTTAAGAAAATTCTGTTCGCTACATCAGCTTCCCCCGCTTGCGATAACGCAGCCAAGGTTTCTTTTGATCTCGCACAAAAAAACAATGCTAAACTGTTTGCCCTGCATGTTCTTGGCGTTCCATCCCGAGGCTTCAGCAACACTGTTACCGACCTTCGCAGCGGCGAAGAGGAAACTGTAGATGCTGATTACCGTGACTGGGTGATGGAAGAACTCACTACAACATACTCAGCCCAGCTGGCCGATTACGAAAACACTGCGTTGGAACTTGCTGTAGGCGTTCCGGCTACCGAAATTCTGCGTTTTGCTCGCAAAGAAGGTGTAGACCTTATCGTTATGGGCGCCAATACCCGTGACGATGATCCAGAGTCTGCCCGCTCCCGCTCTATTGTTGGCCGCACTATGGAAAAAGTAGCCCGTCTGGCAAAATGTCCCGTACTTATCGTAAACAGACCATGCACAACCTGCTGGAAACTCTTCTCAAACATTGTCTACTGTACTGATTTCTCAGCAGCAGCCGATAATGCTTTCGAGTTTGCACGCACTACTGCTGAGCAAATCGGCGCAAAACTCAACATCTTCCACGCATTCGATATGTCCAGCTCTAAGATGGGTCTTTTCCCGTCTCAAACGGACATCGAACGCCAGCTTGAAACAGCACAGAAGAAAATTGATGAGCGTTATGTTTCCAAGCTGAAAGACTATGACAACTATGATGTAGAAATATGGGAAGGCACCCCGTACGTAGAAATTTTGAAATTCGCACGGGAAAAACAAGCCGACCTTATCATCATGGCACACCATACTGCTGAAGTTCCAGCAGAAGACGCAGAGCTAGGCAGCACCATTGAACAGGTGGTTGTCCGCTCTGCTTGCCCTGTCGCCAGTGTGTCGCGTGCATAAAAAGACACATGCTGGTTAGAGGTGAAACATGCATACACCGCGCGTACTTGTAGTAGATGACGAACTCAGTTTCAGGCTGTTCTTAAAGACGCTGTTCGAAACAAGTGGCATGCGGGTAGAAAGTGCCCGTAACGGCAGTGAGGGGTACGACAAAGCACGGGCAAACAAGCCTTCGCTTATCGTACTGGATGTGATGATGCCCGAATGGGGCGGAATCAATATGTACCGGAGAATTAGAACGACGCCGGAACTGGCAGATATACCAGTAGTAATGCTTTCTGCGGTGGCTCCGGAGGGTTTTACCCATGCGCTTAACATGATAGGCATATCGGAAACGGAATTACCGCCACCGGAAGCCTATGTGGAAAAACCCCCGAGTCCTGAAAAGCTACTTGCTACAGTTCGTGGTCTGCTAAATCAGAGTGTTTCCGAATAACCTGCTACTACCAAGGAGTGACGACAATGCCACATAAAGTCCTTGTAATTGATGACGATCCATATATTGTTAAATACCTCATCGATATTTTAACAGATAATGGCTACGCAACATGCTCAGCTTCTAACGGTGCCGAAGGTATCGAAGTGCTGAAACGTGAAAAACCAGATCTCGTAACCCTTGATCTGGAAATGCCTGAAGAATGGGGCCCACGTTTTTACCGCAAAATGGCAAAAGAGCCGGGTTTTGAAGAAACACCGGTTATTGTTATCAGCGGCTTGCCGGGTATCCATCTCGCAATCAAAAACGCTGTTGCGTCACTCAAAAAACCTTTTGACCCCAACGCTCTGCTTGAAATCATCAAGAAAGCGCTGGCTGAAAAAGACGCTTAGTAATTATTTTTGCCTTCGGCGGTTTTCCCAAATGCTTAGCGGTCAGGTTCGACGAGAAAAAATACTCTTTTCACCGCGAACCAGCTCCCCGTAGCTGCTTTGCTCAAAACTGCGTAACGGCGTCACCAATGGTTGCTACGGCACACTCCCTTTCCATACGGAAAAAGGTACCGCTGCTTCTGGAACGTTGTTAACAACTTTTGAAGGGGGTTGGGAGAAGCTTTTACAAAGTTTCCACCCAACCGCCGGAGGCAAAAAAGAACAAACAAGAAACTCCTCAACCCATGGCTGGAGGAATAATGTTATACACGATTCTGCTTGTGGACGATGAGGAAGGCATTCGAAAAATCTTAGGTCTGTCGCTGCGAGACTTAGGGTATACAGTTCATACAGCAGCAAGCGGTGAAGAGGGTATTGAGCTTTTTAATAAGTACGAACCCGAAATCGTACTTACAGATATTAAAATGCCCGGCATTACCGGCCTCGACCTCCTCGAACGCTTCAAATTTCAAGCTCCGGATACTGAAGTCATCATGATTACCGGCCACGGTGACATGGACCTTGCTATCCAGAGTATTAAGAACAACGCTACCGACTTCATCACAAAGCCTATCAACGAAGACGCTCTGGAAATTGCCCTCAAGCGTGCTCACGAACGCATTGATATGCGCCGTCAGATCAACCAGTATACCTGCGACCTCGAACGTCTTGTTGATGAACAGGCAACACAGATTGTGGAGCAAGAACGGCAACTGGCTGCGCTACAGATTGCAGAAGGATTTGCAGATGGCCTACGCACGATTGTAAGCCATATTGACGGTGGCTCCTCTATGTTCAACCAGCTCCCCTGCTTTGTTTCCGTGCACAACGCGAATAGTGAAATTATTTCAAGTAACCCGCTTTTCAACGAACGCATTGGTCCTGCCACTGGCAAGCCTAGCTGGTGGGCATACAAAGGCGAAACGATCCGTCGTCCAGACAGCTCACCTGTTGAGCGAGTACTTCTTTCCGGCGATGCGCAATCCTCTCAGGAAATTATTACCGATAAAAACGGTAACAAACTTCCTGTTCAGGTCAACGCTGTACCGATTCTTGATAACGACGGAACAATTGAACTCGTACTGGAACTTGCTGCGGACATGACTGAAATTCAGACCATGCAAGAAGAGCTGCGCATCACGCGTCACCGTTACCAGCAATTGTTTGAAGAGTCTCCATGCTATATCAGCGTACAGAATAAAGAATTGAAAATTATTGCGAACAACCGCCGCTTCCGTGAAGACTTTGGAAGTTCGCTAGGAAAAAGCTGTCATAAACTGTATGCGCACCGAGATACCCCGTGTGCGAACTGCCCTGTTCTGAAGACATTTGAAGACGGGAAAACTCATCAGTACGAAACGGTCATCACTACCAAAACTGGTGAGCAACGAAACGTACTTATATGGACAGCTCCTATCTGTGACGTTGAAGGGAATATTGCTGAAGTCATGGAAATGTCTACAGACATCACACAGCTTCGTGCTTTGCAGGATCGTCTCTCTACCCTCGGCCTGCTGCTTGGTTCCACAGCACACGGAATTAAAGGTCTGCTCACTGCCTTGGACGGCGGCATCTATCGCCTTGGTTCAGGCATCAAAATGGACAAGCCGGAACGCGTCCTAGACAGCTTCAATGACCTGACTCACCTTATCGACCGTTTACGCAAGATGGTGCTGGATATCCTGCACTATGCAAAAGAGCGTTCGTTAAATTGGGAAGTCATCATTTTACCAAACTTTGTGCGTGAAATTGAAAGCATCATCCGTCCAAAGGCTGAAGCCAAAAGTGTTACCTTCAACTGTATCGCGCCGGAAGACGGCACCATTGAGGCAGACTACGGCGGGCTTTCTTCAGCTCTTGTAAATATTTTAGAAAATGCTGTTGATTCGTGTGAAGCTGCACGGTCTTCCGCTGAATACTGTGTAGAGTTTACTGTGTGTACGGATGGTAAAACCGTTGATTTCACTGTAACTGACAACGGCACTGGAATGACACAGGAGACAAGGGAAAAACTGTTTACACTATTCTTTTCCTCCAAGGGGTCAGCGGGAACAGGAATTGGATTATTCGTCGCAAACCAAACGGTTCAGCAACATGGCGGAACCATTTCTGTATCATCTGAACCGGGAGAAGGCAGTAGTTTTGCAGTACGAATGCATGCAGCACTTCCTGAACATCTCAAAAAAGAAATCTCTGAAGGCAAGGACTAAGGGTTGTCTTTAAATCAATCCGCTCTGTAAAGAATACCGAGCTGGATTACTTTAGAAATAGCCCATAGCCCACTTACTCTGCAATAAACAGAGTGCCTGCTTGAGGCGGTGTGAAGCCCGCACCGCCTCATTTAGCGTTCTTTCGCACGCTTTATCTCCACAGTAGCCCGCCGCAACTCTCCTGCTATAAACCAATTGTTTTCCCTTGCTTTTCTCATTCTATTCTGCAAGGACACTCCTTCTTTATTTAGCTCTCAAGCTATGTTTGCTTTCATCATGTTCAAGGTGGTTCTACTTCATGTCCCAAAATAAGCTTATAGCCTATGTCTGCATTACAGCCCTCATACTTATTTGCGGAGTAATTGCAGATGACTTTTATTCCAAAAATTTTCTCGCTCCGCAAAACGGATACTATATTATCTCAGAAATACACACTGGTGAGTTTAAAACAGACTATGAAATTCGTCTCGAACGGCGTCCTTTCGAAAAATTTATTTACTCAGTAGAAAAGCAACTCTCCTTGGCCGACCCAATTCTCTATACTCTCATTCCTGGAAAGAATGATGGAATTCCACAGCTACATAACGCTGACAAAAAAGATTCCGCCAACCTTCGAAAAAACTTTTTCTTTTTTGACGGAGAAAACAAACAGATTCATCTGTTTCACAGAAATATCGAAACTATTGTTCCTATTGAGGATGGCAGAGCGCAAAATAAAGATCTTCCCTTCCCAGAAAAAGAATGCCGTTTCCAACGTGAAACCGAACGGTCTTTTACGCTCTTCTACACGTTTTGGTCACCGTCAGGCAGAATTGGCTGTAAAAAAGAGGTATTATTCATAAAAGTGGATAAAAATGACCCGCGTCTTTTGGCTCTCCAAAACTTACAACATCAAGAACATGCCGAAGACCTTGCCTACTACGCTTCTTTACAGGAAAAGTTACTTCCAATGGTCGTTGGAAGCAGCAAAATGCCGCAAATTACGGCTGGTAGCATTACATTGAATGCACCTGCCGGATCAGAGCTAATACGGTATGCATCTCACCCAGCACAACGATTTGAACAAGATCTTGTGCCAACCTACGACAGCGACTGGTATCTGCTTCGAGCAAGAAACTTTGATCTAGGTAATATTCATACCTTCTCTACTCGAAATCATGTTTTTGATTTCAACACAATCACAACCAAAATGATTCCTGATGAACTCATTCTGTTTCAAGATCAGCATGGGATTATCTACTTTGACCGCACGACAAAGAAAGTGGTTGCCATCTACCATGTGTACAATACATCGTCTAAAAAACATATTCTGGCAGAAACACGACTCCCTATTAAAAACATTACGTGGAAAGTACTTCAGCAAATCTACGCATGCTTCCTAACTCTTGATTCAAATTATACCCCACAACCCCATAAGGTTCGATAGCTCAAAAAAAGGCGGTGTTTCTACACCGCTTTTTCTTTGCCCACATAACGCATCATGCGTCCCCAAGAATGCTATACGACCAGATCTCTCTGAAAAAACACCACGGTTGTTTATATATATAAACAAGATGAAAAAAACCCACCTAAAAGCATTCTCATAAAAAAGGCTCCGTTGTGTACCGGTAAAAACACACGGTAGAACGGAGCCTAATTAAAAGGACTGGTAGAACATCATACAAGCCGTTTTTATAACGACAGGGATTTGCATAGGGTTTGCCATTCAAACCGTTACCGTTACGGCAACAGAGCATATAAAAACAGCTTGTACTGTTTTACGCTGTTACACGGATGCTCGATTGCGCAGTAGATGAAACCGCGCGGGAACTCATGGGTTTGTATCCCACAGCCCCGGAGGTACGCGGTACAGGCTGTACAGTCGAAACTGACTGCACACTCTGTACTGTTTGTACATCAAGTGCTGCTTGCGGAGTGGAAACACCCATCTGTGCTGCAATGGCTGCCTGCTTCACTGCACCGGCATGTTGATCGCCCCGGAAGAAAGCTTCATCAGCTGCGCGAGTCATCTTACGCAGTATCACTTTCTTAACGTCTTCCACTGTCGGGGACTCCGGCATGGCATTCATACGTGCCTCAGTGTAGCTGTCGCTCACTTCAACAAAGGTGGGAACCTCTCCCGCAGTACTCATAATTCCCGCATGCTGATTTACATCAAACTGCACACCGGCAACCTCTCCCGCCATCAACGCCTGATATTCATCAGACAACTCAACGGTATCTCTTACAGGAGATACTTCAGCTGAATTGAATTGCGCTGGCGAAAGTGCCTGTTGCTCTTCCTGCTTGGTCATCAACTGAGCGCCAGTCTGTACCAAGGGCTTAGCAAGTACATTTTCTGCATTCAATGTTGCGGTAATCATATTGAACCTCGCATGTATCACATTCTGTCCTACCTCCCTGATCGGCAGGTAGCACTTTTTTTTTATAGTGACTCACTCTTTTTATGTAGTTCATAAGCCACAAAAATCATTAGCTACACACGCATTTTTCATGAACTCCTCATCCCCCTAAGAGTATTTTCCACGATCACTTTATAAACGTTACCGCTTTTTTTTAACAAAAAATTAACCTTTGGATAACAACCAGTAACCATTCCCAAAGAAACAATAAAAAGAGCGACGCACCCCTGCGCCGCTCTTCCCCAACAGCTTTCACGCACAACGTGAAGCCATATGCCTACTTTTCAAGCTTCCTTCTAAAACATACCGAATAGACAAAGCGTAAGCTTCAAGCGAATTGAATTCTCATTACACTTTCGGATAAACACTTGTTGACTATAAAGGAGATTGCTAAAAGAATCCAACCAGCTATAAATATATGCTTTCTACTCACCTGCTGCTATGGAAGTCCACAATGCAACGCGCTTACTATTCTGCCACTCAAGAAGAATTTCTAAAAACTGAACCAAATGCTATTTTAGGCGCACTCGCCAGAAGCCACCCTTTCTCTCTTGAAGATCTTCAAAGAAACGCATGGCTTACCCAGATAAACATTCTTCAAAAACAACTTCACATTATTCCGGATAGCTATATTGCATTTGAATACGCCATTCCACGAATGGGAAAACGCGTAGACGCAGTCATACTACATGCAGGGGTTGTTTTCGTATTAGAATTCAAAGCTGGTGAAAAAAAATATACGCAACATGCCATAAGACAGGCTCTCGACTACGCGTTAGACTTAAAAAATTTCCATGCATTAAGCCACGCGATGCCGATTGTGCCAATTGTTGTAGCAACAGAAGGTGAAGAAAAAGAGCTTTGTTATGAGAAATACGAAGATGGTGTATCTCTTCCCATAAAAGCCAATAAATCTAATGTAGCTGCATGCATTCTTACTATCAGTCGCAAAGAACATGCCCAGCAAATTGATCCTGCTTTATGGTGTAATGCTCAATACCAGCCTACGCCGACCATTATTGAAGCGGCACAAGCTCTTTACAAGGGACATAGCGTCCGAGAAATATCCCGTTCCGATTCCGGAGCCATTAATCTTGAAAAAACATCTGCAGCTATTTCTAAAATCATCGAATCATCAAAACGTAATTCACAAAAATCCATATGTTTTATCACTGGTGTTCCAGGCGCAGGCAAAACACTGGCGGGGTTAACACTCGCAAATGAACGTAACAATACTGATAAAGGTGAACATGCTGTTTTCCTATCTGGGAACGGCCCCCTTGTTGAAGTACTTCAAGAAGCATTGGCAAGAAATGAAGTAGCAGAAAGTAAGAACACCAAAGAAGGCATGACCAAACGACGCGCACTGTCTAAAGTAAAAGCCTTTATTCAAAATATTCACCACTTCAGAGACGACAACCTTCGAACAACTGAAGCACCGATAGAACGAGTTACAATATTTGATGAAGCTCAGCGCGCATGGACAGCTGAACAGGCTTCCTCTTTTATGGCGCGAAAAAAAGGAATTGCAGACTTTTCTATGTCCGAACCTGAATTTCTTATCAGTGTTTTGGATAGACACAAGGATTGGGCTACAATTGTGTGTTTGATTGGTGGCGGGCAGGAAATCAACACAGGAGAAGCGGGACTGCCGGAATGGTTCTCTGCAATAAGTAAACAGTACCCTCATTGGAATGTCTACGTCTCCGACGCATTGTCAGAACATGAGTATACGAATGGAAAAGATATTTATTCCCTTCTCAAAACAAACCAGCTGACGATTAATAATAATCTGCACCTTGCAGTCTCTGTACGTTCTTTTCGATCTGAACAGGTTTCTGCTTGTATCGGAAAAGCGTTAGCGCTTAATCTCCATGAAGCTAAAGAACTCTTTTTGAAAGTACAGAAGACATACCCTATCGTTCTTACCAGAAGCCTTGAACGAGCCAAGCAGTGGCTTCAAGCTCATGCTCGAGGCAACGAACAATACGGCATTACTGCATACTCCGGCGCACTCAGGCTCAAACCTGAAGGCATACACATCAAAGCCAAGATTGATCCTAAGAACTGGTTTCTTAACCCTCGTGACGATGTACGCTCTTCCATGTTTCTGGAAGACGTCGCTACGGAATTCGACATTCAAGGGTTAGAACTGGATTGGACGTGTGTTGCGTGGGATGCCAGCTTGCGTTTAGAAAACGGCAAATGGGAATATAAAGCCTTTAAGGGAACCAAATGGCAGAATGTTAATGACAGCGTACGTCGGAGGTACTTGCTAAATGCATACCGAGTCCTGCTCACACGAGCGCGGCAAGGTATGGTCATATTTATTCCCGAAGGAAATCCGGATGACGAGACACATTTGCCTGAATTCTACTCACCCGTATATGAATATTTCTCAGCCTGCGGAGTGCCGGACATTGATATGGATCTCACCGCTGATAACAAATCATAAAAAAGTACGGCAGACGCAGCCATAAGGCATCAACCTGTTGTTTAGTGGTACATGGACTTCAGATTCTTTATTCTGCCGGAACAAACGGAAGCAAAATTATTGCACGGACTCCGCCTTCAATACCGTTTTCCAGAATGAGTTCACCACCCATTTCCCGAACGGCCTTACGAGTTGCCATAAGCCCGAAGCCGGAACCTCGATCTTTGGTGGTCACAAGCCCTTCTTCCAGCTGCTCGAACAATTCTGAAGAAAGCCCGCGACCATTGTCTTCAACGATGTACCGAACATGCAAAGAATCGCACTCTGTATGCAACATCACCTTGCCATCACCGAACTCTCGACGACCGGATTGAATAGCTTCCTCAACAGCCTCAACAGCATTAGTTGCAAGATTCATAAGGCAGGTATGAATCGCCTGTTCATCCAACAAAGCTGCGCGCTGCGGAACGCAGGCATGAATAATTTTCCCGCCCGCCTCATGCATACGTGCTGTAAGTAGTTCTGCAATTTCACACATCGGCGCACCCGGATCAACACGCTTCGGCTTCAGAGACAACGGACGCGAAAGCTGCAATAGATTCATCGTCAAATCGCGCACTCTGGTCACATCGCGTTTAACCATACCCCACCCTTGTTCAAGGTAGTCTTTACGGTCCAGCTCGAGCCCCTTTTCCAGCACAAACAGCGCACCTTCCAGCCCGCCGGCAATGTTTTTAATCGCATGTGCCAGTCCAGCTACTGTTTCACCCATCACAGCAAACCGCTCAGCACGTACAAGTTCTCTCGTTCGCTGCTCTACAAGGGATTCCAGATGCATTGTATGATCAACAAGCTGCCTACGCATAATGACCCGTTCAACTGCCCGCCGCAACGCAAACTCCAAGAGTTCCACATTTACTGGTTTCGTTATAAAATCCGTTGCGCCGAGCCGGAGACAGTCCACCGCAACAGAAACATCCGCATGCCCTGTTGTTATGATAACAGCAGTCTCAGGCCATCTGCGTTTAATCTCTTTCAGCAGCTCTACACCGTCCATACCGGGCATTCGCACATCTGTAACAACAACTTCGTACGCTTTTTTCTCAAGCTTCTCTAACGCTTCTTCACCACTGTGCACGGTATCCACAACATACCCTAAGTCGGTAATGTAGGCTCCGAGCACCAAGGTGATCCCCTTTTCATCATCAACCAGAAGAACTGAAGAACGCGATGCTACACTCATCTTTGCTGTGCCTCCTGCAATAACCTACCGGCGACTGCTGCTGCGAGGGAAGGTAAGCGTGAACTGTGCTCCATTACCCTCTTTCTTATTTTTAACCCGAATTGTGCCGCCGAAATCTTTTATCAGACCATATGTAATGGAAAGCCCCAAACCTGTTCCCTTACCAACCTTTTTAGTGGTAAAAAACGGTTCAAAAATCTTATCTATCAATCCTGCAGGAACACCTGTTCCGGTGTCATCAACCACCGCAACAACAGCACGTGGCGTGGAATACGTACGCAATGTAATAACTTTTTCTTCTGTGCTTCCGTCCGCTGCAGCTTCTTCTATAGAATCACGAGCATTCAACAGCAGGTTGATGAACACCTGCTCAAGCCTATTTGCAACACCAAGCATCGCAGGCAAGTTCTCTTTCAAGTTCATTTCTACAGAAATGCCACGCAACGTAAGCTGTGAAATAAACATATCCACAGAACGCTGAATCACATCATTCACATTCACCCGCTCGAGGGCATGGTCGGACTGCCTGCCGAAAGCACGCATGTGATCAATAATCTGACTGGCTCTGTCCACGTGAGAATCGATTTCCTCTGCCATAGTTTTCAATATGTCAGGATCAATCGGTTCAGAACGTTTCACCTTGCGCATAATAAACCCGCTGGCAGCTTTAATAACCGTTAACGGCTGATTCAGCTCGTGTGCAACCCCTGTTGCCATTTCACCCAGCGTTGCCATTTTACCGGCCTGAATAAGCTTCTGTTCTGTCTCAAGCCTGTCCGTTACATCAGTTGCCGTCACAAGCAATACGTTCCGTTCATTGTAAATGGCTGGAGACAATCTGAAGTCTACATACAATGTACTGCCGTCTTTTCTCTTCTGGCGAACACGGTTAAGCGCGGTAAAGGCTTTAATATAGGAGCGCGCCTTATCCTGCTCCTCTTTCGGGAACAGTTGGATAAAGGAAGTATTATGCATTTCTCCGGCATCATACCCATAACTTCGCTCTGCCATATCATTACAGTCGATAATGGTATTATCTTCCACGTCCAGAACAAATACCGCGTTAGGAATATGGTTAAAAATAGCATGATACTTTGCTTCTGATGTAAGAAGGCGTTCCTCGACCCGCTTACGGGCAGAAATATCAAGCGCCATCTCCATTGCCGCAACGACCTTTCCGTTTTCATCAAAAACCGGAGCCACATGCACAAGCCAATGCACTTTCGTCCCATCCGGATTGATACGACTTTCTTCGGAGCAATGAGGACGTCCAGACTGGAATGTTTTATCCAGTGGACAATTAACGCACTTTTCAGTCCGTCCTTTATACGCCTCATAACAAAAAGCGCCCGGCTTGGGATTAAACCGCTCTGCAAATTCTTTATTGTATTTGATGATACGCATATCAGCATCTTGAACAGTTATGCTGCATGGTACCTGTTCAAATAATTCCTGATATTCCCGACGCTTTTTATCTAACTCAGCCTGTTTTCCTGCTACGGATTTTTCCATTGCAAGAACAGATTCCACAAGCTGTCCAAGCTCATCTGTACGCGGCATCGCCTCAAGCCGTGACGGCTCGCCTTTACTGATTCTTTTTGTGGATTTGATGATTCGCCTGATTGGCGCCGTGATATACCGCCGCAACCCGAAAACCAGAAGCGATACGGACAAGATATAGATAAGCCCCGTGAGACTGAGAAGCTTGTTTTGAATTTCATCCAGCCCTACAAAAGCTTTGTCCGTCTGCAGGATCAACTCAAGCTCTCCAAGAACAGTATGTCCTGAATTATGGGCATGGCAGGGAGCAGACGAACAGCTCGGCTCATTCATTATCGGGGTAATAGTACCAAGCTGTTCCACACCATCCACAGTAAACGTTCTGGTTCGCTGCTTCAGGGTCAAAGCCGTTCTTGGCGGCTCTACCACATGGCAGGCAGAACAGGCTGGAGTATCCATTGAAACCTGTGTGCCCACTTCGTCTGCTCTGTTGGAAAACCGGATAACACCCTGCTTGTCATAAATCCTCACAGAGGTGATATCCGGATGTTTTGCGATATCAGAAACAATCTGATCTATCTCATTACGTGAATTTGCCATCATCGCATAGCGGGCGGAAAGCAAAATCGTCTTACTCAGTCTGTCTGCTTCTAGAGAAAGTTTAGAGGCGGTATGCTTCTTGAGAAAATGCATGGTTCCCCATGAGTGCAGTCCTAGACAGAGAATAAGTACTACGGCGATAAGCAGAAGAACTTTAGCAGCCAATGAATTGCGTAAACGGGAAAGCCAGAAATACATGCTCAACCCCCAGTAAGGCGGTACACACAAATGAATACTACAGGAACACTACACGATCAGTTTGTTACGATATCTTGACTCTGTCAGTCCTGCTGCCTGCACGCAAAGGTCGATCCCCCCTAAAGAGCGTTACCCAAGCCCCCCTTTTCTATAACTACTCAACTTTATTACAAAGAATTTCATTACCGAAAAAGTACACAGCAGCAAGAGCTTTGATCAATTAGAACGAATCTTCAAGTCCAGTCAGTGAGTACTCACGTAGCAAGTTGAGCCGTTTTTGCTCATCATCCATTGGAGCAGTATTTGCGTTCTGAACAGTACGCACACAGTAGTCACCGAACTTAACGCCTTTTTCTGAGTAGCTTACCAGCTCTGCAAAGGTAAACTTGTCCAAATGGGAATACATGGCAACACTTGCCTCTTTCCAAAGCAGCCTTGTCAGACACCCCGGAGCATCACAGCATGTAGCAGCATCTTGCCCGCACCCTACAATGTCTGTTCCCCCTTCTAACAACCTGACAACTTCGCCGACAGTAATGGAGGCAGGATCTACCGCAAGCCTGTGCCCACCACTAGGTCCGCGTCTGGTTTTCAAGTACCCGCCTGCACGCAGTTGTCTGGCAATTTTTTCAAGGTACTTCTGAGAAATACCTAATCGGGCGGACGATTCTTTCATCAGCACCGGTTTTTCCTGACCATGGGTTGCAATATCGAGCAACAATCTCGTGCCGTATCTGCTATTGGTTAACAGTCGCATAGCAAACTCCTTATGGTAATACCCTATAAAAAAAATATATATACACATTACAAATTCCGACAATATCAGTCGGCTAAGTAACTTCACACCTCCCTATACCCTACCGGAGAGTTTCTAACAACTAATGAATTTTTCAGACTATTTTAATCAACAATAAATTTTTCCAACACTTCTATTCAATTAGAGTGTGAGAAGGCTGAGCGAATATATTTTCTCATTTTACCCTTGAGAATTCGTATACACCTGCTACCTTAATAAGTGGTAATTTGTCTTCGGAGGAATAATGGCACGGTCAAACAACAACAGCTGTAACAGTTGTGTATATCATAGAGGCACTTGCACAATCGGTATTACAGCTAAATCAGGAAAGAGGTGCAGCAACTACCGTCCGCTCTGCGTTTCATGCCCGTATCCAGAATCTTTTTGCCATACTTGCAGCCTGCGACCATTTAATGACCTCAAAAACGCAGTTTATCAGGATACGGAACTGGGAAACCATATGTACGGATGTGTCTGGGACGACTCAACGCCCCTTAGAGCTATGCTAAAAAGTAAATGAAATTGTAACACCGCACAAAAAAGAGCAGCCTACCTTTACGTAGACTGCTCTTTTTTACACCCTATTCAGACGAATATTATAAAAGTAACACATCCTTTTACAAACACGTCCTGAACAAATAAATCTCTTTCGATGTGCCTGCATTCCCACCCTGCAGGTAGAAAACACATCGTTACGCCATGCGTATGCGTACGTCTTACTGCTCAACAAGCTTATCTAAATTATGCACCAGCCCTTCCAGCATCAGCTTTAAACATTCTTTCTGCTCAAGCGGTACTTCTTTCCAAGCCTCGGCATAATTCAGCGTACACTGTTTGTCAGATTCAACGTCAATGTAGAATAAGCCGTCCTTATCCACATTAACCTCAATCCGTTCCCCGCATGCTTTGGTTAAAACGATTTCAACGCGGTTAACTTCCTCAACAACTTTGCCATTGTTGCCCATAACTCACTCGCTCCGTTTGATTTGCCCGAATTCATCCGGTTGGTAAGTAACGTTTAAAATATGGTGTATCTCTTCTCTACTTGCACAACTACTACCGACTTTGCAAAGTAAAAAAATGCTTTGTCTATTCAATCAGTTTTTTATTGAACACTGATTATGAACTTTATCACTCTTCAATTCATCAATTTTGAAAATATCAGCAATTCTAATTACAAAAAAAGATGCTGTACGCAATTCTGCACAGCATCTTTTTTATAGGGCTGTTTCATACACTGTACACTGCTGCACCGACCATCACCAATCGGCAGCACCGCCGACATTATTCTGCCACGCAACAAGCACAGTGTGAGAAACAGCCCCTATTTCAGGAGTCAAGTTACTCTTCAGTATTTTCCTCGTCTTTACCTTTCGCAAAGTCTCTTAAGCCTTCTGCCAAGGTAACAAGACGGGCATCGACAAGACCGTAAATAGAGTCTTCAGGGTACTTGCCATTAGCATCACGCTCACCGGCCGGGACACCAGTCAGGATTTCAATACCTTCATGAACTGTTTTCACAGACCATATAAAGAATTTACCCTCTTTGACTGCATCCACAACTTCCTGCTTCAGCATCAGATCTTTAACATTAGCCTCAGGGATCATCACACCCTGATCGCCCGTTAACCCTTTTGCTTTGCAGACAGTGAAGAAGCCTTCAATCTTTTCGTTTGCTCCGCCAATAGGCTGTACTTCACCATTCTGGTTCACTGAACCGGTAACAGCTACTGACTGCTTGATCGGAACACCTGAAAGGCTGGAAAGAAGAGCATACAGCTCTGTCGTAGAAGCAGAATCGCCATCTACCCCGCCATACGATTGCTCAAAGGCAATGGATGCAGCAAGAGTAAGCGGTTTGTCCTGCGCAAAATTCTGCCGCAAGTAGCCGCTTAAAATGAGCATGCCCTTGTTATGTGTAGGGCCTGACATCTTAGCATCACGTTCGATGTTGATAATACCTTCTTTACCCATTGCAGTGGTGCAGGTAATACGTGAAGGTTTTCCGAACATCAGGTCTCCAGTGGAGTACACGGCAAGCCCGTTAATCTGGCCAACCTCAGCACCTTCTGTATCAATAAAGATACTGCCGCGATCAATCATTTCCTGAATTTTTTCTTCAATCAAACCATCGCGGAAAATCCGTGCCTCAAGTGCTTTCTGGACATGTTCGGCTTCGACCAAATCCGCCGACGCATCTTCAGCAAAGAAGTCTGCCTCGGCCATCACGTCACCTAGAACAGGGAAAGAAGT
Organism: Halodesulfovibrio sp.; assembly: GCF_015482765.1. Lineage (GTDB taxonomy): Bacteria > Desulfobacterota > Desulfovibrionia > Desulfovibrionales > Desulfovibrionaceae > Halodesulfovibrio. The sequence goes on from NZ_JADMLB010000054.1 coordinate 22,998, forward strand.
ACTCAGTTTTTCCTGCCTGCCGCTTTTGCGCACACTATGTTCCAACAATGCAGCAACTGCACCATTGGTAAACGGCTTAAGCTTCCGTTTTTCAGCATACGTAGCAACCAGTCTGCATACTTCATTGATACCGTCATCGGTATTATCCATACTGGAATCAAAATCAGCACGTACCTTAAAGATCATTTCCACTTCAGGATCATAATGCTTCAGCATGTGGTACAACTGGCCTGTTGCCAGAACAACCACCTTAACATCCATTGAAATGGATTCCGGCTTAATGCCGGTTGAAGCCATAAAAGAGTATGGATCGAATGTCTGGATTTCCAGTTCTGAGGTTTTAAGAGCGCGTTTTAATGTCTGCCATACACCCGGCTCAGCAATAGCATCCAACAGGTTGATTACGAGGAACCCGCCGTTTGCTTTAATGAAGGAACCCGCTGTAATTTTTTGGAAGTCAGTACGCCAGAGACCGGATCTGTCCATCACGCGTTCGATAGAACCGAACAGATTTCGATAATTAGGGAATGATTCGATGATGACCGGAGGGCCGTCGCTCTCAGCGTTATCCACCAGCAGATTTACACCATACGGATGGAGAACGGCCTCTGCACTGACAGCAGGAAGCTGCATACCGGGCATAGGCCCAGCCTGAGGCTGACCAATCATCTTAATGAGATCAAGTTGCTCGGACATATTAGCAAGCATGTCTTTGATATGCTTAGAAGCTTTTTCATGGTCTTTCCATGCAGCAATCAAACCGACTGCAAGCTCGCTGGCAGTATTCATAAACATTAAGCGATCTACTTCTTCGCTTTTAGTTTTTACGTCCTTCTGCAAGCGGCGGACATCCATAAAAATAGTATCGATTTCGTCCTTAAGCTCTTTGTATTTTTCCTGTAAAGAATCATACTCTTCTTTCGGGAAACGGCCTTTTTCAACCATCTCTTCAAGCTTGAGTAAGTGTGTAGGTTCACCATCTACCACAGGAACGATATCCGGTCGCTGCACCTGCCCCATCTGCATGTTCACAAGCACAAAGCCGGCTTCTTTTACACGCTCTTCCAAACCTTTGAAGAAATCACGCGTTTTTTTATCGTGCTCTTCCAGTAAAGCATTTTTGCTGTTTATGTACTCCTGACTTTCAAACAGCTGTGGAATTTCACGTTTGATATCTTCCAAAAATTCTTCGATATCTTTTTTAAATTTCTGACCATTACCTGCTTCAAACGTAAGCAGAATAGGCTCTTCAGGCGTTTTAAAATTATTAACGTAACATAAGTCTTTAGGGGCGCACTGCTTGCGGACTGAATTCTCAAGCAGCTGCTTAACCATCCCCATAGTTCCTACATCCGCAGCGCCGGTTACGAAAATATTATACCCTTTGGCATCAATACCCATACCAAAGCGAAAAGCATCAACGCCACGCCGCTGACCGATAATTTCAGTCAATTCTTCCAAGTCTGTGGTTTTGGAAAACGGAAGCGTTGCCGGATCGACTTTCCACCGCAGCTTATCAAGAGGAACCAAATTGCGTTCTACAATCTCTGCCATGTGAGCCTCCTATTAATCTTTATCGCCGCGTGTTATTGGAATACTTCGTCTCTCCGGAATCGTGCAGCTAGGCAAAGAGATAATCAGCTTATTATCTTCAAGACTTGCTTCAACATCTTCAATCTTCACTTTGCAGGGCAAACGCATCTGGCTCTCAAATGAGCCTACGGATTCTGAATGCTCGCACTTTTCAGTATAGGTGCATCGTAAGGTAAGATATGCACCGTCTATATGAATCTCTAAATTGTCTTCTGTCACACCGGGAAGCTCTGCCTCGATGCGGTACCCTTCATCAGTTTCAACCAGTCGTAACTCTGTATCCATTAACGGCTGACAAACAGAAGGTAATCCAAACTCAGAACAAATCTGATTGAACATCCGGTCGCTGTCGAGCTTAAGCCGCTGTAGCTGCTGGTTTCTCCATGATTTTAGATTGGACATTGAGACCTCCTGCGCTAACGCGCTTTCATCAATTTCTCGTCGCTCCTTTAGGTTGTATCGCAACAACCACCTTGGTGATATGATTCTAGTAAGTTATATGACATAATACCCGCAAAATAAACAAGCCCCTCATAAAGAGGGGCTTGATACGTCACACCGCACAGAAAGAACATACGGGTGGACACTGAAATCATGGGCACAACAACTGTACCTGTTTCAAACAATTCCGTGCGGATATGACTAAATATAAAAATGGTATGGGCGAACTACGCCTCATCCTCCTCAAAAACATCAACTCCGTAACGCTCCATGCGTCTGCCGGATTCAATGTAGTGCTCACGAAGTGTGTTTTCGATAGCAACCACATCTTTGGTGCGTAGAACATCTAACAACAAGGCATGACGTTCGTACACAGCCTGCAGGGTGAACAGTTCTTTCCAGTAGCGGAAAAGTAAGAATTTAGAAATGCCCTGACAGGAGCGGCGTGCCAATTCTCCAATAAGCTCATTGGTATTCTTGGAAAACAGAATGTCATGAAAACGGTCATCAAGCTCAGCCATGGAAGTACCGTTTTCTCCACGCTCAGCAACCTTTTTCATATCATCTACAACCTTCTGAAGTGCAGAAAAATCTTTTTCTGTAAACTTAGAAATAGTTGAAGACACAGCGGCACCTTCCAGAACACCGCCTGTAAAGTAGCTGTCACGAATCTGTTTTGCAGTAAGTGCTGTGATAAACTTACCACGCTGCGGAATAGACGTAATGAGCCCTTCTTTAACCAACATCTGTAACGCTTCACGCACAGGTGCCCTGCTGATAGCAAGCTCGGTCGCCACTACAACTTCATTAACCTTATCTCCCGGATGTAATTTTCCGGTAAGAATGGCGTCTTTGATATAAACAATAATTTGTTCGCTATAAGTTTTTACGGCGGACATGCTCTTCCTTCTACCAAGCTCTGTTACGAGATTTTATTGCTCAAGTGCAGAAAACGCATTCATTCCCACCACGTTTCCTCTCAAAAATCTGACTTGAACAAGCATATGGTTTTGCCCACTATAAGGACTTGGTACTTATAATAAAGATACAATGCATACGCAAATATCTTCTATTGACGGCATGTTAGCACTCTGTTGGCATCTTGTGTACCGAAAATGCTGCAACCGGCGCACAAGAGAGTCTAACTCTACGTATCAACAGCAAAAATTAAAATGTGTCCGGCGGCATGGCAACTTGCCGCTCACGTACATATCGTGCTGCTTCGTCAATGTTGGCAACCAAATGTGTGATTGATGCGGTTACAACCCGCAAATACTGTTTAACATCCATCGGGGATACTGCCGGGATGTGCCATCGTCGTATATTAACACCGGATACGGCCATGGAGAGCACAGCAGCCATGCCGGGCTGCAACCCTCCACCACCGACAATAGAGTTCAAGTCTGAACTCATAAACGTTACCCCGCCAGCGTCCTGGCTGACGAGCTCGGCCAGCTCGCCAATAAGGGAAACCTTTTCAACTGAGGTTTGCGCGGCAGACAGCGCAATACCCAGTTTTTCGATACGCTCGCCTAAGCGATGCGTCATTGAAGCTAATTCTGTTGTACCGCGAGGGTATGCCGTGTTGGAGCACATGGTAACCACACTCACATCATGTGCTCCACAACACAGAGCTTTACCTACAGCGGGATTATCGGCTTCTTCATTATACCGCACCCACAGCACATCCGCACTTAACTCGCTACATACGGACGGCACATAGGCTTTGCTTTCAAGAATAATGGTAGGCAGCAAATCTAGCCCGAGGCGTTGCATCACAACCCTCTTGCCACCATACGCAAGATTCCCTTCAGCGTCTTCAATAGGCCCCATTCCACCTGTTGTGGCATTCAGCGTTGCCATTACAGATGCATGGTGCCCGTCGATGGTAAGAACTGTACCAAGACAACCACCGCAAGTCCCCGCGAGGCGTTCATCTTCGTACAAAAAATTTTCTGGATACTGCACAAGGAATGTATTCAACACCGCATGACACATAGCGGTTTGCAAAGCGACAGGAACTTCAGTCACGCCCTGTCCGTAAATTCTTCCGAAAGACTCAAGCGTCAATTTCTGGGAAAAGATAGCATCGCCGCCTACCGCGCGCTGTGCAAGCTCGGTTTCGTAGGGGGAAATTCCCCTGCGGGCCTGTGCCTTACCGGTTCCGCCATCTTCTGTTGTAACGGTAACCCAATCCCCTTCCACTACAATTGACTTAATTGCAGTATTTACCGGATACGCTTGCGCCATAAGGGTAACAACAACAGCAAAACCTGCTGTGTCATCCTGAATAAAGCCTGAATGGCTATGAACATGACCCGCGCCTGCGTGCCCCATAATGCCAAAACAGCCTTTGTCCTCGGAAGATCTGGATATTGAATAAGTATGCATAATCCCTTCAAACGGGGAGGACAAAATCCTCCCCGTATATATGCAGTTCGGTCGTTTCTAGAGAAGTCCCAGAGACAGAGCCGGAATAAAGGTGATTGCAAGCAATGCAATACACATGGTGAACAGGAACGGAAGTACAGCTACGCTGAGACGTTCAATGCTCAAGTTACTAATGCTACAACCGACAAAGAGGTTTACGCCAACCGGTGGAGTAAGGAAGCCCATGGAAGCTGCAACAATCATAACAATACCAAAATGGATCGGATCCATACCAAGATGCTTCATTACTGGCAGAAGAAGCGGAGTAAGAATAAGGATGTTTGCCAGTGCGTCCATAAAGGTACCCATAATAAGAAGGAATACCAGAATGATTGGGATCAGGACGTATTTGTTATCAGAGATACCGACAAGAACGTCTACGAGCATGTCAGGTACATTGTAGAATAACAGAATCTGCCCCAATGCGGTAGCGGTTGCTACTACAATAAAGATAGATGCAGAGGTAATAGCAGTATTACGGAATACATCCCATACTTTGCCCCATGTAAGGGTGCGCAATACAAGACCTTCAGCAACAAATGCGTACACTACTGCGATAACGCCTGCTTCTGTAGGAGTAGTAAGACCACCGTAGATACCGCCAAGTACGATAAGCGGAACCATAAGTGCCACAAGTGCTTCGCGAAGAGCAGTCATGCGTTCCATAAAGGAAGCACGTTTACCTCCGCCGTAACCGTGACGACGAGCGATAACATAGCTGCAGATCATAAGGCAGACGCCAACAAAAAGCCCCGGACCGACACCTGCGATGAACAAGTCACCAACAGAAACACCAGCAGTTGTACCGTAAATAATAAGCGGAACACTAGGTGGAATCATAACGCCAAGACAGCCGGCAGATGTGTTTACAGCAGCAGCAAAGCGACGGCTGTAGCCTTCTTTAACCATAGACGGAACCATGATGCCGCCTACAGCAGCTACGGTAGCCGGAGAAGAACCGGACAATGCACCGTAGAACATACTGGTCAGAACGGAGATGTGAGCCATACCGCCGGTAACGTGACCAACAAATGTGTGAGAAACTTTAAGCAGACGTTGCGCCATACTCCCCTTCTGCATAATTTCCCCTGCCATAATAAAGAACGGCACAGCCATAAGTGGGAAAACATCAAGGGAAGTGATCATTTTTTGAACAAGAAAAGCTGGTGGAAGAATATCGCCGAAGACGATGCCCACCGCAACGCAAAGCCCGATAGCGATGCCGATCGGCACGCTAAGTAACAGAAAGAATGCAAGCGATGCAAAAATAATTAAGATAGTAAATTCCATGAGATAAGCCTCTATACTTCTGCGGATGGAACTGGATCGATTTTACCAGTTGCTACGCCGATCATTCTTTCAACGGTACGTAATCCCATCAGGAACATACCGAACGGAAGGCTAAGGAAAACCCAGTACATTCTGATTTCCAATGCTGGAGTTTTCTGGCCGGTAGTTACGAGAAATTGAATCATCTCCACGCCCCACCAAGCACAGGCGAAGCAGAACACTGCTGTAAACGCGTAAGACAAAAGCGTAACCGGTTTTGCAAGACGGCCGCCAGCAATTGTTCGGAAGATAGTAACCTCGAGGTGTTTGTCTTCCTTGGTTGCGTAGCTACAGCCAACATATACAGCCCAGATGAACAAGTAACGGGCTAACTCTTCTGACCATTCGAAAGAATACTCAAGTACGTATCGAGTAAACACCTGAACAGCGATGAGCACTGTCATCACTATAAGACAGGATGATGAGAAAATTTCTTCAAAACGGGCCAAAAACGATTTTCCTTTGTGAGACATGTACTCTCCTTAAGTCTGCCGGTCGAAAAAATTCGACCGGCAGCACCAAGTACTTTATTCTGCTACTGTTGCTTTAATTTTCTCGATAAGTTCTTTACCGATACGTTCTTCAAACTCTTTGTATACACCTGCAGATGCAGCAGCCCAGCGAGCGCGCTCTTCAGGAGTGAGTTTTACAACAGTAACGCCTTTATCAGCGAGCTTAGAAAGAATTTCTTTCTCGCCATCACGGATGAGTTTGCGTTCGTAAAGCTTGGATTCTTCAAACGCTGCAAGAATCATAGCTTTGTCTTCAGCATTGAGGCTGTCGAGGAAACGCTTAGAAATCATTACGAGATGCGGGCTGTAGAGGCTGTTAACAATGGTAACGTTGTTGTTAACTTCAGGGAAGTTGTTGTGCCAAGCAAGGTTGAGGTCGATGTCGATGCCATCAACTGTTTTCTGCTGAAGTGCAGTGTAAACTTCGCCCCAAGACACAGGAGTCGGGTTCATACCAAGCGCACGAAGAGTAGAGATGTGTGCTTTGGAAGGAGTAGAACGAATTTTAAGGTTTTTCGCATCTTCAAGAGTCTTAACTGGCTTCTGGTTGTTCCAAAGGTTACGGAAACCAATTTCGTAGTAACCAAGACCTACGATACCGGAAGGCTCGAGAGCTTTTGTGGCATGCATACCGATAGGACCATCGGTAATTTTGTCAGCAGCTTCGTAGGAAGGGAACAGGAACGGAAGGTCAAAGATAAGGAACTCATCAGAAAACGGTGCAAGGTTTGGAGTCGCAGCGGAACCCATCTGCAGCATGTTGAGCTGAAGACCCTGAACAACACTGTCAAAGTTACCGAACTTAGAGCTGTCGTAGATATCTACTTTGTATTTACCGCCGGAACGTTCTTCAACAAGCTGTTTGAATTTTTCAAACGCCATACCCATCGGGTGCTGAGGTACGTTCGGGTGAGCAAGTTTAATCACTTTAGGTGCCGCAAAAGCGGAGGTTGCGCCAATCAAAAGAACAGCAACAAGCGCAAGAATGATCACTCTAACATTTCTCATACTTCTCTCCTCACTAGGATGTTTATTTACAAAAAGCCGTGCGAAGTCCACGAGCTTCGCACGGCGAAAGGACAATACTTTCTATTTGAAGGTATCGAGGTATGCGTACAGCGCTGGTGAACCACCAGTGTGCAAGAATACTACGTTTGAACCTTCAGGGAAATGGCCTTTACGAACGAGATCGATAAGACCAGCCATTGCTTTACCGGAGTATACTGGGTCAAGCAGGATACCTTCGGTCTGAGCAAGAAGTTTAACAGCTTCAATCATAGAATCGGTCGGGAGGGAGTAACCTGGTCCAACGTAAGAATCGAAGCATTCAACTGCGTCACTAGGAACGCCGCCTTTGATGTCGCCGATGAGTTCAACGGTTTCTTCAACAAGCTTGTATACGTGTGCTTCCTGAACGTCTTTAGGACGGCTTACGTTGATACCGGATACTGGGATACCGGAGTTGGTTGCGTGCATACCAATAGCCATGCCTGCATGGGTACCAGCGCTACCGGAAGGAACAACAACGTGATCAACTTTGAGTTTCATGTCGAAGAACTGCTGCTGAAGTTCCTGAGCACAAGAAACGTAACCAAGAGCACCGATGGAGTTAGAAGCGCCACCAGGAATGATGTATGGCTTTTTGCCTTCTGCACGGAGTGCTTCAGCAACTTTTTCCATTTCGCCCATCATGTCGGAACCACCAGAAACAACTTTAGTGCTCTTCACGCCGAGGAGGTTGAAGAGGAAGTTGTTACCGGAACCTTCAGGTTTGTAGCTGCCTTTTACGCGTTCTTCGAGAACGAGGTGACAATCCATGCCTTCTTTAACAGCCCATGCGAGGGTAAGACAGCAGTGGTTAGACTGAACAGCACCACAAGTAATAATGGTGTCAGCGCCTTTTTCGATAGCATCAGCCATGCTAAAGTCAAGCTTACGTGTTTTGTTACCACCGGAAGTACCAGGAAGCAGGTCATCACGTTTGATGAAGATGTTAACTTTGCCACCTAAAGCTTCAGAAAAAGCAGGAACAGCTTCAAGCGGAGTTGGGGTAGTAACGTAGCCACGACGAGCAAATTTTGCGAGATTCATAATTTTTCTCTTTTAGAAGTAATTAGTTTTTTTTGCGGAAAATAACTTCGATTTCGATGTCTGCTCCAAGTGGAAGAGCAGCAACCTGAAATGCGCTACGAGCAGGGAAAGGCTCGTTGAAATACTCAGCGTAAACGGCATTAACTTCTTTAAAGTCGTTAACGTCGGTAAGAAATACGGTTGTCTTCACAATGTCATCAAGTGTGCAGCCTGCAGCTTCCGCTACAGCTTTGATGTTTGTGAGAGCCTGATGCGCTCTATCTGCAATAGAACCTTCACGCATGTTGCCGGTTGCAGGATCAATCGGAAGCATGCCGGAAGCGAACACAAAGCCGTCAGACTCGATCGCTTGAGAGTATGGACCTACCGCTGCTGGCAGCTGGTCTGTAAAAATTACGTTTTTTGTAGACATGTTGTCTCCAGTCTAACTGGTGTTAAATATATTTGCCATTTTGCGACATGTAAAATGTCGACATTTCACATGGCGTGAATTCGTCTTAAAAAGAATTTACAGAGCTTGTCAAATACATTTTGCGAACTTTTTTGAATTCGTTCTAACGTATGCCAAAAAAGTGGCGCTCCCCCTCTCTGTTGCAATCTCTAACAACTACAAATAAAAGAAAAATTCAGCAGTGCAGCCTACGTGATATTTGCTAACAGAATATTATACGAATTTTGTATATTTCAAGATGGTTATCTGCGGTTTTCGTCACAAAAACCACTAACAATTAAAAAGACTACGCTGAATCTCTACTCTGCTTCTCTTCTATGAGCTTTTGTGGACGTAACAAACAGAAACCAACCCTAGTCTAAGGCTGTTCATTCTCCGCATCTGTGTAATCTTCTCCTACGCTCTCTGTGCCCTATTCAAATCTTCAACGAATCCTGCATAGCATTGTGCTTTTTTTCACATTTCTTGTTAAAAAAAGCCGTGCGAAGTCCACGAGCTTCGCACGGCTTAAGTAACGAGAGATTATTTGAAGGTATCGAGGTAAGCGTAGAGAGCTGGGGAGCCACCTGTGTGCAGGAATACTACGTTAGAACCTTCAGGGAAGTGACCTTTACGAACGAGGTCAATAAGGCCAGCCATAGCTTTACCAGAGTAAACCGGATCGAGCAGGATGCCTTCAGTCTGAGCAAGCAGTTTTACTGCTTCTACCATTGAATCAGTTGGCAGGGAGTAGCCTGGTCCAACGTAAGAATCGAAGCATTCGATAGCATCGCTCGGTACGCCGCCTTTAATATCGCCGATAAGCTCAACGGTATCCTCAACGAGTTTGTACACGTGTGCTTCCTGCACATCTTTAGGACGGCTTACGTTGATACCGGATACTGGAATGCCAGTGTTGTTAGCGTACATACCGATAGCCATACCAGCGTGGGTACCAGCACTACCGGAAGGAACTACAACATGGTCAACTTTAAGTTTCATGTCGAAGAACTGCTGCTGAAGTTCCTGAGCACAAGAAACGTAACCGAGTGCGCCGATTGCGTTAGAAGCACCACCTGGAACGATGTACGGTTTTTTGCCTTCAGCACGGAGTGCTTCAGCAACTTTTTCCATTTCACCCATCATGTCAGAACCACCAGGAACAACTTTTGTGCTCTTCACGCCGAGAAGGTTAAAGAGGAAGTTGTTACCGGAAGCTTCCGGACTGTAGCTACCTTTTACGCGTTCTTCGAGAACAAGGTGACAATCCAAGCCTTCTTTTACAGCCCAAGCAAGTGTGAGACGGCAATGGTTAGACTGAACAGCACCGCAAGTGATGATGGTATCTGCACCTTTCTCAAGAGCGTCAGCAATGCTGAAGTCGAGTTTACGGGTTTTGTTACCGCCGGAAGTACCCGGAAGAAGGTCATCACGTTTGATGAAGATATTTACCTTGCCACCCAAAGCTTCAGAAAATGCTGGAACAGCTTCGAGAGGAGTTGGAGAAGAAACGTAGCCACGACGAGCAAATTTAGCGAGATTCATGATAATTCTCTTTTAAACAAACAGTTAGATTTTGTTATTCCACTGCCCTGCCAGACCTTTTACAGGTATCAAACAAGACAGCTTCACACATGGTTCACTAAAGAACGCGGACAAACGGTATTAACTTCGGTTTGTTGGTTAATATCGATGTAAATTTGTGCTCATGCACCCTGCACCACTAAGCATTCTGTCGCTTTGTACACACTGACCGACTCAAGTGGACAAAGGAATAGCTCCGACAGCAGACACGCTCAACGTTGCAAAAGCCTCTTTGTAAGAGTCAATCAGCCTGCGCAGTAAACGCTCACTTCCAGACTCAAAAAAATTACGTCGCATAGTCATGCTTATGCGGCACATGTATCGACATGTGAAATGTCGACATTTTGCATGTCGCAAACCCCTCTTAATGAGATTCCGCAAAGACTGTCAAATGGATTTTCGGAATTTTCTGCGGCTGTCAATAGATCTCGACCCTAAAAGGCGTAGGAAAATACTTTTAAAGTTCTCGTTAACTTTCTGTAAAAAAAAGACTTTACGAAAAGGAATTTTGTCGCAAGAAGGAAAGAAAAAAGAAGGAATTTTTTTCTGTAAACTTTGACTATCAAGTCATAATCACTTGAAATATCGCACATTGTAGTAGCAACGCTGTCCATAACACAGGCTGTGGTCACAACAAAGAAATACTGACTCGAATGCTGCCCTCTACTTTCTCAGTTATTTTTCTCTACGTTCCGTTAGTATGGTAGATGTTATTCCACATCATAATTCACGCCTATATGCTCTTGAACACATACGAATATACCATTTGCATACAAAAACCCCGTATGCTGGCAGCAATACGGGGCAAAATTAACAAGATAATCAAGGCAGAGTATCTTGCTTCGTGCGATACAGCGAGTATCACTAAGTTTTTACGTATGAAGTACTAATCCTGACGTTCAGTCACTTCAACGAGATGGTAACCGAATTGAGTTTGAACAGGACCATGAACAACACCTACTTCTTCGTTGAAGCAAACAGTGTCGAATTCCGGAACCATCTGACCAGGGAAGAATTCACCGAGTTCTCCGCCACGGCGACCGGATGGGCACTTAGAGTACTCTTTTGCGATAGCGGCAAAATCTTCTCCGCCAACGATACGCGCCTTAAGTTCGTTACAGGTATCCTCAGAATCAACGAGGATATGACGTGCTTTAGCTTTTGCCATGGTAAAACTCCTAATGTATGATATAAGAGGACATATCATGCCAGATGATACAAAATGAATCAACTTAGTAAATGCATACTGCTATTGTGTACAGCGTTACCCAAAAAAATCAGGTTTAGTACCACCTTGCCCTTGTCTGCTTCTATTCCCCTAATACTGAATGTTTTCAAGGCAAAAACAGCATATGCTTTCGCTCGGCGTTATAATTAAGTGACGTCCGGTGCGTTTTCTTTCTTGTATATAAAACAAATGAACGATATAGCGCCCAAAGCGTATTGTGCATCAACCATCTAACCCCCTCTTTCAAGGAGAACTGGATGACCGGTTCCGAAGATAGCCGTCAGAACGGCACAATGGAAAATTTTGAAGAAATGCTGGAAGCGTACACCGGCGCTGACAAAGCTCTGTCTGTTGGCGACAAAGTTTCCGGCCCGATCATCGGCATGTCCGGTGACAACCTTTTCGTAGACGTTGGAGCAAAAATCGACGGCATTGCTGATCGTACTGAGTTCCTCGGCGAAGAAGGTGAACTTACCGTTGCTGAAGGCGATACCGTAGAACTCTACGTTACTGCTGTTAAAGCTGATGCAATCCATCTTTCTAAAGCAATCAGCGGCCCTGCTGGCGCAGCAATGCTCGAAGAAGCTTTCAACGCAAAACTTCCTGTAGAAGGTAAAGTTCTTGCTACCCGTAAGGGCGGCTTTGATGTTGAAGTTTCTAAACGTCGCGTATTCTGTCCAGTAAGCCAGATCGACACCAAGTTCGTTGAAGATGCAGAAGAGTATGTTGGTAAAACATTCTCCTTTGCTATCATCAAATTCGAACAGCGCGGTCGTAACATTGTTGTATCCCGTCGTGCTCTGCTCGAACAGGAACAGCAGGCTGCTCGTGATGAATTCCTCAAAAACGTTAACGAAGGCGATCTTGTTGATGTTACCATCACACGCCTTACTAACTTTGGCGCATTTGCAGAACTTGCTGCTGGCGTTGAGGGTCTCATCCACGTTTCCGAACTGTCATGGTCTCGCATTGCTCAGGCAGACGAAGCTGTTTCCGTTGGTGACAAACTGCGCGTTAAACTGCTCGGCGTAGAAACTGACAAAAAAGGTCAGCTGCGTATTTCTCTTTCTGCTAAACAGGTTCAGGAAAACCCTTGGAACCGTGTTGAGTCAGAACTTACCGCTGGTGAAGTTCGCGAAGGCAAAGTCGTTCGCACTACCCCATTCGGTGCTTTTGTAGAAGTACTCCCAGGTATTGACGGTCTGGTGCACATTTCTGAAATGTCTTACACCAAACGCGTTCATAAAGCAGAAGATGTTGTTTCCGTTGGCGACACCGTTTCTGTTAAAATTAAGTCCATCGACTTAAGCTCCCGTCGTATCTCCCTCAGCATGCGTGATGCTGAAGGCGACCCTTGGGCAGACGTTGAAGAACGTTTCCCTACCGGTGCTGTAGTTGAAGGCACTGTAGAGTCTTCTTCTGATTTCGGTCTGTTTATCAACATTGCTCCGGGCGTTACCGGTCTTATGCCGAAATCTCTCATGGCAAAAGCTGACAAAGCAGCAAACCTTGACGCTCTCAAAGCAGGCGACAAAGTTGAAGTTACTGTTTCTCAGCTGCGCACTGCTGAACGCAAGGTTACTCTTGCTCCTAAAGGCATTGCTGCCTCTGAAGACAATTCCTGGAAAGCGCATCGCAAAACACAGACTGCTAAAGCAGAACCTCAGAACAGCTTCGGCTCCTTAGGTTCTCTCTTGCAGGACGCGCTCAACAAGAAAAAATAATCTGTTGATGCACACGCTCATTGAAAAGGATCAGTACTAACTGATCCTTTTTTTTGTCCAATTTTTCTTCTGTTCAAAAAGCTCCTGAATAAAAAATAACCATCTCTTATACTTTTTTTCGTTTACAATGACGAAATAAATATTATGTAAATGGTCGGTATGGTTTATTCCTACCGCACGGATAGAGTGCCCACCTGAGCATTTAGGAGATATTGAATAATGACACTTCGTAACAGGCATATTTTACTACCTATTTTTGTATTAGTTTTTACACTAACGTCTCTCCCTGCCCTGGCGGAATTACCTAATTTTACTGAGTTGGCAAAAACAGCAGGCCCTGCTGTTGTTAACATCAGCACCCAGAAAAAGGTTGCGCCACCACAGCAAAACCAACCGGGAATGGAAAAGTTTTTTAACGAAAATCCACGCACCCCGTTTGACGACTTCTTTAAACAATTTGAACGCTACTTCAGAAACGGACGTCCTAATCCACGGCCTCAGCGTTCCCTCGGTTCCGGCTTCATTCTTTCTTCAGACGGTTTCATTGCTACAAACAACCATGTTGTTGAAGGCGCAGATGAAATCAAAGTAAATATTCTGGATGAAAAAGGTGAATACGAATCTTACGACGCAAAAATCATCGGAACAGACCCGTTAACCGATCTGGCATTATTAAAAATTGATGCAAAACGTGATCTGCCAACCCTTGAACTTGCAGACTTCTCAGAAGTAGAAGTTGGTCAATGGGTTTTAGCAATCGGTAACCCGTTCGGTCTTGACCACACAGTAACCAGCGGGATCGTAAGTGCCCTTGGTCGTAACATCAGCAACAACCCGTACGACAACTTCCTTCAGACAGACGCATCAATTAACCCCGGTAACTCCGGTGGCCCGCTTCTTAACCTGAAAGGCGAAGTAATCGGCATTAACACAGCGATTATTGCTCGCGGCCAAGGCATCGGCTTTGCAATCCCTAGTTCTATCGTAAAAGAAATCATCACCAAGCTTAAGTCCGACAAAAAGATTCGTCGCGGCTGGATCGGTGTCTCCATTACAAACGTAGACCCGAACATGGCGCAGGCTCTTGGACTGAAAGAAGCTAAAGGTGCCTTTATCGCACAGGTCGTACCGGGACAGCCGGCAGCTAAAGCCGGTTTGCTCGAAGGCGACATTATCCTTAAAGTTAACGGTGAAGATGTAGCAGATTCTACAGAGCTTATCCGCGCTGTTTCTGCGCTCACTCCGGGCAGCACCGCCAAATTTACAGTCTACCGCAAAGACAAAACAGTTACGGTAAAAGTAAAACTTGGCGAACGCGGTGCCGATGAACAGGCTCAGTCTCCTCAGGGCGGTTCAAAGGCTCCTGACAGCGACATGAAAGGACTTGGACTCACCATTACCCCGCTTACCGTTGAAACAGCACAGAGCCTTGGTCTTACCGACATCAAAGGGCTTCTTGTAACCAACGTAGCAAACGACAGCGCTGCGTCTCGCGCAGACCTGCGTGCCGGTGATGTCATTCTTGAAGCAAACCTCACACCGGTTAACAGCGTAAAAGAGTTCCGAAACATTATCAAAACGCAAGGCGAAAAACGTGGAGCAGTGCTCCTGAAAATAGTACGCCAGCAACAGGCAATGTTCAGAACAATGACTCTGAAAAAATAACAACCTAACGGAAAAGGGCACCGTACGGTGCCCTTTTTCTGTGGCTGAACTCTGGACTTACTGCCCTTCCGACCTTAAAGGAATATAATACAAATTCCTTTCAGTAACCGAAGGACAGTCTGTCGCATAACAGCGAACAATAGTAACGTGTTTCACATGTTGAAGATATTCTATAAAAAAGAAACGTTCTTTCCCGTAACAACGTTTCTATACACCGCCACTACAGTGAACAGCGGTAACAACAAGTGCATCTAATTTGAGATTGGCAATTAAAACGGGGCTTGATAGTATAGTCCGTTATTGCCTCATATAAATCAGGAGATTGAAAACGTGCTTACACCACGTGAGATTGTATCCGAACTGGATAAATACATTATTGGACAGCATGGTGCCAAACGCATGGTAGCAGTTGCAATGCGTAACCGCTGGCGCCGCCAGCAGATTGAGCCGTCTTTACGAGACGAGATTGCACCTAAAAATATTATCATGATGGGCCCTACCGGCGTTGGTAAAACAGAAATTGCCCGACGCCTTGCGAAGCTTTCCGCTTCTCCTTTTGTAAAAGTAGAGGCTACAAAATTTACTGAAGTCGGGTACGTTGGACGCGATGTAGAGTCCATGGTTCGTGACCTGATGGAATTAAGCGTAGCGCTTGTACGCGACGAAGAAACCACCCGTGTACGTGCTCAGGCAGAGATGAACGCAGAAGAACGCCTTCTTGACCTTCTTCTCCCAGGTTCTGCGCCAAAGCCGATCCACGATCCTGTAACCACTTTCGACAGCCCAACCGCTGAAACAGAAAAAGCTAACTCCACCCGTGAGAAAATGCGTAAAATGTTCCGCGAAGGCAAACTGGACGACAGAGAAGTGGAAATGGAGCTTGAAATCGCTCCTCAGGGCATTGAAGTAATGGCAGTACCCGGCATGGAAGACATGGGCAGCCAGTTCAAAGATCTTTTCAGCAAAGCGTTTCCTTCCAAGAAAAAGAAAAAACGCATGAAAATCGGCGAAGCTCTTCCTCTGTTAATTGAAGAAGAAGCTGCACGCCTTGTTGATGAAGAAAAAGTCACAGAACTGGCAAAAGAACGTGTTGAACAGTCCGGTATTATCTTTATCGACGAAATCGATAAAGTTGCCAGCTCTCAGCATGGCGGCAAATCCGCAGACATCTCACGCGAAGGTGTTCAGCGCGACTTGCTCCCGATTGTTGAAGGCAGCGTTGTTAACACCAAATACGGAATGATCAAAACAGACCACATTCTGTTTATCGGTGCGGGTGCATTCCATCACTCCAAACCGGCAGACCTTATTCCGGAATTACAGGGTCGTTTCCCTCTTCGCGCAGAATTAACTGCACTTGGCAAAGATGAATTCCTGCGCATTCTTAAAGAGCCGCACAACGCTCTTACCATTCAGTACTCTGCCCTGCTGGCAACTGAAGGTGTAACCATCACCTTTGCTGAAGACGGACTGGATGAAATTGCAGCGTTTGCAGAAATGACCAACCAAGAGACTGAAAACATCGGCGCGCGTCGTCTCTACACCATTATGGAAAAAATCCTGAGTGACATTTCCTTTGAAGCTCCGGATCGTTCAGGTGAAGAAATCGTCATTGACCGCGCATTTGTAGAAAAGCACTTAGAAGATGTCCGCGAGGATAGAGACTTAAGTCGCTACATTCTCTAATACTTTGGCGGAGCCTTTTCCGCCCTAGGAACGACGTACATGAAAGACTACGCTAAAGCACAGCTTACATCACGAATTCTTATTGAATCTCTGCCGTATATAAAAAAATTCCACGGTGAAATCGTGGTAATTAAGTACGGCGGGCACGCAATGAAAGACGAAGAACTTGGTCGTGCCTTTGCCCAGAACATCGCTTTGTTAAAATACGTAGGATTACAGCCTGTCATCGTACATGGCGGCGGTCCACAGATTGGCAAAATGCTTGATGCGCTCAACATTACCTGCCAGTTCCGCGAAGGACACCGCGTGACAGACGATGCCACCATGGATGTTGTTGAAATGGTGCTTGTAGGCAAAGTTAACAAAGAGATCGTTAACAAGCTCAATCTGTCAGATTGTAAAGCAGTCGGCCTTTCTGGAAAAGACGGCACTCTGCTTCGCGCGCGCAAGCTCAAAATGGTTGTTGATAACCACAACAAGACCCCTGAAATTATCGATCTCGGTAAAGTAGGCGAAGTTGTGGGAGTCGAATCCGGTTTAATCAAAGGATTACTTTCTGAAGGGTACACCCCTGTAATCGCACCGGTTGGTGTTGATGAGGAAGGAAACACCTACAACATCAATGCTGACTCAGTAGCCGGTGCTGTAGCTGGCGCTTTGCGCGCTAAACGCCTTCTGCTGCTTACAGACGTTGCAGGCATCCTTGATGCAGATAAAAATCTGCTGGAAGAGCTTACCATCAAAGAAACATTAGAGCTCTTTGATGACGGTACTCTTCAAGGTGGTATGATTCCGAAAGTAAAGTGCTGCCTTCAAGCCATCAATGATGGGGTTGGGCGTGCAACAATTCTTGATGGTCGTGTTGAAAACTCCGTACTGCTTGAGCTGTTTACAAACAGCGGCATCGGAACACAGATTCTCGGCAACCAATAGTTCGACCATCTGATACGCAATCGAATAAAAAAAGCGTGGGTGAAATCCCACGCTTTTTTTATTCTCAATAGAAGGCTCAGATAGTCAACCGTATTTAAAACATAAAGCAGCTTGAATGAATTAACCGTCTGTAGGCTAAAAAGCATATGCCTAACTACCTGACGAAAAAGACCTTTAAAATAGTTAGCATACCGAAAATAGTACCAACGTAGTTAGCCCAGAATCTTTGTAAGCCTTCATACTTCCCTTTAAAGAATACAAAACTACTCTGCTTTCGAATCAGCGCTGTCTTGATTGCTATTACTGTTGCTAAGCAGTTCTTTAGATGCCGCAGCATTTTGTTGTCCATTGCTGCCCGCAACAGCCATTTTTGCTGAAATATTGTTTGCGTTATTCAACATTGCATTACGGGCTGCTTCTGCCCGTTTCTTAATTGCATCTTCAATCTTAGCAATTTCAATTTCTAACTCTTTTCTTTCACGCTCTTTCTCTTCAGCTGCGAACTCTGGAGATTTATTATCTTCCCCTATTGAAACAAAATCTGTTTTCTTATCATAAAGCACTCTGGTGTTGTATGCTTTACCAATATAGACAGTATCTTTACCATCTCCTGTGTCAATTTCTCCTCCCAAGGTATCGTTATCAACATTGGACTGTGAACCAACACGATTTATGTGCATCACATCATTACCGTCTCCACCACTAATATTGGTCATTCCTATGGTCTGAGAACTATCTTCTTGCCGATCTACATCAATACGATCATTCCCATCACCAGCTTTAATGTCCAATTCCGCTCCGCCGGAAGTTGCTACATTTAATTCGTCACTACCGCCGTCTCCTCGGACAGAAACTTTTTCACCGGAAGAATTGGCCTTAACAATATCTTCTCCGGCTCCACCTTCAATATTCAAACGTTTACCACTGGTATTGGCATTAATATAATCATGACCATCTCCACCTATAATGCTTGTATTTTTAACATTACTTAGTGAATAAATGATGTCATCCCCTGAACCAGCATCAATAGAGACGCGCCCTTCCCGTCTCAAATTGCCTTCCGCCGCAACGGATACAATAAAATCATCTCCAGCACCGGACTCAACATTACCGGAAAAATCTACAATGATGTCGTCGGCAGCACCACTTATGCCAGAAAATTTACTGAAAACCAGATTTCCGTCTTGGTCTTCATTTATTATAGTGTCTTCATCTACGGTTACAGAAAATTGCTCACCTTTATTGCTTACAACCTCAATAAATACAAACGGTTTGTTTTTATTATTAATACCTTGTGTAAAGGTTAGGCTGTTCCCATGTTTTGTAACCGTCGTTGCGACATCTGAATTGTTTGAGGTATCGATATCTTGGACAAGAAATTCAAGCCCTTTTTTTTCACGCTCCATACTACTTGCTTCAAGTGCTCGTCGTGAGAGCTCTTTACCTTCTGGAGACAGACTTAACTTAAACGCAGGGTCTTTGGTGGCCTTGTCTGGATTACTACTGTTTGTTGCGGATGGCACACGGTTCTGGCGCTTACTTGCAACCCGCCCCTTGGCGTAGTCGATTCCCATCTTTAAATTCAAATCATGAATCGTCATACCAGACATTTTTTGCACTCCTTCATCGGTCATAGTGAATTGCGCAGAACCTTCTATGTGACGTAACTTGTTTATGCTCTGCCTCTAACTATTTAATCGTCAATACTACTGAAAGCTTTACAAATTAAACACACAACTATTCTTATTCTTTATATTTATTTATAAAAAAGACATCATCTTATCCGACCTATTAAGTAGAAAACACCATCAAAACTTACTCAAAACGCTTTCCCTATTTTTTTATTCTATCTCTGCCATAAAAAAACTGCGCCGTTTACACTACGACGCAGCTCCATATTTTAAAAAGTACTCTGCTTTATTCATTCATATTGCATTTACCTTTTTTCTCAACCAATTCACGTGCCTTTGCCAAAATGTCACGGGTACCTTTTTCACTTTCAAACATGAATTCAAGGTGATTTACCTTCCAGCCCTCAGCCGTAAAGCGGCAACCGAATTTATAGCGCCCCCTACCTTCCCATATATGCTCATTCAGAAAATATGTTGCTGTAGCATCAGCTTTTACAAACGCTTCTTGTCCCTTCAGTTCCACTACTATGTTTTCCAACTTGTGCCGTGTTGCATCAAATCCGCATAATGACTCTTTCCAACGGCGAATCACGCCTTCAGGCGTTGCTTCATGAGGTTCACCACCAAGTAATGACGTGTAGTCCACCGTAATGTCGTCATCCAGTAATGTTTTGAGAACACTGAACAACCGTAAATCCGGCAACACCCCCATGCTTTCAACAAGGGTTTCAATAAGAGCAATGTCCGTTTTTTCTCTTCGCTCAATATATGTCAGCATACGCACCCTTCCTTTCTGGTTATGCATCGTAAAAACCGTACTGAAATCCACTTCAGTATAGCTAAAAAGAAACAGGAAAGAATGGATATCTTCCGACGATACCAACGGCATGCCCAGCGTTATGAATCAAAATTCTCTCAACCTGCTAGAATAAAAAAAGAGCTGCTCCCGTAAGGAAACAGCTCTTTTGGATTTAACTACTCACACCTTGCGGGCGGTACAATATACTAAGCATATTTTTTCATCACATGATCCAACGCTTCCGAATTTACCTTACCCGTACCCAACGGATACGTAAGATCTTTCGGTAAGTGTCCGCCATATGCAGGGCGGTTATTCGTGTACAACACGCCAATTGGAATTTGTTCACCAAATTCACTTGCTTTTTTAATCGCAACATCCCAATCAGAAGGATCGTATTCTTCTCCCAGTTCGTAGCATCGTTTTTTGTACCAACCGAATGTATTCACCTTGTTAAAGGAAACACACGGCTGAAAAACATCCACAAGAGAAAATCCGGGATGTGCAATAGCTGCTTTAAGCGTTTCAACTAGATGGGGTACGTTACCGGAAAAACCGCGTGCTACAAAGTTCGCCCGCATAGCAACAGCAACTTCCACAGGGTTAAACGGAGCATTAGTAACACCGGAAGGCTGTGTTTTTGTCACCTGCCCTTCCAGCGTGGTCGGACTAGCCTGTCCTTTGGTCAGCCCGTATACTTGGTTGTCATGCACAAGTGCAACCATATCTACATTACGCCTAATGGCAGCAAGAAAATGGTTACCACCTTCACCGTATGTGCACCCATCTCCACTGGTAGCCAGCACTGTAAGCTCTGGATTCACTATTTTCACAGCCTGCGCAGGTGGCAAAGCCCTGCCGTGCAGCCCATTAAAACCGTTTGCTGTTATGTAATGAGGCAACTTTGCTGCCTGTCCGATACCTGAAATTATAGCCGCTTTATGCGGTGGAATATCCAGTTCTGCAAGGGTCTGTTTTACTGCCTTTAAAATATCAAAGTTACCGCAACCGGGGCACCACGCTTCATTGTAGTGACCATATTCATTAATATCGCGCATTGTGCCTACTCCTCGTACATCTTACGGATAATATACCCTGCGGTTAGCGGACGTCCGTCATACCTGCTGACAATTTTTTCTATAGGAACACACGTCAGCCCTTTTAACAGCCAAGCAAATTGAGCATTGGAGTTTCCTTCAATACACACACGCTCTTTGGCATTTTCAAGATACGGCATGAACTGTTCTTTATCCAACGGCCAGACTTGTGAGAAGCTGAGTACAGCCACATTCTCACCACGCTCTTTCATATTAGCAGCCGCTTCCCGAACCGCGCCTTCGGCAGAGCCCCAACAAATAAGCAACTTGTCAGCATCCTTATCACCAAAGTAGCGAGGTGGAATAACATCTTTACGGATGCAGGCTTCTTTAAGAAGCATCTTCTCGACCATTGCGTTACGCAACTGCTTGTCTTCCGTAATATTACCGCGTTCATTATGTGCATGACTGTCAGCGAGAATTACGGATTTTCCCATACCGGGAATTCGGCGAGGAGAGATACCGTCATTGGTCAAAAGGTAACGTTTATACGACTCAGAATGTGTGTCTGTGTAGTCAGGAGTCGCAACTTCCGGCAGCTCATGCATGTCGTAAGTTTCCACACTCTGTAAGCCGTCAGCAAGAAACTGGTCTGTGAGCAAAATTACTGGTGTCTGATATTTTTCTGCATCATGAATCGCTCTATGACCCATCTCAAAACATTCTTCCACAGTGCTTGGAGCAAAAATGATACGTGGAAATTCACCATGACCACCGAACATGGAAAAGAGGAGATCTCCTTGCTCAGTCCGTGTAGGCAAGCCGGTTGCCGGTCCAGGACGCTGTGCAATCACGACGACTATCGGCTGTTCCATAATTCCGGCAAGACTGACAGCCTCTGTCATAAGCGCAAATCCACCACCGGAAGTAGGAACAAGCGACGCGGCTCCGGCATAGGATGCTCCGAGAGCCATATTCAAAGCGGCAATTTCATCTTCCACCTGTTCAACTACAACGCCCATTTCTTCGGAGTGATTAATAAGGGTTTGTGCTACCGATGACCCCGGAGTCATAGGGTAAAATGAACAGAAACGGACACCCGCCGCCATTGCTCCCATCGCAATACTAGTGTTTCCATTTACCAAAATACGTTCCGGATGAGCGTGCATCTTCGGCAACTGTGCACATTTATCCGCGTATTCCAAACTCCACGCATACGCTTCACGCAACGTTGCAACATTTTCCTCGATAACTTTGTCACCTTTTGCTGCAAAACGCTCCGTCAACAGCTGTTCAGGCAATGAAATATCGAGTCCCAAAAGTGAACAAAGAACACCTAACGCAACTGTGTTCTCATATAAGGGCTTCGGTGCAAGCGTATTAAAAGGAATACTTACACACTGCTTATTCATGGCATTAAGTTTATCGCTTAAAATAACTGTTCCGCCCTCATGCAGCATTTCAAAATGCTGTGCAACGGCGTCCTGATTAAAGGCAAACAGAATGTCGCATTCATCTGCAGAGGCATACTGCGGCATATCACTTATTCGGAGTCTAAACGAGTTATGTCCCCCGCGAATACGGGACATATAATACTGAGTAGCAAAAACTTCATACCCTGCACGAGTTAAAATCTTGCTGAGCAACTCTCCGACTGTTACCAGTCCCTGACCAGCCGCTCCGGCGATAATTATCGTTCTGTCGAATGTGGACACAAAACCTCCAATACAGAAATAAAACTGAGGTTGTAGAATTAGATACTCTACAATAGCAGATAAGCTTCTTTGACAAAAGGTATTATGCACCCTGAAGGTAAGTCTTCACTTCTACATATCACAGGCAGTTACATTGTATATTCTTCTTCCCCTTGCGAGGCAAATTATTTCCCTTCCTGCTCGCGAACCTTCAGGTATTCCACGGCCCAATCATCAAGGCTATTGAATGAAGGAATCAGCTTTCTCCCAATTTCTGTGAGAGAATACTCAACAACTGGGGGTACTTCCGGATACGCCTTCCTGTTGATTATTCCGTTCTTCTCAAGACTTCTAAGCTGTTGCGTCAACATTTTCTGAGTAACTTTCGGCATTAACTTTCTTAGCTGACCAAAACGTTGAGCCCCTTCTGCCAAGTGCCAGATAATTTGCGGCACCCATTTCCCTGAAAGAATCTCAAATGCCACTTCCAGTTCATATGTGTAGCTGCTGCAACTAATTTTATTTGTTCTATCTTCAGGCACAATTCATCCTTTTTTATTCACTACATAATTTTCAATTATTTCAACATGTATCGATTGAAAATTGCGAGTATTTTATTATCTCATCTTCATTTTACCCCCTGTGGGGTTCGAGCTCTCCTGTATAGCACTTTCTACTGGTATTGGACACCCCTGCAGCTTTTTTTACTATGGTTACCTTTTGTATACCAGTACCCAACTCTACACTACTGCACCAAAAAGTGCGTACTTTACACAATTCGCAGAATATTGTTTATACAAAACCGTCCACCTGAACTGGGTAGACACTATGAATCCTCTTTATGCATTGAATAGATATTGAACGTCCTTTCTTCACACAAATGAAATGATGCATCAGTTCGTTATTTGTCATCATCGATTCATGCATAAAGAGGTTTTCACAGTTACTTTTTTACATACTACTTACAGGAGATATACATGGCTCGTTTTACTATCCCAAGAGATGTTTACTTTGGTGAAAACACCATTGAAGAACTTAAAAACATTGCAGGCAATAAAGCTTTTATTGTTATCAGTGGCGGTTCCATCAAACGGAATGGCGGTCTGGATAAAATTGAAGGCTACCTCAAAGAAGCAGGCATCGAGACTCGTCTTTTTGAAGGTGTAGAAGCTGACCCTTCTGACGAAACCGTAATGCGCGGTGTCGCTGAAATGAACGACTTCCAGCCAGATCTCATCATTGGCGTTGGTGGCGGTTCCCCTATTGATGCTGCAAAAGCAATGTGGATCTTCTACGAAAACCCAGAGTTTACGTTTGAAGAAGCTGCAGTGCCATTCAACTTGCCAGAACTTCGTCGTAAAGCACGCTTTATTGCTATTCCGACAACAAGCGGTACCGGTACAGAAGTTACAGCATTCTCCATTATCACCAGCAAAGAAACTGAGCTGAAGTACCCGATTGCTGACTTCAACATTACACCGGATGTAGCAATTGTGGACACTAATCTTGCCCAGACCATGCCTGCACATCTTGTTGCACACACCGGCATGGATGCTCTCACCCATTCTCTGGAAGCATATGTTTCCATTATGGCAAACGAGCTTACTGATGCTCTTGCAATGAAATCAATTGAAATGATTCAGGAACACCTTGTTGAATCTTTCAAAGGAAACGAAGAAGCACGTGCTAAAATGCATCTTTCCCAGTGCCTTGCAGGTATGTCCTTCTCAAACGCTATTCTCGGCATTGTGCACAGCATGGCGCACAAAACAGGCAGAATGTTCAACATCCCTCACGGTTGTGCTAACGCAATCTACCTCCCTGCTGCTATCCGCTTCAACGCTGAAGTAGCTGGCGAAAAATACGCTGACATCGCAAAACGCCTTGGTTTGCAGGGCACAACCACCGCTGAACTTGTAGATGCGTTGGTTGGCTTTGTTGAATTCCTCAATCGTTCCATGGAAATTCCAGCTTCCTTACAGGAATTCGGCGTGCCGGAAAAAGCCTTCCTTGAGAATCTCGACATTATTGCAGAAGGCGCTGTGGGTGACCCTTGCACCAGCACTAACCCTCGAGAAATCTCTGTTGAACAGATGAAAGAGCTCTTCGTAGCAGCGTACTACGGAAAATAGTAGTACAGAAAATAGCGCAGCAAGATATAAAAGCTCTGCAACCACTCGGTTGCAGAGCTTTTTATTTACTCACAGAAAAGATGTGTATTGTTTGGCTGCCCGATGTAGTACGTGGATGCTACCCATAGAGTCTTAAAAGCGGATATACAAAGTATTCGAGATGAACCCATACATACTGCGTATCCCAAAAGGAGAATTCCATGGGTAAAAAAATATTACTGATCTGCGGTGATTTCGTAGAAGACTATGAATTAATGGTGCCGTTTCAGGCATTACAGGCTATGGGATTTGAAGTAGATGCTGTTTGCCCTGACAAAAAATCCGGTGAATTCATTGCAACAGCAATTCACGATTTTGAAGGACATCAGACATACACAGAAAAACCCGGTCACAATTTCATGCTGAATAAAGATTTTTCTGCCGTTGATGTTAATGAATATATCGGATTAGTTGTTCCGGGTGGTCGCGCACCGGAGTACCTTCGTTTAAATGAGGATGTTCTGGCAATGGTTCGTCACTTTGACGAAACCGGAAAGCCTATTGCCGCGATCTGCCACGGCCCGCAACTACTCGTTGCTGCCGATATCCTTAAAGGCCGTAAAGTATCTGCCTATCCGGCTTGTGCGCCTGAAGTTACCGCAGCAGGCGGCGAATTCTGCACTATTGAGTTGGATTCTGCTCTTACAGACGGTCATCTTGTAACTGCTCCTGCATGGCCTGCGCATCCCGCATGGCTGAAGCAGTTTGTAGCTTTGCTTGGCTAGTTTACCCAACAAGAGAACACACTCTTCCATGCAGTAGATAATCATCATAAAAAGCGCTACACTATGTGGAATTCTTAGATGAGGGAAAACATATGTGTCAAATTTATGCGTCTACTCCACCGGAAGAATATATGCAACATACCCGCTCCATACGCCTAAACGGAGCAGTAACGAGCATACGCCTTGAAGTACGTTTCTGGAGTATTCTAGAACGAATTTCTGAACAGGAAAATACGACTCTCGGTCGTTTCCTGTCCACGCTGCATAACGAAGCCACATCAATTCATGGCGAGATAGATAATTTTGCCTCATTGTTACGCGTTGTGTGCACGACCTCGCTCGAGCCCAAACTAGCCAAAAAAGCTACAGCATAAAAAAATCCCCGCATATAACCAAATATGCGGGGATAATTTTTTTGAAGTAGTGGACTAAGCAACAGGCGGAGTAAATACGCGCTGGCCAAGTTCAGAGTCGAGCATAAGCATGCCCTGTCCTTCCCCACCGATCATTTTAAGCTTACCGAGAACATCGTTAACAGAATCTTCTTCTTCAACCTGTTCAGAAACAAACCACTGAAGGAAGATATTTGTTGCGTGATCGCGCTCATCAATTGCGAGGTTTACAAGATCGTTGATGCGGGAAGTAACGAGCTGTTCATGTTTCAACGTTTCTTCAAACACTTCAAGAGTATTTGCCCAATCGTTTTCAGGAGCTTCGATTGGCTGAAGAATTACACGACCGCCGCGCTCGTTAATGTAATCATAAAATTTAGTAGCGTGGAAAAGTTCTTCCTGAGCCTGTGAACGCATCCACTGAGCAAAACCGCCCATGCCTTTATCTGCAAAGTAAGCAGACATGGAGAGGTACAGGTAGCTGGAGAACATTTCCCATTTTACCTGATCATTCAAAGCTTGATTCATTTTTTCAGACAACATCAGAATTCTCCTTATAGTAACTGGTAGTGCACAATATCATGTTTTGATGAACCAGTCTTGTTGTGCAACGTGGGTCTGTCATCAAATATACGGACAATTTTTGTGGCATGATGCGTTGTAAAAAGCAATAACTGAAGCTGATTGTCAGTAGTTTTTAAAAAAGTGGCGCATAAGCCAATTGCAGTGACAACCATTATGCGGTATCAGCGTAGCTCTCAAACAATCATCGAAATCAGACCAAGGCGTACCTAGGGGTCTGACAAGGAGTTATATATGTGGGGTTCCAGCTGGAAGCGAAGCGCAGAGACAACCATTCCGTGCAAAAAATGCAAAAAACCGCTTACCGTTAAACGCAGTTGCCAGCACGTGTACATGGAATGCACACATTGCGGCGATAAGAGCGATATCGCTGCGTACCTACGTGAAATGGATGACGCGCTGGAAGCCTTTATGGAAGGCGTTTACTGCGACAGGATCTAAAAATACCCCAGACTTCGCAACATATCCATTTTTGCTTCTTTATCACTGTCACGTCCGGCACGCTCGCCTGCCTGCTCATCAAACCCGCACGGTTTGGTACACGGCATACACCCTAAAGAACGATAGCCGCTATCGTACAGCGGGCAATACGGCAGGTTATACTGCATTGTATACGCCCAGATATCCATCTCACTAAAGTCCAGAACAGGATGCATCATGAGGCAGTCGGGCCGCTCTCTTTGCTCACGCATAGGTCGGTCCCTGTCCGGATGCTCATCCTTACGGATTCCTGTCAGCAGAACTTCTATGTCCTGCTGTCTTACACCGCGACTCAGCGGCTCCACCTTTAAATCAGCGCAGCAGGTCACTTTATTCTCAGCAATCGGGTATTGGGACATGTCCACTTCAGGACGCATGATGGTAAGATCTATTCCCCAGTCCTGCGCCAACGTATCACGCTGATGCAATACTTCCGGAAATTTACAGCCGGTATCGATGTTTAACGCAGTAACACGTTCCACACCCATTTCTGCAAGAATGTCCTTCCAAAGATGAAGGGTAACGGTAGAATCCTTACCGCCTGTCCACGCTACAGAAATATTATCAGCACCGTATTCGGCAGCAATTTGCCTAAGCTCATTTCGAGCTACTTCGATTTTTCTCTCGAGCATAATATTCTCTAGTTCAAATCTCATGATAATTGAATGTCGCGATACACTGTACCACAAGTTGTCATACAATCAAGATGAGATATCAGATTGAAAGCAAACCGGTCTTATAATTTGAACGGTTTTATTAAATACATCATGCAAGTTGCGTAAAAAACCGCGGAAAAATTATTGCACAATGCAGCTTGCTGCAGTGTGAAACCATGTGCACACGCCAAGCAACGAGCCTGTAACGTGTATGCCTGCCAACTGGCTGTAGCGGGATACACATCAAGCGCATTGTTCCCCTACTCACTTCTTACGTTCTAGGCAATAGACAAAAAAGGTAAAATCCGATTCGTACACACAAAAACGAGATAGGCACAGTCGTGTTCAGTAAACACATCATTATATACGTTGTCGGGAATCACACATTATTCGGGGAACATTCAAGTTTTTTTCATTTTCGCCTTGACTGCCTGAACAATGCTGCATATAACCCTCCTCACGTTGTTAGCAACGCACCCAATGCGGGGATGTAGCTCAGTTGGATAGAGTACCTGGCTACGAACCAGTTGGTCGGGAGTTCGAATCTTCCCATCCCCGCCATT
>NZ_JADMLB010000075.1 GCF_015482765.1 Halodesulfovibrio sp.
AAAAAAGGCGGTATAACACCCTTGGAGAACGTTCTTACCAGTTCCTGCTTCGTACTGAAAAAATACGAAAGGTACAGAACCAATGAAAGCTTTGCGAACTCCATAGGCTGCACAGAAAACGGTCCAATACTGATCCAGCGACTTGCACCGTTAACCTTCACTCCCAACGGAGAAAGCGTAATGATCAAGGCACAAAGAGACAGGCCGAGCAACGGGTAATGCAATTGGTAGATAAAGCGTTTCGGTAAAAAAGCGCATATGCCCATTCCGGCAAGCCCGATGCAGGCAAACATAAATTGCCTTTGAAAGAAGTGATACTTACTTCCAAAGTTACGTTCTGCCATAATGCCACTGGAACTCAGAACCATTATCAGTCCGAACGCGAGAACACACAGGACTGCTATGAGTAAAATCCAGTCCAATGAAATTGTGGTGTCCTGTCGTTTATCAGCCATGTAATGACTCCACACACAACCGGAATGCTCCGGTAATTATCGTATTATTATTCGCTGAGCATTGCGGCAATTCTTCTGAAGTCATCACCGCGTGCCTTATAGTTTGCATACTGGTCGAAGCTGGAGGTTGCTGGAGAAAGCAGCATGACATCACCGTCCTGTGCCTTTCCCATTAAAGCCCTGGCTGCATCTTCCATAGATTCATGCCAGTCCAGATCGACAACGCCGTCCCATGCTGATTCAAAAACTGTCCGGCTGTCACCATACAGACCTACAGCACGAACATGTTTTTTTACCAACTCAGCAAGAGAGCCAAGGTCTCCGCCTTTGTAATGGCCACCTGCTAAAAGCAATACAGGCTCTGCAAAACTTTCCAAGGCAGCGCGGACTGAATCAACCGTCGTGGCTTTTGAGTCATTGACGAAAAGTACGCCGCGACCTTTAGCGACAGTTTCCAACGTATGCGGTGCAGTTGAAAAGTTTTCCACTGCGGCTAACGCCTGATCCAGAGTTACACCGAAACGGGAAGTTGCAGCAAAAGCTGCTTCCATATTCAGTCGGTTATGAGACCCTTTCAACGAAGCCTGTGCAAATTGTCCGGTATCGGAAAACACATGCTGTGTCGCCTGCTTCAGTCCGTTACATTGGCTGCTGATTGCAACCTGCTGCACATCTTCACCAAACAGCGCGATATCATCGTGCTGCATATTGGCAAACATCTGCAACTTGGCATCAATGTATTCCTGCATATCTTCATGATAATCGAGATGATCTTCAGTAATATTCAGCAATACACCGACACTTGGACGGAAGTGGCGGCAAGTTTGTAATTGAAAACTGGAGACTTCCAGCACAAGAACATCTGCTTCCTGCTCTTCAAGAACAAATTCGCTTAGCGGTGTTCCGATGTTACCACCAAGGAAAACGCGTTTTCCTGCTTCACGAAGCATGGCATCGCAAAGGCGTACTGTTGTTGTTTTTCCATTTGTTCCTGTCACTGCAATTGCAGGAATGTGAGGAACGCATGACCAAGCCAGTTCCATTTCCGCAAGCACTACGGCTTGGGAAGGAATAAATGCCTCGAGCTTGCGCATGGCAACCCCGGGGCTTGGCACTACAACATCTGCACCGATAAACTGTTCTGCTGTATGAGGACCGAATGCGGTCTCAAAACCGCATTCAGCTATTGTTTTACGGAAGGATTCCGGAACAGATTCCTCGTTCATATTCACGATACGTACAGAAGCCCCGAGTGAATGCAACAGCCTTGCAGCAGCCTGACCAGAACGGCCAGTGCCGACAACGACGGCTTTGCATCCGGGTGTAACTACCTGTGGTCGATTTTCCACGAGTAACTCCTTAACGCAGCTTCAGGACACTGAGAGCCATTACGCCCAACAGTATTGAGATAATCCAGAAGCGAATAATAACTTTGGATTCCGGAATACCACTAATTTCAAAGTGGTGATGAATCGGTGCCATTTTGAATATTCGTTTTTTCCGTAGCTTATAGGACCCTACCTGCAAGATTACCGACAAGGTTTCTACGACAAACAATCCACCGACAACGACCATCATCAGCTCCTGTTTGCACAGCACGGAAATAAAACCAAGAGTACCACCGATTGAAAGTGAACCTACATCACCCATAAACACCTGAGCCGGATACGCGTTGAACCACAGGAAACCAAGGCCTGCGCCGACAAGCGCTCCGCAGAATACGGTAATTTCACCCACACCCGGTACAGCTGCAACTTGCAAATACTGCGACAATGCTGCGTGACCGGCAATGTAAACAAAAACACCGTACACAAGTGCGGTAACAACAGCCGGAACAATGGCAAGTCCATCCATTCCGTCTGTGAGGTTCACACCGTTTGATGAGCCGATAATAACCAGCATGGCAAACGGAATATAGAACAGCCCTAAATCAGGACTGACGTTTTTAAACAAAGGAACATACAGTTCCGTTGAATATGCCGGCAACTGCACCAGCATATAGAGAGCTACGCCGGAAATAGCGATCTGCCACATAAACTTAGCGCGGGCAGACAGTCCCTGATTTTCCTTACGGCGAAGCTTTGTAAAGTCATCCAGAAACCCGACACATCCAAAGCCTACATACACAAGTAAGGTAAGCCAGACGTATGAGTTGCTTAAATCACACCACAACAGTGTGCTGACAACTATAGAAAACGCGATCAGGATACCACCCATTGTTGGTGTACCAGCTTTGCTGCTGTGGGTTGCCACCTCGGACTGGATGTACTGTCCGCATTTAATTTTTTTGAGCCAGTTAATAAAGTAAGGCCCCAAGACAATTGAAAGAATCAGAGCAGTAAGAAGAGCTCCCACTGTTCTAAAGGAGATGTATTTGAATACATTCAAAAAGCTCAGATCTGAACTGAGCGGGTAAAGCAGATTATAAAGCACCAGTTATCCCCGTTGTTCTGCTTGGACAACAATTGTCGCAGAACACAGAAACAAAACGCTCTAGCTTATTACCACGGGACCCCTTAAACAAGATGGCACCGTCATCTACGCAAAGCGTTCTGCAGAGGTTAAGAAATTGCTGCGGTGTTTCCACGCAGTGGAATTCCCCGGTAAAGTCAGTCTCATCCAGACCGTCTTTCACCGCATTGCGGTTATTGCCAATCCAGCACACAACATCGGCATTAGATTCTGCGATCTTTTTACCTAAATCTCTGTGCGCCTCGTAAGCCTGCTCCCCCAGTTCCAGCATTTCACCCAACACCAGAACAAGCGGCTTATCTTTTGCCAGCTCTGCAGCTGTTTCCAGCGCACGGGCACAAGATAGCGGATTCGAATTATAACAATCGTCTATAACAAGCCAGTTGCCTCGCTGTGAGCAGTTAAACCGTTTTTCCGGCAACGTAGCCTGAGCAAAGCCCTGAATAATTTCTTTTGAAAGTAATCCGATAATATCTGCGGCAGCAGCCACTGCGATAACGTTCTCGGCTGCAAACTCTCCTCTGAACGGAACAGTTACTTCAAATTCTTTGCCGCAAAGATTAACGCGGTACTTACCGTGTACTTCAGAAACAGCCCCTATGTACTCAGCGTAATAAGCACATTCGGGATCTTTGATACTGAAGTACCGCATTTCATCAAACTTTCCTTCACATGCTTCTGTTAGTTCAGGATAGTCAGCAGAAACCAGTCCGACTCCACCCTGCTGAACATATTTCAAAAGCTGTGACTTATAGTAGGCAACACCTTTGTCGCCTAATCCTTCGGTATGGCCTTCGCCAACGTTCAGGATAATTGCAAGATCCGGTCGCATAATAGCGCCAAGCTCGTCCATATCGTGCGGCTGGCTTATTCCTGCTTCCATCACCCAGTATTTCTCATCACCGGAAGCGGCAAGCATAGATACCGGCAGTCCGATCTGATTATTCAAATTGAGATGGTTCCTTGCGGTCTCGCCTCGTACAGAAAGAACTTCTGCCAACAGCTCTTTCACTGTTGTTTTTCCGGCAGTACCTGTAATGCCTGTGACAATAGCTTTTGTCTGCAGGCGGTAGAATGCTCCGAGCTTCCCGAGAGCTTCTACACAATCTTGAACCATTAAAAGAGGTACACCGCCGTCACCGCATTCAAGCTCCATCATTTCTTCCATAGAAAATGGAGGACGCTCTGCAACAATTCCGCATGCACCACGTTCCAGCGCTGCTTTCGCAAAGTTATGGCCGTCAAACCGCTCGCCTGAAATACAGAAGAACAGTTCACCGCGCTTTAACACACGACTGTCGGTCTGTACGCCGACAGGTACAGTACCTTCTGCATCACCGAGAAATCCCACAGCGCCCATAGCGCTTTGGATTTGTTCGAGCGTTAACTTCACTAGAGCAACTCCTTAAGAATTGCCTGATCGCTGAATGATACCTTTTTAGTGCCGATAACCTGATAGTCCTCGTGTCCTTTACCGGCTACGAGAATACAATCTCCAGGTTCAGCAATGGAAACCGCAAGCTCTAACGCTTTTTTGCGATCCACTTCCACCAGCACTTCTTTACATTCGGCAAGACCCGGCTTCACATCGTCGAGAATAGCATCAGGATTTTCAGTACGCGGGTTATCTGAAGTAAGCACCGCCACGTCAGCCCCTTTTGCTACTGCCTCACCCATGAGCGGACGCTTAGTGCGGTCACGGTCACCGCCGCAACCGAACACTGCAATAATGCGCTCAAACCCTGTTTTACGCAGAGCAGAAAGAACGTTTACCAACGCATCCGGAGTATGTGCATAATCAACAAAAGCATAAATGCCTTTCTCTGTCGGGATGCGCTCAAGGCGACCACACACACCGTTGTATTCAGAAAGACACTGCATCTGCGCAGGAGTCAGCCCCATTCCAATGCCTACCGCCATAGCTGCAAGCAGGTTGGATGCGTTATGAGTACCGACCATCGGAGAGGTAATTTTCCACTCCTGTCCCTCAAAGGTCATATGAAGTTTCAATCCGTCCACAGTGGATTCAACAATATCTCCACGCAGTACACGACATCCTTCAACAGTCTGATCTGTCAGGGTAAAACCGATACCGTTTGCGAGTTCCGGCAACAGACGCTTGCCATAGTCATCATCAAGATTGACCACACCAAGCTTCTCTGTATCTGGAACTGTTGTGAACAGCTTTTTCTTTGCTTCATAGTAACTTTCCATATCACCATGATAGTCCAGATGATCCTGTGTGACGTTTGTCAGCACACCGCCTGCAAAACGAATCCCTGCAGAGCGGTTCTGATCCAGAGCATGGGAGGAAACTTCCATGAATGCATTTTCAACACCGGCTGCTTCCATACGCGAAAGCAAGGAATGCAGTTTTAAACAATCCGGCGTTGTCATGTTTGCAACAATTTCAGTACCCGGCCAGCGGTATGCAACGGTGCCGATAACACCGGTTTTGCGTCCGGCCTGTGCAAACAGATATTCAAGGATACTGGTTACTGTTGTTTTTCCGTTTGTTCCGGTAACACCGACAAGCTTTAAATTCAGGTTGGCAGTACCAAAACGGGCAGAAGCGAGTCTGCCGAGAGTCTCTTTTGGATTGTCTGTA
The DNA here is from genome assembly GCF_015482765.1 of Halodesulfovibrio sp. GTDB lineage: Bacteria > Desulfobacterota > Desulfovibrionia > Desulfovibrionales > Desulfovibrionaceae > Halodesulfovibrio. The sequence goes on from NZ_JADMLB010000075.1 coordinate 5,536, forward strand.
ACAACAAACACTGCATCTGCAGAATCTGTCGGAATATTCTCTTCGCTGCACACAATGTATGCTGCACCATTCTCAATGGCGTTCCCAATAAATTTTCCACCGTCAACAGAAGCACCCGGAAGCGCAATAAACACGTCTCCCTGCTTCACTTTGCGGGAATCGATATGCAGCGTAAGCAAGCCGGTTGCGACCTGCTGCTCCAGCTGTTCCATAGGTATAGTCTGCGCCATATTACGATTGCTCCGATAGCCAGAGTATATATTGCTGTTTACTGCCGGCAGACCACTTTGCACCCGCTGCCGGTTTTTGTCTTTTCACAAAAGCACCGCTACCTTTTACAGATGGAATGATGCCCTGACGAGCATACACTTCCATTGCGAAGCGTACTGACCTGCCCCGTAAATCCGGAATAGAATTACCGGAAATATGTGGTTTACCACCTACATCAAATCGTCTTTCACCATATGCAGGCTTCAGCGTTGACTGCTTGGAAGTGGCAAACAAACGGGACTTCTCAAAGTCTGGTAAGGTGCCGTTGAGAGCCATGTACCGCATCGCAATCTCTTTAAAGGCCGGTGCGGCAACCTTGCTCCCGTAATAGTTTTTAGCCGGTTCATCAACCACAACAAGTGTAATGAACTGCGGATTCATTGCCGGAACAAGCCCGACAAACGACGCGGTGTACTTACGTCCGTACCCGCCGCTTCGTGATGCTTTCTGCGCTGTTCCGGTTTTTCCGCCAATGGAAACACCGGAGATGGCAGCACTTTTACCAGTGCCGGATTCAACCACGTCTTGCATCATCTTTAAAACAGTATGTGCTGTTTCTTCTGAAAAAACCCTCTGTGAATTTTCTCGAAGCACATTTTCATTCAATGGAAAATTTTTTACCAACCGTAACGGTTTTCGCACCCCGCCGTTTGCCAAAGCCAAATAGGCTTCTGCCAGCTGCGGCATTGTGGCTGCAAAGCCTTGCCCAAACGCGGCGTTGGCAAGGTCTACCTGCGTCCATCGGTTCAACGGCCGCAAAATACCGGAAGATTGTCCGGCTAGCGGCAGTGCCGCCTTTTTCCCGAAACCGAGCCGTACGAGATAATCCCGATACTTCGTTGCCCCAAGCTCAAGTCCGATTTTGGCTGTACCGATATTACTGGAGTAAGTCAGTATCTTTTTAGCTGTCAGCCACTGTAATTTCTTTGTATCGCGAATGCGGACGTTATGAAGTTTCCATCGCCCGTTTTCGCAAAAAAACAGTGTATCCGGCTCAATAATATTTTCTTCCAAGGCTGCTGCCATAAGAAACGGTTTAATTGTTGACCCCATTTCCAAGACATCCTGCGCAATGCGGTCGCGTCGCTGGCTTGCTGAATACTGCCCGAACACATTCGGGTTAAACATAGGAGCCTGTGCCCATGCGAGAATATCTCCACTGGCAACATCAACAACCATTGCCCCGCCCCATTTGGCATCATAGGCATTCACTGCATACTGAACAGCCTGTTCAGCAAAGAACTGAACCTCTGAATCAATTGTCAGAGCAATATCTTCGCCCTGAAGCGGTGTTGTTTCTTCTGCACCTTGCAAGAAAAGTCTTCGCCCTGCGGCATCACGCTGAACCACAAATTTTGACGAAGAGCCGGTAAGGGTTTTGTTAAAGGCATACTCAATACCGGCCAGCCCTTTCTCATCAATACCTACATAGCCAAGCAGGTTACCGCTCAACATTTTGTTCGGGTAAATCCGCCCAAACTCTTTTTGAAGGTATACGCCCTTCAATCCGAGTTTTTTGATAGCTGCGGCTGTCTTGTCATCAATTTTTCGCTTAACCCAAACAAAGTTGCGGCCCTTCTTTATCTTTTTACGGATGAAAGACGGATCAACGCCCAGCACTCTGGCAAGGCGCACAGCCACTGTATACGGGCTTTCCACTTCATACGGACGCACAAAAACAGATTTAATGGCAAGGGTAGATGCCAACACTCTGTTATCACGGTCAAGAATCTTCCCGCGACGCCCTGTAACAAGCTCTGATGTAAGATGCTGTCGAAGCGCTCTACCGCTTAAATTCTGCGTATCAACAACCTGCAAGCAGTATGCTCTTGCCCAAAGAGAGCACCACACAACTGCTATTAACACTGCAACGCATAAAAACCGCACACGGCTCCAGTCCCGCTTTTGAGAAGCAGAATCACGGGTTGCCGAGGCGGTTCGTTTTGATCGAGTATTTGATCTAGTTCGCGCTGCCTTCGCCACGGTCACTCCATCAATTCTTTGTCGGTTCATCAGGCATTCGTCGAAGCTGTCCGACCTGAGCTGCCTGCATCCCGAGCTTTGCGGCTTCTTTCTTCAGCCTGTACGGAGACAACAGGTTGTCCCGTTCAAGCTGAAGTCTTGCTGTATGAGCTTTCTTTTTGTTGACGCTTACCTGAAGTTCTTTAAGGGCATAGCCCATATTCACCTGCTCAATATTAAGCCACACTGTGGTAAGGCACAGTGCCAACGTGACGACTCCTGAAAGAATCAAAGCAAGAATCCATACATCAAATTTTTTTGCCATGGCTTTCCGCTACAATTTTTCAACCACACGCAGTTTTGCGCTGGAAGAACGGGAGTTTATTTTCAATTCTTCAGCTGTTGCAGTAACAGGCTTTCTGGTAATCAACTTAATATTCGGCGTATGGTTACAAATGCATACCGGAATCTGTTTCGGACAAATACATCCGGTAGATTCTTCTTTGAACATACGTTTAACCATACGATCTTCCAGAGAATGGAACGTAATTACTGCAAGTCTTCCACCGGGACGAAGGTGATCCAGAATGCGTTTAAGAAACGCTTCCAGCTCTTCCAGTTCGCTGTTAACCACCATGCGCAACGCCTGAAAAGTACGTGTTGCAGGATGATTTCTCGATTTCGCACGCCATTTTGCCGGATATGCTTTTTCAACAATGGAAGCCAACTGTGTCGTGGTTTCAATCGGGGAAAGAGCACGCGCTTCAAGAATCGCTTTGGCAATTCGGCCACACATAGGATCTTCGCCGTACCGACCGATAATAAATTTTAATTTTTCATAAGACGCCTTGTTCACAATGGAGCCTGCTGGCGGCATACCGCCGGATGGGTCCATACGCATATCAAGAGGGCCTTCTGTTTTAAAGCTGAACCCGCGCTCCGGCTGGTCAATCTGCATAGAGGAAACACCGATATCAATCAGTGCACCGTCCAGCTCATCCCAACCTACATCACGCATAACCATTTCAAATTCACTGAATCTGGCATGGGCGGTTACAACATAATCTCCAAACGGTTCGAGACGCTTACGCGCACGTTCCAATGTTTCGAGATCTCTATCAATACCGAGCAGATGCGCTTTACCTTCTGCTTTTTTCAACAAAGCTTCGCTATGCCCTGCAAGACCGAGGGTACCGTCCAAGTAGTATCCACCCGGCTTAGGGTCGAGATAGTCGATCACTTCGTTCAGCAATACAGAGACGTGATCGTCCCATTCTTGCCGGTTTTGCGCGCTATCCTGTTCGGAACTCATTACTCGTCACCTTATTCCTAAATCGGGAAGTCAATCCCGCTTTCTGTTAATTCGTCGGCCACATCATCAAAGTCGAGTGCCATCAGGTCTTCAAATCTGGACTTATCCCAAATTTCAAACTTGTTTCCTTGCCCGACAATCACTATTTCTTTCTGAAGCCCACCATAAACCACGTGGTCAGCCGGAAGACGAATGCGTCCCTGCTTGTCCACAACAACTTCTTCGGCTCCGCCAATAACGAGTCTTCGGAAATGACGCAACTTAAGAGATGGATTTTTTAATCGGTGGAATTTTTGCTCGAACTCTTCCCAATCAGGCAAGGGGTATCCCATTACGCACCTGTCATAAGTGGTAAGGACAAGGTTCCCGCCTTCGGAGCGAGAAAGAAGGATGTCCCTAAAGGCAGTGGGCAGCATTACTCTGCCTTTATTATCGAGACTTCGGTGGGATCGGCCTCTGAAATACATACGTCACCTCTACCACCTTTTACCACACTTTACCACCCCAACTATTATAAGAATGGTATAGCCCCAAAGTTGTAACCAGTTGCAAACGAACTAAAACCGGTTTCACTCCTCAATAGCTCTTGACAATATGTGGCAAATCACAAAATATCGATACCATGAGAACTAAAATTATTGCCACCATTGGTCCGGCCAGTAACTCCCGACAGAAACTGTCAGAACTTATTGAAGCCGGTGTACGGATTTTCAGGCTTAACTTCTCTCATGGCGATGCGACCATGTTTGAAGGTCTTATCGCACTTATTCGCGAACTCGAAACCGAGTATGATACCCCGATTACCATTCTTCAGGACCTTTCCGGCCCTAAAATGCGTATCGGCCAGCTCAGCGAAGACAGCTACACGCTTAAAAAGCATGACCGTCTCGTTCTCGGCCCTTCCGGTTCAGAACATGTGCGTCAACTTCCATTTATTCCGTTTGATGTTCCAGAGATCATGGAAACTCTGGAAATCGGCGACAAAATCGTACTCGCAGACGGCGTACTTCCGTTCCGCGTGACCGAAAAACTCGATCTCGGCGCATTTGAGATTGAATGCCGCAACGACGGATTCCTGACCTCCCGTAAAGGTCTGGCTCTTCCGGGTAAGCCGATCAACCTTCCGGCTATGACCGAAAAAGACCAGAGAGACCTTCGCGACGGTCTGCGTCTCGGTGTTGATGCCTGTGCACTCTCCTTTGTTCAGACTCCTGCTGACATTGAAGTTGCACGCAAGATTATTCTTGAAGCAGGCAAAAACATTCCGATTATCGCAAAACTCGAACGCCAGACATCAGTACAGAACCTCGAAGACATTCTCGAAGTTACTGACATCATCATGGTTGCCCGTGGTGACCTTGGCGTTGAATGCCCGCTGCCGCAGCTTCCTGCTATGCAGAAACGCATTATCGAAGCATGTAACCGCGCAGGCAAACCTGTAATCGTTGCTACCCAGATGCTTCTGTCCATGGTGAACAACCCTGTTCCTACCCGTGCAGAAACCACTGACGTTGCTAACGCAGTACTCGACGGTACCGACTGTCTTATGCTCTCTGAAGAAACCGCTATGGGTAACTTCCCTGTGCAGACAGTTAAGTACATGACCAAAATCGCTCAGGAAGCAGAAAAATACTACTTCGAGCAAGAACGTGACATGACTCCAAGCAAAGGTCAGTCTACTCCTGACTTCCTTGCATACTCAGCATGTCTCATGGCTGAAAAAGTAGAAGCCAAGGCTCTTGTATGTCACTCCAACAGTGGCGCATCTGCCCGCTTAATGTCCGCACGCCGTCCGGATCAGCTTGTTCACGCACTGACTCCGAACGAAAATGTTCGTCGTGCATTGAACTTCTCATGGGGTGTTGTAACCGATCCTGTTGACAAATCTATTGAAGCCCACCTACAAAGGGCTGAAACATTTGTTGAAACATCCCCTGAATTCCGTGCCGGAGATCGCGTTGTTATTACTGCAGGACAGCCAAAACCGGGAGGACAAGCCAGGGGTACAAACTTGGTTAAAATCTACCATAAGTAAGTATGACAACTGATCGTTCCGCTGCTTCCGAAAGCTTTAGAGAGGCCTATTACCAGATTGCTAAGTCAATTCTGGAAAGCTTCCCGAAATACAGACCACCACTGGATCTGTTTGTGTACAAAGATGAGTCTGCCACGCTTGAAACCTATTGTCGTAAAGGCCATAGGCTCTCTAACGAGCAGGTAGATGAAATCCACAAATTATGCGGTGATGGCAGCCTGTTTGTAGCCCGTGCTGACCATGCGGTGTACTTCAAGCACATTGTCAAACAGCTTGACCTTGTTCTTGTTGATGAAAACTTGAAAGAGACAGAAATCGCTGAAGTGATTATTCAGGCGTTAACCATCCGCCTTGAAGAATTCTTTGACCAGCCCGTCCGCCCAGTGTTTGAAACACTGTACAAAGACGTTATGGTATTCACGGAATTTCTTGCTCAGGATAAGTTCCGCATTAAACTCTTCATGCGTCGCCTAGCATTGAAAGAGCATAAACTCAGCTCTCACTCGCTGAACAGCTGTATTGCCGGACTCTGGCTCTTTTTTGAAACCCGCAAGGATTTCAAACGCAGGGATCTGGATAAAGCAACACTGGCACTGTTATTACATGATCTTGGAATGACAAAAGTTCCTTCCTTTATCTTGTCTAAAACAGAGCCGCTGAAACGTGATGAGCGAGCAAAAATCATCGATCATGCCCTTCAGGGCGGAAAGGTGGTTCATAAACTGGGCTTTGCTTTCGACGAAATGGTGCAAGCCATTATGCAGCACCATGAACGATTAGACGGAACTGGATACCCTAACAAGCTTAAAGGTGATGATATCGGCTGGTTCGGCAGACTTGCTGCGGTTGCTGACTCCTTCAGCGCCATGATTACTGACCGCAATTACGCCCCTGCAATTGCACCCGCTGAAGCGGCTGCTTCTCTTCAAAAAGATGAAAAGCGCTACGACAGCAAATACACATCACTGCTTAATGCAGCATATGCCACCAACTTGTTTTAGCATCACCGCTATTACGCCCATAAAAGACCACTACGCGAGCAGTGGTCTTTTTTTCGCCTATCTAACTGTATACACATTATTTTTACCATCCTTCCGCTCTTAGAATAGCTATCACACTCATATGTAGCGTACAGTTTACGTGTCCCTTGACGCAAAAGGATACACTGTAATGCGTAAACTGCCGGTTTCTCTTCCATCTATCATTATTGGAGTATTGCTTCTCATCGGAGCAATATGGTTTCTCCTTGCCCAACAGTCAGATGATGCTGTCCGAGTGTTACGCACAGCCACAGCACAACGGGGCAGTGTATCAGTCCAGCTTAAATCAACCGGAATCATCAAGCCTCAGGTCGGTGCTATTGTAAAAACAGGCACACGGGCAACCGGTCTTATCAAACGCATGCTTGTGCAAGTAGGGGACAGGGTCAAACAAGGTGTCCTTATCGCCAAGATTGATGATCGGGAAGAACGTGCGGTTTATCAGGCTCAGGAAGCGGCACTGCGCCAAGCTCAGGCAGAGCTGACCAATGTGAATAAGACGTACCCAATCCAGATAGATCAAGCTCAGGCAACGCTCAAAGGCTCGCTTGCAGAGCGACGCTTCACCTACCTGACCTGGCAGCGAAATACAGCTCTCGTGGCGACCGGTGTTCTCGAGCAGGCAGCACTGGATGAGGCATACCAGAACTATGTCGTTGCTGCCACACAGGCTAAAGCAGATGAAGAGGCGCTGAATCTCGTAGAAGAAAACTATGTGACTGATCTCATCAAAGCCGTAGAAGGTGTTGTTTCTGCCGAAGCTGATCTTGAAAACGCCAGTATTCAGATCAGTTACACAGAAATTTATGCTCCTATTACCGGAGTAGTAAGCCAAGTTACAGCTCAGGAAGGGGAAACAGTTGTTACAGGACTGGAAGTAGCGAATCTTATCACCATTCTTGATCCAACGCGTCTGGAAATGCTCATATACGTTGACGAAACCGATGTCGGCACCGTGACCAAAGGAATGCCGGTCAATTTTTCTGTTGATGCCTATCCCAATACAATTTTCAGGGGGATGGTTGAAACAATTTATCCTGAAGCCGTCATACAGGATAACATCGTCTACTATCAGGCTCTCGTTCCACTTTCCGCCGCAACTGCCCTGCAACTTCGTCCGGAAATGACCACACAGTGCTCAATCATCACGAAAGAAATCGACAGTGTTCTCGTTGTCCCAAACGAAGCTATCAAGTGGGTTGATGGAAAAAAATATGTTTATGTTGTGGATGCAGATGGAGACGCCACGCCTGTTTCTCCCAAATTCGGCATTATGGGAGAGGAGAATACTGAGATCCTTTCAGGCATCAACGAAGGTGAGAAGGTAGCAACACGAATTATCATTCCAACCATTAATGCAGACAGTAATAAATAAAGAGTATGAATAAGCCGGTAATTGAGACAAAGGCACTCACACGCACCTTCAGTCAAGGAGGGCAAACCGTCAATGCGGTGAAGTCCCTTGATCTGGTCATCAACCATGGAGAACTCGTGGCGATTCAGGGCACTTCGGGCTCGGGAAAATCCACGCTTCTACATCTCCTTGCCCTTCTCGATCGTCCTACGTCCGGCTCCTACTTTCTTGACGGAACCAACACTGCCCAAATGACTGATGATGAACAAAGTGATGCTCGAAACAAACTGACCGGCATTGTCTTTCAGAACTTCTACCTCATCCCGTATGCCACAGCTGTGGAGAATGTTATGCTCCCAGGGCTGTATGGACACAGGGCACGCACCAAGCTTCGACAGCATGCTGAAGAACTGCTTGATGCTGTAGGGCTGGGAGACAGGCTCACGTTTAAGCCTTCGAGTCTTTCAGGCGGACAACAGCAACGAGTCGCCCTTGCCAGAGCCTTGTTCAACGATCCGCCTCTTCTTCTCGCTGATGAACCCACAGGGCAGCTGGATTCCAGCACCAGCAACGAAATTCTTGATCTGTTCAAAAAGATTAATGAGCTGGGAAAAACCATAATTCTTGTTACACACGACCCGCTTACCGCCGGCAGTGCACGACGACGCATTGTTTTTAAAGACGGAGAAGTGGTAAGTGATAAAACCCAACAGCCCGTCCGTAATTCTGACACTGCGGACAGCTCTATACAATAACAACACGCGAGGAGACATTATGTATAAGTCCATCATTACGTTTCTTTTTGCAGCATTTTTTCTAGCGTCCACTGTTCCTGCTTATGCAGAAACAGCCCCTATACGCTTTGCAGTTCCGCCATGGTCAGGGGCTATGGTTAAAGCAGCAGTAGCTACACAGGTTCTGGATGCACTGGGCTACAAAACATCAACCGTTCCTATGGAAGCTTCCGAAGTATACAAAGCTCTCGATGCAGGAGAAGTGGATGTCTACATGAGTTCATGGCTTCCAACACAGGAAATGCTTCTTGAACCATTACTGAAAACAAAGAATGTGCATGTTGCCGGAGTGAATGTTGCCCGCGCGCATACCGGACTTTGCGTTCCCGGATATGCACACGCTAAGGGTGTAGAGAATCTTGAAGATCTTGCAAAGCATGCTGATAAATTCAATTCCACTATCTACACAAGTGAACCCGGTTCCGGCATGTATATCCTTGTTGATGAACTTATTAAGAAAAATACAGACGGACTTGGCAGCTGGAAACAGCAAGGTGCGCCTGTTGATGATATGCTGAAAGATGTCATCAGCGCTTTTAAAGAGAAAAAATGGGTTGTATTCACATGCTGGGAGCCACACTGGATGAACATCACTCTGGACATGCGCTACTTGAAAAGCATGGGAGGTGCCCCGAAACTTATTGCCGAAAGCACCATCAACACACTTATCCGTGCTGACATAAAAACAGCGAATCCCGATGCGTACCTGTTCTTGTCCCGCTTCAATGTGAGCAAATTGACACAAGGAAAATGGACATATGACATTTCGCTTAAAGAGCAGGATGTTAACGAAACAGCTTCCGCATGGATCAAAGGAAACCTTGATACTGTTCGTCAGTGGCTTGGCAATATTAAAGCCGCGAACGGTGATCTGGCCTCAGATGTTATCAAAACAAAATTCTAACGGCACACAAAATCGAACTTGACATTTTTGTACAAACACAGATAGAGAATTCACATGAACAACTTAACCACCAATTTCCTTTTTGCGTTTTTTGGTTTCCGCGGCATTCAGGCCTGCGGATCGGTTGAGTGTGTTCAAACGTAACACAAACTAACTCTATGCACCGATGAAACCGCAGGCGAAAGTCTGCGGTTTTTTTTGTACCCTTAACACAGGAGACACATATGCTACTCGGACTCGGAAGTATTGAAACAGCATTGCCGTACTGGCTCTGCATCCTTTCAACCATTGGTTGTATCGCGTACGGGATCAAGAACTGGAACAATGCAGGTGAGCCTGACACTGTGACAGCTGAAGTAGAAGTAATAGTGCAGGAAAGCACGGACAACTAAGAGGAGTTACCGACGTGGCCGTCAAACTTATTACCGCATTGCTGTACTTTGCAGCAGTTTTTTATCTGGGCTGGAAAGGATGGAAGGAGACCAAGGGGGCAAGTGACTACATGCTTGCCGGACGCTCAGTGAACCCTTTCATCATGGCCATGTCATATGGTGCAACCTTCGTCTCCACATCTGCTATCATTGGCTTTGGTGGTGTCGCTGCTATGTTCGGCATGCCTCTGCTCTGGCTTGCTTTTCTCACAATTTTTGTTGGTGTTTTTCTCGCCATGGTTTTTCTCGGAAAACGCACACGCCGTATGGGATTAACACTGAACTGCCACACGTTTCCTGAACTGCTCGGAAAGCGTTACAACTCCAAGTTTGTTCAATCGTTCTCCGGCGGCATCATCTTTTTCTTCATCCCTGTGTATGCGGCAGCGGTTCTTACCGGTATCTGCCGTATGACTGAAGTATCTTTAGGGCTGCCGTACGAATGGATGCTCATCGGCATTACCGCAATCCTCTCTCTGTATGTGATCACCGGCGGTATGAAGGCTGTTATGTACACAGACGCATTCCAGGGAACCATCATGGCAGCGATGATGCTCTTTCTTCTGGGATACACCTACTACCTGCTCGGCGGTGTGGTTCCAGCACACGAAAAGCTCACAGCCATGTCTTACCTTATGCCGGAAGCATTGCAGAAAGGCGGCATTCTCGGCTGGACACAGGGGTCAGCACAAGGCACACCGCTTTGGCTCGTTATCTACACAACACTGGTTTACGGTGTAGGCATCGGTGTACTCGCACAACCGCAGCTTGCCGTTCGCTTCATGACTGTTTCCAGCGACAAAGAGCTTAACAGAGCAGTGCTGTACGGTGCTATCTTCCTTATGCTGACGGTGTTCGTTATCTTTGTTGTAGGCGCACTTTCCAATGCTATTTTCTTCGAACAATTCGGAAAAATCAGTATCCAGATGGCAGGCGGAAACCTTGATAAGATCATTCCAGTCTTCATTGAAAGCATTATGCCTCCGTGGTTCTCAGCGGCATTCCTGCTCGCCATGTTTGCGGCGGCCATGTCAACGCTCTCAAGTCAATTCCACATTGGCGGAACCTCTCTTGCACATGATGTTTCGCAGGTTGTTATGCCGACAAAGCGTGATTCCAAACAGATCAGTCAGCTCGGTATCTTCGCAACTATTCTTGCGACGTTGGTATGGGCTTGGTTACTTCCGCCCTCCATTGTTGCGCGTGCCACTGCGTTCTTCTTCGGTCTCACAGGTGCGGCGTTTCTTCCAGCATACATTTTCGGGCTGTACTGGAAAGGAATGACCAAAACCGGAGCCAAGCTTTCTATGGTCGGCGGGTTTACCGTATCGATGCTCTGGATGCTCTTCATCCATAAGAAAGAAGCGGTTGCCATCGGGCTTTGTCAGACACTGTTCGGAAAAGCGACTCTGGTAGCAGATGCGGCTCCTGGAAGTACGATGTTCCTGCTCCAGTGGGTTGATCCGAACGTTGTTGCGCTTCCTGTGTCCCTGACCATTGCTGTTGTCGTCAGTCTCGTTTCTCGCAGTTTGGCAGAAGATCACATTCAGCTTTGTTGGCAGAACAACTAAGCTCAAGGATGTTGTCTCCGACGGGCAAAGGCTCTGCCCCGCACAAGAGACTGGCATCCGTAAGCACTCGTTCAGCGTGAACGGCAAAACACCACAGCGTTCCGCTGAGCGTGTTAAGCAGATGTCTCCGACGGGCAAGGGCTCTGCCTCCACAAGGGACTGGTATCCGTAAACACCCGCAAGGGGGACGCCCCCTTGACCGCGGTTTAACGCGACGACATCAAGCACTTATTCCATTGGAAGCCGCGGCTACATTACCTTTCTACTATCAAGAAGAGGCTGTCATTTAAAAGTGAACAGCCTCTTTTTTATATGTACATCGAGATAACCAGTTTTCATTAAGCCAATACATTATGGAAGAACATAAGAGAGACTCTCTGGTGTCAGCTGGTTGAAAAGACTTCCCTCTAAACTATATTTTTCGACGATATCGAAAAAATAAGCTTTTTCTGCTTTGTCGAACTTGACATTTTTGTATTAGAACAGGTAGAAGAAAGCCATGAACACAATCAACCGCCATATGAACAGCTATTTTTATGCATATTATGGTTACCGCGTCTTAAAGACCTGCGGATCGGTTGAGTGTGCGTAATCACGCATACTGATTAAGGAAAGTATACCGATTAACCGCAGGTGAGAGCCTGCGGTTTTTTTTATAACAAGGAGAAAGAATTATGCTGTTAGGACTCGGAAGTATCGAAACTGCCCTGCCTTACTGGCTCTGCATCATATCCACCATCGGCTGTGTTGCGTACGGCATAAAGAATTGGAACAACGCCGGTACGCCGGACACAGTAACTATTGAATCGTTAGTGCAGGAAAGCACGGATAAGTAACGGGAGAAATACGACATGGCTGTCAAGCTGATTACCTCACTGCTCTACTTTGGAATTGTCTTCTACTTAGGTTGGAAGGGATGGAAAGAAACGAAAAACGCCGGAGACTACATGCTCGCCGGACGTTCTGTTAATCCGTTCGTTATGGCTATGTCGTATGGAGCAACCTTTATCTCCACCTCTGCGATTATCGGATTCGGCGGTGTTGCTGCCATGTTCGGAATGTCATTACTCTGGCTGGCGTTCTTAAATATTTTCGTGGGCATCTTCATTGCTATGGTCTTTTTAGGCAAAAGAACCCGTCGCATGGGTGTGGTACTGAACTGTCACACGTTCCCTGAACTGCTCGGTAAACGCTACAACTCAAAATTTATTCAAGGCTTCTCCGGCAGCATTATCTTCTTCTTTATTCCGGTATACGCAGCAGCGGTGCTCACCGGTATCTGCCGTATGACTGAAGTTTCGCTGGGACTGCCGTACGAATGGATGCTCATCGGCATTACTGTCATTCTCTCTCTGTACGTCATCACCGGCGGCATGAAAGCTGTTATGTACACTGATGCATTCCAAGGCACTATCATGGTTGCCATGATGATCTTCCTGCTCGGCTACACATACTACCAGCTCGGTGGTGTTATTCCGGCGCATGAAACGCTCACCTCTATGGCGCATCTTGTTCCGGCCTCCTTGCAGAAAGGTGGTATTCTCGGCTGGACACAGGGAACAGAAACAGGCTCTCCGCTGTGGCTCGTGATCTACACAACCATCGTTTACGGTGTAGGTATCGGCGTTCTTGCACAACCGCAGCTTGCAGTACGTTTCATGACTGTTTCCAGCGACAAAGAGTTGAACCGTGCTGTTCTGTACGGTGCAATCTTTATCCTGCTTACCATTGGAGTGATCTACGTTGTAGGTGCACTTTCCAACGCAATTTTCCTAAACCAATTCGGCAAAATCAGCATTCAAATGGCTGGCGGCAACCTTGATAAAATCGTCCCTGTTTTTATTGAAAAAGTTATGCCGCCTTGGTTCTCTGCCATGTTTCTGCTGGCTATGTTTGCCGCGGCCATGTCCACACTCTCCAGCCAGTTCCACATTGGTGGAACCTCTCTTGCGCATGATGTCTCCAGAAACGTTATGCGTCGTAAAAACAATCTGAGCGCTTCATCCATCAGCCAACTCGGTATTGTTGCTACGATTATTGCTACTCTTGTGTGGGCATGGCTGCTTCCTCCCTCCATTGTTGCACGTGCCACAGCCTTTTTCTTCGGCTTAAGCGGTGCAACCTTCCTTCCGGCATACGTCTTCGGGCTCTACTGGAAGGGCATGACAAAAACAGGTGCTAAAGTTTCTATCGTAGGCGGATTCACCGTCTCCATGCTCTGGATGTTGTTCATCCATAAAAAAGAAGCTGCAGCTATCGGCCTTTGTCAGACACTGTTTGGAAAAGTAACTCTTGTTGCAGATGCAGCACCGGGCAGCACCATGTTTCTCCTCCAGTGGGTTGACCCGAACGTTGTTGCATTACCTATATCCGTTGCATTGGCTGTCGGAGTAAGTCTTGTATCCAGAAGCCTTGCAAAAGATCATATACAGCTGTGCTGGCAAAACTGCTAGCTGCATATGAACAAATAGAGACCCGTTGGTCAGCAGCCGGAATGCTTCTTCCCCCTGACAAGACCATGCATTCCCCTGCTGTCCGGCGGCATCTATACCGATTCACTCTCTACAAAAGAACGTGTGATGTGTAACGAAAGCCTGTCTCACTCCATACAACAGCTCTGCCGTTTCATTTCCTGCCTTATGTAAACGGTCAGTGCTGAAACATCCCGATCAAGCTTTCTTACATACAGTCAACATCAAGCACTCTCTTCCCTGATGTGCCTCCGTTCTTTTGATCCCCCGCGTCCGGCTTCACAATGTGTGCGTGATGCCGGACGCCTTTTTCTTCTCACTATTTTTCTCAGAACAAGCTAAATCTATACGCTATCTCTCTTGTACGAGCATGTAAGTAGGGTACAATACAGGGAATGAAACTTCATACCCTGAAATCCAGCCTGGCCGTCATGGGCAGAACAGGACTCCTCGCGCTTCAAGCGTTGTGGGCGTATAAGATTCGTTCGCTCTTTGTCATCATTTCAGTATCTCTAGGGATCGCGTCCCTCACGGTGATCATTGCCGCACACGATGGAGCAAACCAGAAAGCGGAAGAACTGACTGAATCATTCGGCCCTGATGCCGTTCTTGTTCTGGGCGGAGATATCTTCAACAGACCGGTAGGACAACGGACACTTACCCTTTCGTGGAATGATCTTACCCAGATAAGACGCTCTCTTCCCGGAACATATTTAGTCATTCCATTACGATCAATCAGCGGGAAAGTTATCCGGTACAGAAACAAAAACTGGAACGTTGCACGCATTATCGGCTCCTCAGCCAACTACAGTGAAGCATGGAACTGGCCGCTCATTTCGGGCAGAGACTTTACTCAGGAAGATGTGACACGGGCCTTACGAGTCTGCCTTATTGGTGAAACAGTCACACAGGCTCTGTTTTCTCCGACAGAAAGCCCTGTCAGCAAGACCATCTTTATCGGTAACGTACCGTTCACTATTATCGGTGAACTCTCCCACAGAGGCTATTCCGGCGGTGGAGGTTCCAGCCTTGATGATCGTGTTATTGTTCCCCTTACAACCCTTGCACAGCGCTTCGGAGCAGACAGGCAGTATTTCAGAGGATTACGCATTAAATACATTGATGCTGAAAACATGCAGGCTAACGTCGACAACCTCACCAGTTTTCTGCGTCATCTGCATAACCTTTCCCCCGGTGAACCGAATGACTTTTCCATTCTTACAGCAGAAGAAGTTCAACAATTCCTCTCTGCCTTAAAAGGCGGTCTCACCATCTTTCTTGGTGTTACCGCAGTTACCGCCATGATCGTAGGTGGATTTGTTCTGGCAAATCTTTTCTATTTATCCGTTTCAGAACGAACCATTGAGATCGGTCTCAAGCGTGCTATCGGCGCCAGTAAGCGCGCCATCATTCGCCAGTTTTTACTTGAAGCAGTTTTGCTGACTATTATCGGCGGGGTCTTAGGAGTACTGTTAGGAATTGCCCTTGCGCGTGTTCTTTTTATTTTTAATCTTATTGAAATAAGGCTTTCGTTAAAGATATTCCTGACGGCATTAGGTGCAGCCATGGCTGTGGGCGTACTCTTTGGATTAAGTCCAGCTAAACAGGCTGCGGAACTTGATCCTATCAAGGCATTACGGGGAGACGGCTGATGCTTAACTACCTACGCATTGCCCTGCGCTCTCTTGCGGCACACAAGCTTCGCTCTGTTCTGGCTATGCTGGGAGTCTTTTTAGGAACCCTCGCCCTCACGGGGGTCGTTCATGTATCCGAAGCACTGAAAGAACAGGCTCGACTGGAAACAGAAAAGCTCGGCCCGAACCTGCTTGTGGTACTTGCGGGTCAGCCTACCTTCAGACGCAGCGGAACACTGCGTTATGGCGGCCTTACTACGACCTTTAAAATGGCTGATGTAACAGCTCTGCTGGAGAACAATCCATACGTAAAAGAAGGAACGCCCTTTGTTACAAAAAACTCCACTATCAGCTACCGCCGCAACATCATTAATTCTCAACTCATTGCTGTAAACGCAGACTTTCCTGCTGTTCGGGCTGCTCCTGTTTCTTCCGGCCATTTCTTTACGGCTCAAGATGTGGAAAACCGTGCAAAAGTCTGCATACTCGGATTCACTATCGCGAGTAAGCTGTTCAATCGCCCCGCTGAAGGGCTCGGTAAGATCGTTCACTACAACCTTACCACGTTGCGAGTCATCGGTATTATGCCGAAACGCGGACGAGACCTTGCCGGAACCGATCAGGATGAACAGGTGTTTGTTCCTATCACCACCTACATGCGCCGAATGTCCAATCAGGATTGGGTGTCCGGAGTCTTTATGACACTCTTTTCCGATAAAGACGAAGCAGCAGCCAAAAAGGTAGCCACTGATATTATGCTCAAGCAGCACAACATCACCCGTAAGGCTGATGAAGATTTTCTTGTGCTGTCCGCCAATGATGTTTCAAAGTTAAAAACACAAGCCCTTCAGCTTGTGTGGCTTCTCGGTCTACTCAGCTCATCCATTTCATTTTCTGTAGGAGCAATGGGTGTGCTCTCGATTATGATTCTGCTTGTACAGACCCGTAAGCTGGAAATTGGTGTCCGCAGAGCCATCGGTGCCCGCCGCAGCGCAATCATGTCCCAATTCCTTTTAGAATCCAGCCTGCTTTCGGGCATTGGCGGCACCTTAGGGGCACTTGTGGCTGTCGTCATCATAACCATCGTCTATTATGTCGCAGGCTATCCTTACATTTATGACCCCCTCTTTATTATCGGAGCCAGTATCGGCTCCTGCATTCTCGGTATCCTCGCAGGGGCATACCCAGCGTGGGTTGCATCAAATGTGGATGTCTTGAAAGTTCTGCGGAACGAATAGGTTTTATTTTATAACACATTGACATATCGCCTCTTTTTTAGAACACCTACTATAAGAGTGTTCACTGTACGTCTTCTATGCTGAGACTTTTCTCAGCAAGCACGATGCTAACAAGGGAGGATATGATGATGTTGTACAATATTTCATGGAAGTTCCTACGCTGCCTGCTGATAACTGGGCTACTGATACTCACGGTTGCAGTTGCAGCTTCTGCAAAAACAACAATCAAAATGAGCTACAACGGCCCTGCCTCAGAAGAGGACAATGCTGTTCACGTCTTTGCCACACACTTCAAAAAGCTTGTAGAAGAGAAAACAGGTGGAGCTATTGCTATAGACTTGTTTCCAAACAGCCAGCTTGGCAATGAACAGCAACGCATGGAACAGGTTATGACAGACCCTATGATTAACGTTGCATCATTCGGCGGAATGGAAACTGTTTTTCCTGAAATATTTGCCACAAACGTTCCCTTCCTTTTTGACAGCTACAAAGCTGCCCACATCTTCTTTGATTCCAGCGATGCTATGAAAAAAATACGCAAAGAATTCAGAGAACGTACCGGTGTTCAGCTTCTTGAGGTGATTGAAGAAGGCGGCTTTATTGCCTTTACCTGCACTCAGCCAATCAAATCACCAAAGGACTTCAAGGGCTTGAAATTTCGGGCAATGGATGCCAGCCAGGTCGCCATGTACGAAGCCTTTGGCGCTGCTGGTACTCCTATCCCTTGGACGGAAGTCTACCTCGCATTAAAAACAGGCGTTGCAGACGGTCAAATGAACCCGCCGACATACATCATCATCGGCAGTCTCTATGAAGTGCAGTCACACCTGACACTTGCCAACGTACAATATTCCGACCAGTTCCTCCTTGTGAACAATGCCATGATGGAAGAGCTTGCAGACAAGGAGCGCGAGGCAATCCGCAGCGCAGCCAAAGAAGCGAACGCACTGACACGAACCTTTGTTGAATCTCAGGTAGAAAATAGAATCGCTTTCCTGAAAGAAAAAGGAATGGAAGTGTACACCCCCACCCACGAAGAAATGGCTGAATTCAAAAAACTCAGCACACCTTCCTATATTAAATGGTTACGTCAGCACATTGAAAAAGAGTGGATAGATGACGCTCTGGCAGACGCACAAAAAGCGAATAATGAGGTTCAGTAATGACCTCTTTGGCAACCAAATGCCAAGCAGTTTCAACTATT
Source organism: Halodesulfovibrio sp. (assembly GCF_015482765.1). Classification (GTDB taxonomy): domain Bacteria; phylum Desulfobacterota; class Desulfovibrionia; order Desulfovibrionales; family Desulfovibrionaceae; genus Halodesulfovibrio. The sequence goes on from NZ_JADMLB010000075.1 coordinate 23,756, forward strand.
CTGGAACGCCTCTGCCTATCTGGAGCAGGGGCGCTTCTGGTTATAAACTTGGCAACTGTAATGGTAGGAGTTTTTTCCCGATTCTTTCGCCCGCCGATCTGGACAACTGATCTGGCAAAAATCACCCTTGTCTGGATGGTTATGCTTGCTGCAGCCCCTGCGTTAAAGCATGGCGAGCACATGGCAATAACCATACTTGTAAACAGGCTTCCTCAACGCTCCAGACGTCTTGTCTGCGGAATTCGCACAATAGCGTTCATGAGCATTCTCTTGCTGATGATATGGCTGGGAGCACAGTATGCATACAAGATGCGTCTGTTTACCATCATGACATTAGGAATAACAAAATCACTACCGCTGATGGCGATTCCAGTCGGCATGGGGCTTATGCTTGTTGAATACACGTTACAGCAGTTCATTCCCCCTGATGAGGCACTACAGCAACCTCACGCTGAGACTTCCGCAATGCACAAACAACACACAGAGGAGACTTCATTATGACGCTGATTCTTCTGTGCATCTTTTTCATTACTCTGGCTTCCGGTCTGCCGCTTTTCGCTGCCATGCTTTCAACCGCTTTTGCAGGCTTCATATACATAGACAAGCTCGGTCAACTGCGCATTATGATTCAGCAATTCTATGGCGGAATGGAGCCGTTCTCTCTGCTTGCGATTCCATATTTTATTATGGTCGGTGAACTTATGAGCAATTCCGGTCTCACCTCACGTCTTCTGCGTTTTTCTGAAGCTCTCGTAGGGCATTTAAAAGGGGGGTTAGGCTATGTCACCGTTGTTGCCAGTATCATCTTTGCAGGTGTGAACGGTTCGGCTGCTGCGGATGCTTCAGCAGTTGGTTCTATTATGATTCCTGCCATGAAGAAAGGCGGGTACCCTGACTCGTATGCAGCAGGGTTAACAGCAGGAAGTTCACTCATCGGCCCTATTATTCCTCCAAGTATCTTTATGATCCTTTTTGGAGCAATGACCAAAACCAACGTGGGCGCTTTGTTTATTGCAGGAGTCGTCCCCGGCCTGCTGCTTGGTATTGCATTCATCATTATGCATCGCATCAGCGCAGCACGGTTAGGACTTCCAGTCGTTAATTCCAAATTTTCATGGAAAGAACTCTTCATCTCAACCGGCGGAGCAATGGCTGCGCTTTTTGCACCGGGGATTATTGTCGGGGGTATTCTTTTCGGATTCATGACTCCCACAGAATCCGGTGCTGTTGCCTGCGCCTATGTACTCATCATGGGTCTACTGTGGACAAAGCAGCTTACCGTGAAAGGAATCATTCAATCCACATGCAGTACCGTCCGGCTGAGCAGTGTCATTTTTATTGTTATCGGTGCTGCAACCATTGTTGGCTGGATTCTTTCTTCGGAACGCATGCCGCAAAAGCTTGCACCGCTGGTCATGGAGTACGCATCGTCGCCCTCTATGGTTCTTCTGCTTATCAGCATTGTGATCTTCATCATCGGCATGTTTATGGAAGAAATTGCTGCTCTTGTGCTGCTGACTCCTGTGTTCAGCCCGCTTGCGGCACAAGCAGGAATTGATCCGCTTCATTTCGGTATTGTTATGACACTGAACATCACCATTGCACTCATCACACCGCCTATGGGCGCCTGTGTCTACATTGTTTCCTCTGTCGGCAATGTCGCGTTAGAAAAAATGTTTAAACATATCTGGCCTTTTGTTCTTGTAGCGCTTATCTGCCAATTGCTGCTTATTTTTGTACCGGAATTCTCACTCTGGCTTCCGCGCCTGCTGGGATACTAGCGGTACGTTGACCTATATCTCTTACTGGATTTGTCATGCCTGATAAAATCGTACCCCCAATTCATGGAATTGTTCACGCTTCTTGGGAAACTGTATATGCCACTGCATCTACAGAATCGAATGAAGATATCGTATCACTGTCGTTAGCACCGGAACACATGCTGAGCCGCTCTATTTATTTTGAACGGCAAATTGAAGGAGCACTGCCGGAATGCTATGCGCGTGAAGGAGTGCTGGAACGTCTGCTTCATGCATCGTCACTTCTGCCGTCACACCTGCGGCTTGTCATTCTTGATGGATGGCGCTCTACCGCTGTACAAACGTTTCTGTTCTCTGAATGCAAAAATGCCCTTGCTTCTATGCATCCGGAAAAAACACCGGAAGAAATTGTACCTATGGCACAGCAGTTTGTTGCCAAGCCAATGACAGACTATTCAGAGCCTGCACCGCATTCAACCGGTGGCGCAGTGGATGTATGCATTGCGGAACGTTCTGGAAAACAATTGTTCTTCGGTGCTCCGTTTGACTACCCCGGTGATATTTCCAGCACACTTTTCTTTGAAGACAAGCTGGAACGTGGAGAAAAGCTCACCACCCGTGAAGAAGAAGCGCTGTACAACAGACGTCTTCTTTACTTTGTGATGACTCAGGCCGGTTTCATAAACTTCCATTGTGAATGGTGGCATTTCGAATATGGAACCCAGCGCTGGGCGGCTGCTACCCGTGCCGATCAGGCCATCTACACACCTCAAGAATTCACTCTGAATCCGTATGCACGGTTAGTAACGCCATAACAACAGAACAATGCGGTGGCTGCTTTTTTTCATCACAGCAGCCACCGCACAATTAATATCCCCTGATTACTTGCTCTCCACACAGGTCAGTGTTAGCTAACATCCTTATTCATAAGGGGAATCACACATGACACTGAAGGGGATAGAGTCTTTCACCATAAAGACCTACCATACTGACCGTTTCGGCAAAGCCTGTCCGGCTACATTTGCAGCTTTTTTTGAAGAAGCTGCTGCAAACAATGCCCGCCTGCATGGTTTTCCAAGCGAATTCCTTCTGGAACATGGTATCGCATGGGTGCTCAGCAGACTCACCATGACTGTAGACCGTTATCCGGATGCCGGAGAAACAATCTCCATCCACACATGGCCTTCCGCCCATACGCCCAACTTAGCTCTGCGTTGTTTTGAAGTTTTTGATGAGCAACATCATCTTATTGCTGAAGGAACAACCGCATGGCTTGTCATTGATATTAAAAAGCGTAAACTCGTTCCGGTGCCGGATGCCATTACCGAAAATTATCCGGTAGACAACCCGCCATGCAAAGAGTTTCCCACCCGTGTTGTCCCGTGCTTGCGTGCGGCTGAACACGAAAGCCCACTCATAAGCAGAAAAGCTGATATTGACATTAACGGACATGTTAATAATGTGCGCTACCTCGGCTGGATTCAAGAATCCGTTCCGGAAGACTTTATGCTTGAATATGAGCCTGCGCTCATAGATGTAAGCTACCGTGCCGAATGTACCGCACTGGAAAAACTTATCAGCAAATCCGGTAAGACGGCTGACGGGGATTACCTGCACTCCATCGTTCAGGAGCAGACAGGTAAAGAACTATGTCGCGCCCGCACAGAGTGGCGAAAACGACAACATAAAAATGTGCCGTACTTACAGCACCACATATAACACCGAGACTGCTGACACCATTTTTATGTACGGCGGGGCAATCTTCAGCGCCGATATAAAATGGAAAGAGTTCCGTTGAAAAACTGATGTTCACTGTCAGCCAACAAAAGAGCTCTTCGTACATTGCGGCCGTTTGTGCCTGACACACCGCATTGAACGAAATCGTCAGCAATCTGAATACCGACTGAATATATAGAGGGAATGACTATGGCAGAATTTCCGACTCCTGAGACTTGGCTTTCACATCGTGTTTCCTACGGGGAAACCGACGCGATGTCTGTCATGTATTACGCAGAGTATCTCCATTTATTCGAACGAAGCCGCAGCGAATATATCCGCGAACAGGGCATGAGTTACAAAACTGTTGAAGAACGGGGCATAATGCTTCCGGTTCGTGAAGCACAGTGCCGGTACAAACGCCCTGCGCGATTTGATGACCTGCTGCACATTCGTGTCGGAATCAGTAAATGGGGGCGTGCATCCATGACCTTTGAGTACGAAATTTACAACGAAACAAAGGACACTATTTTAGCTACCGGACTCACAGAGCATGCCTGTACCAACGAAAAAGGACGCCCTGTTAAAGTTCCCGACAGGCTGAAAGAACTCTTTGTAGGAAACAAACTTTAACCAAAAGAACGCTGCGCTATTATGTATCTCGACTTCCATACTCACGCATTCCATCCAAAAATCGCCGCAAAGGCCGTTGAGCATTTGAACTCCCATTACGGAGTCAACTGCCAGTGCCCGGGCGTTATGGATGACCTTATCCGCCGCATTAAAAAAGCCGGTCTGGATAAGATGGTGGTACTTTGTGCAGCAACTTCAGCCTCGCAGGTTATTCCCGCAAATAACTTTGCCCTGTCTCTCAAGGCTGCACACCCTGATGCAATCCCCTTCGGAACAATTCATCCGGATTTTGATGATTGGGAAAACCAGCTCGCGCGTCTCAAAGCACGAGGCATCAAGGGCTTAAAACTCCATCCGGATTTCCAAGGTTTCCGGTTGGATGAAAAACGTCTGTTGCCGATCATTGAAGCAGCACAAAATGACTTTGTAATGCTTCTGCATATTGGCGACAAACTTGAACCCAAAGATAACCCGTCTTGCCCGTACAAGCTTGCTGCGCTTATTGAAAACTTCCCTAAGGCGCGCTTTGTTGCAGCGCATTTTGGAGGCTACCATCAGTGGCAGCATGCATTAGACGTGCTTATCGGAAAAAATGTTTACATCGACACATCAAGTACTCTTGATTTTATTGACGATGTTACATTGAGTGCGATTATGAAAAAGCACCCGCATGAAAAAATTCTCTTCGGATCAGACTATCCTCTGTACAGTCCTGATAAAGAAATCGCCAAACTGAAAAAACGGCTCAAGCTCTCCTTACCAAAGCTTGAAATGTTCCTCAGCAATGGCGCTGAACTGCTGGGACTTGAGTAACAAACGAAGTCCAGTTCGAACAAAAAAAACGCTGTGCAACCTCTCTTTGAGTGCTGCACAGCGTTTTTCATTTTCACGGCCTGTGTTGTTACACTTAGCCTAAAATTTTCTCCGGTGGACGGCGTTCGGGGATAGCCACTTCACCTGGATCTTCTAACTTGTTGTATTCTTCAGTCACATAGAGACCGCAGTAACACACGCCGAATTCTTCTAAATCGGGGTCGCGATATTCACACGGGCAGATAATATCTCTGTCCGCATCAAAATCGCCGTTCGGCAATCTGCAAGGGCATGCCATATAACCATACTCTTCTTTATTAATGAGCAGGCTTTCAAGAAGCGGCATGGTGATATCCATATTCTTGTTGAAATAAAAACCGCGTGGCTCTTGAATCTTCTTGAGCATTTCATAAAGCTTTTCAGCCGTCATTGTATTACTCATAAATCCAACGCCTCTTCGATCTGATCCTTATGGAAGCCCACCACAATGCATGCGCCCTCTTTAACAACAAGAGTCGGGAATGAAAGTTTCGGGTTATAATTCTTAATCAAATCGATTGTTTCTTTTCGTTCATCGCCACGAAGCTTATCAACGAAAACATTGTCAAATTCTACATCATGATCTTCTAAAAAAACTTTCATACGTCTGCAATGAATGCAGGTTGAAAGTGCATACAGGGTACATTCTTTCGACATTTCGCCCCCATTTGGAAAATGTAATACTCGTCACAAACTCATTGGAACATCAGACGCAACGTTGTTCAGTTTATCATTCATCTGAAAGCAAAACAACATACAGCTATGCCAATGCAAATTGCGACTGCTTACTCACGGTTCAACAACACTTGCAATTTCTTTTGCGATAAGGCGGATAGCTTCTTCTTCCGTCTCTGCGTCACGACTTCGGACAACATCGCCCTGTGCATTTTTACTCTCAATGACAAAACGCTGATGCATCGCAACATCATCTGAAAAGTCCTGCTCATTGCCGCTAAGAGAAAATTGCGTCAGCTGATGAGTAATCTCTACATACGTTTTTTCAAAAATAACCGCCACACTGTCACGATTATTTTCTATAGTAAATCGCTGTGATTCCGGTAGCGCAGCATTCATTTCCTCTAATGCTTTGCGGACAGATTCCAGCTTCTTCACACCTATGTCCCGCAGGCGTTCAAGGTTCGCAGCGACCTGTTCCTGCCGTTCCCGCCGCTGGTTCAATTCGTCTTCCATAATTCGCGCAGGTGACTTACGACGATGCACAAAATCTCTAATTATCCATACAACAAGTGCAATAAAGACAATTCCAACAAGAATATTGATGTACATATGTACTCCCGAATCAGCAACTTGGCAGAGTCAAAAATTAACGACGGATTATACTTCTACAACTTACAACAAAATTCAACAGAAAGGTGCGTATCCGTCTGAGAATTTGAAAATTTCGCATGAGAGGTTGACAAGTGTTGCAGCGTTATACAAGGTGGAACCATAGGGGTGCCCCCTATAAACAGTCATTAGGCACCCCCTCTAGACAAGTTATGGAACACCGCAGTTTGCAATGTTAGCAGGCATAATCCCCTAAAACCACATAAGGGAGAAGGTATATGGCCAAGACACTTGATTCTCAGAGAACTTATGCCCTTGTGGGCACAGGAGGAAGTGGAAAAACCTCGCTGGCTGAAATGCTTATGTTTCAGTCCGGGGTTATCAATCGCCTTGGGAAAATTGAAGAAGGCACCACTTCCCTCGACCACGAGCCAGAAGAGGTAAAGCGCAGAGGCTCTATCCAGCCGGGCTTTGCCACCATGGATTGGAACAAAAATCGCCACTTCCTTATGGATGTTCCGGGCGACAATAACTTTGTAGGCGACATTAACCACCTGTTGTTCGGGGTTGATGGCGCCGTTTTTGTTATTGATGCTGTTGACGGCGTACGACCGCTGACAAGCCGCCTTTGGAACTTCGTTCAGGAAGCAGAACTTCCTTCCATTATCTTCATTAACAAGATGGATCGTGACCGTGCTGATTTTGACACAGCATTTGACGGTTTGTCTTCTATTCTTGGAATTCGCCCGGTATTGCTGCAAATGCCAATTGGTCAGGGCGATGATTTTAAAGGCTATGTTGATGTATTAAACAACAAAGCATTCTTCTTTAATGAAGATGGCTCCACCACTGAAGGCGATGTCCCCGAAGACCTCGCAGAGGAAGTCTCTGTACTTCGTGAAACCACCATCGAAAACATTGCAGAAAGCAATGAAGAATTGATGGAAAACTACCTTGAGACCGGAGAACTCTCTCAAGAAGAAATTACTACCGGCCTGCGCGAAGGCGTGCTGTCACGAGACCTTATTCCAGTAATGCTCGGCTCTGCTCTTACTAACCACGGTGGTGCAGAACTTCTTGATGCTGTTCAGGATCTCCTGCCGTCTCCGCTCCAGCATGCTGCATGGATGGATAAAGAAGGTAATGAGCGCGCATCATCTCCTGATGAGCCTCTCGCTCTGCTTACCATCAAGACACTTTCAGACCCATTCTCAGGTCAGCTGTCAATCATGCGTGTTCTTTCAGGTTCCTTTACCGGTGATGCTACCTTACACAACGTCACACATGACGATACGGAACGCATCGGCGCTCCACTGTTTATGAACGGTAAAGAGTCCGCACCTGCAAAAGGAGAAATCGGCCCCGGCTCTATTATCGCTGTACCTAAACTGAAAGTAACAAAAACTGGTGATACACTTGCTGATCCTAAGGCTTCGTTCGAAGTTCTGATGCCGGAACTTCCTCCTAACTTGATTTCATACGCAATCGCTCCAAAAGAAAAAGGAGACGAAGATAAGATTTATGCAGCGGTTCATAAACTTCTTGATGAGGATATAACCCTTACACTTTCCCGTGATCCAGAATCCAGCGACATTCTGCTTTCAGGCATGGGACAGCTGCATATTGAAACAAGCGTTGAACGCGCCATGCGTCGTTACAAATGCGACATGGTTCTTAAAACACCAAAAATTCCGTACCGCGAAACTATTAAAGGTAAAGCACAGGTACAAGGCAGACATAAAAAACAATCCGGTGGACGCGGTCAGTTCGGTGATTGCTGGATTGAAATCGAAGGTATGCCGCAGGGCTTCGGATATGAGTTTGAAAATGCCATCGTAGGTGGTGTTATCCCTCGCCAGTACATTCCGGCTGTCGACAAAGGTATTCAGGAAGCAGCACAACGCGGTTGCTTAGCCGGTTACCCTCTCGTTGATTTTAAAGTTAAGCTCTACGACGGTTCATACCACTCCGTTGACTCCTCAGAGATGGCATTTAAAATTGCCGGTTCTCTCGCTCTCAAGGGCGCTATGGAACAGGTAAAACCAACCTTGCTTGAGCCTGTTGTGCTTATGACGGTTCACATCCCTGATGAGTTCATGGGTGATGTTATCGGTGACCTGTCATCACGTCGTGGTAAAGTTCTCGGTTCCGACTCAAAAGCCGGTATCACCGAAATTAAAGCACACGTGCCAATGGGCGAAGTTCTCCGCTACGCGCCGGATCTTCGTTCCATTACAGGCGGTCAGGGTGTCTTCACTATGGAATTTGACCATTACGAAGAGGCACCACCACCAGTAATCGATAAAGTTGTTTCTGAAAAAGAAGCAAGTTAATCAAACCTAATCACTTGTAACTCCACAACGTAACTAAGGAGAAAAAAGAAAGCCCCTTTGATGACTCAAAGGGGCTTTCTTACGTTCCTTGCCACTTATCATGTTGACCATCAGTTAGAGCCAATATGCTTAAAAAGATATTCGTTGCTTTTAACTCTTCACGATAAGGAAAACAGAATGCACAAAATTGATGGAGCTATGAAGCCCACAGATTTCACGCTTGATGAGCAGATGCGTATTACTGCACATGAAATTGTAAAGCGGAAAAGTCTGTTCCATATATCCGAAGAAGACATGCTCACATTACTTGAAATCAAGCCCGTTATCCTTGCTGACATTGAAGATATCGTAAACAGCTTTTACGCAGAGCTTGTGGAAGTAGAAGGTGTTGCCCAAGTTATTGGTGATGCAGAAAGTCTTTACAGGTTACGCAATCACATGCAGCGATATCTGCGTTCACTTTTTGAGGGCACTTATGATGTTGAATATGTACAATCACGGCTACGCATCGGGTTGGTTCATAAACGTATTGGAGTTCCGCCCAAACTGTATATCACGGCCTACCAGCTGCTCAGTAAAATCTTACGGGAAAAACTCCGTATTCAAAATAAAACAAAATCCTGTGACATCTGCAACAGTCGTTCAACAGCACTTGAAAATCTTATGCTCTTTGACCTTGTTCTTGTTTTTGACACATATATTCAAGGACTTGTTAATGAAGTTAAACGAAGTAAAGACGATTTAGAAAATTACGCGCATGAACTTGAAAACACCGTTGCAAAACGCACAAAAGAACTTGCAGAACAAGCCAGCAAAGATGGATTAACCGGACTGTACAATCAAAAAACCTTCTTTGAATATTTGAACATTGAGCTTTCACGTTCTCAACGCAGAGCCAATAATTTCACTCTTTGTTACTTCGACCTTGATAATTTCAAGAAAGCTAATGATACATTCGGACACAAGTACGGCGACGCAGTTCTTACAAATGTTGCCACTGCAATTAAACACAGCCTCAGAAAAGAAGACATCGGTGCCCGTTATGGCGGAGATGAATTCTGCATTCTGTTTGCCGAAACCTCTGCTGAACAGGCAAAAGAAATCTGCGATCGCCTTATTACAGAATTTGCGAAAATCGATCCTGAGTGCATTGTTACATTCAGTATTGGACTGGCAGAATTTACACCGGAAAGCGGGTTGGATGCGGACGGATTAGTTAAACAGGCTGACAACGCTATGTACTCATCAAAAAAACATCCGGGGAACTATATTACAACGTATGCAGCGCCCCCTGAGGACATCGAAACCGAAGAAGAGGAACCTGAATCTGAAATTGAATATTCAGACGAAAGCGCAACAACGTAACCCGATACCATATTGTGCGGTGAAGCGTCACACTACGGATGCGACTCTAACTGTTCGCTGAATATAGATTTTTTTGAGCGCAATAAAGTACTAACCACTTTCCTTTCCTCCATGCTACAAGCACCGCATCATTACATTGCGCCTCGCTTGCCGTACTTGAGCCTGGTGCTGAATTTAGTTAGGTTACCAGCTCACTTTTTATTTGGACAACGTATGATTCGCACAATTTGGTTTTACTTTTCGTTTTTACTTACGACACTTTACGTCTGTATCTTTATGCCAATTTCAGCAGCTTTAGATAGCTCTGGCAAAATGGTTCGTTACTTTGCACTGTATTGGTGCCGTGCGGCGCGCTTTTGCTCCCAGATTACTCTAATTACTGATACAGACTCTATTCCGACAGATGAACCGGTTATCTTTGTTGCCAATCATCAAAGCCAATTTGATATTCCTCTTTCAACGGTAGCGTTAAAAAAAGCACTGCCTGCTTTTATGGCAAAAAAAAGCTTACAGGAACTGCCGCTGATCGGACGCTGCTTCAGATTATTCGGTAACATTTCTGTAGACCGAAGCAATAGACGTGCAGCGATGGAATCTTTGGAAACTGCTGCAACAACAATCCGGAACGGACGTTCTGTTATTCTTTTCCCTGAGGGAACACGACAAGATCAACTTGAAGAACTCGGTGATTTCAAAACCGGCGCAATCATGCTCGCTTTAAAAGCCGGTGTGCCTATTGTGCCTGTCATTATTGAAGGTACCGGCGATATTCTTCCTAAGGGACGTATCTCCCTCGGCTCTCGTAAAAAAGTGTATATTACGGCTATGGAGCCTATCAGCACTGCCGAATACACTATGAAGCAACGAAACGAATTCAGCGACATGCTCCGTGAACACATGAATAAGAAATACATGGAGATGCGTGCATGCCACAAGACTCAGGCATAACACTCACACCGCTGGGCGGTATGGGTGAAATAGGCATGAACTGCACCATGTGGTCGACAGAGACATCCACTGTCATTGTCGACTGCGGGTTAATGTTCCCGCACGACTACCATCTTGGGGTCGATGTGGTTATTCCGCAGTTCGAGCACATTTTACAACAAAAAGACAAGATAAAAGGCATTGTTCTCACCCACGGGCACGAAGACCATATCGGCGCGCTGCCGTGGCTTATCCGCTGGCTCAGCGTTCCGATTTACGGTTCACGCTTCACCCTTGCTCTTGTCGAAAGTAAACTGCGTGAAGCAGACTTGCTCCACCGCGCAAAATTAATCCCTGTAGCTCCCCGCGAACGGGTTGAGCTTGGTGATATGGCTTTCAACTTCTTCCCAGTCTGCCACTCAATAATCGAGGGCTACGGCTTCGGGGTAGAAACTCCGGCTGGTAAAATTGTCCATACCGGCGACTTTAAACTCGACCGGACACCGCTGGACAACCACCGTACTGACCTTGAAGGGTTCCGAGCCTTTTCTGAAGACGGTGTTGAACTCCTTCTTTCCGACTCAACCAACATTGAGCGTGAAGGCTTCTCTCTCAGCGAACGTGATATTAAGAGTGCCTTTGAAGACCTTTTTGCCAATGCTAAAGGGCGAATCATCGTCACCCTCTTTTCCAGCCATATCCAGCGAATTCAGCAGGTACTCGACATCTCTGCCCGCTACGGAAGAAAGATCGCCGTATCCGGACGCAGTCTTGTTAAAAATATAGAAATTGCAAACGACCTTGGATTTTTACGCATTCGGACTCCGCTTTTCATGGATACCCGTGAAATGCCGGAACTTCCGGACGAAGAAACCGTTCTGCTTCTTACCGGCTCACAAGGTGAACCGCTCTCTGCGCTTTCACGTATTGCGCGCGGAGAACATAAACACCTTGCGATTCAGGAAGGCGACACGGTTGTTATGTCCTCCCGTGTTATTCCGGGAAACACGCTCGCTATTACGCGCATGATTAACGATATGTATAGAATGGGTGCAGAAGTGTACTACGAAAGCTTCCGAAACATTCATGCATCCGGTCATGCGTATCGCGACGAGCTGAGTGAAATGCTCGAAACAGTTGCACCGAAACACTTCATTCCTGTCCACGGTGAATACCGTCATCTGGTAAAACATTGTCGTCTGGCGCAGGAGTGCGGCGTTGCAGAAGAAAACACCTTCATTATTGAAGACGGGCAGCCAATCACGTTACGCGACGGCACATTAACGCCGGAACCGCCTCTTGAGCTTGAAGAGATTCTTGTGGACGGAAAAGGCGTCGGCGATGTGGGACTGACCGTTTTAAAAGAGCGTCAGATTCTCGGTGGCGAAGGAATGGTTGTGGTCTTTATGGTTCTCGACGAACAGATTTGGGAGATCCTGCACGGACCGACAATTGTTTCAAAAGGGTTTATCTTCGAAGCCCATTTCGATCATGTTCTGGAAGATGCAAAATGTATTATTCTTGAACTGCTTGAAAACATCGGCCCTGAGGACATTGAGCTGTTACAGGATCGTATCCGCTCCGGATTACGCCGATTCTTCCGAAAAGTCCTCGAACGCGACCCCGTCGTTGTTCCAGTCATTACCATGGTATAAAAAAAACTCCCTTTCCAAAACTGGATCGGGAGTTTTTTTATGAGTAAATATTGAGCGGGGTCTATTCTTTGCCGAGAACAAACTCCTCATTTCCTAAAGGCTCGCGAGGTGTTCTCAATGCAATAATTAGAAAGATCACCCATGAAATTAAACTGATAACATTTTCACAGCCTCTCACCTCTTCTGGTGATACCACTTTCTGTCCGATAAGGACGCCACCAATTAATGCCAGAACTACAGGCAGAATAAGCATTACAACCGGAAGAAACAACGGATGCCGCCCTGCTAAGACACTCATGTTTTTCAGCCACATATAAACAACATATATGCCGATAACAAACGAGACAATCAGGAGGAAAATTCCGACAATAACAAAAGACTGTGCTTGCTCACGGAGTGCAACACCACCTATTCCCGCAAGCAATAGAAGAAAAGAAAAAGATATGAGCTTATTAGAGCCTTTGCCTATTCTAAAAGCAATGTACATATTCCATAACGGAATCAGCCACTGCCACCAAGGCGGAGAAATACTGCGCCGTTTGGCAATAATCCAACACGGCAAAACTATCAGCGCTGAGTACAACGCAAATCCGACAATGCAGATTAGTACCATTGCCACGATTCCAATTTCATTCATGTGCGGCATATATCCCTCCAGTCCTAAAACAGGCAACTTATAACACTCTAGAGATATCACACCACAACGGTACGCACTGTTATATGAAATAAAAAATACAACTTAGCGTACAACTACTTCATTACAAGTAGCAATTCCAGCCAATCAATTCTGCCTGCCGTTTCACGATTTTCAACATTCTGCGCCGAATCAGCGCACTGAACGGCCTGAAGAACATCCAGTAGCCTTTAAATATCCTGCGCGTCATATTGGACAGGCAGAGCACCCGGGTTTCCGTTGTAACCCTAGTTAATCCGGGACTTATCTCTGACAGGCTGAAATTCCATGCAACCTTCACCTTTGCAGAAAGTGAGTGCGTTAAAAATTCTTTTGCAGTAGAAATAGGAACAATATTTCTGTTCGCCAAAAAACCGACCAGATGCTCGATGGGATAATTTTCTGCAAGTCTGGAAAAGCCCACATCCTCCACAACACCTTGCAATGTCATCCTGCGCGTCGGCAATCCCCGCAGTTTAAAAAGAGTTACAATAAGAGTGGATTTAGAGAGATCTACATTCTTTGTAACTTCGTAGACCTCTTCAATGGGGCTGTTCACCACAATTTCGTGACACTCATTAAATGTGTACTCTGGCAAAAATTTATCAATCAGGGCAGACTCTGACATGACAAGGCTCCAAGCAGGAAGGTGATGCATCCTGTTATAAAAAACTGTAATTACATTTAAAAACAGATTCGATAATAATTGGATAAACTGCGCAATCGTACATAAAAAAGAGATAATTTAACACTTTTTTTGTTGCAATGACGAATATTTGCACAAGCAAATGCAACACAATACATTTCTTTTCTACAACACTGTAATTAGTATAGAAAACACCTATTGGTAAGTCATACCAAACAATCCAGTACGGGAGTGTGTTATGAAAATTGTTCGCGTTCATTATCAATACAAAACATTCTACGCAGCTCTTGAAGATGGACTATTACGCTGCCTCACTCCACAGATAGGTGTTACAGAACGGTTCCCTTTAGAACAGGCCCAGCTTCTTCCTTTGGTTACACCTTCAAAAGTAGTTTGCGTGGGGCTTAACTATAAAGACCACGCAGCTGAACTTGGAATGCCGCTACCGGAAGAGCCTATGTTTTTCCTTAAGCCTCCTTCCTGCATCATTAATACCGGACAGCCAATTTATATTCCTCCACAGTCTACACGCGTAGATTATGAAGCAGAGCTTGCCATTATTATGGGACGAGAGGCCAAATTCCTTTCTCCGCATGCGGTTCAGGAGCATATTTTCGGCTACACCTGTGCAAACGATGTCACTGCCCGGGATCTTCAAAAAAGCGACGGCATGTTCGGGCGCTGCAAAGGATTTGATACATTCCTCCCTATAGGCCCCTGGCTTGAAACACATGTTCCTGACCCTTCAGATCTTTCCGTTAAACTCTATAAAAATGACCAGCTGGTTCAGCAGGGGCATACGTCTGATATGCTGTTCAGCCCGCTTGAGCTTGTGGCGAACATATCCCATGTTATGACGCTTCTCCCCGGAGATGTGATTCTGACAGGCACACCGCATGGCGTAGGCCCTATTCAGGAAGGGGATGAAATTCAGGTAGAGATTAACGGAATCGGCACGTTGATTAATCCTGTCAAAAATATTGATAAGCGGGAAACGACTTCAGGACTTCCAGTTCAATAGATTCTACGCTATACTTAAATATTCGCAGAGAGAATATCATGCAGAAAAAATGCGAATGAGCGGCATCAATGCTTGCCAAACTCACTTATTCGCAGTATGTATCCCTGCCTTTTAATACAAAGCACACTCCGAAGCATCTTCCCTGGGTGCCTTCAGAATTCGTAAGATCCTGAAGGTGGAGGGACTTGGCTCGGGGTGGAAGAAAAACCCATTGAAGGAGATTACAATGGCTTACGTAACTATGAAACAAATGCTGGAAACCGGTGTTCACTTCGGTCACCAGACTCGTCGCTGGAACCCGAAAATGCGTCCATTCATCTTTGGTGCTCGTAACGGCATCCATATCATGGACCTCCAGCAGACTGTAAAACTTTACCGTCGTGCTCACGACAAAGTTGTTGAAACTGTTGCTAACGGTGGCAAAGTTATCTTCATCGGTACCAAACGTCAGGCTCACGAAGCTGTTAAAACTGAAGCTGCTCGTGCTGACCAGTACTACGTAACCAACCGCTGGATGGGTGGTACTCTTACCAACTTCCAGACTATCCGTAAGTCTATCGACCGCCTCAAAAAACTCGAAGTTATGTTCGAAGACGGCAGCGTAAACCGCTACCAGAAGAAAGAAATTCTTCGTCTCCGTCGTGAAATGGACAAACTCGAAGCTACACTTGGTGGTATTAAAAACATGGAACGCCTGCCACAGCTCGCGTTCATCGTTGACCCTAAGCGCGAAGACATCGCTGTTAAAGAATGCCGCAAACTCGGTATTCCTATCGTTGCAGTAACTGACTCTAACTGCGACCCTGACGTGATCGACTACATCATTCCAGGTAACGACGACGCTATCCGCGCTATCAAGCTTTTCGTATCTCACATCGCTGATGCATGTGCTGAAGGCGGCGCAATGGCTAAAGACGGCAAAGACGCTGAAGCTGAGATGGTTAAAGCTGCTGAAGCTGAAGAAGCTGCTGAAGCAACCGCATCCGAATAATTCATTCAGAGGGAGAATAGATCATGGCTATTACTGCTGCTATGGTTAAGAGCCTGCGCGAAAAAACCGGCGCTGGCATGATGGACTGCAAAAAAGCACTCGTAGAAAACGACGCAGATGAAGCTGCAGCACTCGACTGGCTCCGCCAGAAAGGTCTGTCCAAAGCTGCTAAAAAAGCAGGTCGCGCTACCTCTGAAGGTCTCGTAGGCTGCGTAGTTGAAGCTAACCGCGCTGCTCTTGCAGAATTCAAATGTGAAACTGACTTCGTAGCACGTAACGAAAAATTCCAGGAAATCGCAGCAAAATTTGCTAACGATGTTCTTGAGAACGGTGCTGAAGGTTTCACCGCACGCGTTGAAGCTGACGTAAACGAAGCTATCGCTACCCTCGGTGAAAACATGTCTGCCGGCCGTGCACATCGCATCGAGCTTTCCGGCGAAGGCATCATCGGTTCTTACATCCATTCCAACGGCAAAATCGGTGTTCTCGTTGAGATCCTCGGTTCTGACGATGCTGAAATGGCTAAAGGCGTTGCAATGCAGATTGCTGCTACCAACCCAGTAGCTATCGATGAAGACGGCGTTCCTGCTGACCTCGTTGCTCGTGAGCGCGAAGTTCAGCGTCAGAAAACTCTCGAAGAGGGTAAGCCTGAAAACATCGTAGACAAAATCGTTGACGGCCGTATGGCTAAATTCTTCAAGGAAATCACCCTTGTGAACCAGCCTTACATCCGTGATGACAAAATGTCTATCCGCGACCTCCTCAAAGGCGCTACTATCGCTTCCCTCGTTCGTTTCGAACTCGGCGAAGACGACGCTAAAGAAGAAGACGCTGAATAGATACTACGGTTATCTGACAGCTTATAAGGGGGGAGAGTTTTCTCTCCCCTTTTTTTAAGGAAAAAATTATGCCTTCGATCACTGGACTAGTTCTCACATATAACGGCGAACGCCTTCTCGATAAGTGCCTTCAATCTCTATCTTTTTGCGACAAGATACTTATCGTAGATTCTTTTTCAACTGACGAGACACTAGCCATTGCTGAAAAACACAAGGCAACTATCCTTCAAAATCCGTGGGGCGGCTTCAAAAAACAGTTTGAATTCGGCTTACAACATATTGAGAGCGAGTGGGTTATCTCATTAGATCAGGATGAAATCTGCTCAGCAACACTCAAAGAAAAAATTCTCTCTGAATTACAACACGTAGAGCCTTCCACCACCGCCTTCCGACCATGTCGTCGAAACTGGTATTTTGATCGATTCATGAAGCACTCAGGATGGTATCCGGACAGATTAATCCGCATTTTCCGCCCTGAACACTTAACCGTAACACAAAGCGGTTCTCACGAATCATTCAGTGCTTCAGGAACAATAAAAGACATTGATGCAGACATCCTGCATTACCCGTATGAGAGCTTCGCCCATCATCTTGAAAAAATTAACCTGTATGCACAGGAAGGCGCAGAAGATCTCAAACGAAAAAAACGCAAAGGCGGCATAGCTACTGCGCTAGCTCACGCTACAATGCGTTTTATCAAAATTTACTTTCTCAAGCTTGGTATGCTTGATGGCAAAGCCGGATTCATCAATGCAATGCACGGCTTTTTTTATGTGTTTTTAAAATACGTTCGTATTGACGAAGGAAACTGGGGCACACCGTTTGATGCGGAATAACGCTGAAAACATGCTGAGACTGTATTCTTTCCCCTCAACAAGAAAGGACTTTTAATATGAACACGCTTCCTAAACTCATTGATATTGAAACACATAGAACAGAACAAAGCGGATCATTATCCGTAATTCAATCCAATACGCATCTTAACTTTCCAATTCGCAGAATTTATTACATTCACACAATTGAATACGATAAAGCCCGCGGTTTTCATGGCCACAAAAAACTTCAGCAGTGCATTGTCGCTACTTCAGGCCGTGTCACATTAACCTTGGAAGGCTACGGGAAAACGCACACCTTCGAGCTAGACTCTCCTAAAAAAGCTGTTCTGGTTCCGGCAGGATACTGGCGTGAAATGAGCAACTTTTCTGAAGATGCCGTGCTTATGGTTTTGGCGTCTGATGACTATGACCCGGAAGACTACATTCACGATAAAGACGAATTTTACGCATTCGATGCAAAACGTACTGCTGTTGAAAAAGTACCTTACCTTGCTATGCCTCGTCGTTATGAGGAATTCCGTCTCCAACTACAGCAAACAACAGAGCAGGTTCTCAGCGAAACAAGCTACATTATGGGGCCGCGCCTTGAGAAGTTTGAAAAGTCGTTTGCAGAATTTACAGGCGTTAAACATTGCATCGGTACCGGTAACGGGCTTGACGCATTAGAAATTATCTTACGAGCCTCTGGAATTGGTGCTGGAGATGAAGTCATCGTCAGTGCCGGTGGATTCATTGCCACCATTCTCGGCATCATGCGAGTAGGAGCAACTCCTGTTCTCGTTGAGTGCGAAGAATGGGGTAATATTGCACCCGAGTACATTGAAGCTGCGATTACAGAAAAAACTAAAGCCATTATGCCAACTCACCTTTATGGAATTCCGGCAGAAATGGACGAAGTGCGTACCATTGCAGAAAAACATAATCTCCTTCTTTTCGAAGATTCCTGTCAGGCTCATGGTGCATTGTACAAAAATAAAAAATGCGGTGCGCTTGGTGATGCCGCAGCATTCAGCTTTTATCCGACTAAAAACCTCGGTGCATTCGGTGACGGCGGCTGCTTGACCACCAACGACGATACCATTGCAGAAACAGCACGTCAGCTTCGCAGTTACGGTGCCGCTGTTAAGTATCATCATGACATTGTCGGCTTTAACTCCAGACTGGATGAAATGCAGGCTGCCCTGCTGCAATGCCTTCTTCCTTCACTTCCTGAGTGGAATGAGAAACGTCGTGCACTGGCATCAATATACCTTGAAAAATTATCAGTAATTGAAGAACTTGCACTACCTGTGGTACATGACCATTCAGTATCTGTATGGCATGTTTTCCCAGTAATGGTTCCTGCTGAAAAACGTGAAGCATTTTGTGCTCACCTCACAAAACATAATATTGGCTACAACATCCACTATCCAATTGCCATGCATTTGCAGCCATGTTGCAGCCACTTACAGTATAAAGCAGGAGATTTTCCTGTAGCTGAAAAACTGGCAGACTGCGAAGTCAGCCTACCGCTTGATCCGTATCATACGGAAGACGAGATTAATTTTGTTATCAAGGCTATTCTGGATTTTTTCGTACCTGACTCTGAAAACTGCTAGAATGCCCGAAACCATATGGGGAACAAATGGAAAATTTAAAATTTAAGCGCGTACTGATTAAACTCAGCGGCGAAGCTCTTGCCGGCGACGGCAAGTTTGGTATTGACCCGGACACAGTAGCAGGTGTTTGCGCAGAAATCGCAGAACTTGCTGATATGGGTTTAGAAATTGCTCTTGTTATCGGCGGCGGTAACATTTTCCGTGGTCTTTCCTCTTCAGCAAAGGGTATGGACCGCTCATCCGCTGACTACATGGGCATGATGGCAACAGTAATGAACGCTGTTGCTGTTCAGGATCACCTTGAAAAACACGGTCACCCGACACGCGTACTTTCTGCTATTACCATGCAGGAAGTTTGTGAACCGTACATCCGACGCCGTGCAGAACGACATCTTGAAAAAGGTCGCATCGTCATTTGTGCTGCCGGCACAGGTAACCCGTTTTTCACCACCGATACCGCAGCTGCACTCCGCGGTATGGAATTAAAATGTCAGGCTATCATTAAAGCTACCAAAGTAGATGGCGTTTATGATAAAGATCCTGTAACAAATGATGATGCAGTTATGTTTAAGTCCCTCAGCTTTATCGAGGTACTTCAGAAAAACTTGCGAGTAATGGACTCTACTGCCATTTCGCTGTGCATGGAAAACAATGTGCCAATTTTGGTTTGTAACCTGTTCAAGGGTGACGTTCGTAAAGTTATCCTTGGTGAAGATGTTGGTACAATCGTACACGGAGGCTAATCATGGATGAAATTCTTCTTGATGCCGAAGAAAGAATGGAAAAAGCGCTTGTAGCACTGGATCGTGAATTCGGTCGCCTGCGCACCGGTCGCGCTCACGCCAGCCTTGTTGACCACATTGTGGTCGACTACTACGGAGCGCCAACCCCTATTGGACAGCTCGCATCTGTTGCTGTTCCTGAAAGCCGCACAATTACTATTCAGCCTTGGGATAAAGGTGCTTTTCCTCTCGTAGAAAAAGCTATCATTAACTCTGACCTCGGCCTGACTCCTATGAACGATGGTAAACTGATCCGCATCTCTATTCCGATGCTGACAGAAGAACGTCGTCGTGAACTTGTTAAACTTGCTAAAAAGAACGTAGAAGATGCTAAAATTGCTATCCGTAACGTTCGTCGCGATGCTAACGAGCAGATGAAAAAGCTTGAAAAAGCAAAAGACATTTCCGAAGACGACTGCCGCCGTGGTCAGGATGATGTTCAGAAACTTACTGACTCATTCGTTGCTAAAGCAGACACTAAAGGTAATGACAAAGAAGCAGAGATCATGGAAATCTAATTTCCGGGTTGCTTCGGCTGAATTTCAGTCATAAAAAAAGGTCGGATATTTATCCGGCCTTTTTTCGTATGTTGGCAATCTGCTCAAGACACCCTTTCTTGACGGAAGCCAAGCTTTCCCCTTATAACTCAACGTTTCTTTTATTACTTAACCGCATGCTGAGGTATGTTTTGTCAAATTCACAATTACTGGACTGGGTAATACCTGAAGCTCTGCCTACGCACGTCTCCTTCATCATGGATGGAAACGGTCGATGGGCTAAGCACAGGGGGAATGAACGTACGGTGGGTCACCGTGCGGGTTCTGAAACAGTACAGCGCATTGTGCGGGAATGTCGTAAATTAGGGATACAGCACGTAACCCTGTATACATTTTCTCGTGAAAACTGGGCACGTCCTAAAAAGGAAGTCAGTTTTCTTTTCGAGCTGCTTGTCAGCTTCCTTAAAAAAGAGCTTCCTGCTCTGATTGAACAAGACATCAAACTCAACATTTTCGGTGATATGGGTGATCTGCCTCTCGCGGCTCGCACTGCATTGCAACATGCAATCAAAAAAACCGAAAAGAATACCACCATGACGCTTAATCTTGCCTTAAACTATTCAGGGAGAGAAGAGATTATCCGTGCTGCAAAGCAGCTGGTAGAAGATTCAGCATCAGCGGACGATGTAACAGAAGAAGCCCTTGCCGCAAGACTCTATTCTTCCGGCATTCCTGATCCTGACTTGATGATCCGCACGAGTGGAGAGGTTCGCCTTTCTAATTTCATGCTGTTCCAGCATGCTTACAGCGAAATGTATTTCACCGAAACCTTATGGCCGGACTTCTCTATTGATGAATTCCACGATGTGCTCAAATCATACGCAGCACGCGAGCGCCGTTTCGGTAAGACCGGAGACCAGCTTAACAATGACTAATTCCCACAGACAGCGTTGGATGACAGCCCTTATTGCTTTTCCCGTACTTATTGCCGTTCTTGTTATCGGAGACTGGGCACTGCTCGCTGGTCTTCTCGCTGCCAGTGTTGTAGGACAATACGAGTTCTACTCCATGTTTTGGCCGCGCAATGAAAAAATGACACTCAAGCTGTTAGGCTGCCTTATGGGGGTATCCATCCTCATCGCATCCTACCTGAACATGCCTTCAGTTGTTATCGGCTTCATCGCCCTTACTTTCTGGATCAGCAACTTCGCCTTCCTCGGAAAATACGGCATCAGCAAACGTGATGATGCTGACTTCACACAAAGCCAGATTATTACCGGCGGCGTCCTCTACATCCCACTTCTTTTGCAGGCTGCTTTCAGCTTCCAACGCGTAGAGCTTGTTCTGGTACTCTTTGCTGCATTTGCTTCAGATATTGGCGGTTTCTATGCCGGACGTTTCTTTGGTAAACACAAAGTTTGGCCACGGGTCAGCCCTAAAAAAACCGTTGAAGGATCTATCGGCGGCATGCTCGCATGCAGCCTTATTACTCTTACCATCGGCTTAAGCTTTGGTACGGCTCCATGGTATGCATTAATTTTTCTTGGTATTATGCTCAACTGTGCTTCACAGCTTGGCGACTTTTTTGAATCTGCGCTTAAACGTACTGTTGGCGTAAAAGATTCCGGCGCTATTCTTCCCGGCCACGGCGGTGTTCTTGACCGTGTAGACTCTATTCTTCTTGTTCTGCCAACATACTGGTTTGCACAGAGCATCTACCCGTTCTTTTAACCCACAGGCAGGAATTGACTGATGGACGATACGCATAAACAGCACTCCCTTGATCTAGAGCAACTGGACGATCATCTTAATCGTGTCGTTGCAATCATCGGAGATCATATAAAACATATTTCCGATGCTCCGGTTGTCACCCGGACACCTATGGAAGACATCAGAGATTCGCTGTTTGAAGATATGCCTATGGAAGGAACCTCACCGGATGCCGTTCTGGATCAGGTTGAGAGTTCTTTTAAACCAGCATGTACTAAAATCGGTCATCCTCGATTTCTTGCATGGATTACCACCAGTCCTTCCCCAGCCGGAACACTCGGAGAGCTTCTCAGCGTCGGATTCAATCAGGCTCCTTTGCTGTATAAGGGCAGCCCGCCGGCAACTATTTTAGAAAAAGTTGTTCTAAAATGGTTTGCCGATCTCTTCGGCTATCCCGACACATGGGGTGGAACGCTTGTTTCCGGTGGAACCGTTGCCAACCTGATGGGGATGACTGTGGGGCGCCACACGCACGCTCCGGAAGTTGCAGATAAGGGCATGCATGCGCTGGAAAAACCGCTCACTGTCTATGTTTCCGATCAGGGACATATGTCCGTTTACCGTTCCGCGATGTTACTTGGTATCGGGCACAACAATGTGCGCAGTGTTCCGACGGATGATGACTGTCGTATGATTCCTGAAGAATTGCGAAGAATGGTAGAAGCAGACCGAATGGCCGGAATGCAACCCTACTGTGTTGTTGCTCAGGCAGGAGCAGTTTCAACTGGCTCAATTGATCCATTGAATGCCATTGCAGACATCTGTGAAGAAATGAACCTCTGGCTGCATGTTGATGCCTCATACGGTGGTGCGGCCATGATTTCAGAGAAACTTCGCCCGCTTCTTGACGGCATAGATCGTGCTGATTCCATCGCCGTAGATCCACATAAATGGTTTTTTATCCCACTTGAATGCGGCATCACACTTTTTAAAAATAAACAGCAGCAAAAAGATACCTTCGTAGCAAAAGCTGTGTATCTTGGTCAGGAAACAGATTGGGATTTGAAAAATACAAATTTCCAGCTTTCCAGACAAGGACGTGCTCTTAAGCTTTGGTTTGCATTCAAAACATACGGCGTAAAACGTCTGGCAGAAATTGTTGACCGCAACCACGAACATGCAAAGCTGTTCCATACGTTAACGACAGAATCCCCTAACTGGGAACCTGTTTGCGGTGTTGAACTTTCCATGGCATGCGCCCGCTACATTCCAGATAATTGTTGCTCATGGACAGAAGCCGAGCTTGACAACCTGCAAGTCGCCATTCTCGGAGAACTGGAAAAAAGCGGTCTCGGTTTTATGACACCGGCTCGTATTTGTGGAAAAGGTGTTATTCGCCTCTGTGTTGCCAACCATCGCACAACCGATGACGACATCACGCTGCTTTTCAATTTTATGACAGAGACAGGCGCAAAGCTTGCCGCACAACACGCATAGGAAGCCCTGTGGTACATTACATATCCTCAATGCCGGACGCGACATACGCTCAAACATTTCCGCGTTCAATCGTAATTCTGGGATCTACCGGCTCAATTGGAACCAGTGCCCTTAACGTTATCAAAGAACAACCGGAACAGTTTACTGTTGTAGGTCTGGCTGGAGCACGGAATATCACACTGCTCGCCCAGCAGGCTAAACAATGGCGACCTGCCTACCTTGCTGTACTGGATGAAAATGCGGCCATCGAACTCCGTGCAGCATTACCCTCAGACTATAAGCCGGAAATTCTTATCGGTGGTGATGGCTATGCTCACATGGCACAACTGCCGGAAGCATCCACTGTTCTTTCTGCTCAGGTTGGTGCAGCAGGACTCCGCGCTACCTTTGCCGCCGCAGAAGCCGGTAAAGTCATCGCCCTTGCCAATAAGGAATCTCTTGTGCTTGCAGGCGACCTTATTCGTGATGTCTGCTCACGTACCGGAGCAGTCCTGCTGCCTGTCGATTCTGAACACAATGCAATTTTCCAAGCACTTTCAGGTCATGATGATGCTGAAGTACGCAGAATTATCCTTACAGCATCAGGTGGTCCCTTCCGTGGGAAACAACGAGATTTTCTCTCTACTGTAACAAGTAAGGAAGCATTGGCACATCCAAACTGGTCTATGGGACCCAAAATCAGTATCGACTCTGCAACACTTATGAACAAAGGATTAGAGGTTATTGAAGCCTACCACTTATATGGTGTTCCACTGGACACTATTGAAGTTGTAGTGCACCCTCAATCTATTATCCATTCACTAGTGGAATATAATGACGGCTCACAAATCGCCCACATGGGCCCACCGGATATGCGGATAGCCATAGGCTACTGTATCGGCTGGCCAAAAATCATGAAAACAGGCGTTACGCCTCTTGATTTAATTTCCTGTGGTGACTTGACCTTTGAAAAACCTGATATACTATCGTTTCCGTGTCTTGAATTGGCACGCGAGGCTTTACGGGGTGAAAAAGGACTCTGTGTAGTTCTTAATGCGGCTAATGAAATAGCTGTAGACCTGTTCTTGCAGGACAAAATTGAGTTTCTCCAGATTCCGGAGCTCATTAGCAAAGCTATGAACGCACATGACATGGTCACCCCTGCTTCCATTGAAGACATTATAGCGCTGGATAATGCGACACGGAAACGCTCATCTGAATGGGCACGATCGTTATAACCGGCACTAGTTAACCCACGGAGTATCTAAGCAGTATGCTAAGCAGTGCAATCGCAATCATTCTTGTTCTGGGTGGGCTTATTTTTTTCCACGAGCTCGGACACTTTAGTGTGGCCCGTGCATTTGGTGTAGGTATCCGCACGTTCTCTCTCGGATTCGGACCTGCAATATACAAATTTAAACGTGGCAGAACAGAATACAGACTCTCCGCTGTGCCTCTTGGCGGATACGTTTCTATGGTGGGGGAAAGTCCGGATGATGACATCAACTCACCAGAAAACAGAGAATTTACCGAAGAAGACAGCTTTGTAAAACGTAAGCCATGGCAGCGTATGTGTATTGTTGCTGCCGGCCCTATTGCAAACCTGTTACTCGCCTTTTTGCTGTACTGGGCTATTTTTGCGACAAATGGTCAATTCCAGCTTCTTCCTGAAATCGGTGATGTTCGAGCAGACAGCCCTGCTGCTGTTGCCGGAATTGAGAAAGGTGACTCCGTAAAATCCATCAGCGGTACCACCATCACGTATTGGGAAGATATTCCAGCCACCATTGAAAAAAGTGGCGGCAAAGAATTACAAATCGTTGTAGCCCGTGACGGGAAACAACTCACATTTGACGTTACCCCTTCCCTGCTTACCCGAAAAAACCTTTTTGGTGAGGATGAAAAAACATACCTCATTGGTATTCAGGCAGCAGGAAAAACGGAACAGATTCAGCTCGGATTTGTGAACTCTGCATCAGCAGCACTTGAAATGACCTGGTCTAATACCGTGCTCACAGTGCAGGGCTTTGTAAAACTTATTGAGCGGGTTATTCCGGCAGACACTGTCGGTGGTCCTATTATGATTGCCCAGCTTGTCAGCCAGCAAGCAGAGGAAGGACTGTTAGCTGTTCTTGCTCTTGCGGCAATAATCAGTATCAACCTTGGTGTACTTAACCTGCTTCCAGTTCCAGTATTGGATGGTGGTCACCTTGTGATGCTTGTCTATGAAATGATCGTGGGTAAACCTGTTCCAGGTAAAGTTATGGACTACTCTATCCGCGTTGGAATTTTCTTACTGTTAACACTCATGGTATGGGCCACATTCAACGATGTCCGCAGACTCTACTAACATTACACTTGTATTTAACAGCGCTGAAGCTCGCCTGCAGATAGTCTGCGGGAAAGAAAATCAGCTGCTTTTTTCCAAAGAATTGTTTTCACCGCGTCAGGGAATGCAGGTTCTCTTACCAGCCCTTATGGAAGGACTGGAAAAAATGTCCCTTTCGCTTAAAGACGTCAGCAGAATTGCTTGCGTTCGTGGCCCGGGATCTTTCACAGGTCTAAGACTGGTATTGGCAACAGCACTCGGTCTTGCTCGTTCTCATGGCTTCCCTATGGCGGGTATTGATTACCTTCCTGCCCTTGCAATGGACACCTGTGCATGTACGGATCAGGAAGTATGGGTTGTAACCCACGCCCGCCGAGGACAAGTACACTTTCAGGCTTTCAAAGGAACGTCTGAAACAGGGCTTCCTATTGCACTGACTGAACCCGCTGCAGGAACAATTGAAGAACTGGCCGCTATGATAGCTACGCGCCGCTCAGGTTGTATATTACTGGGAACCGGAGTTCAGAAGAACCGTGATTTCTTTACCTCCGAGTTGCCCAACGCTACGTTGCTGGGCGAACGATTTTCACACCCGAAACCTGAAACGCTGTTAGAAATCGCAGAGTCACTTTCTTACTCTGATGCACCTGTTGATCCTCTCTACCTGCGTCCCTGTGATGCAGAAGAAAACCTCGACTACATTGTTTCAATGAAAGGGGTAAATCCGGATGAGGCTCGACAAAAGCTTGCCAAACTGACAAGCAGTCTTCCGGATGCATAACCAATAGACTTCTTAAAAGGCGGGATACATTCCGCCCTTTTTTTATGCTGCTTCCTCCACACTTCTTTACACGATCTTTATGCAGTTATTCTAAAGGCAACGTATTTACTGCCGATAAAGTAAGTAAGCATGAATGGTGACAACCAGTTACGTCACGTTCAACGCTTGGCATCCACTTTGCTTTATTTTTAGGGGGCTATTGCAAACAGGAAATTTTTGCCGCTTTTACAACATACACAAACGTGTATAGTATTCAGCAGGCATGTTTGCACCCTTCCCCTAGTATCTATAATAGTTTGTTAGAAGTTTATGAGGAGCACCCAATGAAAACGGCCGCACAAGCCTACTTTTCTACTCAAGTATCCACGACCTCACAGGGGCAGTTGCTGATTATGCTGTACGAAGGCTGTATCAAGTTTTTGAATCAAGCTAAAACCAGCATCGAAGAAAAAGACGTGGCAAAAAAGGGCATGCTCATCACCCGTGCAATGGATATTATCAACGAACTCGATAGTAGCCTTAATGCAGAAGCCGGTGGTGAAATTGCAAAGAACCTCCACGAACTCTACTACTTCTGCAACACACGGTTGCTTAAAGCGAACCTGACAATGGACACCACATACATTGATGAGGTCATTAAGATCATTGATGGTGTGCGTGATGCCTATGCTCAAATTATTGATACTCCGGAAGCCATTGAAGCTATGAAAAACAATGCTGCAATGCCTAGCACTCAAACAACAACACATGCTAATTCCGGTGTATTCAATCAGCAGCCTGTCCAACCCGCTGCGCAACCGGCGAAGCGAACCGGAGCAGCCATGTACCAAAAAATGGCGACCTCTGCGTAACCGAATAATTTTCTACGCCCCAAAAAAAAGACCACATCTTCATGTGGTCTTTTTTTTGACTAGGCACTTTTTTCCGCAATCAATTTAGAATGCTGCATTCTCTTCTGAGTTATTTTGTTGTTCAACAAAAGCCCACTGTCCTGTCCATTGCTGAACCGGTTTTTTCATGCTTCGAGCGATAGCAGTTGTTACAACCCACATAGGATCTGACGGCAGTCTGCTTTCTGCTTTAAACAAGAGAAAGTCTCTGGTTCTATCTTTATCCATGTAGGCAAACTGATTCATAGACCAGATTAACGCTCCAGTGCGTGTGTCATAAATATCCACAACAACGCCGAGACGAGCACCGGTTACGCTGCCGCCGTCATAAAAATCTGTTAATTTACCGGTAACTGCGAACAGTGCACCACGCTGACGTGCAAGGCGTATAGCGTATGCCGGAGTGTATGAAGTTTTCAGCTCTCGAAATTCCAGTACAGTAAACGGCGCTTCACGCAGCCATTCATGCCAGAACCCTTTCGCTACGGCTGTTCCTGTTTCAAGCGGATCACGCAGGGTTACAGTCGGTAAAAATGGGAAAAATACCGCCGTAGGAGCAGCATCAGGCTTTGTCTGTGGATACACAGAAACATTCAAGTCTCCACCACGAACCCATTCATCCCACACGATTTCGCTATCTAAGTTCATTGCTGGTGTAAAACCAGAAGGAACAGGTTTAATTTCTGTTTGAACAGCAGGGGTAGAACACCCACTCACTGTCAACAAGCCAACGCAGCACATAACCAGCATACAACAAGATACTATTTGTTTCATAACAGCCCTTACTCACAATGTCAGAAAAATGGCATTTATTTACATATTCCCTTATGGTTATGCAAAAAAAATGCCTGATGAACATTCGGAGATAATCCGACATATTCATCAGGCTTATATTCTTTTTATTTCAAGACGTTACTGAATAACATCCGTAGCAACAGGCGTTGCTTGCATTGTATTGAGCAAGTGACGCTTGGAATCCACGAGTGATTCATGCAATTCCAATCGACGCTGCACTGAAAGTCTGCGAAATTCAGCTCTTCCGGTCAATTCAATAAGCTGTCCTGTTTCAGATTGAATACGCTTAATCCGGTCTATGGGGGCGGCTTCTTCATTGGCAAACATCTCGGCCATTCGAGCCAGTTCACATAGTTCAGCGGCCAGCACTCTAATGGCTTCCGGAGAGACCTTTTCTTTGTATCTGATCCTGTCTTTAATACTGCCAAAAGCTTTAGCAAGCCATGCAAACATGCTCGCGACTCCTTATGCTACATAACTGTAACCCCTGCAGCTGTCATAATCAGTACCGAAGCTGCAAACAACAGTAAAACTGTACCTACCAGTACAACCGATTTAAATAACGACAAATTATAACCAGCACGGACGCTGTTAACATATAACAGCGGAAGATAAACGGCTGCCCCCAGAATTCCGACAACCGGAATAAGCAACCAACTCACTGCCCCGTTACTGTAGGAAACAGCCTTTACACCTGTACTGAACGGTACAGGATCACCGCCCAGCAAACGAGCTCCCAACGTGATCAAACCTCCCAAAATAACTGGAAGGAACAACAAGGAGGAGCATAGAATGATCATAACAAACGGAGCAACATCAGACCACAATAATGTGGCAGGAAGATATCCCTCATGTGGCAAAACCGTTTGCAGCATCGCGGAAATATCGATCCAGTTAGCGGCTAAAATCTGCACCCCTACGGCAGTGGCAATACACGAGATTATGCACATAAAAAGAGAGAACAGAATTGGCTGAAGTAAGGCAGGATGTGCGTTTATTCCGCGCCAGAAACGAACCGGATGCACAAACAGCCCTTTAAACGTACCTACAACACGACCAGCAAAGCCGAGTCTGTTATCTTCCCAAGGAATAATATTGACCTGAGATCCACATCCCGGTGCGAACGACTCTACACATTCAGGATCATCACCCATAGCTGCAATGGCGTCCCAAATATCAGTATCTGAAGTCTGTTCCGGTACAACATGCGCGGAGGCAGTTTCAACAGCCTGTGATTCCTGCTCTTGCTGGTATTGACGAACGGCGCCTTCTTCAGCAGCTACTGCTTCGGGAGACATATCTGTGACATCATGCGATACAACGCCCTGCTCCCGTAACGCCTGAGCAGAAGCTGACCGTTTTACAAATGTCTTTGGTTTCTCCTCAACAACAGTTTCTTGAGGATCTAATGCTGGTGTTGATAAAATTTCATTAATATCGTCAAGGTGCGACTCATCTTGACGGTCAGCAGCTGTCGCTTCTTCCTGAAGTACGTCACGAATACTGGTTTGCTTTACAGTCTGCTCAACGTCTTCCTGCTCTGCTTCTTCCGCCCGTATAAGCTGTTCAATCTCTTCCTGCATTGCGGCAACCATCTGAGACTCGATGTACTCTTCTTCAATGGTCGCATCTTCAACAACGCTATCGCCGGAGACCTTTTTTACTGACTCTACAGACTCACGATGTGTGCCCGTCTTCAAATCATCTTTTGTACTCTGTGCTGCAGACACGTCTTCAACGCTTTCAACGAGAACTTCCTCTTCGTCGTGCAAAATTCGAAATCGGAATTTCGTCTTACATCGCGGACACGTTGCAAGCTGTGCTTTAGGCGGAATAGCCTCTGCATTTATATTACGGGCAAACTGACACTCAGGACATGTGATAAGCATGAACCAACCCTCTTAAAAATAGATCGTCGTGTACTCTGCTACACAGGTACGAGACTTGAACAACACTTTTTGGGCGGCTGCAGAATTCTGCAACATGAATCTATATAATACCCTGTAATTGTAGACTGTATACTACAAAAGAAACAAGTACGAGCACCAGAATTATCACAGGCGGTAATACCCGCGTGTATGTTGTTCCGTGTGCTGTCTTTAATCCTTTCACAATAATTATAAGTTTCCAGAGTCCACCTACAAGCGGCCCGACAACTGGAATAATTGCAAGGAGGTCTGCTGTTGATGCGTAACATAACACACGGAGCGTCACGCCCAACCTGCCTTTTGCCGCTCCCGTCAATCGTAACGCGCCATGCAAGACAGCACCCGTTGTAAACAGATAGAACACTAAAATAAGTGGGCTGATGAACATAATAGAAAAAAGTTCATCAATTGATATCGGCCCCATAGTTTCAGCTGGAAACAAAGGATTGCCGAAAACGCTCTGCCACAATGTTTCAACAAGAACAGCGGCTAGGGAAATAAGAATAAAATAACTGAACGGAATAGAAAACTTTCCGCTTTTATTCATGATTTCATAAAATAATTCCGGCTTAAACAACACACCTTTCACAGTTGCTGTGATGGCAGGAAAGAATCCAAGTTCTTTAACTTCTGCCCAAGGCACATCACTAGGCATACCGTTTAATGGCTGCCCGTCTGAATAAACCATCCGCAGAGGATCTTCATCGGAAGAAGGTTTGGAATCATCATTCTTCCAAAACTCATCCTGCAGCAAGTCTTCCGGCTCAGCAGGAGTTTCCCGTCGCATGGATGGAGGATACAAATCTTCAGGACGTACAGGGCGTTTCACTTCTTCAGCAGGTTCATCAGTGAGACTCTTGTCCATCTGAGGCATCTCGCTGTGTGCAGCAGCTGTATCCGGTTCTACACTCTGTGATTCTACAGTCTCATCGGACGGGCGCAGTTTAAACTTAGTACTGCACTTAGGACAGGTAGCAACAGTTATATCAGGTGAAATGGAGTCGGGATTAACTTTTTTTGAATACCCGCACTCTGGACAACGGATTTCCATATTCTATCCTTGTATTGTTACGTACCCTCAAACGAAAAACGTGCTGGAGTACTACTAAAAATCAAAAGGGTGTGACCTGCATCAAAGCAATATACAAAATCCTACGTTAGGGAAAGAGAACCTTGCAGACCATAAAAAGTAATGAAAAATTTACTGCAACTACAGGCAAAACCCTGCTCCATAACGTCTGGTGAACAGATTTAAGGCTGTATGCCAGAAAAATGGACATGTATAATGCAGCGGTTATAGTGCCTGAATACGGGAAAACACTTAGATAAAGACAGGGTACAGCATAGCATACACAAAGCATTGTTGCAGCATAAGATGCATTTTTCCCCTTTGCGAGCCATAGCAGCAAATGAAGAAACGTTGTCAAAAAAACGATTCCCAGCGCATAAAAAGGTACAAGTACAACCTGCTGCTGCATAGCTGCCAGCGGAGTCTGCCAAAGAGAAAAAGCAAAAATTACACTATACGGTGCAAAATAATTTGCTCCCAATGTTCCGACAAGGTTCCCAAGCCCGATTCGAACAAACGGAATACTCGTTAAAACAAGGACAGCAAAAAAAAGAGCACGTAAAGGAACACGAGTTATTTGCTGTGTTGCAAAAAACTGTGAGGGGTTTACATACGCATCCAGTATTGTAACTAACATAAATCTATTGAGTATTTTGTAATAAAGACGTGGCACGACATGTGCTGGTGCATATTGGATTTATGCGGTATAGAAGTTTTATATCAATACTAATTACTACTAGCAAACAGAATCCTTCTTTTAGAATAGAGTCGATTACGCGACTTTCTTTCGCACATTCTTCCCAATACCGTGATCTGTTGTTGAATGCAAAGATTGCCTTTCCTACTTTAGCGGTTCTAAATTACACGAAAAAGTTTGATTCTACTTGAGAGTTAGGAAATTCTTTGCCCTGTGCGAGGTAGTTTGGTAAGGAAAAGCTGCGTTGTACGTAAGCTAGACAAACGTGCATCAGCTAAATTTTATATACGTTGTTTACAGGGGAATCCTTTCCCTTTTTTGTTTTTTCTTTTGGGGCTCCTCCTGAGCCTCACATCGGGTCAGACGGCTTTACGCCTTTTCATATTATAAGGAGTCACAATGATAGGCATCTCAAAACTTTACTGTGGTCAGGTTGAACCTTCCGACGCGCTGCGCTACGGCAGGGACTCTGGCAAACTTCCTTCCCACCTGCTGCAGTTTTCAAAAGATAAAAAGCCTGTTGTCGTATGGAATATGACCCAGCGCTGTAACCTTAAATGTGTTCACTGTTACGCTCATGCTATCGACCCTGATAAGCATAAAGACCTCATCAGCACAGAAAAAGGTAAAGAGATCATTGATGACCTCGCGCAGTACGGCGCACCTGTTATGCTTTTCTCCGGTGGCGAGCCACTCGTTCGCAAAGACCTTGTAGAACTTGCTAAGCATGCAACCGATAAAGGTATGCGCGCTGTTATCTCTACTAACGGTACACTTATCACCAAAGAAAAAGCACGCGAACTTAAAGAAGTCGGCCTTTCCTACGTTGGTATCTCACTTGACGGTATGGAAGAGGTTCACAACAAGTTCCGCGGTGTTCCAAACGCATTCAAAAAAGCTCTTGAAGGTATTGAGAACTGTAAAGCAGAAGGCCTGAAAGTTGGTCTTCGTCTCACTATCAACAAACAGAATGCACCTGAAATCCCGAAAGTTTTCCAGCTTCTT
>NZ_JADMLB010000041.1 GCF_015482765.1 Halodesulfovibrio sp.
ACAAAAAAAAAGCTCATCTTGCAGCAAGGATGAGCTTTTTTATTTCTATTAAGAAACGTAATAAAATACGTGAATAGTAGTTCTACTAGATGACAAAACAGAATGCAGATGAAGAAAGCGGAGCCGGATTTGGAGTCGTTAGACATTGTGAAGAAACAGCAACCTGAATGTTCGCATTAGGCAGCAGCAAAGATCGTGGTTGCTCCAACAGCTGTGAATGCTGTTGCATCTCCACCTGAGAAGCTTGTTGCTGAAGCTGTGCCTGCATAACATCACCAAAGGATGTTTGAGCACCAGTAGTTCCTGTTTGGGCTTGCATAAAATACTCCGTTGTCCAAAGTAGTTGTACAAACCCTATCGACCTCTTCTTACAGCATCTTAAACTTTTCTAACAATTCTCTAAAAAGATCATAAGTAAAAAAGACTGCGAATACTCACAGTCTTTTTTCTAGTCACAAACAGCCCACTCTTCTACATACCGCCAATGAACATCACGGATATACTCCGCCATCTTCTTGGCGTCACCGGCACGAACAAGATTAATAATCTCGTTATGCTCATTGTAGTTGGCTTCACGGAACTTTTCTCCCCAATCCCTTTCTGTAAAAACAAACAACCGTGCTCTGTACATATTCAGCAGATACACAAGATATGGGTTTGGGCATGCCTTCAAATAGGCATTATGAAAGTTCGTATTTAAGGCGTTACAATCTTCAAATCGTTCCCCTTGAGATGAGATCATAATCTGTCCGTTATACATTTCCATTTCAAGAATATGTGCTTCAGTCAGCAGAGGAAGTGTTGAAATCACAGCCTGATATTCAAGCCCTCCACAAACCTCGAAAATGTGTCGCTTATCTTCATGAGTCAAAGCATTAATTACAACGCCCCGTTGAGGAAGAATGGTTACAAACCCCTCAACTTGCATTTGCAGCAATGCCTCGCGTAAAGGCGTCTTACTTGTTCCAAGCTCATCTGCAAGTTTCTTTATACTGATAAGCTTCCCCGGCTCAAGCTTACCGCTCTTCATATCTTCCAGAAGCTTTTCATATAGGGCCGTCCGCAGTAGACCGCCGGAATCAGCATACATCATCCTTAATCCCCTCAAATAAGTGGCAACCCGTACAAAAAAAAGTATAATGCAGGTTGCAATTTGAAAATGTGCTTGATAAGCAGGACAGAAGGTATTCTAGTATTCCAGTTATAGCAAGCCCGTGCAAAATCAATGCTATTTAAATGATTCAGGGAAGTCGCCACTTCCTTTTTTTAGTAGGCCAACTGGTATACTAGTACATCAATAATGCGTTTTAACTGATATACTAGAATACCGAAAATATAATATTCTGTTATTATTGATTTATATTTGGAAATTGAAAATAGGAGAAACCATGCAACGTTCACTTCCTGTCCCCCGTCAACTGTCCACAGGAGTCCTGTACACGCTACTTGGTGCCGTCTGTTTCGGAACAACCGGAACAATTCAAGCGTTTGCTCCTGAAGGTAGCCAACCACTAGCAGTGGGAACAATGCGTTTGGTTGTTGGCGGACTTGTAATGCTGCTCTGGGTTCGCTTCCGAACCGGATTTACACACCACGTTCCTTGGCCTAAAAAAGCGACCATTACGGGAGCACTTGGTATTGTAATTTTTCAGGTTCTCTTTTTCCAAAGCTTAGTCAGAACCGGAGTTGCTGTAGGGACAGTAATCGCTATTGGTTTCGGGCCCATGGCCGGTGGAATCATTGAATACCTTCTACGCGGCACCGTCCCTTCCCGATCTTGGTTCACAGCAACAGCGCTGGCTATCGTTGGGTTAGTTCTTCTTTCTATTGATGATACTGCAACTGTTGACATAACAGGAATAATTATGGCGTTGGGTGCAGGAGCCGGTTACGCCCTTTATGCTGCAAACACACAAACTATTCTCGCCGATAGATCACCACAGGAAATGGTTGCAGTTCTCTTCACATTCGGTGGAATTGTTATGTGCCCGATACTCTTTATCTATGATGTCTCATGGATGTTCTCCATGCGCGGCGTCATCTCAATCGTGCTCATCGGAGTTATCGGAACGGCCATGGCATACAGCTTCTTCGCTACGGGACTGGCGACCCTTCCTCTTTCTTCAGGCCTCACCCTCGGACTTGCAGAACCGCTTGTCGCGACGCTCTTCGGCATTCTGCTGCTTGGTGAACCTTGCTCATTTCAAACAGCAATGGGCATCTGCATAATCTTCAGCGGGATGTTTGTTATCGCACGAAACCCAGTATAACCTCATCCAAAGACTCGTTTGCCATACGTCCGCTCTAGTTTCTTTTTGCCAAACTAAGCATTTTATCTGATGCTGAGAAAACAAAAAGACCATATACATTCTTAAATAGAATGATGTTCAGTCTCTAACTTAGAGGGACACTACAGAAAACCGGACAGTATAATGAAAAACAAAGACCTGTTACGTAAAGCTGCCGCTGCTATTCTTGCTCAAAAAGAAACGGTAGCTATTCAACTTGCCAATATGCTGGTTGAACGCCAACCGCAGTGGTACGAACGTGAAAATTGCACTGAACTGATAACCCATTTATCCCTCTTTATTGAGCGTATATGTAATTGCATGCTCGCAGGCACTTTGGAGCCTTTAACTACGTTTTTCAGTACAGCTGCTCTTGAAAAAGTTGAACGTGGGCTCCAGCTTGACGATATGCTGGAAGGCATCATGTTAGGCAAATACTGCCTCTCTTCTGCAATCCTCCGAGAACTTCCAGCCAGCGAAGAGCGGGATAAAATCCTCGGCGCTGTTGACCTTCTCTACATCGACATCAACAAAATTTCCGGTGAAAAATATTCTGCCTTGCTCACCCAGCAGCGTAATGCGGAGCATGAACGCACAAAGCTTCTATTAGAAGCGACGCGTTCCATAACAAATTTCACAGACTCACAAGCCGCACTGGAACATTTGGCACGAGTTATCAGCGAAACCCTCTCCCAAGGTTTCTGCGTTATCTTTCTGCGTAATACAGAAACACAAGGTCTCGCTCCACACGCAAGTTGGGGACACGTTTCCAATAAATGCAAGCGTTGCTTTGACGGTGTCCGCCTATGTCCAAACGGCGGAAGCATTACAGCAATAGGCGGCGAGACATTCGGAATTTGTGCCCTCAATTCTGAAAGCTTTGCTATTGCCCAAGATATTCCAGAACTCATCAACTCTGAAAACATGGCAATGTTCCCTATTTACAGCAGTGCAAACTGCCTGCACGGCATTGCAATGGTAGGCTCTGCTCACTCCCAATACGCGATTGCTCCAAAACAGAAAGAGCTTATCGAAGGTATTTTACACACTGTTTCCGCAACAGTAGAGCTTGCTGCCAGTGTTAAAGAAAAAGAACGCCAGCTTAAGGAAAGTGAAAGCCTCAGAAGAGTGGCTCACCTTCTGCTCCAGCATCCAGAAGCAAAAATCCAAGACGTCCATTCCATTATCTGTGATGAAGCACGGGCAATTGTAAATGGCACAGGAAGCACAATACTCCTTAAAGAAGGAGATGTACTGCGGCACTCATGCGGCTCCGGTGCTCCTCAGCCTCCGATTGCGACGTTCCCTATCGCTACGACATCGTATGGACATATTCTGCGTCAGGGAAAAGCAGTCATTATAACCGACGCACAAAAAGAAATCCCTGCAGACCAGCGAAGTAATGAAGTCAAAACAATGCTTGCAGTTCCTTTGCTTGAATGTGGTCAGGCTATCGGCCTGCTGCTTATTTCCAACAAAGAATCTGGTTTTGACTTCATTGACAGAAACATTATTGAGCTGCTGGCCGGCCAAGCCGCCATGGCATTACGAAATGCACGATTATCTGAACAGAGTGATAAACTTGTCGTTGCGGAAGAACGCCAACGCCTCGGTCGTGAACTTCACGACTCTGTTACGCAAGCCCTCTATGCCGTTACATTGTGCGCAGATGCTGCAAACCGCTCTATGGCTCTTGGTAAGGAACAAATAGCTAAAGATCAGCTTCAAGCGCTTAGAGGCATGGCTCAACAAGCAATGCGTGACATGCGTTCTCTTATTTTTGACCTGCATCCACCGGAGCTGGAAAACGAAGGACTCGTAGGAGCCATTCAAGCACGGATGAATGCCGTAGAAATTCGATCCGGCCTGAATGCAAAAATGTTTGTAAAAGGTGAAGAACGACGCCTTGCTCATTCAACGGAAGAAGAAATTTTCCGCATTGCCATTGAAGCACTCAGCAATGCAACTAAGCATTCCCATGCTCAAGATGTTTCTGTTACCCTTATCTACACAGAAGAATCCGTTACAATGACAGTAACAGACAACGGCAAGGGATTTGCCATCGACCACCTGCCAACCGGCGGCATGGGACTGCGTAATATTCGTGAACGCGCACAAAAAATCCATGCAACGCTGGAAATTAACAGCAACGATATTGACGGAACCACTATATACATAGTTGTTCCTGTAAGCCGCTAGGAGCACATATAATGGCCGCACCAATTCGAGTTCTCATTGTAGATGACCATGACATCGTACGTATGGGGCTGAGAGGATTCCTTTCAGGGTATGATGATATTGAAATTGCCGGAGAAGCAGCAAACGGTCAGGAAGCTGTAGACTGCGCAAAAGAACTTGTTCCAGATGTAATCCTTATGGATATGGTCATGCCTGTAATGGATGGAATTCAAGCCATTCAGGAAATCAGAGATCAAAAACTATCCGGAAAAATTATCGTACTCACAAGCTTTGCAACGGATGATAAGGTCTTTCCTGCCATCAAGTCAGGTGCTGTGGGTTACCTGCTTAAAGACTCTGCGCCTGAAGATCTGCTCAATGCTATCCGCAAAGTGCATCGGGGAGAACCGTCACTCGCACCGGATATTGCTCGAAAACTTCTCGCAGAACTTTCGTTACCTGAAGAAGCGGAAAAACCGACGCCTGATCCACTCACCCCTCGAGAGGTTGATATTCTGCGTTTAGTAGCACAGGGGATGAGCAATAAGAGCATTGCGGAGCAAGTGTTTGTCAGCGAAGCAACAGTTCGCACACATATGACAAACATCCTTTCAAAATTGCATCTGGCCAACCGTGTTCAGGCAACGCTGTATGCATTACGAGAAGGACTTGCGTCACTCAGTTAGGGCTTTTTACTAAGGTGAAATAGCGCACCTACCTACTACTTTTGTTGTAGAAACAGTGCCACTATTAGTTCCAAGCACGCTTTCAGGCTTTTCAGCCTTCCTTCTGATTGAAAAACGCTGTTTATCACATACGATCAGGGTAAATCGAAGCATAATCCCCCTGTTTTGATGAACTATTTTCAGGAGAACGACGGTGGAAAAAATAAATATTGGTTCACAAGGTTTCCCCATTCCAATGCCGATGGCTATTTTAGGAACACATCATAACGGTAGCCCCAACTATATGGCGTTAGCCTGGGTTGCCCGGATGAACTTTAAGCCCCCCTTGCTCGGAATTGCGGTAAACAACAAACACGCATCAAACACTGCTATTCGTGAAACCAAAGAATTCAGTGTTAACTTTCCCTCCACCGAAATGGTAAAAGTTTCTGATTACGTAGGTCTTGTTTCCGGTAAACGGACAGATAAGTCGGAACTGTTTGACCGTTGCTACGGAGAACTGAAAGCCGCGCCGCTTATAAAAGAGTGTCCGCTTTCTTTAGAATGCAAGCTTTACGATACGGTGGAGATGGCTACCAACACTTTCTTCGTTGGTGAAATTGTCGGTACGTGGTGTGAGGAACGTTTCATGACTGACGGAGTACCCGACATTGAAAAAATTAAGCCTTTTGTTCTTACCATGCCGGACAGCCGGTACTGGGAAATTGGAAGATGCATCGGGCACGCATGGCAGGACGGTAAGGGGTTAAAATCCTAGTCAGCCATAAAGATAGACAGCTCACAAAAAAAGCTCCTGCAAACTACTTGCAGGAGCTTTTTTATCAGATTCAATAACCGTATTAGCCTACTGACAAATCTCACCTATTCTAGAGGCCATATGCCATGTCTCAATCTTGCTTTCACCCTCAACAAGTTCACTGAATACTTTTGCAGCATTCTTAAGTTCATCACTTGCTAAATGGTCTTTAAAAGCCTTTTCAGACAAGTAGTGTTCATAAAAAAGAAAAGATGCCGGATCAGATGTATCCTGATGTACACTGTACAAAAGAAGTCCTTCATGATGGCCGCATTCCTGAACAAGCTGTTCTAATGCGGTACGTAATTCATTTTCTTTTCCCGGCTTAGCTCTAAGGTGAGCCGTCACAACAAGAATGTCTTTAAATTCCATGACGAGTTTCCTTGAAAGGAGCATCAAAGCTGCTGTTACGCATATACCCGGTTGTGCAATAGCTGCATTACTGTGTGGTCAAAAATAAAAAACGGGTATTCTTTCATACTCCGGTTGAATTGCATCATGTGACTGTAGTCAA
Source organism: Halodesulfovibrio sp. (assembly GCF_015482765.1). Classification (GTDB taxonomy): domain Bacteria; phylum Desulfobacterota; class Desulfovibrionia; order Desulfovibrionales; family Desulfovibrionaceae; genus Halodesulfovibrio. The sequence goes on from NZ_JADMLB010000041.1 coordinate 6,463, forward strand.
AGCGTAAACCACCTTCCATCGTAAAAATGCGGAAATACCAGCTCAAGGCATCCACCTTTTAGCGAAGAAGCTCCTACGAGGTATGTCGTAGGAAAATTAGTACAACAGCCACAAAAAAGGCCACGTAAAAATACGTGACCTTTGTATAAGCTATTGTCAAGATTCTCAATTATTCAAAATACCATGAAATATTCACGGTTTCTTTTGAGTATAGAGAATTATGCAGCAGCTGTGGTGCTGGATTCTACTGTTTTTTCAGGTGTAGCAGCAATATCAGCAGCAGCGGTAAACAGAACGTCAGTGGAACTGTTAAGAGCAGTTTCAGCAGAGTCCTGAATTACGCCGATGATAAATCCAGCTGCAACAACCTGCATGGAGATATCGTTAGGCACACCAAAGAGGCTGCAAGCGAGTGGAATGAGAAGCAGAGAGCCGCCGGCAACGCCGGAAGCACCACAAGCAGAAATAGATGCGATAAGGCTGAGGAGAAGTGCAGTAGGAATATCTACATTGATACCGAGAGTGTGAACAGCAGCAAGAGTCATTACAGTAATGGTGATCGCTGCGCCGCCCATGTTAACGGTTGCACCCAAAGGAATAGAAACAGAGTAAGTATCTTCATGAAGATCAAGACGCTTACAGAGTTCCATGTTCACTGGAATGTTCGCAGCAGAACTACGGGTAAAGAATGCGGTAATACCACTGCCTTTAAGACAGGTGAATACCAGCGGGTATGGATTCTGTTTTGTTTTGAACCATACAATAACAGGGTTCACAACAAGAGCGATAATGCCCATAGAAATAAGAAGAACCATAATCAGGTGGCTGTATCCAGCGAGAGCTTCAAAACCTGTAGTAGCAACGGTGTTAGCAACAAGACCGAAGATACCGAGAGGAGCGAAACGGATTACCATTTTAACGATCATGGAAACGCCGTCAGAAACATCTGTTAATACAGCTTTGGTTGCTTCACCTGCATGCTGGAAGAAGAAACCAAGCGCAATAGCCCAAGCAAGAATACCGATGAAGTTACCGGAAGCAAGAGCATTGATCGGGTTATCAACGATTTTGAAGAGCAGAGTGTTGAGAACCTCACCAATGCCGCTTGGAGGCGTTGCGCTGGTATCGGTAGCAACAAGAGTAAGGGTGGTAGGTGCTACAAAGCTCATCAGAACAGCAACTAATGCAGCCATGAAGGTACCTACAAGGTAAAGCGTAATAATAGAACGCATGTTAGTGTTGGCACCTTTCTTCTGGTTAGCAATAGAAGAAGCAACAATAACAAATACAAGAATCGGAGCTACAGCTTTAAGGGCTTTAACAAAGAGCTGACCAAGGACATTTACAGACTTTGCAGCGTCCGGAGCAACCATTGCTACGATAACGCCGGCGATAATGCCCAACACGATCTGGAGTACTAAACTGCCTGATGCAATTTTCTTTATGATATCCATCATTTGACTCAATCCTTCCTAAAAATTTAAGAACGCTATACACCTAAAGTAAGGCTCATAGAAGACGTATCACAAATCTGTCAACACCTTATTTTATACCCATTATATGTAGATTTATTGGTATACTCATAAAAAAAGCTCTTACTATTTCCAGTAAAAGCTTTTTTTTATTCAACAAGGTCTGCCAACTATCAACATGGCAATAAAAGGAACATTTTTTTCTCTTTGCCATCCATTATACGTAACTTTTTTGCCGAAAACGACAAAATTCGCAAAACCTGTTTTTTTTGCCTTTTTACGTAAAAAACTTAGTTTGGAAAATTTTAACAATTTTCGTCAAACTTTCGTACTGAAACGCATTCGAAGACTTATTTCTGAGCAGAAATATTCATTAGAATTTCTGTAACAAACTTGTCTGAATCCTGACTGCTCCAGTAGTCTACAACATACCGTTCATAAACTTCCGGCCCAAGCACGTACTTGTTTTCATCGGCCCATTTGGCAATACGCTCGTATGTTTCCGTAATATTGTCATGCGAACCGATATGGTATGCAGAAACCATCAGGCAACCGCCAAAATGCGTTTCAACATCTTTACCGAAAGGTTTTAGTGCCCGTTGCAGCACAGTTACACGGCTACACTCACCTTTCATTTTTTCTTTAAAATCAGGGAACCGCATAATCACAGGCCCTGTAATTTCATTTTCAATTGAAGCAATAAAATTGGTAAACTCTATGTTGATAATAGAGTCACGATAATCGTAGGCAAAGTCCTGTTCCAGAAAACAATAGGCTTCGTCTTCAACAAATTTCACAGATATATCCTGCACTTTATAGTGCAGCACAGACTCTGCTTCCACCACAAGCTCATACCAGTCTTTTACTGAAGTGTAGTTACGGTGTACTTCTTCCTCCACTTGACGCAGTTCATCAAGTTTAGACTTAAACGAAGCCCGCATAGTGCGGTAGTCACCGCTTTCAATCACTTCTTTCATCTCAGAGAGCTTAAAGCCCATCTGCTTGTAATATTTAATAACCGGCACAGCCAAAAGTGATGCTCGAGAATAATACCTGTAATTATTACCGCAGGACCTGTCAGGTTTAATAATTCCGACCTTGTCATAGTGGCGCAAAGCCTTCTTTGACAGACCACAAATCTTGCTGACCTCTCCAATCGAATAACTACTTTTGGATTTCACAACCACCCTCCCGCTTGCACACAGCGCGTAAAACAGAATACCTTCCCCGCATGTTTACTTTACGTATTGTAAAGCAACACAACGAGGTATGACAGACTGCGGCATGCAACACGTAACAGCAACTCATATCACATCGGGGTAAGCACAAGTTACATGCATTTTTAAGAGCTCTCCACCACTACATAAAAGCCCTTATCTCTCAGTCTGCGACGCTCAAAAGACTCTCTCAGTAACAAATTGTTATAATTATACAATTATAATACTTTTGCAAGAAATGCACGGCATACCATCTTCTCTACATTCTTGCAGCGCATACTATATCTGCTGTACCCTAAGTGCTTTCAAAAAAAAATCCCCCTGATACTGTTAAAAAACTGCATCAGAGGGATATAAACGCTAATTACCTTGAACTGTTGTTAATACTAACAACAAGCTAGTCCTTAATATAGTAATTAATCGTTGCAGCACCCTCTTCCGGAGCACAATAGTACACTTTAAGACCTGCATCTTTGCACATTTCAAATCGGGTTTCTTCAAGCAAACCGTTTGCTTCTGCTGTCATAATAGCAGAAATCATAGAGTTACGCTCAAACGCTTTAAAATGGCCGTAGTCAGCGCGAAGTGCGTCCATCACGTCGTCAACGCAAGCATCTTCAACAGTGGTAAAGTATTTCAGCATTGCATAGTTAAGCGGCTTCATCTTACACCTCTTCTTTCTGTTTGAATAAATCCAGCGGGTTCATTGCAACAGTAAAGATACCCACGATCATCAGGACAGCAGCTGCCCATGCGATTGGAGGCATAGACCAGCCGTCGATACCAGCAAATACACCAAGGATAATCCAACAACCGAACGGTCCCCAGAAAGAGAACGTACCGTTACAAGACATACCAAGAGCAGCACCGCACATGCCGTTACCACGGTACCAGAACATAAAGGTCAGGTACGCGCTAAGACCACCAAGGACAAACCAAGGAAGAGCATCGGAGCTTGTAAATGCTTCAACGACAAGACCAAGAGAGTCGAAACTACCGGACAATACTGCCATGATAGGAATAAAAATGAACAGGGTAGACAGCGCGGAAGTTGTCTGACGGATTGTGATCGCAATTTCAGAATCGATCATAGAAGTACCGTAACCACAAACACAACCTTCAAAGCCCCAGCCCAAAGCAGCGATAAACGCAATACAAATACCGAGGAACTGACCTTCAGGCGCTTCACCACCAAGGCTTGTGCTCGCAATCATAAAACTTGCAAGGAAGCAGATAGCGATGCCGAGCATCATGCGTGCATTGAGTTCCTGCTTGAACAGTATACGGCCAAGAATAGCGCCGATAGCAGGACAAAGAGCACTGATAGGTACAACAATAGAACCGGCAAGCTGGAGACCCACAACATAAGCAGTTGTTGCAAGAGGACCACCGATAAGAGCAGCCAGAACCATTACAAGACCCGGTTTAGTTTTAAGGCATCTGAAGAAGTCGCCAATACGACCACGAACAGTTGCCAGAGAAAGAGCCCAGATAGCACTGAAGCTGTCGTTAACTGCTGAACCTACAGCACCAAGAAAATATGTTACAACAAATGCGGACAAACCAGCGGTGTTTGCACCATACCAGTCAGCCCAAACACCTTTTGCCATACCAAGAGTAAGGAAACCGGTGTAAAGGCCGTAGAATACGGCTGAAAGCAACGCAATCAGGATGCCTTTAGTACGAAAACTAGCATCAAGCTTTCGTTTTGCGAGAATGGCTTCTCTGCTCTGTAAAACTACTTCACTCATAGCTAAGAACCTTTTCTAGTTAAGTTTCTTAATACGGTTGTCAAAAAGTAGACAACACGCCCCTCTTTTCCTCTCCACACAACTGAGCGTTTAAGCGCATTGCCTCAGCCCGTCGTAACCATTTTTGAAAGGTGAAGTATGTAAACCTTACAGACGCCTTTTCTCAGGTATACATTCGTCCAACTATACATCAGTGCTGTAAAGTCCTCTAAAGAGGTATGCACACTTTTACAACTGATATTCAATTCAAGATGAACTGCGGCACCCACCTGCCGGAATGGTTTCGAAAATGTGGAACTAGCAAAACGTGCAAGGAAACCACTTCGCTTACACGTTTTGCAAAATATTTAAAATTAACTGTCCTTACGGGCAGGAAGGATGGTTTCTACATCACCATGCGGACGCGGAATAACGTGTACAGAAACAACTTCGCCTACACGCTGTGCAGCAGCAGCTCCGGCATCAGTAGCAGCTTTAACAGCACCTACATCACCGCGAACCATAACAGTAACAAGACCGCTGCCGATCTGTTCTCTGCCAAGCAACGTTACGTTTGCTGCTTTCACCATGGCATCGCTTGCTTCAATTGCACCGACGAGACCTTTTGTTTCAACCATTCCTAAAGCATCATGTTTAGACATATATACTCCTGTTCCGATATTAAGTTGCTAGTTCAACTACGGATGAAGAGGTTAAATTCATGGCGTTTGCTTCTTCAATGTCCACGTGAAATTCCAATGCGGAATCATCACTGACTCTGATAGCTACGTTATGAAAAATACCGCCTCGAACCCCGTCAAGCTCAATGCCGACTATTTGCCCATCCCGCACGTCATGATTTCTTGCATCGTTTGTGTGCATATGAATATGACGTTGAGCAACAATCAGCCCCTCTTTTGTCTGGACAGATCCTTTCGGACCTATAATCGTAATCCCCGGAGTTCCATGAAGGTCTCCGGATAATCTTGCCGGTGCCTTAACCCCTAACTTAAAAGAGTCTCCAGCAAGAATTTCTACCTGTGTTTTACTGCGAACCGGTCCAAGCACCCTGACTTTTTCAATGGCACCCTTGGGACCGCAGATAGTAACAATTTCCTTGCACCCGAATTGACCGGGCTGAGAAAGGTCTTTCAACTTTGTCAGCTGATACCCTTTCCCGAACAGTGCCTCTAAATCTTCCTGAGAAAGATGCACATGCCGGTTGGAAATGCCGACAGCTATTCCTTTATGGTGCGTTTGCTGCCCCTGCTCCATAGCTGTTTCAACTGTCTGGAGAAGAAGTTTAAGCACCGCATCGTAGCTACTCATTTACGCTCCTTTTTGAAGAGCGTTAACCAGCGACGTAACCAGATCTACAAGGTGTTCATGTTCTATTGTGCTGCCGCTTTCAGAGCATCCCCCAGCAGGGAAAGCTGTAACTGCGTCAGGTTTCTTTCCGGTGTATTCTGCAAGTTCCGGATAGTTGAATGTCGGATCATTCTCAGCAATGGTGCTGCAATCATGTAAGCCGTATGCAACACTCTTGATATTAATGAGGTGCAAAGGCGTTACGTTTTCAGATATCGAACTGCCACCCCATGTTCCGCACCCTAAGGTGAAGGAAGGAGTAAGCCCTGTGCTCACGCCGGTACCACCATGCGTGCCGCCAGTATTCACCAGAATTCTGGATGAAGGCTTTACACTGAACTCTTTGACAACATTCTCATCTTCCGTATGCAGGCTCATAGTGTGCCCGATACCATTCTGAAGCAGCTTAATGCTCAATTTACATGCTTCATGCCAATCCTTAACCGTGTAAAACGCAAGTACAGTGGTAAGCTTTTCAAAAGAAAGCGGGTTGTCATCACCGACACCAGCCTGCTCACCCATCAGTACTTTCGTTCCTTCCGGAATAGTAATCCCCGCAGCGGAAGCAATCACATGTGGGGGTCTCCCCACAAACTGTGCATTCATTACATGACCGTTTTTAAAGAGCAGCGAACATACCTTTTTTGTCTCGTCTTCAGACATAAAGTACGCACCCTGTTTTTTAAATTCTGCAACGGCAGCTTCTTTATTGCACTCTTCTACGATTACAGATTGTTCTGAAGCGCAGATTGTGCCGTAATCAAAGGTCTTACTGGCAAGAATATTCTTTACAGCCTGAGGAATATTCGCCGTCTTTTCGATGTACGCCGGAGAATTGCCGGCACCTACACCAAGAGCAGGTTTCCCTGCACTGTATGCAGCTTTGACCATGCCGGGGCCGCCCGTCGCGATGATCATTTTCACTTCTTTAGAGTGCATCAGCTCTTTTGTTGCAGGCATCGATGGTTTTGAAACACAGGAAATAATCCCCTGAGGTGCTCCAGCACTTACCGCCGCCTCACACATAAGCCGTGCTGCTTCCATTGTGCATTTACATGCCGCCGGATGCGGTGCAAAAACAATGGCATTACGAGCCTTAATGGCGACCATTGCTTTATAAATTGTAGTTGATGTCGGGTTTGTAGAAGGAGTAATCCCCATAAGCAGACCAACCGGTTCTGCAATTTCAATTACCTTTCTTGCCCTGTCTTCACTAATAACGCCGACAGTCTTCATGGGCTTGATTGCGTCATACAAAAGCTGTGATGCCATATGGTTTTTGTATGTCTTATCAGGCACATTGCCGAAGCCCGTCTCTTCTACTGCCATACGGGCAAGCCGTACCGCATTCTCTTTTGCCACTTGCACCATGCAGCAAAGAATTGAGTCTATTAACTCATCAGTATAACATGCAATTTTTTCAGCAGCTAAACTTCCCTGACGGGCTAAATCCCGCGATTCCTGGACAGATTGTAGATCATAGTCCATGTTTGTAGCTCCTCTAACATCTCATCATTTTTCCAATGTTGCGTAGTAACGCTTAAAGACTTCCACAAGTGAGCGCTTTTTCACTTTTGAAAGCTTTTTCGATTCAATCGGGAGATCAGGATATTCACGAGCCAGCACACGCAGTTTTGCTAATGTCAGCTTGTTTAATCCGTTATGAATCCCGTCAGCCCCATTTGCAGCCCACAAAGCATCCACGTCCTTTTTATTCACGGTTGCTTTCTTTGCTGCAGCAGGTGCTTTTTTCGGCTCGGAAGCCAATGGAGTCTGCCCTGCGGAAGTAAGGGCAGGTTGTGCCGTTGCAGATGCCGATTCAGAACGTTTGCCGACGTTCTTCACAACACGTTTTGCAACCGCAGGAGTTGTCACAGCCACAGAGGTTGGTGGGATTTCCGGTGTTGCTTTATCAGAACCCTTCTCCGGCTTGGTGGACTCGGCGTTGAGTTGTTCCACCGATGACAACGTGTCTTCATTCTTTTCTTCAGCTTCTGGCTCTTCAGCCTCAGCCAAAACAGAATCATGTGATTCAACGTCATGCTGTTCTTCTGTGTTACTGCCAATAAACGCAGAAGTAAGAATGCCGTTAAAAACCTCTTCATCAGGACGCGGAATAACGTGGCTTGCGTAAAAAGAATCAGCATTCAACTGATGCAATGCCGCTTTTGCAGCATCTACAGCAGCTTGCACCGCTGCCACATCGCCAGTAACACTTACAGATACCAACCCCGCGCCAATACATGTTCTCCCCAGAAGGCGAACATCTGCTGCTTTAACCATTACATCTGCACACTCAATGGCAGGAAGAAGTCCTTTTGTTTCGATCAAACCAAGTGACTTCATTCGTTACCCCTTTGCTTGTGAGAATCTGGAATAAAACAATTTCGCTTTGCCTTCTGCGTCCCAAACTACTTTTGACCCCGCAGGAATATAGAAAACATCACCAGTTTCTACAGCCACAGTCTGACCGTTAATGGTAAGTTTCAATGTTCCCTCAAGCAGGTGGCAGTTTGCTTCGCACGCAAAGTCCTGTTCAAACGAGGAGTGATGAATTTCAAAAAATCCTGACTGAATCCGTCCATCCTCTTTTCCGATTACTTCCTGAGAGCACGCTCTTGCTCCGGCTGTACCGGTCTCGAACGGCTCCATTTCAACAGATTTACCACGCACCAACTTTCCACCGCCTACTGCTTCAGAAAGAAATCCTTTGCGTGTTAAACTCTTCAGGAACGTATCAAGCATTCCCTGTTCATACATTGCTTTCAGTGCTGAATAGATCAGCTCACTGCTGATTCCTCCATCGCAAGATGAAGGACTAGAAACGGCTTCACATGCGCTTTGCCGAGGCGCACCTTCAACAATTTCTATTTCAGCCAGTTTTGCCGCATCTTTTGCAGAGGGGGTCAAAATAGTATTTGAATCAACGTGCAAGATAGATTTGCCTTGTTCGATAAGGGCTTCAACATCCTTTGCACAAACAACTTTCTTCATTCTTCACACCTCCTTCTCTGTTTCTGCGTCCATAAAATTTTATATTTGCCATGCTAACGCCGAAAAAAGCATCTCTAAAGGTGACGAAAGTACTCCAGCACTTACAACCAGCTCTTTCGCCCTCAACATTCCTTTTGTCTGCTCAACTCGGCTCTTTTTACTCACTCAGTCAGACTCGCAAACTTCTCCAAAACTTGGCAGCTCACAGTCTTCATCAATGATGCCTACAATCACGGCATCAACAGGAATATTGTCGTCATCAAGCATTTTCCTTGCTGAGGAACCTGTGCTGACAATAACCCTGTCCCCGATACCCGCACCGATGGTATCAACAACCATCATACGTTCACCGGCACGACTGCCTCCCACGAGTTCAACAAGCATAAGCTTGAGACCTTTCATGGAGTCAGCCTTTCGAGTAGACCATACGCTGCCGATAAGCTTGGCAACTAGCATGCGTGGTGTCCTTCTTTCAGCTTGAACTTAATCTCTGCCATTGCGGATTCGACAGAAGCGGTATCGCCCATAATCGCAAGCAGGATCATGTTCTGCGGGCAGTTACCCTTAATATCCTCCACAACAACACCAACGCTCTTCTCAGCAATATCAGCGGCAACAACCATATCGATCATTTTGCCCTGAATAAGCCCTACCGCATCTACCGGTTCTTCAATGGTTGCTTTACCGGAACCTTTACGACGGAGGAGAATGTTCAACGCTCCGGCAGACGGAGATTTAATTATGCGAAAGTCCATAATGATACCCTTCTACGCTATGCTTCAGCCTTACAACTAAGCGCAATGCCTAGCGGTGTGACGAACATTGGATTTTTTGGTTTGTGTGTATAAATGCCAGTTCGCTTTTCAATAACGTCTTCAATTCCTTCAAGGCAGCAGGTGCCGCCTACAAGTGAAATTTCCTGAACATCGTACCCCTCGATATGGGTATTGATGATGGTAGACATTTTTTCGATAACTGGACGGAGGACGGGAAGAAGCTTTTTATGGTTTGCGGTATTACGCTTAAACACATCAGCTTCATCAAAAGGCATCTTATATGCGCCGGAAATAACAAGGGAGAAGTGGGTACCGCCTGTTGCCTCATCAGCAACATAGATAACTTTTCCATCTTTCAAGATAGAAATACCAGTGGTACCACCACCGATATCCACAACAGCCCCGTTGGAAATTTGTAAGACTTCATTTGCTGCTGTCGGCTCATCAAGCAGCTGAGTCAGTTCAAAACCTGCACCTTCCACAACATTCCTGATCGCGCCGGAATCAAGCCCGTCTGTGCCGGGCGGAATAGCAGAGGCAGCGTAGAGTAATTCTGTACCGAGCTTCTGTTCAACTTCTTCTTTCAATTCACGAACAATCTCGACGGCACCGATGTAATCCACAACCATTCCATCACGTACAACATCTGCGTACCTGTATGCTCCGGCAACGGGTTTACGGTTTTCATCAAGTACACACACAACAACACATGCTGTACCTAAGTCGACGCCTGTGTAATAGACAGAAGAATTGCTTTTTATCGGTGTTTCAACTGCATCTTCGAACTGTTGAACCAGTTCATCGCAGTACGCAAAATTTACTCTATTCTCTGACACTCTTTCCCTCCTAATGCAGTGCAAATCATTTGGGACAGAATATTACGAATCTGGTTCACACGAATACCCAACCTGTTTTCATCAGGAGTCTCTTCGTATAATTCAGCAAGAATTGCTTCGAACCTATACATTGAGCAACGAAGCTGATTCAGAAGCAGAACTTCCTTCCCATTAGGGGGCAGCATGTGCTCTGAAGTAATTGCAAAACAATCAGCCAGCGGACTGGAGAAATTGGCTTTAGTAATGCCGTGGCACTCTTCACAGTCCAAGTCCTGTAACGAAACGCCATCATCAAGAACGGTCAGCATGGCTGCAACGTCCTGCTCAAGAGCAGCGACACTTTGGGAAAGTCTGATGTCGCGAGCCTGCAATTCGCAGGCAATAAGCAAAAAGGAATTCGTAATGGATGTTAGTTCTGAGCGCAGACGCATCGTCCGCCAATCATTCACAGCCGGTTCCGGCTCAACAACTGTTTCGGTTACTGATGTCTGCGAAAATGTAGAGGTAGAAGACTCTGTCGTATCAGTAGGAACACCGTCAGCAAGGATGGTAATCCTTCTGTCGGTTAAAAACTGACGCGCACCCGGCGTGAGCTTTTCGTCCTTCGTCACGTTGAAGTCCGTAAAAGCATCTTTTCTATATAAAGCGCGAAGGTCGTCTTCTGTAATAAACTTCATCTACTGTTCCTTTCACACACTGAAACTGCTCATAATATCGCTTAGTTCACGTACAGAGATTACATAACACTATGAAATCTTAAACTAAGTCTATTCATCATGACGCAGAAACATGCGGGTATGTCATCACATGACAAGCAGCATCAAAACAAATGCGTTATTAATTCTGAAATCCCTGTTCCATCAGCCACACTGACAGAAAAATAAGGTTCCGATACGCCGAAGTGTCGAAGCTGCTTTAAACAAAAATTTTTATTTTCAGAATGTACATCACTCTGGGTAATCACACCTGTAACCGGACAGGTAAACGCTGTAGCCAACCCCGGAGCACCTGCCACAGACCTTTGAGATTGCCCCATAACAAACAACACATGAAAAGCATGATTTTGCGCCAAGGCAATCAGATGATTGTACATCCATGGATTTTCAAAATATCCACCGGGAACATCAATAGTATGTTTCCCGTAACGAACTTCCTGACCTTTTTGATGGGCAAGACAGCCCTCGAAATGGACGTCAGTTCCGTCACCATAGTTATTCAGTACATTAGCAAGGGAAGTCTTCCCGCTACCGGTTGCCCCTACGAGCATTATCCTTCGCCGTATCATACTGAATCGATTAAGAACGAGTTACCGATCCGGCTGAAAAGCCTAGATTACGGGCTAAAACATCCACAACAGCTTGCAGTGCAGTTTCCACACTCTCAACACTTCCGGTAAGAACAACTGAGCCGGTAAAGCGATCTAAAAAACCGATCTCAACGTCTGCTGTCTTTGTTGCAATATCAGCAGCAATAATCGCGGTTTCAAAAGGAGACAGTGTTAAAATCCCCAGCGCGCCTTTTTCTTCAACACCAAGACGTTCATAGATGTCCTGCATCGGCGCCGCTATGACGTGGGCGATTGTGACCTGTTTCCCGGGAACGCTTTCCTGAATGATACGTTCCAATTCACGGGACTGATTACTTTGCATGGTAATACCTTCTCTTACGACGCTGCTTCGGGTGAATTGCGATGTATGTAAACAACGCGAGGCAAGCACCTAGTGTCGAACTACTGTCACGTTGAAATCATGCGCTTTAAACTGGTTTTCTATCCGTTCCAGATCAGCATCGCTCAATGCGAACTCACCCTTCATCTGATACTCCCAGCCAAGCTGATTGTATTTATTCACACCCATTTTGTGGTATGGCAGTAAGTCAACACCTTTGAAATTTTTACGATCACGGAACGGTTTAAGAAAAGCGATAAGCCCCTCAATATCTTCCGGTGCATCGTTAACGTCTTTCATCAGCGGCAAACGAATTTTCACGTTGTGACGCTTTTCAAGCAATGCCGTCACGTTCTGTAAAATGGTTTCGTTACGCACGCCTGTCAGTTCGTAATGTTTATCTGAATCGATATGCTTCAAGTCGTAGAGGAAAAGATCTACGAACTCAGCAGCTTTAAGCACTGCTTCCTGCTTGGCATAACCACAGGTTTCAATGGCAGTGTTGATGCCCCGCTGCTTACAGGTCATCAAAACGTTTGTGGCGAATTCCGGCTGCATCAGCACTTCCCCACCGCCTAAAGTAACACCACCGCCGGACATCTCGTAGAAGGCTCTGTCTTCTTCGACAATATCCATCACCTCTGAGGTGGTCTTCTTTTCACCAACGACGGAAAGTGCTGATGCAGCACAGACTTCTTCGCATTTCCCGCAACCAATGCAGTCAATGCTCTCTGACATCTGATGCAGAGTGCCGCCCGCTCCCATAGAATGGAGTCCCACAGGGCATACAGAAGCACACATGCCGCAATTGACGCAGAGATCCTGCTTATACAGGATTTGAAACTTGCGCTTCTGACCTTCGGGGTTTGAGCACCACTTGCAACGCAACGGACATCCCTTGAAAAACACGAGGGTTCTTACTCCAGGCCCATCGTACATATTGTACTTCTGTACGTTGAAGATAATTCCCTTTCTTTCAATCATGTCTGAATTAGTAGTCATGTGTACTCAAACCCCGTCTGGCTAGATTTCTTTCAGCATGGTTCTGCTGATAATTTCGTCCTGTACGTCTTTGCAAAGCTCAACAAAGAATGCTGAGTAACCTGCAACACGTACAACAAGATCACGGTAGTTTTCAGGATGCTGCTGAGCATCGAGAAGAACATCGTTATCAAGGTAGTTAAACTGCATTTCACCATTACCGAGCATGCTTGCTGTACGGATAAGGGTGATGATGCCCTGCTCACCTTCCGGTGTATCCAACAGACCGGACATCAGCTTGAAGTTATGCACCATGCCGATGTTCATGCTGTCGTTAGCCATTTTGGAAACAGATTTAATAATAGCTGTAGGGCCTTTGAAATCTGCGCCGTGACTTGGGCTGATACCGTCAGAAAGCGGCATCCATGCACGACGGCCACCAGCGGAAGCGCCGGTAAGCTGACCGAATGGAGTGTTGTTGGAAATGGACAGAGTACCGTGGCTCAATACAGAGTAGAGAGTTTTAAACTTACGGTGCTCAGCTTCAGTAAAGCTTACGAGGTCTGCCGCAATAAGGTCTGCGTAGTCGTCATCGTTACCGAATTTAGGAGCTGCAAGGCAGTCTGCTTTAATCTGATCAAAGCCGACAAAGTCAGCTTTAAGAGCTTCGTTGAGCTGCTCAAGAGTGTATTTTTTCTCATCAAACACAAGGCGCTTAATAGCAGCCATTGAGTCTGCGTATGTAGCAAGACCACTCCAGATTACGCCCGGACCAAAGTTGTACATCGCACCGCCCGCAGAAACGTCGCGGCCGTTTTCCATACAACCTTCGTACATGATGGACATAAGCGGCTTAGGAGCAAGCTCTTTATGAACACGCTGAGAGATAACAGTCGCAATGCTTGTTTTCTCTGTGATGTATTTGATCTGTGCTTTAACAGCATCTTCAAACTGCTCGTAAGTCTGGAACTGCTTAAGGTCGCCCATATCAGGACAAACCTGCTTGCCGTACCAAAGAGGCACACCGTGGTTCAGAACAAGTTCAATACAAATAGGCCACTGGGTGTAACCAGTTGAAGTCCACTGGTAGAGACGACCGGATTTCTGCGGTTCTACACAACCCATGAGGCAGTAGTCGCGAGCGTCTTCAATGGATACGCCTTTTGAAAGCATCATTTTGATGTGGGTGTCATCAAAATGAATTGCAGGGAAGCCCATACCAGCACGGATTACTTCAATAATCTTCTGGAGGTACTTCTGTGGAGACTTGTTGTGAACACGGGTAGCGAGGGATGGCTGGTACACTTTAACGTGGCGAACAGCATCCATCAGCAGGTAGGTAAGATCGTTTGTTGCATCAAGACCGTCACGGGTAACACCGCCGACGCACATGTTAACAAACGGCTGGTAACCGGCGAAGAACTTGGAACCGCCTTCGCTAGTGATCCACATCATTTCAGACATCTTAATCAGCATACAACCGGCAAGATCAAATGCTTCATAATCAGTCATGCGGCCAGCTTCGAGATCGGCTTTGTAGTACGGGTACATGTACTGGTCCACACGACCAATAGACATACCAGTCTGGTTTTCTTCAACCACAAGGAGGGATTCAATAGTCCAAACAGACTGAATAGCTTCCCAGAATGTGGTTGGCTTGTGCGCAGGAACACGAGCGTTCACTTCAGAAATCTTCATCAGCTCGGCTTTACGCTGAGGATTGGTTTCCTGCTGTGCAAGCTGTGCTGCGTACTCAGAAAGTCTACGTGCATAAATCATGATACCTTCAGCGGTATCAATGAGTGACTTGTAGAAGTAAATTTTTTCGATGTCTTCAGGGTTCTTGTAATCAAGCGTTGCAAGCTGTTCATTTGCTTCACGCTGAACATCAAGCATACCCTTATTCATCAGAATAACGTCGTAACCAGGGTTGGAGTCACCGCCACCGTTTACTGCGTGGTAAGAACAATCGGAAACAAAAGATTCACCGGAAAGTTCCCACAAGCCAGCTTCGCGGTACTGGTCTTCACAATGCTCATCAACGGATTTGCCAGCCCAGAACGGGAACAGCTCTTCACGCATGATCTTTTTATCTTCTTCAGAAATGAAGAACGGGTCCTGACTGCGAGTACCGATGGTCTCAAGCTCATCAGCAAGCCAACGCCATGCGATGTCCGGAGAAAATGCACCGGCACGTGGCGCGCCACAAGGTGCACCAACGATAAGTTCGTCATTCTGGATAACAAGCGGAGCAGTTTCACAACAATGCTTAAAGCATTTTGCGCGAAGCAAAATTTTAGGCATGCCCGGGTTTTCTTTCGCAATTTTAGTAATAGCGCGAGCACGGTGAGTGGTAATGGTAGGTACCTGCTTGAGGAAGTTTTCTCTCAAACGTACCTGACGATCAGTAGGACCATCAGGAATTTCTGTACCATGTGTAGGTGGAGTGTACTGAGCAGTTGAGCCTTGAACAGCCTGACGTTTCAGAACATCTTCAGTTACTTCTTCAAACATTTTCTGCAAAGAAGCACGCTCTTCCGGAGTCATGTTTTTAGTAGCTTCTGCAAGCTTATTAGATAAATCCCGAATATCCACTACAACCTCACTTATATTAGAAATCTTTCAGAGTTAATTGTCAGCATTAGAGCTCTCCAATAGCCTCTTTCAAAATGCGATGTACTGCCTGCAATGAACTGGAACTGAGGGTGGTTGATGCCGGTTCGACAACTTTTGCCGCCGGTGTATCTTTCTGAAAAATCTCAGCGCCGATTGATTCCACACTGCGCACGCCGTATCCGACTTTACGCACATAAATCAGGTTCATTGGCGATACGTTATCTGATGTAAAGCCCTTACCAGCTGAACCGCTGCCCAGCGTCATGGAAGGGAACAGATTAGTTGTTGCGCCCATGCTGCCGAATGCCGCCGGTGTATTTACCAACACCCTGCCTACCGGCTTTTTCAGCGCAAACTGATTAATCACATCTTCATCGTTAGAATGGATAACCAGAGTGTGCCCGCAGCGATCGCTAAGCAGCAGCTCTATGCATTTTTCGCATGCATGCATCCAGTCAGGCTCAATATAAAAGCCAAGAACAGGACACAGTTTCTCGCGGGAGTATGGATCAAATTCAGAAACATACTTGCGTTCTGCGATTAATACAGTGGTGTTATCCGGTACTGAAAAACCGGCTTTATGTGCTATTTTGACGGCCGGTATCCCAATCAAATCATGATTCGGTTTTCCGTCATTATGGAAAAGTAAAGAACCAAGCTTGCCAGCTTCATCTTCAGACATGAAATATGCACCGTTGCTTTGCAACGCGCTTTTCACCTCTGCTGCAACGCATCCGTCGACAACAACGGACTGACCTGCTGCTGAAACAACACCGTGGTCAAACGTTTTACTGGCGATAATATCTTTAGCTGCCTGCTGAATATCCGCAGTGCGTTCAACAAATGCAGGACCATTCCCTGCTCCGCCGTAAATAAACGGCTTACCGGATTTACTTGCAGCTTCAAGCATGCCGGGAACGCCGGTATTCAGAATGAGCGAGACTGCTTTGTGCCCCATCAATTCTTCGGTTCCGCTAGGGGCAACTGTATTCAAGTACGCCAGCGCCCCTTCTGGAAGACCGGCCTTGTGGGCAGCCTCAATCATAATCTCAAGAGTCTTACTGATTGTTTTCTGTGCTCGCGGGTGCGGAGAAAAGACAATGGCATTGCCTGACTTAATGGCAATCAGTGCTTTGTAGATGGTGGTTGATACCGGACTGGTAGCCGGACACAACGCAACGATAACCCCTACAGGAACCCCGACGTCTTTTGTCTGTTTTTCGCGGTCTTCACCGATAATACCTACGCAACGCATGCCCCTTAAGGATCTGCGTGCAAAGCCACAAACAAATTCATTCTTAATAAGCTTGTGCTGCCAATCGCCGTAGTCTGTTTCTTCATAAGACATAACGGCAAGAGCCTGAGTATGCTGCTCAAGCGCATCGGCCATGCTTTCAACAATGGCATCCAGCTTTTCCTGCGTAAATGCACCAAGCAACTTTTGCGCTTCGTAAGCATTTTCCGCTAAAATTCTGGCTTCCTGTATTGAAAGCAAATCATTGTCTATAATTGTCATCAAAGGCACTCCCACCAGCTACAATCGTTCCTGAAAAACCTAACAGCTATTTATATGGAAGCAGCTTTTCCAAAGAGTAACGATCTGTAATTTTGTAAATATCCTGATGTGGTGAAGGAATAACAATGGAGCTGTGAACCTCAGCACCCATTCTTTCAATCGCACCGACACCGGCTTCTACTGCGGAGTTACATGCAGATACGTCGCCCTGTACCAGTACGGAAATGTAGCCGGATGCGGTGTTTTCGTAACCGACAAGATCAACATTCGCTGCTTTAAGCATTGCATCTGCTGCTTCCAGCACATACACGAGACCAAAAACTTCAACTAAACCAAGTGCGCTTGCTCTACTCATTCCGCTTACTCCACATCAACATCATGCACAGATACGATATCGCCGACTCTCGGCTCAGGACGTGCCATCACGTTTTTCGCAGTTACAGTACCAATACGTGCTGCTGCTGCCGCACCTGCTTCCACAGCAGCCTGAACCGCTGCCACATCACCTTTAACCATGACGGTAACAAGAGTAGAACCGATGTTCTCGTAAGAGATCAGCTCAACATCTGCAGCTTTGAGCATGGAGTCTGCTCCGTATAACGCTGGAACCATGCCCAGAGTTTCAATGAGACCCAATGCATTTTCACCGCGGTAACGCATGGAATATTCTCCTTTGTTATGGTTGACTCTGCTGTAAAAGAGTGAGTTATTAGAAACTTACCCCTAGGGCAGACTTTTGGGATAAAAAACAGCGTACGGCTTCCAGCTGATAAAACGGAAGTCAGCGCATCCGTAAAAGTTCAGCACTTACAGGAACAACCTGAAGAATAGGACAGTATCTGCTTTTTATTTAGAAGCGTGAGCAGGGAGAACAGTTTCAACATCCGAATGCGGACGAGGAATAACGTGAACAGAGAGAAGCTCTCCTACACGCTGAGCGGCGGCAGCACCGGCGTCCGTAGCAGCTTTAACAGCTCCCACATCACCGCGAACCATAACAGTAACCAGACCTGCACCAATGGTTTCTCTGCCCACTAGGGTAACGTTTGCAGCTTTCACCATGGCATCGGCAGCTTCAATGGAACCAACCAGCCCTTTCGTCTCAACCATGCCTAACGCATCGTTTTTACTCATGTCATACTCTCCCTTACTATCTGTTACATTGTTATTTGCGTGCTCCTTCTGGCACTGTCCGTCGAAATCCATGTAGTAATAAGCAGCACAAGCCGCTCTTCTACATAATTCCACGAATCTCCTGTCTACTCTTATGCAGCTCGACTACAGCAACTCGTTGTATTCAAAAAGAAACGTATGCAAAAAGCACAGATCTCCTTTTAAGTACAAAAGGGTTTGTATCCCTACCTATAGAAACAGAAAGAAATCAGTGTGAAGTAAAGGTTATCTTCATGTAATAGCCTTCAGCTTTTGATCAAATTCACTTTTGATAGATGCTGAAATGAGTAACCGAAGATAATTCTTACGCAGGATAAAAAAGTAACCACCTAAAATAGTAAAGATTTTTTCGCGAAATATTCGCGAACCTTTTTTGAGTATGCGTAAACGTAGCCCTGCCCCCTAAGGGGAAGGTCAAGTTTTTTCTTAGGAAAAAGAACTTTCCCAAATTAATCCTTTTCTATCAGATAGTTATTAAAATTTATTTCTTATTCAGACTTATTTTTCTGCTTTTCCGCTTCAAACATCCAAAAACAGACTTCTCAAACTCTTTGTGCAACTAACTAATACATAAAAAAAGGCCTCTACAGATACATGCAGAAGCACCTTCACAACAATTATGTCTCTATAAAAAACACAGTACATAGCCACAAAAAGTGACAATCCTTTTTTCGATCTTAAAATTTCTAAAGGACAATCAGACCGTTACAGAGTATTGATTATGCTTTCAATGCTCTACAGGCAGTTTACAGACTGTAATAGCGTCAACACAGCGTAATTCGCCGTCAATATTTAACGGAACATCAGGTGTTTTGCATTTCAAACTATAGTAAGTAGCAACCTTACACCTACGTCCCCCTTTACGGCAGCAGAAATTACACTGTCACACACGTAAAACAAAGGACGAAATATGAAACATCGCTCCAACCTATATCTTGCACTGCTTCTTTCATTCTTCTGTGGATTCACCCTGCTCTTTCCCCATCAAGGGTTGTGCGCCAAAGTATACACCATAGGGGACTCCAGTTACGATATTGCACTTGCTAAAGGTAAGCCCCCTGTAAAGCTTGGACCTATTCAGGCAGAAAATGTTCCTGATATTTTCCCTCAATCCTTTTTAGAAAAAGACGGAAGCTACGGTGGCGGAAAGGTTTACCCCTCCATCTCCGCTGCACAAAAAGGGTTAAAAGTATTACTTCAAAAAGGAACACTCCCTGAAGGGTTAACTTGGCATATCTTCGAGCTTG
Organism: Halodesulfovibrio sp.; assembly: GCF_015482765.1. Lineage (GTDB taxonomy): Bacteria > Desulfobacterota > Desulfovibrionia > Desulfovibrionales > Desulfovibrionaceae > Halodesulfovibrio. The sequence continues at coordinate 26,056 of NZ_JADMLB010000041.1, forward strand.
ATGCGACATGGGAAGACGATGTCTATGAAATCTCGCAAAGCGATTACCGATTGAATAAACTTCGTATCGTTCGCAGCAGAGCGACGGAGTAACAGCTTCAGATCTCGTGCAAACTCACACTAGCTGCTATTAAAAAACTTCATACTTACAAAAAAGGCGCTTCAGCATACTATGCCGAAGCGCCTTCTGATTACAGACAACAAACCATATTTGTACAAAAACAAAACTACTCAACTACTTACGCACAACACCAATAAGCGGATTTTTCACCGGCTTAGCGATACCATACACCACGGCAATCCCCGTACCGCCTCCAGATGTCGCGGTTCTTCTATCAGGGTCTTTTCGAATCAACGCATCGATAACATCCCAGTTGTTTGCAACCCAAACATTACCAGCATCATCTATCATGGTATCTGTAACTTCCTGTAAAATACCACTTTGATATGCATGGATTAACTCTCCAGCTTTTTTACCTTTTGGGCACACTCCTTCTGCTGCACCACAAACATGCATAAAACCAGTTCCCATAAAATTCGAAGCAAATACGTTATCCACACCATCGATGCTTACGCCCCATCCACAGTACAACTCACCGTTCAGTAGATTCGGTTTTACAACTTCCCCACTTGAGCTAAGCATTGTCACATTTCCTGTAACTGGGATCTTGCTTTCATTAGCTAATAAATTCTCAATAGAAATCCTGAATTCTTCCATAATGCCTGTTCCCTTAGGAATCTTAGGCAGGGGGTAACCAGGGGAAAGGTTCGCTGCGACCCAAACATTCCCCATAGAGTCTACCGCTATTCCACGCGGTGAAACTCCTACGGTAATCTGCTTCGCCTGCTTTACATCATCTGCAGGGAAACGCGTTACCGTGTCGGAAGCTGCATTCGTAACCCAAACAATGTTCTTGCTGTCTATCACTACTGCAAAAGGCCCTCGCAATCCGTCAACCTTTACAATCTCACCTTTTGTGTGATCTCCGTCAGGGAATCGTATTAGCTGATCCTTTTGGTAATCACACACCCAAACGTCACCATTTTGCGCTGTTGCTACTCCTTGCAGCATTCCAATAGAACCATTTACTTTTGCAGGTCCAAGGGGTTTTCCGTTTAAATCGAACACACCGATTTTTTTATTAAATCCAGCAACCCATACTTTATCTAAAGATACTGTTGTCCCCCAACCAATTCCGTCTATTCCCTGTCCGTTATAACCAACAAGATCAGGAGAAAGACTTGACCCGTCCGGCGCAAGTCGCGCAACACCACCGCCAATGGAAGTATTCAATCCAGACTGTGAACCAGGCATCCAGTTTTGTCCGCTCCAAAGATTCGCGTTGGTATCAAACATCATTCTCCCCGGTGAATAAACCCCGCCACCGCTAAAGCGAACCATTAAAGAGAAGTCGTTAGGGACATAACTTAAATAAGGCAAAAAGCTCGTAGCTCGACGCCCCTCACCTTCAGGGTATGGATACGCCTTTGCAAAAAGATCGAAGTACACGTTGGTATTCTGGTAAGGAGTCCGCGCCACAAGCAGCAATGCCTCAAGGGTATCACTGGCGCCACTTACAGAAAGAAACTCGTTACAACGTCCCTTCTTTTCATTACTTCCGCACAAGCTAACCAGCGCTGCTAATGTATTCATACGAGCAACTGTTTCTGAGAATGTCAGGTTCTCTCCGTTCAAAACAGTCTTTCCAAAGCGCCCAGTGGAAACATCTACCAAATTGGGAACTTGTGCAGAGCCAATTTTCACTCCGTTAACAGAGCCACTGAGCCCTTGTTTTGCATCAAATTGCTGTGCATTCGGCCAGATGGAACCAATGGTTGTCAGTTCGTTTACGACAACCTCCTGAATGGAGGACGATGGAAGAATCGCCAGTAACGTCAATGCACCAACGTTCTTATTGTCTATCTTGCCAGCGGAACTGACTAGGTATAGCGGGCGATCAGGACTTGAAGGATGCTCTGAAAATGTCACCCTCCCTTGCAAATCAGTCTTTCCAGCTTCAAGCTTCTTAGGAGTTCCGTCTGCTACAACTTGCCACAAGACAACTTCAGCTTGAACTACAGGGGTCTTCTCGGAAAAAACATGCACCGTCATAGCTGAAGCACAGCAAACAGATATCAATACAAAAACGAAGGTATGTAATACACACTGTAACCTGCCAAACCATTTACACATTGCAGTTCTCCTAAGTCATAAAAGTAATACTGCAAAAGTATACGTAGCCCCCAGACTCAGCATAATGATAACTTCGCGTAAGGCAGTTTACGCACAACAAAGGTATTCCCATCAAAAGAGTTAAGCACATCACTAGTACTCCCTCCCACTCATTCCTCAAGACCTTATCCTTGCGCAGGTACAAAAAGCTGAGAAAATATTCCTAAAAATGAAAGGAGGAGTGTATGTCTCTGGTAAGATTTTTGACAACTCTCTTTATTACAATCCTAAGCTGTTCAATATGGTACAGCTCAGCAATAGCCTGCTCTCGAATTCTTATTACAACCGATCACGGTGAAAGTGTTGTCAGAACACTGGATTGGGATAAAAAGCTTGGAACAATCGCCCGTGTGCACCCTAAAAATGAGAAAAGAAAAACTCGCCCCGTTCCAGAATACAATGTTCCTGCAACATGGGTAAGTAAGTACCAATCCGTATCGTTAGAAGAGCATGATGTTTTTCATGGCACTGCTGCTGAAGCAATCAACGATCAGGGCCTCAGTGCTTCTGTACTCTATATGGACACCTCTAAACCCTTCATAGGTGAATACAAAGACACAGGTGCTCCAGCTGTAAATATGGCTGATGTTGTTAGCTATTTTGCAGAAAATTTTGCAACTGTTGAAGAAGCTAAAAAAGCATTTGAAGCAGGAAAATTTCAAATAGCTTGGAATTCGGAATTGCCTGAAGCAGGAAAACACGGATTACATTTCTCAGTTCAAGATAAGACTGGTGACATTATGCTCATCCAGCTCAATAAAGGGGGAAAAGTAATTGTCCATCATGGAGAAGAAGATCTTCGAGTTATGGCGAACTCTCCCTTACAGCAAGATCACAGAGCATACGTTGCACAATTTGATTTAGAAGATCCTGATGTTTCAAAAAAAATACCTTCGAGCATCAGCTCAAAGGACAGAAACCTGCGGCTAATATGGACAACCAAAAATCAAAAAGGCTGGAAAGGCCTTAACTGGCCTCAAACGGAAGCCAAACTTCAAAGTACATTTGATGCAGGCGCCCTTGTGCCTCAAGAAATCTTAGATCCTTCAACCCAAGCTCCTTACTCCACTTGGATACAATACGTGTACAATCTGGACACCGGTTCTTTTAAACTCAGAAATCTTGAGACGTATAACGACATCCGTTTTTCTATGTCTGACATTGAAGACTTTACAACTCCAATGTGTGCGGACTTAGCAGCACAGGCATCTGAAGGTGAAGGGAAAGCAGTTTGGAAAAAGTGCAAAGAACGTGGAGAAAAGTAATGAGGGTAAAAAACATACGTCACAGCCCGTCGCGACGCAATTTTTGTAAACAATCTTTATTAACAACTGCTGTCGCAGCCACTGGATTCTCGTTCGCCAATAAAGCTCAGGCTGCACAATCTACAACCAAGATGCCTAATGAGGAACATGCCGTGTCAGTTCATTATGAATGGGGAACTCTTAAAGAGGTTGTTTGCGGAATTCCAAATCTGGTGATCCCCAAAAAATTACCCGATGTTGTTTATAATTATGCGCCAACAGAAGGGATAAAATTCTTTGAAGCAAACCTTGGAAAAACCTTAGAGGAAGCAGACCCCAAGACATTCGCCAAGGCCAGTGAACAAATGGATACTGCGATAACTATCTTGAAGAAACGAGGTGTCACTGTACATCGTCCAAACAAAGTAACCTCCGACGAAAATGCTTACCTTTCTCGAATTTTTCCACCTAGTGTCATTCAATTCTTTCCGCGAGACCCAATGCTTGTCATAGGAAATAAATACATCGAAACAGAACTCTTTATACCGCTAAGACGGCGGGAACGATTTGGTATCAGAAGCGCAATCGCAAATAGGTTGGCAGAAAGCAATGCACAAGTTGTTTCAATGCCAGTGGCAATCCCAACCAAAGAAGACAAAGACGGATCGTGGGGACCGGGGCCCTTCCTGGAAGGTGGAGACGTTTTTCTTTTTGGAAAAGACATTTATGTAGGTAATTCCGGAAACGCAAGTAACAGTGCAGGAATCGCGTGGTTACGACAATATCTAGGTGCAGAGTATGCCGTACACGAAATAAAACTCACCCCCAAATTCCTGCACTTAGATTGCTGTCTAGCAACTCCCCGTCCCGGGTTAGCAGTCATTTGCCGTGAAGCCTTTGTTGACGGACTTCCTGATTTCCTCAACGACTGGAAACTCATTGATGTACCTTTTACAGATGCAAAAGAGAAACTAGCCTGTAACGGGCTTGTTATTGATGAAAAAACGATCATGATCTCAACCGGTCTAGATTCACTTGCTCAAAACCTGCGTAACGCCGGACAGGAAGTTATCGAAACACCTTTTGACGCGATAACCCAGTATGCAGGCGGCTTCAGATGCTGGCACCATCCTTTAGTCAGGACATCAAAAAAATAAAATATACGTAAATTCATAGTAACTACATCACAAAAAGAGGCAACGTAGATTAACAACGTTGTCTCTTTTTGTAACCAACCCGATAATAAATGCTATTTACCCAATCTTACCCAGTCTACCTAATGGGGGGGGCATATCACTTCAGGGGTAGTATCATTAAAATTCCAAAATAATTAGCTTAAAAAATAGCATACCTTCATACAGTAAAACTAAAAAGAAAAACGAGAAGGATAATCAAAATAATGACAACCAACAGTTAAATGTCCAGATTCTTCTGTAGCCATTACCGAATCTACTAGATGAGGAGCCGATAGCATATTGTCTTCGTAAAGCAGAACTAAAAAGTCTTTTTTAACACTCTGACTAACCAGTTTATCCAGCAATGAAAAATTTTTTCTAGAAACAGCTACAGTGTGGACTGTTTGCTTATTTAAATTCTTTCTAACACCACTCAAAATAGACTTTTTTTTCTGCAAAAATAGTGAATCAATATTATACGCGATTGTCCAACCTGCCCCAAAACCAATGGAGATATCTTCCGTTGGTAATTCAAGCTCTACAATTACCTTTTCTCTAAAATGATTTTTTTTATTTATTTCATTTAATTCATTAAAAAATGAATCAGCATTTGATCCTGTAGTATTTTTTACTTGTAAAACAATTTTTTCCAACTCAAAAAAATCTGAAGAAAATAGATCCGTTAGCGTAACGGTATTCTTAGACCCCCAGATCCAAATTTTTTCATTTTCATATATTACTGGAATTACAACGCTTGAACACCCTAACCACACTGCTTCTTTGAGTTTTCCAATAGTGGTGATTTCCTGCACACCGACACGCTTATGACGGGCTTTCATCGCGTTGACATTAGCAGGCAACCAAAAAAAGCTATTCTTAATATTGGCGTATGCAACTGTACCATGCACTGTTTTAGCCGTAGAAGCAGGAAGAAAGTAGTCTTTCCGCGAAATATCTCCATACGCGTTATAATGGTCGCTTTTCAAATTGGTAATTCCAAGCATCGTATCAAATAAAAAATCATTCGAGTACAGCTTCTTTTTATTACCACTCAAGCAAGTAAATGTCTCGCGGTAGTCCTTTCTGTAATCTGGTGAAAACCACATCCAGAATGGAATTTGTGTCATATCATATGTAAACCGGCCTGAATCATGTCGACGCCCTTGAACAACATCATCTGCATGATCAGAGAGATATAAAAAAGCTGCTGAAGTATTTACGGTGTGTTTTTGAAATAATTCAAAAAGAGCCATCACAACTTTATCATTATACCTCACGCTATTATCATAACCTGTTACCCGCACAACGCACTTTTCAGATCGTGTTGATCCAAACAGCTTTGCTGGCAACTCATCTTTAAAATATGCAGCACCGACTGGATATCTCTCTCGATAAGAACCGTGATTTCCCATAAGGTGGATAAAAATCACTCTATTCTTATGCGAAACTTTTTTGAGCACCTCATCAAAGAAAGGAATTAAGTCCTCGTCATATCGTTGAGTCCTTATTTTTTCCCCATAACTTTTATTCAAAGAAATTACATGATCTGCACTCGTTCCAATAACTGATAGAGGAGTATCCCACGATCCATACAATGCCTGATTAGTAAGCCAATATGTTTCAAAACCAGCTTTTTTAAAAACGTCTAGCAGTGATACGGAGTCTAAAAGCTTTTTTTTATTCTGTTGGTTTGCGTCTGTAAGAGCATACTGAAGGGTCGGGACAGTGTGTGTATGGTTTGAATAAACAGCATCAAATCGAATAGCACCTTCATCTTGAAGAATTCGTTTCTGTTTTGGCGTAGTATGCCTAGGATAACCATAAATCTCCATATGATACTTGTTTAATGATTCACCTATTACAATCACATACGTTTCATTTGTTCGTGAAGGAGCTTTGTACGCTGTAAAAGTTTCTTTATTGTTTGAAAGTGCTTCTTTCATTCTCTTAAATGCAGCGACTTCTTTCTGATACCCAGCAATAAATTTGCTTATATTTAATAACCTTGCATTTTGAAAATACACTACTCCAAATAACATGAGAGAAAAAAGTAGTAGCAAAAAATCTAATCGACTTACTTTAGCCTCAATTCTTTCATTTTTCTTTATTAAAAAGATAAAACATATGCTTATTAGCAAAAAAGGGATTATAAGGTATATTGAAATTTGATCTTTTGCGTACTCACTTGCCTCTAATAAATTTGTTTGCATCATTGCTAATAATACATCTGCTGTAACAGGTACACTATACAGCACATAGTAGTCGAGGTATCCCATTGCAATTAAAACAAGGATGTACTCCACAGAAATTACACTGAACGCAATATAATGCTTTATAAGACCACAGCATTTATTCCCCATACATAATACAAGAAGTAATGCGAAATTCATTATGGTATAGCTAATTTGGTGCGCGGAATGAAGCGAACCAAAAGTAATTGTATCTGTTATAAAGAAAAGTATTGTGACAAGATAAAACAGAATCCCTTGTAGCAGCATTCTGTTTCTATCCATATACAATAGTATACCTCCCCAAAAAAGTGGAATAGCTATTCTAAATCTTATATCATGAAATAAAAACGTGCTAAATAAATATGTTACAACTACAAATAGAGTTATCAGAAAAGGACGACTATTAAACCTTTTGTTTTTATCCACAACCAGCGACACTAAAAACTTACTTACAATATCCATATGTTACCCTCCTCTAATAGACATAAGTCGACTAATTGAGGAGCAACACATAGTCAAGACACAAACTATATCGAATATCAAACAATCTTCAATCATCTTAGGATAATATCACTACATCAACATTAACTTCTGTTGTTGCCAGTTAAAAACGACTGATTGTCTTAGCATGTGAACAATATCACCCTGCTCCCTTGCTGTTAATTTCCTGTGTGGTAAAATTATAACATTACCCTCAAATATTGAATAATTACCTCAAGGAGCACAGGATGAAACCCCAAAGAATACTTGTTCCAGTAGATGGTTCAATTTCGTCAAAAAATGCAGCTAAGTATGCAGCGTATCTTTCCGTACAGACTGGTGCCAAAGTAACAATCCTTAATGTCTACGGACCAATTAGCCAGCTACTGACAGGAAGAGGGCTCAAAATTATTAAAGACGAGCTGTCCAGTCATGCAGAGGAAATCCTACAAGAATATAAGGCGATGATGGAGGAATGCGGAGCCACTGTTGATACCATCGCTAAAGCTGGTGAAACCGGTAATACAATCTTAAATACTGCTGATAAAATAAACAGTGACCTGATTGTTATGGGATCTCGTGGGCACTCCGCAATTGAAGGAGCAATCATGGGAAGCGTCGCTATTAAGGTATTGCACGGTGCAAACTGCCCGGTACTTGTGACCAGACATATGCGCCATCACTACCCTGAACACGCATGTTTTGCCTAATTAAACTGGACACAAAAAGCCCCCTGCATGCAGGGGGCTTTTTTCTTCATTAATTACGGAATCTTCGTCGTAAATATTTATCAGTTTCTATGACCAAAACAACCGAGAATGCAATCAAAGTACACATGCCCCATTCTCCCAAACTCAATGGTCTCGTACGGAAAATAAATTCCATTGTAGGAGAAGAAACAACCCATACCTGAGCCAGCAATGCGAACGTCATGCTCAAGAAAAGGAATCTATTTGAAAACGGATTTATTCTGAACACAGAGGTGTATTCAGAACGAGAGTTGAAAGCCTGGAAAAACTGGAACAATACCATAGTAGTCATCGCCATGGTTCGTGATTTTTCAAGCTCATACCCAGAATTCAATGAGTGCGTAAAAATGAAAAATACTCCCAGCGCAATACAAACACTAACAATCACTGTCCGCTGTATGAGTAAACTGCTAACAATACCCTCTTGCGTAGGGCGCGGAGGACGCTCTTCAACATCATTCTCTCCTGGCTCAAATGCAAAAGCCACATCCTGCAAACCGTTCGTTACAATGTTAACCCACAGCAACTGTGCTGGAACATAGGGAATTGGGATACCCACAACCATTGTTAACAGGATGGACCAGATCGCTGCCAGCCCAGTCGGCAGTAAGAAGAAAACGGCCTTACGAAGGTTGTCAAAAACAATGCGCCCCTCACGTACCGCATGAAAAATACTTGAGAAGTTATCATCAACAAGAACCATATCAGACGCTTCTCGTGCCACATCTGTGCCTCCTTTACCCATAGCAACACCGATATGTGCAGTCTTAAGGGCAGGAGCATCATTCACACCATCACCAGTTACAGCTACAATCTCGCCTTGTCGTTTCAACGCATTAACAATACGAAATTTATCCTCAGGTGCAATTCGTGCAAAAACAGACGTTCTGCGCACCATCGCATCCAGTTCATTTTCATCGAGGCCAGTCAACTGTGTACCAGTAACAGCACCAGACTCTGCTCCTTGCAGGTCTAAGCTACGTGCAATAGCTGTTGCTGTCTCTGCATGGTCACCCGTAATCATAACAACACGAATACCTGCATTGTGGCATTTTGTAACAGCTTCAATTGCTTCAGGTCTCAAAGGATCAAGCATTCCCTGCAACCCGATAAAAACGAGGCCGGTAGATACATCACTATCGCTGATAGCTGTTGTCCCTTCAGGCATTTCTTTAATAGCAAAGGCGAGAACACGCATTCCTTGTGAAGCATATTCTCTGGCTTTTTCCATTATGGCATCACGGTTCAAACCTTCGCTATACGCACACTCTGTACAAAGCTCCATCAAACGGTCATGTCCACCTTTCACAAACATATAGGACTTTCCGTCCTTCTCATGCAGTGTAGCCATAAACCCACGCTCTGATTCGAAAGGCAAAATTGCCTTTTGAGGCCAATCTGCTAATTCATGCTCTGTCCGTAAACCAGCTTTTTTTGCAGATACAATTAATGCCCCTTCAGTCGGATCTCCTTCTACTTCCCAAACACCATCGCGCTGAACGAGTCTCGACTCGTTACACAACAGTCCAACACGAAGTACATCAAGTTGTCCCTCTGTCAGCACAGGAGAATTTCCGTGAGAATCTTCAAATTGTCCTTCTGGAGCATAACCAATGCCGCTAACCGACAGATCATGAACTCCATCAAACAACTGCGTTACGGTCATACGGTTAACCGTAAGAGTGCCTGTTTTATCGGAACAAATAACAGTAGTGCTACCTAATGTTTCCACGGCAGGTAAGTTACGTATGATTGCGTTATACCGCACCATTCGCTTTACACCTACAGCCATTGCAATCGTTACTACAATGGGTAAACCTTCCGGAACTGTCGCAACCGCTGCGGCTACTGCAGTTAAAAACATCTCTTTTACAGATGTTCCTAAAAAGAGACCAAAGAAGAACAGTAAGGTCGTAGATAACATCACAAGAAGACCGATGTATCTCGCAAGCTTCTCAATCTTCTCTTGAATCGGAGCAACAACTTTGCCTGCTGACCTGATTGTATCAGCAATTATACCAAGCATTGTCCGATCGCCGGTTTCGACAACCACACCTTTTGCCCTGCCATTCACAACAATCGTGCCCATAAAGACCATATTGGTTTGGTCACCGGGAGATAAACCGCTCTCTTCTAAAGCTTCAGTCGACTTGATTGCAGGAACAGATTCACCCGTCAGCATGGACTCATCAACTCGCAATTCTGTTACGGCAAACAACCGGACGTCTGCAGGAACCATTGCGCCTGAAACCAAGGAGACGATGTCGCCTGGAACTAACGCGGCGCTTGGTATCTCCATCTCTTTACCGCCACGGGTAACGATAGTTTTGGGTGTAATCATTTGTTGCAAGGAACGGACACTGCGCTCTGCTTTTGCTTCTTGAACAAACCCAATAATCCCGTTCAAAAGAATAACCGCTGCAATAACCAAAGAATCAATATATTCGGCAAGCGCGAGAGTAACGACAACAGCAATGAGTAATATTAAAATCAAAGGACTTTTCAATTGATGAAAAGCAAGACGCCAATAGTTAACATCTTCTTCCTTCCCCACCTTGTTTTCACCATAACGCTCACGTAGCGATTCAACCCGTTCAGGAGTCAAACCATTAGAGTCTACATCAAACGATTTGAATATTTCATCTTGAGATTGAGTATACCATTCCATAGTCATCTCCTTGTGAAAGTGGCATCCCTTAAAGCATATCAGAATTCATGACAGGAACAAGATAATCAAAACAATTTGCCTGAATCATAACGGGTCTGCTATAAATATAGAATTACCACCTTGTCACATGAGGATATTATGCATAACGAAAAAAAGCAGAGCCAAGATCTTACGTTACGCGAAAAGTGCAATATACTTGGTAAAGAAGATCCACTTATCAATTTGTTGGAAAAAAACATCAGGCTGGCGGTCAAGTGTCTGGCAATACTCATGACATTTGTCATAATCTGGGGCATTTTTGATGTCGTTTGGGTATTATACCAACGCATACTTGAGCCGCCTTTTATGCTGCTCAACATTCACGACATCTTAGCAACATTTAGTGCTTTCATGGCGGTACTCATCGCAATTGAAATATTTGCAAACATCACGATGTACCTACGCGAAGACGTTCTGCATGTTCGAATGGTTGTGGCAACCGCCCTCATGGCGGCAGCTCGAAAAATCATCGTACTGGATTTAGAATATACAAATGCCCAAGATATTGCAGCCATTGGCCTCGTTGTACTGTGCCTCGGCGTGACTTATTGGTTTTTAGGAAAAAAAGAAGAAAGCAAGTAGGAGCATCTTTTAAAAGAACTCTCTCTAACTTACTTGAGAAGGGAATAGTTCGGCTGGAAATAGATAAAAATACAAGCTGTGCCTAAACACCACAAACAATGCGCATTAACCGTATAATAACAAAAAAGCTCTTACCCTTTCGTGTAAGAGCTTAAATTGCTTGGCGTCCCCAGGGGGATTTGAACCCCCGTCGCCTGCGCTTATGCAAATGCTGGTACCCCATATCGAAGGAACGGAAAAAACACTTTCTGCCTCCCTCAGGCTGTCGCTTCTCAGTGGTGATTAGATTCCTAAAGAGCTTCCAACCAAGTTGCGCAGGCTTGCACCGCAAATGACCACCGTAAGTCTTGGCAGAGCAACTAAAACTTCCATCTGGTCGGTGTTACACCCCATTGTGGAAACCATGCCTAATTGGAACAGCATCCCCTACGGGCGGCCTATGCGTAACCAACGCATGTATGTTCTGGACAATGCCTTTGCCCATCGCCCTGAATGGGTTCTCGGCGTTAATATAGAGTTGTTTCGGGACATTGACGATCTGGAAAATCTTCTCAATGCATTCCACTCCGACGAGAAGGCGT
>NZ_JADMLB010000013.1 GCF_015482765.1 Halodesulfovibrio sp.
ACGCCTGTTGTTTACAGCACCAAGTAGCTGTAGCCAACAGGCGTTTTTTTATGACGTGCTAAATAAGAACTGCGGATCTCGTTTGCTCCACTACACGAACGAATTACCCTAATGAATTCAAAAAACATCCCACCTATAAGGGGGTAAGGGGACAGTGTCCCTTTGCGAGGGATGCAAGGGGGTGGAGCCCGCCTTGCCCGTCGGAGACACCCCTCCCCCAAAAAATCAATACTAAAATTATTTCTTCCCGCCGGGATGCGCTTTGTCGTACACCTCTACAAGCTTGGCGATAGTAAGATGCGTGTAACGCTGAGTTGTTGTCAGCCTTGCGTGTCCAAGAAGCTCCTGAACACTGCGCATGTCTGCTCCGGCTTCCAAAAGATGAGTTGCAAAAGAATGCCGTAAACTGTGCGGCGATACCGCCTGAGGAAGTCCAACCCGCTTGCAAAGATCTTCAATAAGCCTTGCTGCCTGACGCCGATTCAGTCTGCCGCCACGAGCACCTAAGAACAGCGCTGCTTCCTGCCCTGTTGGATCTAATTTATCCCTGACAGAAACCCACGCGTTCATCGCCTCTTTTGCTGTATCGGAAAGGGGGACAACACGCTCTTTTTCGCCCTTCCCCATAACTCTGACAATACCAGAGTTGGCATTAATATCGTGAATATTAAGACGCAAGGCTTCTGAGATACGCAGACCGGAACCATAAAGCAGCTCCGCAAGAGCCAGATCACGAAGAAGTTGCTCTTCTTTAAAGGCACGTTTACGGGTAGATTCTGCTACCATTTGTTTCTTTTTGTTGAGAACTTCAAAAGTTTGATCAACATTTAATGCGGTAGGATGTTTCTGCGGTGCCTTAGGATTTCGTACGCCTTCAGTTGGGATATTCTGAATCAACTTACGCTTTGCCATATATTTAAAAAAACCGCGCAATGCTGACAGCTTTCGCCCCATTGATGTTTTACCGATCTGCACTCGATGAAGCTCAGCCAAAAAACCACGAATATGCTCACGCTTTACTTTTTCAGGCGCATCCAGCGTATTTTGCGTTCTGTGAAGATACGTTTCAAACTGAAAAAGATCACGGGCATACGCTTCTACAGTTGCCCCTGAATACCCTTTTTCAATACTCAAATGGCCTATGTACATCTCTGCCATATCTGGAAGTTCCGGCAACTCGCCATCAAACGTATCATCTGCAAACATCATTTTCTCCGTCCAGTTTGTGGACTCATCAAGCCGCATTACAGTGCTTGCCAAAACACTATGCGCTGTACCATCAAGACAACAAAATCTTTTGCTATACTTTTTGGTACTTCATTCCGGGAACCTGTTTTACTAGCCCGCTGATTTCCAACATAAGAAGCGCTGTACTCACTTGAGAAGTAGAAACTGACAACATCCGACTCAAGACATCGATGTGTACTGACTCTTCTCCAGTCAACAGTGTAAGAATCTGGTCTTCCAAAGAGGCCGTTGGATCAACCTGCTTCTGATCAAGAGGTAAAACATCTGCATGAACCCGCAGCTTAGCTTTCGGAAGAACTATCTCGTCATCAGTATATTCTTCAGTTTCAGGATGAGAGTACTCTTCGCCATTATCCTGTTCGGGGGAATCCTCTGAGTCTTCTAGCTCTGCCGCCTCAACAGGGCTTAAAGGAATCTCAATGACTTCTGGAATCGCACGTAACTGCTCTTCGATTGACGATAAGGAAGCAGTCACGTCTCCCTTGTCAGGAAAAATCGATGTATCTGCACAGCTTGCTGATATTTCATCACCAGCCCGTACTGAACATCCAGGCGATAACAACTGTTCACTCACAGTGTTTTCATCTTCATTGGCAGTAATACCCTCTTGAGGTTCTTTCGCTACAGCTTCTTCCTCATCTTTTCCTGCTTGTTGCACCTGCAGGTTCGGAATCTCAGGAACCGGAGCGACAACAGAAGGCTGCGAAGAAGATCGCACAACCGCGCTATCTCCCGATCTGGTAAAATTATCAAGCGAAATTCCGAGCAACGGTGCGATAGATACAAGAATATCATCACAAGAGAAGACGGCCGTTGCCCCCTGACGAATCAAATCATGACATCCGGTTGAAACGGAAGACTGCATTCTCCCCGGCACAGCAAACACCTCCCGCCCTTGCTCAAGAGCATGGCGAGCTGTAATTAAACTTCCACTTTTTGGAGCTGCTTCAATAACAAGCACTCCTAATGACAGGCCGCTGATAATACGATTTCGGAGAGGAAAATTGCGTGCTTCGGGTGGCATATTAGGAGAAAACTCCGAAACAATGACACCATGTTCTGCTATATCAAAAAACAACTGGCTGTTCTCAGGAGGATACACATGCGAAATTCCGGTTCCCAAAACAGCAACGGTGCTCCCCCACGCTGAAAGTGCGTGAGAATGGGCAACTGAGTCTATGCCGCGAGCTAAACCGGAAACGGTGGTTACTCCTGAAGCGGATAATGTTCGACTAAGCATTTCTGCCGTACGAATCCCGTCCTTGGAACAGCGTCGTGATCCAACTACCCCGATGGAAGGATTTTTCAGTAAGGAAACATCCCCTTTGGCATACAGAAAAAGTGGTGGATCAGGAATTTCACGTAACAACTCCGGATACTCTTCATCTGCCCACAGCAGCACTTCACATGCAACCTGTCCGGCATTATCCCACTCTTTTCGAGCAGCCTCGCGCCATTGATTACTCAGTACCGCCTGTACAACGCGTGCAGAAATAGAAGCACGTGACGACCAGCTCTTAATGTCTTTCATTGCAGCACTGGCAGAACCGTATTCGACTAGTAATCGTTTTGCAGTGCGGCATCCAATACCGTTGGTGTACCGTAATGCCAAAGACGCCCAAAAATCTTCGCGCCTTTCTTCAGACAACGTTCCAAGGCAGCTTACAGAGGGTTTGTTCATAAATTCTTAGATACCGGAAAGCATAGTTCGCGCTAAACGCGCTTCGTTTGATGTAGGATACTTTTCAACAACTTTGAGTAAATGACGTCGTGCTTGAGAAAATTCATCCAACCGTTTGTAGGAATATCCTATTTTCAACATAGCAGCCTTGGCCTTGCCACTCTCAGGGAAGCGGCGAAGCACTTCGCGAAACAGATCTATAGCCACAAGATAGTCTTTCTGAGAATAGAAGGATTCACCGACCCAGTAGACCGCATTAGGAACCAAAGTACTATTTGGAAATTCTGTGAGAAACTCTTCAAGTCGCTCTCGCCCTTTAAGATAATCCCCGTCATTTAAGAGCTGCAACCCATGTTTGTACATTGATGCAGCACCGTTTTTTACTCCCACGGGTGAGACCGCTTTTTTTACGGGCTGATAAGAACTTTTGGCAACTGCGTGAGACGGTGAGGAAACTTTTTTTACAGGAGTTGAAGAAACCGTCTTCTTTATAACCGTTGCTGCAACAGGCTTTTCAACTGTAGGTTTCTGTGGCGACACAATGTCAGGCGAACTTCCCGCTTTAGCTACGGTAAACGGATGCTCCCGACCTGTTGTTCCAACAGCTGCAGGCTGGCTCACTGGAGCTGCTTGTACGCTTGCTTGTTTTTGTGAAGTTCCAAGCTCTGGCTCTTCACTCTTTGTTTCTGCAGCTATGGCAGGAATATCTTTTTTACTTACGACATCAGAAGAAAGTGCATCATTCCCTGCTGAACCGGAAAACACACGCACATCGGATGTAATTTGCAATGAAGATGACTGCACCCCCACTTGCGATGCGACTGGCAATCCCAGTTGCTTTTCCAGTTTTGCGATTCGTGTTGAGAGTCCGGCTTCACGTATTGCAGCTTTTTCCCTGAAATCGAGAAAACGCTGTTCTAAATTCTCCATACGCCACTTTGTACTTGCAACGTCCGTATGCATGTTGGCAGTGCTGCATCCACAACACGCCACAATTAGACCACCTGCCAACAACCGCACTATCATCGCTGCACCTCTTCACCCGCCTGTCATATCACGTTATTTCTATAACAACACAGTCTACAACTGCATTTACGACCAAATATAACGCGCAGCATACCTGTAATCTGTTTTCAACTGAAGTTATTTTTTCAAGAAAGAACACCCGTTACACGTTTTTTCGTGCATACTGGTACACGCAGGAGAACTTGCTTTTCGCGTATAAATGGTGCAATAAACCAATGCCCGGCATAGAAGCCGTGCAAATGCATCCAAAGGAGTTTTTGTAGCATGAACGGGCTACTCAACGACCCTCAGTTTTTAGGACTCAGACTCGCCGGCATTCTGGTTGTGTTAACCATTTTTGCTGTGCCGTCTCTTCCTCTCATTTCTGCTGTCAGCCAAGGTATTGCTAAATCTCAAAAAAAGAGTTTTTACGATAAGTTCGGCAAACAGCTCACACGCATGTGCCTCATTTTCGGTGGTACTGCGCTTGCAATTCTTGTTCTTGCTATTGCACGTTACCTGACAATCGATCCGGTAGTTCTGCAAGGACCATATCAATTGCCATTTTACATGTCTGCCGGCATTACTGCGCTTGCAGCTATAGTGCTCACTGTATATTTCAAGGTTTGGAAGTCTATGCGCAAACGAAAAGGCGCGCATATGGCTCTGGGGCTGCTCGGTTCTGCTCTTTCATTCTGTGCTGTTATCTGCATTGCAATGTTAGCTAACGTGCTACAGTCGCTTGATCATTTCCTTCCGTCACTCGGAACACCTCTCGAAATCTTCTCAGCACTTGTTGCAGCAGCAAACTCAACGGCTTTCTTTACCTTCACATCCATCGGCCTTATCGCAGGCTTTGCTCTGTGCGGTGCCTTTAGTCAAATGTATCTTCTCGCCCGCAGAGATAAAGATGACTTTGGACGTGATTACTACAAGTTTGCCATGCCATACGCAGCAAAATGGGCTATTGGCGGAACCGTACTCCAGCTTGCAGCATCTATTATGCTGCTGACAGCTACCCATCTGCCAATGCTTCAGGAACTTATTTCTACAGTTCCTCCTCAGGCACTTATGCAGCACCCAGTTGTTATGACTTGGGCCTTTGCACTTATTCTGCCTGTATTTGCATGTGTTCTCTGGACATTTATTGTTATGAGCGCAACCCCGATGCGTAGAAAAGTCAGCGTATACTGCGCAGGTATTCTTATGCTTGTAGCAGATATCAGCCTGCTGATTGCTACCTACTACGGCATTATGATGACCATGGCTCCCGCTGTTATTAGCTAATGCCACTCTTTTTAGAGTCAGTAAAAGCCCGTTGCCGCAAGGTAACGGGCTTTCTTTTTTCTCTTTAATGAGAATCCTCTTTCAATAACCTGAAGAACTTACACTTTTGTATAAAAGTCGTTGACAATATATATCAAACTGTTCAAATATTCTTCAGATTGAGTGAATATTGGCACCCTGCCAATTTGAATTATAAACGGTATGCAACCGGCTAGAAGAGGATTCTGGAATGGATTTTAAACTTGATTTGCTCCCTGAAGAAAAACGGAATCACGAATGTCTGTCTGGTCTCGAGACACTGTCATTCGGTCAGATGCGCAGCGACCACATGTTCGTTTGCGAATACGAAGACGGCGAGTGGAAAGACGCACGCATTGTTCCGTATCAGGACTTTTCTATTGCACCTGGCGCTATGGTACTTCATTACGGTCAGGCTATCTTTGAAGGTGCAAAAGCATTTCAGCGCAACGGTGAAATCTACACTTGGCGCTTCGATAAAAACGCAGAACGTTTAAACGAATCTGCACGAATTCTTTGCATGCCGGAAATTCCAGTCGACCTACAGATTGAAGCTCTTAACCGCCTGCTCGACGTTGAGCGTGACTGGTGCCCGAACATTGAAGAGTCTTCTTTGTACATCCGTCCGTTCATGTTTGCGACTCAGGACTCCCTTGGCGTGCATCCAAGTGCTAAATACACATACTGCATCATGCTTTCCCCAAGCGGTCCTTACTACGCTGGCGGCTTCAGCAACACTGTTACACTGCTCGTAACTGAAAAATTCCACCGTGCAACGCCGGGCGGCACTGGTGCTGCAAAAGCTTGCGGCAACTACGCGGCTTCCCTGCGTGCTCAGGAGTTTGCTAAATCTAAAAACTGTGCTCAGGTACTGTACCTTGATACTTCCAACACATACCTTGAAGAAGTTGGTGCAATGAACCACTTCCACATCAAGAAAGACGGAACTATCATCATCCCCGAGTTTACCGATACTATTCTGAAGTCTATTACTTCTCAGTCTGTACTCGAACTTTTCCCGAATGCCCGTCAGGAACGCATTAAAATTGCAGATTTCCTCGAGCAGATTGAAAACGGTGAAATCATCGAAGCAGGCGGTTTCGGTACTGCAGCAGTAATTACCCCTGTTGGTAAATACGTAACCGACGACGGTAAAGAATACGTTGTTGGTAACGGTGAAATCGGCGAGCACACCCGCGCAATTTACGACAAATACGTAAGCATGCAGCGCGGCGACACCGAAGCACCAGAAGGCTGGCTCGCTAAGGTACCTCGCTACTAATTGTTATTGTTTGTTTTATGCTCATGGAAAAGGCGCCCTATTTAGGGCGTCTTTTTTTGTGGGAAGGCTCCGGCAGCTGGGAAACGCACCGTGTAAGTAAAAATTGTATAGAAGCTTTTTTGATGCCTCCGGCGGCTGGGGGAGACCCGTTTTTCAAAAAGGGCTTTCCCCCAGACCCCCTTCCTAAAAATTTTATTAGTGGATAACAGAGGCTTTCTGCATGCTTGAAATATTCACTGGGCAAAAAAACTTTAGCTCACAAATAAATGCAGAAACATTACGGATAATACTTTTGGGCTACATCCCCCCAACAAAAAAAGCTCCCGCCCAAAAAGGCAGGAGCTTTTACACACCGAAATTTGTTGTAACTAGAAGCAAATACTAGCGACGAGGCTCACGAGGTTTTGCTTCAGAAAGAGTTGCGGGACGACCCATCAGGTTTTTCCCGTTAAGGGTCTCAATTGCAGCATCAGCTTCATCGGCATCCATATCTACAAATGCAAATCCGCGGGAACGACCAGTTTCTTGATCTTTCATGATACGGACACGGATAACAGTGCCACATTCTGCAAAGAAATTGCGTAAATCATCATCTTCTGCGGACCATGCGAGGTTACCGACAAAAATACTTTTTACCATCTAATACTCCATAAAAATTTCACGGTATCCCGTGCTTTCTGCCGCAATATACCTAAATCACCAAGAGCCGCAACGAAAATATGTCCTTCCAAGTCTGATGCGTTCCTTCATGCGTCAGCTATCACAGCACATAGCCACGTTTCATAAGCATTTTACCGTTGTGCTCTCCCAAATTTAGATCTAAACAATCAAGACTTATTTGATAACTGCTTATTTTCTATGGGTAAAGAAAGGTGTGCACAATGAAAACTAAAAACTACCGATTCAAAAAAGTACTCAACCCCCTTTTGCGGAACTGGTATTCAGCATTTTTAATTATCTTATGCAGTCTGATTCTGCCGCCTGATTGCTTAGGAAAGAACAAGTATCGCCCCACAGATTTTTATGGGACTTTCCAAGTCACAAAGATGGTAAAGGTTTCGAACTGCTACGTGGGAATCCCTGAAGATAGGGCTAAAGACAAATTAAATAAAGAAATTATGATCGCAAAAGACTCATACCTCAATACAGAGGGGCGAACTATCGGCCAAAGTACAATTCGCTATCGGGTAGATATCTATGATGAAGAGCCTCAATTCTGCTTAGCAACAATTGTAGAAGGCCGAGATGCTACCTGCACAAATCTAGAATTAACGGTTCTAGATTCATCAATTCAAAAATATTTCCCTGATGCTGCTCCGGAGCTATACACACACTTCGAAATCAGCGATCAGAACATCTTGTACAATGAGATCGGTTGCTGGATATATAAATATAAACGTACCCAGTAGAATACACCTAAAAAAAAGGGACAGCAATTGCTGTCCCTTTTT
>NZ_JADMLB010000006.1 GCF_015482765.1 Halodesulfovibrio sp.
TCACTGGATGTTTCGGTTCAACTACACAACCGAAACCCCAGCTGGACCCCTCTGGGGCTTCCGGAAAATTGAATCGTGACGCAGAGATTGCGTATGCCAAGGCACATGTGTTGTGGAGAAACGGCGTGTGTCAAAACCCTGCCAAGGCGGCAGGCTTGCTTCGAGAGGCGTTGCGTCTGGAACCTGAGTATGGCGAAGCATGGCTGCGTCGAGGGCGCTTGCTTATTCAGTTTGCTGAATATGGAGCAGCTGTTGAAGATTTAGATAAGGCTGTCCGTTATTATCCTAAAAGTATTTCATATGCATACCGAGGGTACACAGAATTTGGGCTTGGCAATTACTTAGGAGCCAAGAAGAACTATGATGCGGCGTTAAAAATGGATGCTAAGAACGGGACTGCATGGAACTTTTTAGGTGAGTTACTTATTGCTCAGCTTAAAGTTGATGAGGGATGCGAAGCTTTGGCCGAAGGGGCAGATCTGGGATTCCCTGCTCCTTATGAGGATGCATTGAATACAGGTGTCTGCGTCGATAATTAGTGAGTATAATGGGGCCGAAGTCCCTTTATCTCGTGTGTGTTTTTGAGAAAGAGCATCTTCAAATTGAAGGTGCTCTTTTTTATTGTTCAATATGATGAAAACCTGTCCACCCCTGAACCGTATGCCTATCAGTATGGTGTCAGCTTTGTGCCATCGACGTATCAGCGTTTTCTCTTTTTCGCATACGGTATGGTTGCGAAAATAAGGAGACCATATGAATTGGAAAGATATTGGAACAAGTGTGGCAAAAGTTGCTCCGGTGCTTGGTGCTGCCTTGGGGGGGCCGGTCGGTGCTATTGCGGGAGCTGCGGGAACGCTTATCGGAAGTTTTTTGGGAGTGGAGCCGGAGCCGGAAGCCGTCGCCAAAGCCTTGCAGAATCCTGAGGCGTTATTGAAGCTTAAAGAGCTTGAAGTGAAGCAGCAGGGGCAGCTTTTGGGGTGGCAGCGTGCTCAATTAGATGCTGAACTGCGCAATGTGCAGGATGCCAGAGCGCGGGAAGTTGCCTTGGCAAAAGCTGGCCATGGTGGTGCGTGGGTAACTGGTGTGATAGCACTTGTGGTTATCTGTGGTTTTTTCTGGATGCTGAATATTGTTGTGACAACACCGGAGGTGAGTGAACCAGCGTTGCTCCTGCTTGGTTCATTGGGAACAGCTTTTGGTGCAGTGGTGAACTACTATTTAGGGTCTTCCCTTGGATCATATCGTAAAGATTCTGCGAGTGGTGGAGGTGGGAATGGCAAATTATAATGAGACCAAATGGCGTATGGACAGAAAGGTCACACTAAGTGTGGCTTTTGCCATGATTACTACTGTCGCAACTGTGGCTGGTGTGTTTAGCAGCTTTAGTGCGCGGTTGGATCATGTTGAGCAAGTTACCGGTTTGTTATCGAAAGAATATGCTGCACAGCAGCAAGTCGTGATTAAAGTTGCCCGCATTGATGAGAGGGTGGCCGCTATGCAAGGAGTGTTGTCTGAAATCAAAGCTGATTTGCGGAGGGTGCGTAAGTAATGCGACAGGGGGCGCTGAGATGAAAAGTGAAGAGGCACATGAAAAGGCGTTGTCTTCTTCTGTGGATATGATGGAAAAAGCGCAGGTGCGGAAAGCATTATCAGCAAAACAGTGGCGGTTTGTGAATGAATACCTCGTAGACTTCAACGGAAAACAGGCAGCGTGCAGGGCAGGATATGCGGCACGGTCAGCTGCAAATACGGCTTCACGGTTGCTAGCCTTGCCTGAGGTTATTCATGGAATCCGTTTGCGGCAGAATGAATTGGATTCTCGACATATCGTAACGCAAGAAGCAGTTGTGAAGGAGCTTGCCGCAGTTGGATTTGCTAATTTAAAAGATGTTTGTTCGTGGAATAACGGGCAGTTGACGATGGTCGCTTCACACGAGTTGACTGATGCACAGGCGGCATCGATTGCAGAGATAACAGAAACGGTGACTTCGCGAGGGGGGACTGTTCGCGTGAAGCAGCATTCTAAGTTGAAGGCGCTTGAGATGCTCGCTAAGCATGTTGGATTATATGAACCGCAGATGGAAATGCGGGACGGGCAGGCTCTTGAAGAATTGTCTCCGGTTTTGAAGAAGCGCTTAGAAGCAATCTACGGAATTTTATCAGAAGACTCAGCCGATTCTACCTCCTGATTTTTCAACACTTTTCATGAACAGTGTTCTCATCGATGATGAAACTTTTCTGACTGATTTTTCGTGCATAGGCTGTTTTTTTGATGAGTGTAGGCACCGCCGAAGACAGGTAATATCGGCTAATCTGTTCTTTTTTGTATACAGGTTAGCCGATTTTTTATGTGTAAAATCCGAAAAAAGTATTCTGTAAAGTGTATCATTTTAAGTGATTGTGTTACTCTCTTTGAAAGGGGATTTTTCTACAGAGGCGGAGTGAATTACTAAAAAAAAAATTTTGTATGCAATATAAATGCCTCGAATAGAATTTTCTATTTACCCCTTTATATTTCTTTCAAAATGTGTATAAGAGAGGGTTCCTGCATTGAAGATATATGGTGCTATCTTTGCGGCTGATATCGCTGGACGATGTGTATGGGAGAGCGATATGTTGCATAGGTGTTGTCGGGAAATGGTGAAAACTTTTTTTGACAAGGGTATGACTGCAAAAAAACATGTATGCACGCTTCTTTTTTGTTGTGTGTTTTTTTTGCATGCCCTTTTGTGCAAGAAACACAGTTTACGCTTTTTCGTACTGTAACTGATGACACAGGTAGCGCTTTTTTTCTGTTTGATGCAGCAAATATTTTTTCAAATACATACACATACCTTTTCTTTGATTATCGAAAATTTTGTACTGTGTTTAATCTTGAGTGAATACTCATTCAGTAAGGTAACACATTTATTTAGTTATATATTTCACAATCCTTGTGGAGCGTAGGCGTTGCACGGGGTTCCAGTTTTTGGATGAAAATCCGCACAATGCAAAAAGCATTTTATCGCCTTAAAATGCATAATTTTTGACAAATTTGTTGTGGGTTGTTATGTGAGAAGAATATACCCAAAGCCCTGTAACCTTGGGTTTTGCGGTTGGTTTTCGATAAAGGAGAGGGAATTATTTGTAGGATTTTTATAGAAAGTCATCCATAGGAGGATTTCGAATGAAAAAATTTATGCGCGTTTTAGCCTTCGGGCTGGTTGCTTCAATGATGATGACATCTGGTGCATTGGCAGCAGATACCATTAAAATCGGATTGCAGGCACCGCTCACAGGCAAATATGCATCTGAAGGTCTTGATATGAAGAATCTTGTTGAGATTCTTGCTGCTAAAGTGAATGCCGATGGTGGCGTTAACGGTAAGCAGATTGAAATTATCGCTGAAGATGATGCATTTGATCCTAAAACAGCTGCTCTTGCTGCTCAGCGTCTTGTGACTTCTGGTGTAGTTGCGGTTGTTGGTACCTATGGCTCTTCTATTACTGAAGCTGCTCAGGATATTTACGATGAAGAAGACGTTATTCAGATCGCAACCGGTTCTACCATGGTGCGTTTGACTGAAAAAGGTCTTGCTAACTTCTTCCGTACCTGTCCTCGTGACGATTCTCAGGGTGCAGCCGCTGCCCAGGTTTTGAAAGACCGCGGATACAAACGTATTGCTATCCTGCATGACAACTCTTCCTACGCGAAAGGGTTGGCTGAAGAAACTCGTAAGCTTCTCGACGACAAGACTGTTGTATTTTATGACGCTCTCAACCCGGGCGAGCAGGATTACAACACTATTCTTACCAAGATTAAAGGCTTCAACCCTGACGTAATTTTCTACACTGGCTACTTTAACGAAGCAGGCTTACTGCTGCGCCAGAAAAAAGAAATGAAATGGGATGTTGCTATGATGGGCGGCGATGCCACTAACAACCTTGACCTTGTTAAGATTGCTGGTAACGACGCTGCTAAAGGCTTCTTTTTCGTGAGCCCTCCGGGCGTTAACGATCTTACTTCTCCTTTTGCAAAAGACATTCTGGATAAATACAAAGCTGAGTACTCTGTGCTTCCTGCTTCTATCTGGTCTGTATTTGCCGGTGATGCTTTCCTTGCTATTGTGGAAGCACTCCGCCAGACAGATTCTACTGATCCAGAAGTTCTTTCCGATTACTTACGTAACAAAATGGAAGAATTCCCAGGTCTTACCGGTACTATCGCTTTTGATGAAAAAGGCGACCGCTCCGGCAAGTTCTACCGCGTTAGCGAAGTTAATGCTAACGGCGAATTCGTAATGTTACCGTAAATTCGGCTTCACTTTTCCGGAGTACAGCACGGCAAGGGTGCTGTACTCTGGATTTTACCGTTTTTTTCTCAACGGGATTTCCACATGGAAGAATTTTTTCAGCAGCTAACAAATGGTTTGGCGGTTGGCGGCATTTATGCCCTTATCGCACTTGGCTACACCATGGTTTATGGTGTGTTAAAATTGATTAACTTTGCACACGGTGACCTTTTTACAATTGGTGCCTTTTTAGGGCTTACGCTGCTTACATCTTTAGGTCTTACAGATTCTGTCGGACCGGTTGCAGGACTTCTTGTTCTTGCTGTTATGGTTGTGGTTCTTGTCGGCGTAGTAGGATACCTGCTCGAACGTATCGCGTATCGTCCGCTTAGAACTTCACCGCGTCTTTCCGCAGTTGTAAGTGCTCTTGGTGCCTCTATCTTTTTCCAGAACGCAATTATGCTTATCTGGGGTGCACGTCCGCTCGTATACCCGCACGGTCTGTTACCGAACATTACTGTGGATATCTTCGGCGTAGAGTTGCCACTTATCCGTATCATTATGTTTGCTATTTCTGTGCTGCTTATGTGCGGTCTTTATTACCTTACACATAAGACACGCATCGGTACCGCCATTCGCGCTGCTGCAATCGATCAGGGTGCAGCGAAGCTGATGGGTATTGATGTTAACCGTGTTATCAGCCTTGTTTTCATGATCGGCCCTGCACTTGGTGGTGCAGCCGGTGTTATGGTTGGTCTGTACTACGGTCAGATTAACTTTACTATGGGCTGGCTCTACGGTCTTAAAGCGTTTACCGCAGCGATTCTCGGCGGCATCGGCAACATTCCGGGCGCTATGCTCGGCGGTTTGCTGCTGGGTGTTGTTGAATCGTTGGGAGCTGCATACATTTCCATTGCGTGGAAAGATGCAATCTCCTTCCTTGTTCTCATTCTCATTTTGATCGTCCGTCCTACCGGACTGTTGGGCGAAAGGGTGGCTGACAAGGTATGATGATTAGAAAACAAGACATACTGTGCCTTGCGGGTGCGGCTGTTTTTGCCTGTTCCCCGCTTGTTCTGGATGCATACTGGACTGACGTGCTGAACAATATCGGGTTGTACGCAATTCTTGCGCTCAGCTTGAATATTATTCTCGGTCAGTGTGGTCTGTTCCAGATGGGACATGCAGCGTTTTTTGCTATTGGTGCCTACACCTCTGCAATTTTGAATACAATGTTCGATATTCCGCTGCTTTGGACTATGCCTCTTGCCGGTATTCTTGCCGGTATTTTCGGGCTGATTGTAGCGCGTCCTATTATTCATCTTCGCGGTGATTACTTGTTGATTGTTACAATCGGTATTGTTGAAATTATCCGAATTGCCCTTATCAACGATGTAGGTGGATTGACCGGCGGTGCTAACGGCATCTTCGGTATTGATCGCCCTATGTTGTTCGGTCTTAAAATTAAACGTCCGTACCAGTTCTTCTACCTTATCTGGGGCTTCTGTGCTGTAACCATTTTCTTGTTCCACAGATTAGAAAACTCCCGATTCGGCAGGGCGCTTAACTATATTAAAGATGACGACGTGGCTGCAGAAGGTTCCGGTATTGATATTTCCAAGTACAAGCTCATTGCATTTGTTATCGGTGCGTTCTGGGCTGGCATGGTGGGAACTATCTTTGCCGGTAAAATGAAGATTATTTCTCCGGAATCCTTCTCCTTCTGGGAGTCTGTATTATTGTTCACCATTGTAATTCTTGGCGGAATGGGCTCCATCCGTGGTGTGCTTCTTGGTGCATTCCTTATTATCGGTTTGCCGGAAGTGTTCCGCGATTTTGCCTCTGCCCGAATGTTGATTTTCGGTGCCGCAATGGTTGCAATGATGATCTTCCGCACTCAGGGGCTGTTGCCTCCGTTACCGCGAAAGTATGATGTTTCGCGCTTTTTCAGCAAAGCTGAAGGAGAGCAGTCATGAGTCTTGTAGAACTTAAGAATCTTACAAAAACCTTTGGTGGCCTGCTGGCTGTTAACGATGTTTCCTTCAATGTTGAAGAAGGTTCCATTGTTGGACTTATCGGTCCTAACGGCGCAGGGAAAACCACAGTGTTTAACCTGATTACAGGTAACTACATTCCTGACACCGGCGAAGCCGTATTCAACGGCAAGAATGTGGTGGGCATGCAGACTCACCGCATTGTGAATCTGGGTATTGCACGTACGTTCCAGACCATTCGTCTTTTCAAAAGTTTGAATGCGTTGGAAAACGTTCTTTCCGGATGTCACTGCCGTATGAAATCCGGCGTGTTCGCCTCCATGTTCCGTACCCGTAAGCAGCGTGCTGAAGAGAAGCATGTGCTTGAAAAAGCCATGGCTGAACTTGAGTTCGTCGGCCTTAAGGATCAGTGGGATATTCAGGCGGACAGCTTGTCTTACGGCAAGCAGCGTCTGCTGGAAATCGCACGTGCACTTGCAACCGAGCCTAAGTTTATCATTCTTGATGAACCGGCCGGCGGTATGAACGATCAGGAGACGCAGGAGCTTATCGACATCATTAAGGCTATCCGCGACCGCGGTATTACTGTTTTGCTTATTGAGCATGACATGAGTCTTGTGATGAAGATTTGTGAGCACCTTGTTGTTCTTGAATACGGTGCAGTTATTGCGGAAGGTGATCCGGAAACCATTAAAAATGATCCCCGGGTTATCGAAGCATACCTCGGTGCTGATGACGATCTGCTGTAAGGGAGACGTATATGTTACTTGAACTTCGTGACCTGCACGTAAATTACGGCAACGTTGAAGCACTGCACGGCATCAATCTTTCAGTAAATGAAGGTGAAATTGTAACCATTCTTGGTGCAAACGGAGCTGGTAAATCCACTACATTGAACTCAATCTGCGGTCTTGTTAAAGCGACCAAAGGTGAGATTCTTCTTGATGGTGAACCTATTCATTCTGTGCCGGCACATAATATTGTGAAGATGGGTATTTCTCAGTCTCCGGAAGGTCGTCGTGTTTTTTCTACCCTTACTGTAGAAGAAAACATGGATCTCGGGGCATTCACCATGAAGGATAGTGCAAAGATTGAGCGCAATAGAGAGTGGATTTACGATCTGTTCCCGCGCTTGCTCGAACGCCGTACCCAGTTAGCCGGTACTCTTTCCGGTGGTGAACAGCAGATGCTTGCAATAGGTCGTGCGTTGATGTCCAGCCCTCGACTTTTGCTGCTCGATGAGCCTTCACTCGGACTTGCTCCGATTCTGGTTAAATCTATTTTTGAAACTATCCGTAAAATTAACAAGCACGGCCTCACTGTTATTCTGGTTGAACAGAATGCTCGTGCGGCTCTCAAGCTTGCTGATCGCGGGTATGTAATGGAAGTTGGTAACATCGTTCTTGCTGATGATGCCAAATCCTTGCTTTCCAATCCGGAAATCCAATCCGCGTATCTTGGCGGTAAAGGATTGTAGGTTTGTAGCTACCGAGCACCATTACACGCTGTTGATTCTTGCATAGAAAAAGGCTGCCCTGAAAAATCAGGACAGCCTTTTTTATTTACAGTCGGTTTGGACGAATTGCGACGCTGATACGGGCAATGGAGGTCCATTGCAGGTCATGCGCGAAGCATGAGCCTTACTCTGTGCTGTTAGACGTTACCGCCATAATGTGGTGGAGGACCGTCATCTACGCCGCCGTCATCAAGAACAGGACTGAGCTGGCGGACGCGCAAGATGAGTGCTTCCATTTTCTTTTCCATTTCATCAAGCTGGAATTGCTGATTGGTCAGGGCTTCGTTGAGTTCGGAAATTGTTTTGTCCTGAAAGTACAGCTGCTCTTCTAGTTGTGTGATGCGTTCTTTGGTTTCTTTCATGCCTGCTCCTTTGCAAGGTTGCAGATGATATCGAATTCTTTTTTATCCACGGGCATTACAGAAAGACGGGAGCCTTTTCGCAGTAATTCCATGTTTTCCAGACCAGGAATCTGGCGCAGCTCTTTTAGGGTAAGAGCTCTTGGAAATTCTTCTACAAATTTAACATCCACCATAAACCATCGCGGGTTATCTTCGGTTGATTTGGGGTCAAAATGATCATCTTCCGGATTCCAAGCAGTATGATCCGGATAGCTTTCCCGTACAACCTCGCATACGCCTACTACAGAGGGATTTGTGACGCTGTGGTAGAACAGCACCATGTCCCCGAGCTTCATTTCATCACGCATAAAATTACGCGCTTGATAGTTTCTTACTCCGTCCCACGAGGTGGTCTGGTTCGGTTCGTTCTTTAGTGTGTCAATTGAGTAGCAACCGGGTTCAGATTTTACGAGCCAGTAGTTAGCCATAGTAAGCTCCGTTTCTATAATGAAGACTGGTGGCAGCCGGAATGATAGATCTGTTTCTATACCGTCAGATTAGCTTAGTCTGTTTTTGAATACAAGCTGAAGCCAAGTGCATGGAACACTGTAGTGAGGTAGAGGGTAGCACAGTTTGGCACATGCAGTAATAGATTTCTTTTTGCTTCTGTATGGATAAATAAACTGATTTGCTGAAAAGCAGAGAGAGTGTATTTTCTTTTATCTAATGAATTTAAAGAGATATGTAGTTGTGAAGCCTGCAATGAGTCATTTCAAGTAAGATTCGAATTGCCTTTCGTGTGTGACTGAACTTTGTTAGAGTAACATACAGAAACATAATAAAAATTCCCCTTGGAGGAATCTATGCTGACTCGTTGGGTTTCGTTACTGTCTGGACTGTTCTTTTTTGTGGTTTCGGTGTGTTTGCCGTTACAGGCTGATGCACGCACAAAGCAGAACGGGCAGACGCTGTATGTTCCGGCATATTCCTACATTTACCATGGCAATAAGGAAGCTAAGCTTAATCTTACGACAACACTTAGCATTCGTAACACCAGCCGCAAAGAGAGCATACGTGTTCTAAGCGTGGAGTTTTATGACACAGATGGAAAGCTGTTACGCAGTTACCTTGAAGAGCCTGTTACGATGAAACCTCTTCAGTCTGTCCGCTATGTGGTCAAACTTGATGACGATTCCGGCGGCTCCGGTGCCAACTTTATTGTGAAGTGGGATGCGGAAAAAGCCGTAGATGTTCCAATTATTGAAAGTATCATGCTCGGAACGGGGTCATCATATGGATTCGCCTTTCTGACACAGGGTGTGCCCATAGAATAACTTACTCTTCAAGCCAGTCTGTCAGCAATGGTGGTGTAGATACGTAACTGATCGGTTTCCAACGGCATTGGGCGGTAAGCTCAATGCCGTGTTGAATTACAGAGACTGGTCTGTCTGCAGATACAACAATAGCAATGATGTGTTTATGCATGGCGGTGAAACGGACAGCGGAATTGAAGCGTGCGCCTCGTGCTCTGTTCTCACCCGGAACGGTTCTGCCATCCAGCAGACAGGCAAAGCCCAACAGTGTAGAACTTTTGCTGATATGAAGTGCTCCGTCTACTTTAGCGAGGGAGCAGGCAATATCGATATTCTCCGGCATGCTTAAATCGAGAGGTGTCTGAAGTGTTTGTCCGGCGATGTTGCGCGGAATGGTATTTAGATCAAGGACAAGCGTGCAGCCATGTTTTCGTTCTCTGGCCTGTATGACAACATTGGTAGTGTGTTGAAACATACTGTGCTGTTGCTTCGGCGTCAGTGTGGATTCCAGCAGTGCTTCTTCAAGCTGCACAAGGTTCGGTCGCCTGTTGGTTGCTTGAAAATTTCCTGATGCAAAGCTGCATATGAGTTCATCATCCAGATGAACCATGCCGTGGTTCCCTTCAAAAGTCGCGAGAATAGAGCCGGGAGGTAATTCTCCGGATGCAACACCTGCAAGGGTGCAGCCGTCGGATATAAGGAACCGTTCTGTATTTTCAACTGCCTGAAGAGTTTTTCTACAGTGGCGTAAATTAACCAGCAGCGGTTGTTCCATGCGCGGAAAGGATGCCTGAAAGTGCACATGCTGGAGCAGGCGCGGTTCTACAAACGCAATTTTACCTCTAGGCCATTCGCCTTCTTCACGAGTATTAGAAATACCTAAAATAGCATTAAGGGTTGGATAAATACGTAAATAGGTATCCATTCCTAAAGCTTCGCTCCGTTTGTCGATAATATAATCACGGATGGCGTGCTGGGCATAGCCTTGCAGAACATAGCTTGAGGTATCATTGCGCAAAGCATCCTGGCTGAAATCTGCACAAAGCTGCGTTGCTGCGTATTCGAGCCATCGCAGTGTAGGCCCTTTGGAACATAAGTCCGGATGTTGTTCAGTGAACCACATTTGGAAGGGGAGTGCAGTGCAGGAACCGCCGTACGTGATGAGGCCGGAAAGTTGCGGGTCATCCGTAGGTGTGAATTCTGGCAGAAGTTTACAGGAAACAGTTTCCTGAAATGTTGTCAGAAGATCCTTGAGGCGCGGTTGGTGACCATCGAGCAAATTTTGGGGATCAAGAATATAGAATGGTCCCTCTGCTTCAAGACAGACGATCAATGCCACTCTGCTGGGACCGGCATAGTGCGATAGTCCATCGCTCAGCCCATCCAGAATGTTATAAATACTCCTTCTCCAGTAGGATGTATCAATTGCAGTCACCGTTTCCTCCTCGCAACAAATCTATGCCATCAGGGATAATGGCATACCGGAAATATAAGCTCATGTACGTTGTGTAATTAAATGAGAGCATACATGAAATAGCGCTGCTATTAAAAATTGAAGTGCGTGCAACTAATTGTGATAACAGAAAATCAGCGCGCATCATTATGCTGGATATAATATTGGTAGGGTATATGCATGTTGGAAAAGGGGCAAGGTCTAGTGTGCATTTTTGAAGTGAATCCCCTGCTTATACGAGTATATATAATCGTAAGGGTAGTGCAAAATTTTCTAACTGTAGTATAGATATACTTGGTCGTAGCGTTCGTATCCGTATATATCGGAGTATGTTAGATAAGAAACGAACCGCATATTCAGGGAAAAAATATGACTAAAAAACGGGCAAAGGGAAAAATACTCCCATTTCATACACAGCAGAAAGACCCGAATGTTTTTGATGACTCCACGGATATTCCGACTGAAGACACAGCAGGTGGAGTTATAGATGAGGCAAAAGGGCAGCAGTCCGAAGCTGACTCTGGAAAAGTTGATATTGAAGTACGGCTTGATCTTGACCCTTGGTCTGATGAAGCGTGGCAGGCTTCCTTGACTGGTGTGGAGAGTGACCTTGTTACCGAGTTGTTCGGTGATGAAAAGCAGCCTGCTGCGCATAATGAAGTGACTATCGAAGAAATGCAGTGGCTGTTGAAAAATCCTATGGACGGTTCTGGTGATGACGTCCTTTCTGAAGAAGATGTTCCTCCAGACTTTGTTTTAGGATTACCGCCTAAACAACTTGCTGATGCTCAAAAGCATGGCACTCTGACTCATCTGTTAGAATATCGTTATCGTCGTTCGATGCAGTTTCCGGTTCTTGATAAGGTCATGAATAAATTTTCCGCAGTTGCAACCAAGAGGCTGCGCCAGATAACCGGACAATCCTGCCAAGTGAAGGCAATTCGTTGCGCAAAAGCTCCTTTTGACGTCTGGCTTCGCATGGATCATCCGGTGGCAACATCCTTTTCTTTATTTCCACTGGATGGTGTAAGCGTTTTCGGTATTGAACGGGATGTGGCTTTAGCGTTAGCTCAGGCAACATTCTCATCAGGTGGGCTTGAGCCCGTCTCGCAGCTTCTTACGCGTGTGGCTGCGTTGAAGAAGCACAACAAGGGTGCGTCTCCATTTCCTATTGCAGGCAGTGTAGTACGGCATATGCTTCATTTGATGCTGCTAGATTTTGAATGGGCTTTGGCGCCGTTTTATGAAGTTGAGTCAATACACGGCAAAGCTGATGAGCCTGCGTTATACAGTAAGCATTTCTGGCTTGATGAGCCTTGCGTCGTGTGTGAGCTCCAAGTCAGTATCGAGATGAATGCGAGTTCTGCTAATGGTTACTCAAGTAGCAGCGGGACTATGATGATGGTTTTTCCTGAAAAAATGCTGGAGGAAATTCTTCCAATTTTTACTGGCGAACAATCTTTGCTGGTTCCTGAATTCACTGAAATGGAAACGTCAGCTGTCGAAAAGTTGTTGCGGCTTGATGATGACGCGTTGCGAACTGAACTGGAAGGACAACACCCGCTTTCTGCCGCGGTAATTTTATCCCAGTTGTCTGAAGACAGGCGGTATACCTTGCTCGAAGGTATGAGCGAAGAGAAGCAGGAAGGCATCGAACGAAGAGTCGGGCACAGGGCAGGAATTGAAAAGGTTTTGTCAGAGCCGCAGCAGTTTGTTGCCTCTGTTCTTGCTCTTGGTGAAACCCATGCAGCACAGGTGCTGAGCAGTTTTTCACCGGAAGCCGCCGCGGGATTTTTGCGTGAGGCAGGTAAGCTGCCTTCTTTATATCCAGAGCAGGTAACTGCATTACTGAAAAGTAGAAACAGCTCTATTGTCAGCAGCGGGGCGTTGGTGGTGGATAGTGCTTTGGTTCGTCGTTTGATGATTCGGGCAATCTCAGCAGAAGATATGGCGCAGGTTGTGGCTTTGTGTCGTAATAAGCGGGTACATATGCCGTTTGCTTTGCTGTTGTCTGTTCCAGTTAACGATATAGCTGAGGTGCTTCGTGCGGAGCCGTTTCCGCTTCAAGCAACAGTTCTTGTTTTGTTACTAGAAACGGACAGAGAGTATGCAGCAGCGTTGTTCGGCGCCTTTGACTCTACCGAGCAGAAAAGCATTGTCGCCTTACTGCCTCAACGGAAGCGAATTGAACCAGAGTTTGTTACGTTGTTAGAAAATTACCTTATGGCACAGTTGGCAAATAGAACCGAAAAAGATGCTTTGAGTATTCCGGAACAGGAACAGTGGGCTGTGTCCGGTACTGTGGACTGGTTGCTGGAGCAGATTACGCTATCTGGTGACGAGTGATTTTTTTAAATAAGAAATAAGAAAGCCGACAAGCATAGAGCTTGTCGGCTTTTTTTATACATCAGTCCGGGAACATTAGCGTTTGTTGACTGCAAACGGAGACGCTTTTCCCTGTCCAGATTGATTATTGCGTTTTTGCTGGGAGTTGCGTCCGGCATGTTTTCCTGAGCCGCGTTTTCCAGCAGAACGTTTGTTGTCGGAACCACTTTTCTTTGCACTATACGCGCCGCGGTTGCCTTTCTGAGGTTTTCCATTTTTACGTCCTACTGAAGGCATCAAGATGTGGTGCTGGCGCAGGCGTTCGGCGTCGGTTCGAGCTACTGGAATCTCGTTTCCTTTTTCATCAATGCGTGCGTAGTAGGATGCAGTCGCCACGGTTCCCGGTGTAGGGATAAAACACTGTACCTGCTGAGGCTGCCAGCCTCTTGCACGGAGCCAGTTACCCAGTTCATGCATGTGATTATCTGTACAGCCGGGGAAGGCACTCATAAGGTACGGAATTACGTACTGTTCTTTGCCGGCTTGTTCTGAGTACTTTTTAAATGCTCCGAGGAAATTTTCAAAGGATGCGAGACCCGGCTTACGCATACGGTTCAGCACAGCATCACAGATATGTTCAGGGGCAACTTTAAGTTGGCCGCCGGTAAACTCCATGGTGTATGCGCGTAGAGCTGTTTCTTCTTTTTGAGCGAGATCGTAACGGACTCCGCTTGCTACCCTGACATTTTTGATGCCTTTAACTTTCTGGATATCGCGCAGAAGGCGGATTCCGTCTGCCTGATTGACAGCAAATTGCGGACAGACCTTAGGGTGCATGCAGCTTTGACGTTTGCATTTTTCAGGATTCGCTTTGCAGTATGCCTGCCACATGTTTGCGGAAGGACCGCCTACGTCGCTGATAGAACCGTTGAATCGTTTGTTGCGGGTAAGTGTTTCCACTTCCTGCATGATGGATTCTTTACTGCGTGATGCAATGCGTCGTCCCTGATGCAGTGCCAGTGAGCAGAATGAGCAGCCCCCGCCACAGCCTCTATGGGTTGTGATGCTTGTTGTCATCATGTCTACGCATGGAATTTTTTCTGTATAGGACGGGTGTTGTGTCTTGGCGTACGGCAGTCCGTACAGTTCGTCCATTTCTTCTTCTGATAAAGGCAGAGCCGGCGGAGCAAGGAGGACAGCTCGTTTACCCACAGGCTGGATTGCCCAGCCGTCTGCTTCCTGAACATGTCGTTCAAGAGCGAGCGTTGCTGTCATCAGCTTTTTGGCGTCTGCTTCAATTTCTTCATGGGACGGGAGTTCAACGATTTTTGCCTGTGAAGGAATATCTTCCCGCGTCCCCATGTAGGCAATACCCCGAACATCCTGAGCAATGTAAGAGAAAGGAGTGCCTGAAGTTTCGCCGTACTGGTCGAGAACATGGGCAATATGCAGCATGGCGTATTCACCCATGCCGTAGACAACACAGTCTGCTTTACTGTCGAGCAGGATTGAGCGGCGGAGCTTATCTGTCCAGAAATCGTAGTGAGTTATGCGGCGTAATGAGGCTTCAATGCCGCCGATAACAACTGGAATGTGTGGAAAAGCACTACGCACAAGGTTAGAGTAGACAATTGTTGCACGGTTTGGACGTGCTCCGGCTTTTCCACCCGGCGTATATGCGTCATCATGACGTTTTTTTCTAAACGCGGTGTAATGCGCCAGCATGGAGTCAATTGCACCTGCACTGACAGATGCGAAGAGGCGTGGACGTCCCATCGCGAGGATGTCATCCGTTGTATCCCAGCGTGGCTGTGCAACAATGCCTACGCGGTATCCGTGACCGACCAGCCAGCGTCCTAGAAGGGAAGCTGCGAAGCTTGGATGGTCAACATATGAGTCGCCTGTAACGAAGAGTATATCCAGCTCATCCCAACCAAGTTCATCCATTTCCTTTTTGGACATAGGAAGAAAAGCAGGTTGCTCAAGCGGTGTACGCCCGAGAACCGGATGTGCCGATGTTTGATTCCATGTTTTTGTCATGCGCGGAATATAAGGATTGGACAGTGGTCTGGCAATAGACAATGCCTGTACGGGCAAATTAATCCCTTGTGTAATAGCTCTACGCTTCGAAAAGGAGGCTGAAGAGCGACATCAATCCGAATACAATGATGATAGTGCCGGAAATTTTGCTGATGAGTCGGCTATGCTGTTTTACATAGTTACGCATTGCGCTTGCGAAGAATGAAAGTCCGCACCACCAGATTGCTGACCCGAGGAATACGCCGAAAACAAGCGATGCTGCTCCCGGTGCACCGGCATCTCCGTCGATACCGAATGTGGCAAAGATAACGGTGAAGGCGATAATTGTTCCGGGGTTCATTGCTGTGAGAACAAAAGTGCTGAGCCATGCGGTAAGAAGGCTGGGTTTGTTTTGTTCAACCTGTACGCTGTCAGCTTCTGAAACAAATGTAGGGCGCTGTCGCATCATGTGAATGCCGATAGCAATGAAAAGGAGACCACCTACGCATTTAATGATGCTGCTTGAGTCCGTAATGAGATTGGTTATAGCGACAAGCCCGAATGCTGCTACTGCACCGTAAAATAAATCTGCAGAGGCTGCTCCGAGACCGGAGATAACGCCGACCAGTTTGCCGTACTTTAAGGTTCGGTGGATACAGAGAACACCCACTGGACCGACAGGCGCAGCAATGGTGAGTCCGATAAGCAGACCTTTGAGGAAGAAAAATAAAAGGGCAAGGCTCATTGTTTATGGGAATCCTTTAACGGTATTTCAATGGTGAAACGTGAAAAGTCTCTGACATTATACCGCAAAAAAAGTTTTATGGAAGCTGCATATATGTTTGCAGGGAAGGGAAGACATAAAAAAAGTCGACCTAAAGGTCGACTCTTTTTTTATTCTAACAAACTGGATTCGTTATTTTGCCGGTGGTGCGATAAGTTCTGGAGCGCCAGAACCCATTTTACCTTTTCCACCCATCATGCCGCCCATCATTCCACCGCCTTTTTTACCGCCGGTGTTATGACCTGCCATAAATGCATGCCATTCTTCGTGTGAAATGCCGCCAGAGTTATCTTTATCGATAGTTTTGAAGGCAAGTTCTTTCATGGAAGGGTAGGTTTTGGAAAATTCTTCCCAGCTTACGACGCCGTCGCCGTTTGTATCCATTTTTCCGAATTTAGTATCGGCTGAGACGGCGGTTGCAAAAATACATACGAAAGCAAGGGCAAATAGAATTTTTTTCATGATATCTCCTTGTGCAGCAGGCTACTTGCAGCGCTGTGCAGTTTTATGCACGGATGCAGGCAGTCGTTAAAATATCAGGTAAGTATGCCTGCGGTATGGTCTAACTGTAGGCAGGTAAAAAAAGTATCCTGCAAATTAAACGTGCGTAGAATACTCATGAAAGGGCGCTGCGTCTACCGTGTATAAAAACTATACAGTCGGATTACATTACAGTTCGTATCTGCATGAAAATACTGAAATACAAAAAAAGCCTCTTTCTTGCGAAAGAGGCTTTTGAATTCTGGCTCCTCGAGTAGGACTTGAACCTACAACCTAGTGATTAACAGTCACCCGCTCTGCCTATTGAGCCATCGAGGAATA
>NZ_JADMLB010000042.1 GCF_015482765.1 Halodesulfovibrio sp.
ACTGGAGACTGGAGACTGGAGACTGGAGACTGGAGACTGGAGACTGGAGACTGGAAGAAAACAACTGACACAAAACAAGGCAAGAAAAAGATACAAAAAAAAGGACCAGCCATTTAGCTAGTCCTAATAAATCATGGTAGCGGGGACAGGATTTGAACCTGCGGCCTTCGGGTTATGAGCCCGACGAGCTACCGAGCTGCTCCACCCCGCGTCATCGTATAATGATCTTCAGCGCTCGACTACATTTGTAAGTTGTCGTGTTTTGAAGTCATAAAAAAGATTCAGATATGTCGCTGAATCTGTATTTCTTCTTTACTCATCTACCTTGCAACTGCATGCAGACAAATAACAATCTCACCTGTTAAAAGGCTTCATAGAAAACTATGAAAAGAGATTAATGGCAGGGGTGGAGAGATTCGAACTCCCAACATCCGGTTTTGGAGACCGGCGTTCTAGCCGTTGGAACTACACCCCTGAATCATTTTTAGTTGGTAGCGGGGACAGGATTTGAACCTGCGGCCTTCGGGTTATGAGCCCGACGAGCTACCGAGCTGCTCCACCCCGCGTCACCGTATAATGATCTTCAGCACCCGACTACATTTGCAAGTTGTCGTGTTTTGAAGTCATAAAAAAAGATTCAGACATTTTGCTGAATCCGTATTTCTTCTTTAACCATCTGCGCTATAAAAGCAAGCAAACAATTAACAATCTCACCCTAAATAGGGCTTCATAGAAAACTATGGAGAGATTAATGGCAGGGGTGGAGAGATTCGAACTCCCAACATCCGGTTTTGGAGACCGGCGTTCTAGCCGTTGGAACTACACCCCTGAATCATTTTTAATTGGTAGCGGGGACAGGATTTGAACCTGCGGCCTTCGGGTTATGAGCCCGACGAGCTACCGAGCTGCTCCACCCCGCGTCATCGTGAGAGAGCTTCTATGCCTATTCGTGCCCCCTGTCAACAGCACTTTGCAATTAATTTTATTTTTTACACAAATAAGCCATCGGGCATTCCTTCAGCGGAATATACTATATCCGTATTTACAAGCAGCACCAATCACCTTATACCATGCGCATGACAAATATTAATTCCCTATCTATAGTTGTTCCTGTGTTCAACGAAGAGGAGAACATTCCACTTCTCTTTGATGAAATAAAAAAAGCACTCTCCCCGCTCGACAAAGAATGGCAAGTAATTTTTGTTGATGACGGCAGCTCTGACAACAGCCTGAACGTAATCCACGCTCTTAGCGAAGAACATACAGAAGCTAAATATCTGGCGTTTGCTGAAAACTGTGGCCAGTCCGCAGCATTCAAAGCCGGTTTCGATGCAGCAAAAACTGATGTCGTTGTCACCATTGATGCTGACTTGCAGAATGACCCTGCTGACATCCCTGCCCTTCTTCGCGAATACGAACGCGGCTACACCATGGTAATCGGCTGGCGTCAAAAGCGTCAGGATACATTACAAAAAAAAGTTGCCTCCAAAATCGGTAACGCAATCCGTAATAAACTGAGCCGCGAAACCGTCAAAGATACTGGCTGTTCACTCAAAGTTATGAACACAGAACTGGTTCAAAAAATTCCTATGCTTACCGGAATGCATCGCTTCCTGCCTACTCTTATGAAAATGCAGGGTGCAACTGTATCCGAAGTGCCTGTTAATCACAGACACCGCCAGCATGGTGAATCAAAATATGGCATTCTTGATAGAGCTAGAGCAACAATCCTCGATCTTCTTGCTATCCGCTGGATGCAGAGCCGCCACTTCCGTTACTCTATTAAAGACCGTAACGTTTAGCCTACGCTTCTGTGCAGTGCATCCCGTTGCACCATAAACTCTATCCCTAGACCAACTGCATGACGGTATGTTTCGTCATTGCAGGGGAAATTATGTTTTCTAATCAAAAAAAACTTATCATCAACCTTGCAGTCATCGGACTGCTGGTTGCAGTTGTTCTTACATTGCGAAAACTCGGCATTGCTCAGGTTCTGGAACCTGAGTGGGTCGATACGTATATTCGAGATACTGGAATACGCGGCGTCGCCATTTTCATCGGCACCGCTGCTATGCTTACAGGTATGGGAATTCCACGCCAGCTTTCTG
The DNA here is from genome assembly GCF_015482765.1 of Halodesulfovibrio sp. GTDB lineage: Bacteria > Desulfobacterota > Desulfovibrionia > Desulfovibrionales > Desulfovibrionaceae > Halodesulfovibrio. The sequence continues at coordinate 2,109 of NZ_JADMLB010000042.1, forward strand.
CTTTTTGTGCAGGATATGTTTTCGGCGCATTCTATGGCTTTTTGGCAGCGATCACCGCAGTAACACTCGGTTGCATCTGCTGCTTCTCCATTGCACGACTTCTGGGGCAGGAAACCATCAACCGTCGTTTCCCTAACCACCTTCAAGGAATCAATAGTTTTTTACAAAGCTCACCGTTCCAGACAGCTATGATCGTGCGCTTACTCCCCGTAGGCAGCAACCTTGCGACCAACGTCGTTGCAGGCGTCAGCAATATCCGCCCTTTCCCGTTTGTAGCCGGCTCCTCTTTTGGATACATGCCTCAAACCATCATCTTTTCTCTTTTGGGAAGCGGCGTTACTGTTGAGCCAGTACTTCGTACAAGTGTCAGCGCAGTACTTTTTGTTTTATCCTCTGCGTTAGGTCTCCGCTTATACAAAAAATATCGGGCTCTTTCTTCACAGCTAGAACCGGACGCGTAGATTTTGCTCCCTGTAGTCACCAAGTACGACACAATTCTAACGAACACATGTTCCTCCCTTACCGTTTACGCACGTTGGAAAAGCTTTCCGTAAGTAACTGACCAACGCAGGACAAAGGGACAATATTCTGCCAGCTACTTCTGGGACTACAGGATACCGTACAAAAAAAAGGGTGGAGTTTTTACTCCACCCTTTTGCTTTACAAAGCAAATTACTTTTTGGATACGTGGTCAACCAGCAAGCCGGAATCCCGCTTCAACTTCATTATCCTGTCGTATGACTCCCGAATCCGTTCGACGGAAATCTCACCATTATGCACTGCCCAAATCAAAGCAGTAGCCACTTTACTGGCAACCTTAGGATCATACTCCAAATTATTCCCCACAAGTACTATGTCGCAGCCTGCTTTAACAGCTTTCACAGCTGCATCTTCAACAGCGTACTCACTAGTTATCGCTCCCATTTGCAAATCATCTGTGACCACCACCCCGCGATACTTTAATTTATCACGAAGAAGCTTTGTAATCACAGCTGATGACAACGAAGTCGGATTCTCTGCATCCATTTTACGATGGAACAAATGGCCGACTAACACAACATGCAGCGGCTCTTGCCCCAACACGTCCATATAAGGCTGAAGTTCACTCTTAGACCATGTATCTGTAATATCCGGTAATCCTTTATGAGAGTCGGCAAGAGAACTGCCGTGCCCCGGAAAATGCTTGTACCCGGAGATCACACCATGCTGCGCCAAACCTTGAGCAAAGGCATGTGCATAGGCTGTCACTTTTTCCGGCTTTGAACTGAAACTGCGCCCTAACGCTCCAATAGCCGGTGACTCAGGATTGCTATTCACATCAAGAACAGGCGCAAAGTTCATATTTACGCCAACATCTTTTAAATATGAGCCTGTTGCGTCACCAGCAGCATAGCTATCAGTAACAGCCTCTTTACCCAGTTTTTGGGCAGAAGGTGTTCCCGAAAAACCATGCAACGGCTTGAAACGTGAAACCCTGCCGCCTTCCTGATCAACTGCAACAAACAACGGAACATCTGCCGCACTCTGCAAGGCGCTGATAAGCTCACGAACCTGAGTTTTACTGATAATATTCCGGACAGCCTGCGGACGGAGGAAATCCTTTTCGAACAGAATTACGCCGCCAATTTCAGTCTGTTTAATGTCTTTCAAAACAACATGTGCAGCCGTAGCACCTTCTCCACGAAAGCCGACCATAATCATTTGTCCGACCATAGTCTTAAGACGCACTTTGTTATCTGTCTGCTGTGATGTCTCTGCTGCCAAGCTTTGTGTGGCAAGCAAAACAGCGAGCACACACCATGCTATACGTTTCAGCATACTATACTTCTACTCCCGGTATTATCTGACATTTTACGCGAATATTTCTACCAACAGTTCCGTAGTCCCCCACCATATTGAATGACTGCTTCTCAGTTACCTGAACATCATCGATATTCAACGGCAACTCACGTCGGGCAAAATAATCCATCAGCGATTCTTTTGCATCCAGAACAGCATCCGCAAGGGTGTAACGCGAGGAAACCTGACGCCGCTCACCAACAACAGGAATAAAAACGGTCTGTGCTTCAGTATCTGCAAAAAGCTCCAGCTCAAACGTCGGTTTTGTCATTGCTGCGCCAATAGCATTTGCCACTGCAAACTGCGGAACAGTCTGAACAGGGATTTCAAGAGCCTCTGTCAGTAGAGTACAAAACGCTTCTGCCGGCCCGCCCATAATTCTTACGGATGAAGGAGCCAGCGTATCACCACTCAATATTTCACGGATAGTATACACGGGAGTGCTGTTCACTTCTTCGATAAACTCACCCACAGCGCGTGATATTGTTGCCACAGCAAGTTGAATAGCTGATTCAGCAAGCTCAGCGGGTTTCATCCCGCATGCTTCTGCCAACTGTTCTATGCCCTTACGGCTGGCCTCCACATCACCGAATGATGCATGCCCACTGTAGATAAGTGCATCCATCAACGCTGGATAACTGCCGCCTTCCGCCATGCAGACGTCCCGACGTTCAGGGCCTACACGCAGCGCACCGGCTGAATATCGTAATGAAGAATCACCACCCACCCCAATAGAGCGAGTTTTCAACGCGTGGACTAAAGTTGGAAAGCTGCCGACAGCAATACCGTCTTTTTCAACAAGCGGTGAACCGGAAACAAGCAGCGCGATATCAGTGGTTGTTCCGCCGATATCAAGAATCAGTGTATCAGCATCACTCTCCGGTTCGATTTCCTGAGCCTGCTGTGCCAGAACCCCCATAACGCTGGCCGCAGGGCCGGAGAGAATTGACTCTACAGGCAGTTCCCGGGAGCGTTCGAGAGGCATAGTGCCGCCGTCCGCTTTTAAAATATTCACCGGTGCAGTAATACCTTTTTCCCGCACACCGGCTTCTACCGCATCAGCAAATGAATTATAGAGCCGCCAAACCGCAGAGTTGTAATACGCCGTGGCAATACGTCGCGGAAAGTCCAGCTGGCCGGAAAAACGATGACCAAGAGACACCACAGAGCCGCCAGCCCCTATTGCATCTGCCACAGCTTCTTCATGGGCAGGGTTGCGGGTAGAAAATTTACTTACAGCAGCAAACGCGGTAACGCCCGCCGCAACGCATTCATCAACTGCATTTTTTACTTCTTTATGAACCAGCGGAGCAATTTCCTCGCCTCGATGGTCAATAGAGCCTTTAACAGGGAAGTAAAATTTACCAGTCTGAAAATTATATGGATCAATACCGGGGCCGGAAGAAACAATAACACCGACTTCATCGGTTCGTCCTTCCACAATGGCGTTGGTTGAAAGCGTAGTTGACAGATTAAGGCGGGTTACCTCTTCAGGGGAAACAGCCTTAAGTACAATTTCAAGCGCACCAAGTACCGACGACAATAAATCATCATGCACTGTAGCCACTTTTCCAGAGGCAACCACTTTCCCATTCCCAACGGCCACTGCGTCGGTGTGCGTTCCACCGACATCAATACCAATAAGCATGGTCTCCTCCTGTAATAGTATGTAGAAATTCAGTGTATGCAAAAAAGGCAGACAATGCCAAGTAATGTGTCATTGTCTGCCCTGTTCGTTTTGAAAGAAAAAACAGATTACAGCTCGTCGCCCTCAAGCATAAGAATTGCCAGACGAATCGCTTCTCTGAAGCTGTTTGTGTGAGCGATATCTTTGCCGACAATATCAAAGCCGGTACCGTGATCCACGGAGGTTCTCACAAACGGAAGTCCAAGCGTCACGTTTACGGCTTCTGAGAAATGCAGCAGCTTCAAAGGAGCAAGCCCCTGATCGTGATACATAGCGACAACAGAAGAATATACACCACGCGCAGCTTTGTGGAACAGTGTATCAGCAGGATACGGCCCCTCGACATTCATGCCCATTTCCTGAGCTTTACGAACAGCAGGGGTCACAATATCGCGATCTTCAGTACCGATCTTACCGGATTCACCTGCATGAGGATTTAAACCGCACACAGCAATCGGACGCTCACCATGTCCAACCTGCTTCATAAACTCGTCTGTCAGCTTGAATGTACGCAACAGACGCTCTTCCGTAATCATGTCAGGCACATCACGCAATGCCGGATGTGTTGTTACAAGGCTGACTCGCAAAATTTCACCGCACAGATGCATACAAACTTCATCATCTGCCAGCCCTGCATAACGTGCTAAAAATTCTGTATGTCCCGGAAAATCAAATCCCGCTTCCTGCAACATTGCTTTGTGCAACGGCAATGTTACCATGCCGGTAGCAATACCGTCTGTAATGCACTGACAAGCAGCCTGCAAAGATTCTCCGGCAATAAAGCCGCCCTCTTTTGTAGCCTGCCCGACAGTTATAGGAACGTCACGGACGGATGCAGGTTCATAAAGGTACACGCCGTAAGCTTTACTGGTAATATCACTCGGAGACTCAATGGTCTCCCAGAACGGGTCCATATTAAGACGCTCAGTGTGTGCAAGCAGGGAAGCAGCAGAGCCGATCATGATAATCGGGCGCTTCGCCGCAATGAAGATATCTTCACCAAACAGACGGCAGGCTAATTCCGGCCCCAGTCCGTTTGCATCACCAAGTGTAATGAGTAGCGTTTTTTTCGGCATAACAAACTCGAATTAAGTATATAGTCAGTAATGACAATGTCCCACCATTCAGAATAGGACTATACACAATAAAGCCACATTCTGAAATGCGGGGTTAAAATTAGGCGCTTTCCTTCGACCTGTCCAGATGCAACATATTTTTCTAAATTATGTCATACTCTGTTTTCAAATTTGCCCTTACATCAAACACCCTGTACATTATGGTTTACAGTAATACGCAGTATCGAAAGCCCGCATTGCCAAACGGCATCATGCCTAAGCAATGCAGGACACAAAACACCATCAGACTCAAGCATACCGTAAACCATGCAAAATCTGATTGTATAAAGGTAACGCCGCAACCTGCGGGTTTGTCATTAATCTCAAACATGCCCGACAGCCATAGTGAAGGAGCATATCAATGCCCAAAAAACGTGCACGCTATAACGATCTGACAATCTCTACAGTTATTCCAACACTCGGCTCTGCCAAGATTCCGTCTCCGCTTGCCGCCTGTAAGTTTGAAACAGACGAACGCGGTGTTGATTTCTATCTGGATAATGAGCTTCATGAAGAAATTACTGATGAACCTATTCCGCTGTGTTTTGAAAAAGCAGGCCCGCGAGAGCATGTCTTCTTTGATACCCCGAAAGCCAAATGTGCCATTGTTACCTGCGGTGGCTTATGCCCGGGAATCAACGAGGTTATCCGCTCTATTGTTATGGCCGCATTCCATAACTACCATGTAAGCAGCGTTCTCGGCATCAAATACGGTCTTGAAGGCTTTATTCCCAAATACGGGCACGAAGTTGTTGAGCTTACCCCGCAAATGATTTCACACATTCATTTGCTTGGCGGTACAATTCTCGGCTCTTCACGCGGCCCTCAGCCTACCGAAGAGATTGTAGACGCCCTTGAACGCCTCAATATCAGCTGTCTTTTCATGATCGGTGGCGACGGAACCATGAAAGCTGCAAGCGCTATTGTGGATGAAGTCACCAAACGTAAACTCAAAATTTCTGTTATTGGTGTCCCTAAAACAATTGATAACGATATTGACTTTATCCCGCAGACATTCGGATTCGAAACAGCCGTAGACAAAGCAACCGAGGCCATCCAGTGCGCCCACACAGAAGCACAGGGGTCTATGAACGGTATCGGCCTTGTAAAACTCATGGGTCGAGAATCCGGCTTTATTGCCGCACATGCCTCTCTTTCACTGAAAGAGGTAAACTTTGTGCTCATTCCGGAAAAAGACTTTGCCCTCTATGGAGAAGGCGGCCTGCTGGACAATTTGGAGAAACGTCTTCTCAGCAGAAGACACGCTGTTATTGTTGTGGCTGAAGGTGCAGGACAACACCTCTTATCAGACACAAACCTGACAGATGCATCCGGCAACAAAGTCCTCGGTGATATTATGGGATTCCTTAAAGAAGAAATTCATGCGTACATGAGCGAACGCGGCATCCCGTATGCCATGAAGCTGATCGACCCGAGCTACATTATCCGCTCCGTTCCTGCCAATGCGAATGACAGAGTATACTGTGGATTCCTCGGACAAAATGCTGTCCATGCAGCTATGGCAGGAAAAACCGCTATGGTTGTGTCAAAACTTATGGACAGATTCGTCCATCTTCCATTACGCCTCGTTACCCGCAAGCGTCGCAGACTGAACACCCAGTCCGACTACTGGCGTGCTGTTATGGAATCTACTGGGCAATCAACCCTGATTGATTTTGAAAAACATTACTGCAAATAAGACTACCCTTTTCAACAAATTATGATGTATTAACAGCATACTGCCTTTAGGGTACATCATTTTTCATACACCACCTGAACCGGCGGTAAGGCGATTTCGTCTTACCGCTTTTAACGTACAAGGATGAGAACGTATGTCACGTATGCTGGTCTTATTCGTAACCGTTTGTTGTATGCTTTCTTTTGCTTCACCATCCATGGCTGAAGACAGTGAGTTGGCTGCCCTTTTCAACGCCAACAAGGTTGAGGGAACAATAGTCCTGACATCAGAAGACGGTGAGCATGTTTTTATCCATAACGATGCACGCGCTCAACAACAGCTGGTTCCTGCCTCAACATTTAAAATCCTCAACACCCTTATCGCACTAGACGAACATGTTGTGGCAAACGAGCATGAAGTAATAAAATGGGACGGAAAAAAACGGGGCTTACCCGCATGGAATAAAGACCACTCAATAAAAACAGCCTTTCCGGTCTCATGTGTCTGGTTCTATCAGGAGCTTGCACGCCGTATCGGTCTGAAAAATTACAACAGACACCTTGCAGAGGCGCATTACGGCAACCAGATTGCCGGCCCTGACGTTACCGATTTTTGGCTCGTCGGCAATCTCGGCATCTCTGCCATTGAGCAGATTTCTTTCTTGCGGGCAGTAAAAAGTCAGTCGTTACCATATGCTCAAGAAAACCAAAAAATGCTCAAACAGCTGCTCATTCTCAAAAAGACCCCGGAATATACCTTGTACGGAAAAACAGGATGGGCTAACCGAGTAGCCCAACCGCACGGGTGGTTTGTGGGCTTTATTGAAACAAAAGATACAACTTGGTATTTCGCTACCAACGTTATCATTAAGAAAAAAAGTGACGCGCAATACCGCAAAAAGATAACGCTAGAAGCACTCAAAGCAAAAAATATTATTTCGTAACGTATTCCTGCAACCAATTCAGGTACCAGAATTTTCCCCTTACACCTCTTTTCCACGGATCAATTATGCTCCAACAGATCAAAGCTGCTGCCGGCTCCGGTAAAACATACACTCTCACGCGCCAATTTTTAGATCTCCTTGCCGGAGCTGCACAGGATGAAAAACAGGAAAAAAATACAGCCTGTGCTCTCGCCAATCCTGACGGATCATTCAACTGGTATGAAATTCTTGCTGTTACCTTTACCAACAAAGCAGCGACAGAGATGCGAGAACGCGTAATCCGCTCTCTTAAAGAATGTGCCCTGCAAATTGACCCGTCAAATCCGGCACAAGGGTGGAACCCGCAGGATGCCCACCGCTGGGTGAACAGACTGCTTCAGCGCTACTCGTCGCTCAACATCCGTACCATCGATAGCCTGTTAAACATGCTTGTGCGACTCGGTGCACTTGATCTTTCGTTACCGCCAGACTTTGAACCGATCTTTGACGACGCTGTCCTTTTTGATCCCCTCTACGATCAAATGCTTATCCGCGCCTCTCAGGGGGGAAAAGAACGCGGCCTGCTTAAGGATGCGTGCGAATCCCTGCTGTTCCATACGGACATGAACGGATTTGTCCCCGGCGACAGACTCCGCGAGAAAATCCATACACTGATGCAGTATCGTCTGGAACACGGCGAACTTCCGGAAGTCGACGGAGACGCCCTGCGCGGCTGGCTTGTTCTTCTTCATGAAGAGCTGAGCCACAGCACCAATGCTGTGAAAAAATTCCTTGAAGAGGAAGGGCTAAAACCTGCTGCAAACTTTACCAAGTTTCTCGACAAGTGCCTCGCACTCTCTGTCTTCTCATCAAAACTGCCTTCAGCCACCTATGCTAAAAAGCCTTCCATTGATGACTGCGTGTTAAAAGCTTCCAAAGGCAAAGCGTCAGGTGAATTGCATAAAGCATACGCAGATATGTGCGATGCTTTTGCTCTTCTTGAAGTACAGGGAGCAATATTGCGAAAGGCTTTAGAACTTGTTCCATTCATTAATATTGCTGAACCACTTGCTGCTGAAGTAGAAACACTACAGCGAGAAAAAGGGGTTATTCCGGCATCTCAATGGCCTATTTACGCACAGAAAGTCCTCAGCGGTGAGCACGCAGCATCTGAAGCATTCTGCCGCATGGGAACACGTCTTACTCACCTGCTTATCGACGAATTTCAGGATACCTCCCGCACTCAATGGAAAGCAATTGAACCACTGGCTGTAGAGTGTCTGGCTAAAGAAGGGTCTGTTGTTTATGTGGGGGACGTTAAACAGGCTATTTACGGCTGGCGTGGCGGTGACTCGGATCTGTTCGACGGCATTCTCAACGAAGACGCTATTCAGGCCGTTGCTGAAGATCCGGAAAGAACAACACTGGATAACAACTGGCGAAGCAGCGAAAACGTTGTTCTGTTTAACAACGACATTTTTTCCCGCCTTGAAGATGAAGAAACAGCAAAACGCATTGCGAATGACCTTGTCGGCAAGGCTTCCAATGACGTTGTTGAAGAGCTGGCAGCAGAAATCGTTTCCGGATTCTCCGGTGCTGCCCAAAAAGTTCCGCCGCATAAAGAAGGCAGTGGCGGACTTGTAAAACTGTACGATATTGAAGCTGAAAATACGGAAGCACTTTTCGAATCCGTCAAAAAAGAACTCAAAACCCTTTTTGTCGATGACTTACGACAACGTCGTAAATTACGCGACATCGCAGTACTGGTTCGCACGAACGGCGAAGCAAATATGCTTGCCAACTGGCTGGTTGAATGGGGCTTCCCAATCATTACAGAAAACAGCCTCTGCCTTGCAGACCATCCTGTTATTCAACAAATGGTTAACCTGCTTACGTTCTTAGACTACCCGCTGAACGACGTTGCCTTCTGGTCAGTTGTCAGCGGCATGGAACTTTTTGGCGAACTTGCAGGCATCAACAGAAAAGAACTGGATGACTGGCTTGCCACACCACGTACAGGAACACTCTTCAACGCATTCAAAGCAGACTATCCGCTTGCATGGGAAAAATGGATTGCTCCATTCTATTCGCAAGCAGGGCTTATGAGTGCGTATGACACTGTACGTGAAGGCTTCGAACATTTTGAGGTATTCAGACGCTTCCCTCAGGATGAAATATTCTTACGTCGCTTCTTGGAAATTGTTCATACCGCAGAAACAAACGGACTGCGTTCACTGTCCGCATTCCTTACGTTCTGGCAAGAAGGCGGTGTGGAAGAAAAAGTGCCTATGCCGGAAAATCTGGATGCTATCCGTATTCTGACAATGCATAAATCCAAAGGGCTTGAATTCCCTGTTGTTATCATTCCTTTCCACCACCAGATGCAGCAGCGCCCTTCCGGTCAAGAGGCGTTTTCTTTTAATGGACAAGATATTCTGGTGCCGCAGTGTAAAGAACTGGGAGATGACTACTACCGTGTTGTGGGCAAGGATGCCCGCGAACAGCTTCACTTGTTGTACGTTGCATGGACACGCCCTGTTGAAGAACTGCACGCCGTTATCAGTTCCACCCCGACGCATGAACGAACCTCTCCGCTTCTTAAGAGTTTGAGGGTACTCCTTGCAGACTATCAGGATAAAATGGATGAAAAAGGCTGCATAACCCTTGGCGAAACACCGGAAAGTACCCTTTCTGCTGATACGGCAGAAGAGAATATTCCCGACAAGGTATTACCGGAACATGAAGAAGTTCTAGCGTGGAAACCGATGCACTGGCTGCCACGATTAAAAATTTTCCGTAACCCGCTTGAAGAGATCATCTATGACGAACGCCGACGAGGCATTCTGGTGCACACCTGCCTTGAGCACCTTCGTGTTCTCGATAATCCAAAAGAAGATGTACATCGCGCCATCCAGCACGGCATGCGCGAATACCCGCTTCCAATGGAAAACAGAACTGAAGTTGAAGAAGAATTGACAGACATGCTGCTATGGCTCACGTCCCTTCCGCAGTTCACAGTCTGGCAGCAATACGGGCGACCGGAGCAAGGCATCATGGACGAACACGGAAACCAGCACAGAGCTGACCTGCTTGTTCGCGAACCAGACGCCATTACTATTGTTGAATACAAAACTGGTGGTCATGATCCTGCGCACAAGCAGCAGGTTCGTCGCTATCTTAACTTACTGAATGCCATGCCTGCGTACGGCAACTGCACGCTGCTGGGTACAATTATCTATCTTGATTCACGCGAAACCGTTGATGTTTCTCTTTCTACCGGAGCCTAATTATGCATACTCAACCATTTGTCATTATCCCTTGGCAGAACGATTTTATCTCCGGTCTTATGGAACGAGTACTTCGGGACACCGACAATAATCCCGGTGACGCGTTAATCATTTTCCCGCATTCACGTCCGAGAAAATATTTATCTGACAGTTTGCGCTTTAATGAAGCACTGCCGAAACCGTTTCTCATGCCGCAAATTTTTCAGGTGAGTGATGTCTTTCAAATGCTTCGCAGTGAACTTGAAGCAACACCGCCACACGTAATTGAGGTACTTGATCGCGTGGGGCTGCTAATGGAATGTATTCAAGACATTAACAAAAAAGATACGTTCACTTCCGGCCCTCTTCAGTCACTGCCGTTAAATGATCCGCAGCGCTTTTTCCCTTGGGGTATGCGCCTGAACTCTTTGCTGGAAGACTTTTTCAACCAGAACAAAACACCGGAAGACTACTACCATATGGAAGGTCAGGTTGTTCCGTTTGCAGCAACTCTGCTCGGGCAACTTGGACGCATCCATGATGCATACACAGAAAAACTTGAAACCCGCGGGTGGACTACACCGGGGTATGATGCTTTCCGTGTGCTACAACTTCTTAAGGAAAGCAGCTCTCCTGTCATGAGCCTTTCCCACAAAAAGATATATGTGGCCGGTTTCTATGGTCTTACCGGAGTAGAGAAAGAACTCTTCCGCATTCTGCACGCTGAATACGGCGCAACAATCATGCTTCACTCAGATGCAGCTCTTGCAACCGGAGGACAAACGCACTGGGCATGCCGCGAACATAGAAAATGGATTTCAGAATGGGCTGCGGGAACTGACTTGTGTGAAACACCTGAAGAGCGTGAACAGGATCTTCAGCTCTATGAAGGGTTCGATCTACACTCACAGCTGGATGCCATGGAGCAACAACTGCTTACACAGGATTCCATCAGCGATACCGCAGTAGTGCTTCCGGATACCGGTCTCATGATGCCGGTGCTTCATCATCTTCCGCGTAAAGACGTTAACATCTCTATGGGCTATCCACTCTGGCGCTCCAACCTTTTCCAACTTTTGGAAGTAGTGCTCCATCTACAGGAAAACAAACGTGCTGACGGCTACTACTGGAAAGACATCATTTCCCTCATCCGTCACCCGTACATTAAGATGCTCACCATCGGAGAGGAACGACCGTTCGGCGTGACGCTGCACAATATGGAAAAAGAGCTGCGCAGAGGGAAAAGCTACACCACGCCGTTTACCATTCCTTTTACACGAGATGAAAATGCCGCAGCATCAGAAGAAGTCATGCAGGAACTCCTGCATAACGTTCTCACGTGCGCTATTACAGCATGGGAAGAAATAGCCACTCCAGCACAGCTTGCAGATACTCTTTCAAATTTATGTACCGTTCTGCTGGAACACGGCGGCAACCTTTGGGAACGCTTCCCGATTGATGCTGAATCCATGTACCGCATTATGCGAAAAGTTATTCCGTCACTTCGAGAGTGCTCCCTTGCACATGAAGAATTCTCGCAAGGCGTCCTCTTTACCATTCTGCGTGAGATCATCCGCGGAGAACGTGTACCGTTTGAAGCTGACCCGCTTACCGGCTTACAGGTACTGGGTATGCTGGAATCTCGCCTGCTGCATTTCAAAAATGTGTATGTGCTTGATGCAACAGAAAACAAACTTCCGGGGTTACCGGGGAATGACCCGCTGCTTCCTGACAGTCTTCGCTCCATGCTTGGCCTGCCGGATGCACGACATCGTGAAAGTGTTGCAGCGTACAACTTCTACCGCCTTATCCACGGTGCTACAAATGTCCACGTACTCTATCAGACAGGCTCTGAACGCAGTGGCATTTTTGAAGAAAAACATATCCGTTCCCGCTTTGTAGAAGAACTTCTTTGGAAAGAAGAATGTGTGCAAGGCAAGCTGCTTGAAGCCGGAGACGCTCCGCTGCACGGAATCAGCTATCCTGTTGCTACCATTCAGAAAGAAGATCATGTTATCGAACGCACTGCCACTATCAACACCATGATTGAAGGATTTCTGGCAAAACCGGTCTCCCCTTCTGCGTTGAATACATACCTGAACTGCCCAATGCAGTTCTATCTGGAACGAATCGGGAATCTGCGTCCTGTTGACGAAGTAAATGAAGCTGAAGATTTTGCAGCCATCGGTGACCTCTTCCATAAAGTGCTGGAAAAATTCTTTACGGGCTATCTGCACAAAGAAACAGAATTCGGAAAGCTTGATCCTGAACCACTCCAGCGACTCTATATTGAAATGCTGCATGAATCCAACATTAAAGAAGAAGTGCCGTTCGACTCCTTTATGATGCTGGAAACAGCAGGCAAAGAACGGTTGCGCAGATTCCTTAGCAATCAGCCTAGAGCTAAAATTGATGCTCTTGAAAAACGCTTAATCAAAACTATCGATGTCGATGGAAAAGAGCGTTCCATTGCCGGTATTGCCGACCGTATTGATATTCGCGACAACACCCGCGTTATTCTGGATTACAAAACAGGAAACATTCACAAGCCGGATAACGGACTGTGGAATGATGAATTTTTACTGGCACAATTGCGCACATGGGACGGTGACGTAAACGATCCCCTCGAGCAACTTTCAGAAAAAATCAGCAACCTGCAACTTCCTGCATATCTCTACATGATGCATAACCCGCAACTCTCCTCTACATGCGACGCAGGATGGGTTGAATTGAAAAAAGACGGTAAGGAACACTTATTCTTTGAAAAAATTGACGATGAACTTCATGACGAGATCATCACAGAGCACATCCCGTTAATTCTGCAGTTCATGCTAAGACACATAGAAAAATCACCAATCATTCGACCTCGAAAAGGCCGTCATTGCCAATGGTGCACTTGCACTGCGGGCTGTTCTGTGTAAAGAATAGCGTGAAGCAAATAATTGGGTGCAGTAAGTCTACACTAACTACTGTACTCCGACTGCGAGACACCGCGCAGTACATATAATCACAATGCGGAATTGAAGCGCCGCATTTGGAGGACTGAATCATGTCATTTCCTACCTTGAAGATTGGCGACGTTATCGCCAAGACTCCTATTATTCAGGGAGGTATGGGCGTTGGAATCTCTCTTTCTAATCTTGCTAGTGCCGTTGCCAATGAGGGAGGCATCGGAGTTATCGCTGGCGCGATGATCGGAATGAGCGAACCTGACGTAGGCAAGAACCCTATGGAAGCAAACATCCGTGCTATGCGTAAAGAAATCCGCAAAGCAAAAGAGATGACCAAGGGTGTACTCGGAGTAAACATTATGGTTGCTCTAACAAACTTTGCCGATCTCGTTAAAACCTCTCTTGATGAAAAGATCGATGTAATCTTCTCAGGTGCAGGACTTCCTATGGACTTACCTGCATATTTAAAAGAGTACTACGAGGAACATAAGGAAAAGGCTCACACCAAGCTTGTGCCTATCGTCTCATCAGCTCGCGCTGCTAAGATTCTTTGTAAAAAGTGGGCATCCAAGTATGATTACCTGCCGGACGCTTTTGTGGTTGAGGGACCCAAAGCCGGTGGACATCTTGGATTTAAAGCTGACCAGCTCGAAGACCCGAACTTTGCACTTGAAAAAGTGGTAGGTGAAGTAATTGAAGCTGTGAAAGAGTTTGAAGCAAAATCAGGAAAAACCATTCCTGTTATCGCTGCAGGGGGCATCTATACCGGTGAAGATATTAAAAAATTCATCGAAATGGGTGCAGCAGGGGTACAGATGGGTACCAGATTTGTTGCAACAGACGAGTGTGACGCTGACGACCGCTTTAAACAAGCGTATGTTGATGCAACCGAAGAAGACGTAACCGTTATCAAGAGCCCAGTGGGTCTCCCTGGTCGCGCTCTTAAAAACAAGTTCGTTGAAGACTCCCGTAAAGGCCTTAAAAAGCCGTTCAAGTGCCCATTTGAATGCATTCACAACTGCGCACACGAACAAAGCCCGTACTGCATTGCTGCAGCACTGCTTAATGCTAAAAAAGGTAACCTTTCCAGAGGCTTTGCCTTCTCCGGTACAAACGTACACCGTATTAAAGAAATCATTCCTGTAAGAAAACTTATTGATTCTCTTCGGAGTGAGTTCCTGTCTACTAAAAAGTAGAACATTCCCTTTCTGTTAACAGAAAAAGCCGTGACCAACTGGTCACGGCTTTTTTTATGGAATATTCATTATTTTTTCTATCTGCTCACAACATCGAATATCACACAATTTTAACATGATAATGAATTATCACACGTTGTAGTGCTTGATATTCTCAGCAAGCAACATTGTGCAGCCCCCTTCTCTCAACTACTATTACAAGAAGCAAAGGAGCTCACACATGAAAATTACCCCAGAAGACTTGCGTGCTAAAATTCTTTCTTTTTACCCTGAAATTGCAAAACACCAAATCGATCTGTCAGTACGCTTTGATCAAGAAAACAATGCATGGGTTGCCCAGCTATCCAAGCGCCAGCATGAGTTAATTACATATATTGACCCTAACGATGCGCAGGAATGCCTTAATGGCATTGAATGTGTCCATTTAGGAACACAGATAGGACAATTTATTTTTAACTATTGCAGTGAAGGCTCTGAGTGTAGCGTATAAATTTTACACCACTCCGAGGGCTGCCTGATACGCAATCGGCGGGGGACGCATCGCGTATACGACGGCAGTCCTTTTCTTTTGCCCAAAATCTACTCAAGAAAATCTGCGATCCCCTGTGCCTTGAGCACATCCAGAGTAATACCGCATCCTGCAAGCAAAACAGCGACACTTTCTTTTCCTTCACCGGAAACACGAAATGCCTGACGCCGTAGTCCGGCAGTCATTGCTGCAGACAACAGTAGTTGCAGAACTTCAAGGTTGCCGCGGATAGGATCCTCCAACACAAGCTCAATATCCAGATGACAAGAAAGTAGCTCCAACAAAGCGGCACGCAACCGCTCTGCCTCGACAATATCAGCTATGGAAGAAACATACAGTGTAACGTCACGGTCTGTTCTCTCACAGCTGAAGCCGTGTAATTCTTCTACCGAATCAACAGGACTATCGATCCGCGATGTTTCATCTACTGGAGCCTCTGCAACAACCGCCTCAGATTCTTCCGGCTGTTCTGCTCTGGACTCAGAAACAGATACAACTTTTTCCGGCAGCTCCTGTTTCGCTTTGTCTAATGAACGCGCTTCAATTCCGGCTGTTAATGCTTCCTCAAAAAGCTCGCCTTCTAACTCGGCCTCAAGCAAGGCAAATTTATCAACAACCGATGAGGTTGCCATAGTTGAGGAAACTGACTGCGGTTCCTCACTATCCAACGGCAACGAAAGAGACTCTGTCGCCTTTTGCTCTATGGATGAATCCGCTGATGGTTCAGTTAACGGAACTTCGTCGTTATCCTTTTCAAAAGGCTGCGCAACAAACTCATCCTTTTCTAGATGAGATTCCGACGCACTCCATGCCGGAGAATCGCTAGAGAAAGACGATGTTGAAATCGTAAAAATAGCTTCTTGAGGAATATCCAGAACCATCTGCAACTGTTCTGCATCAAGAACCGTTGCATATAACACCTGAAGGTAGGCTTTGGATTGCGGCGGGGCAAACCGGACATCTAAAACCTGCCCGCTCTTGTACAGGAACTGAAGTAAGGAGAAAGGAGTAAACTGAGTACCGGCAAGCACCCCGCTTTCATCAAGCTCCAAAACGTAGCACGAACATTCTTGGATGAATTCACTGGAAAGAACATGACCGGAAACAGCAAAAGCCTTGTTACCGAATGGATCACAAAGCGAGTGCGGGGTCAGCATAGCCTCTGTTTCAGTTGGCCATGTTTCTTTTATTAATTCGCTGAGGGCATTATTTGCCTTAGAAATTTTTTCTGAATCTGCACTATCTAAAAACGCAATCAGGGCACTGAACCCACGGACAACTTCCCGAATAGTAACATACGAAAGCGAAAGCGTTTTGCTGCGGAACGCTCCGGTCACAAGCTGTAGCAAATCAACCAGAGCCACTGCATCAGTCAGCCCCAGCAAAGTAAATCCGTTCGATAATAACGGTGTCGTATTATATATTGTTGAAAGAAGCGCCGCATCAGCGCGCTCAGCAGAAACTTCCAATTCCAGAAGGAACGGGTCCAGATCATCAAGTACAGTTCGTGCGTCTGTCAGAATTGTTCCAACAAGCGAATCCAACATTCAAACATCACTCCGTATGGGGGAAAAACCCTTGGCATGCAATAAGTCGCAGTACTATACCCTGTTATGGACTCAATGTATACACAGCTTGCACACCCCCCTTATAACCTGTATGTCACAACCGATGGTTCTCCTTGCCAAATTGCAACCATTGCGTACACTACCCTTTGAACATGTTTTTGCTTAGGCAATAGGAGGCATGGAATGTTCAAACGACTTCTTATTCTTTTTTGTGGAGTACTTATGATGTGCACTGCAACCGCAGCGTCTGCGGCAACGGTGACTAAACTCAAAAATGGTTTGACTGTTTTGATTCAAGAAGACAAGCGATTCCCGCTTGTCTCTACAAGATTGTATGTGCATGCAGGCTCTGGATACGAAGAGCCAAGAGAAGCTGGCATCAGTCATGTACTTGAACATATGGTTTTTAAAGGCACTAAAAACTATGCAAAAGGCCAGATCGCTGCAAGTATTGAAGAATTAGGTGGCTACCTTAACGCTGCTACCAGTTTTGATTACACTGTATATATTGCAGACCTCCCTGCTGATGCATGGAAAACCGGACTTTCAGTTCTGCGGGATCAAGCATTCTTTGCCACTATCGATCCTAAAGAGCTCGAGTCAGAAAAAAAAGTTATTATCTCCGAATTGGAACGTGGCGAGGACAGCCCTTTCGGACTTCTTTTCAAAAAGCTGCAACAGCAGACAATGAAAGGAACAACCTACGCATGGCCGATTATCGGCTATCGTGACACTATCAATTCCTTCACTAGCGAAGACATCAAAAATTACATCAAAAAGCATTACCAGCCACAGCAAATGTTGTTGGTTGTTTGCGGCGACATTGATGAAAAAGCTGTTCTTGCTGAAGCAGAAAAACTCTACGGCAGTCTTGAAAACACTGCGATGGTGACACCGCCTTCCCCTGTTGATATCAACACCCTTGATGTTACCGGCCCTAACGTGCAGGTAGTAAAAGGAAAATGGAATAAAGTGTACCTCGGCATCTCATTCCCAATTCCGGGCTTTGACGATGTAAACACCACCGGCATTGATGTATTAGCTCAGCTCATGGGCGGCGACAAAACATCACCGTTTTATCGTAAATACCAGTACGAAAAGCAGCTGGTAGATTCTATCTCAGCTTCTGCATACTCTTTCGAGCGTGCAGGTCTTATCTACATCACAGCCGTACTTGATGAAGATAAAGTGAATGAGTTCTGGAATGAACTCATGAACGATTTACGCACTCTTAAAGCTTCAGAATTTAAAGATGAAGACCTTACACGCGTTCGCGTAAATCTTGAAGACTCCCTGTTCCGCTCTAAAGAAACCCTTTCCGGACTTACCTCAAAACTTGGTATGTTTGAATTCTTCTTTGGCGGCGAACAAGGTGAAAAGAACTACCTCGACGAAGTTGAAAACGTAAACCGTGAACAGCTTCAAAATCTGATCGATACATACATCCGACCAGACCGCTTACAGGCAACAATCCTTGCTCCTCACGATGGTGAGTTAAGTGAAACAGCCTTGACCGCAACTGTTGTTAAGAATTGGACATCTGAAAAGACTGTTGCAAAACAGAAAAAAACTCAGGATGCCGTCGGTAAAAAAGAAGTTATCGATCTCGGTAACGGCCGTCAGCTTATCCTGATTCCGGACAATACATTACCGTATGTTGCGATTGATATGGACTTCATGGGCGGCGACTCTCTTGTTAAAAAAGATCAGGAAGGTCTCCCTGTATTAGCAGCGCGTGTTCTGACAAAAGGAACAGGCTCCCTTGATGCCCCTGCCATTGAAGAATTCCTTGCAGACCGTGCAGCTTCTATCGGAGCTTCCGCAAGCAGAAGAACCTTCTCTGTAAGCGCACGTTATCCGGCTCGTTTCTCAGGCGACATTCTGAAACTCTTCACCCAGATGGTGCAGGAACCTGCAATGGCTGAAGAAGAAGTCGACCGTGAAAAAACTGATCAGGTTGCAAGCATTAAACTGCGTGAAGACCAGCCTATCGGCCTTGCTACACGCAACCTGTTCCCGTTCCTGTTTACAGATTCCATCTACAGCTACTACCACGCAGGTACACCTGAGCTAGTAAGCAAATTTACTCAGGATGATGTTAACGGGTTCTGGAAAAAACAGAAAAACATGCCTTGGACATTGGCAATCGCAGGTGACTTTGATCGCGACGCTATGGTTGAATTCGCTAAGCGCCTGCCGGAGCCGACAGAAGAACGACCGGAAAAATTTGTTCCAACTTGGAACAAAGAACACACCAAGTCCATTCCACTCAAAGACCGTAATCAGGCTCACCTGTTTATGATTTTTGAAACTGTGCCGCTTACCAGCAAAGACACAGCAGGACTTGAGCTTATGCAGAATATTCTCGCAGGTCAGAGCGGACTCCTCTTTAACGACCTCAGAGACAAACACGGTCTCGGGTACACTGTTACCGCGTCCAGCTGGCAGTCAACCATTACAGGTTTCACCTACTTCTACATCGGTACAGAGCCGGAAAAAGAAGAGGCTGCAATGGACGGTTTCCGTAGAATCATCAAAGAGATTCAAGATAAGCCTCTTTCTGCAGAGCAGATCAAACGCGGACAGAACCTTATGAGCGGACAGTACTACCGCGGACATCAAAGCCTCGGCAGCAGAAGCGCAGAAGCAGCAGGTCTTGCCACTGCTCAGCTCCCGCTCAGCTACAATAAAGACATCGTGGAACAAGCACAAAAACTTACTCCAAAAGATGTTCAGGAAATTGCTAAAAAATACCTTAACGTAGATAAAGCATACATCCTGCGCGTAGCACCGTAGACAACAACTGATTACATACGAAAAGGGGTTGAATCCGATGGATTCAACCCCTTTTTTATTCTCTAAAATACAGGCTGGCCGGTTTGTGCATCCAGCGGTTGGTCTGTAAAAACTACTTACAGACAACCACAACGCGTCCTTTTTCAAGGAAGTTGTGTGCATTGTTAATCTGTTTCAGCAATTGCGCCTGTTCGTTGGAAATAACAATATTACTGCGGGTTTTCCCCTGAACACTTACTGCTTTCAACACAAGAGGATTAGAAGAACTACGTTCTGAAGCAATAGCCTCTTCCCATGTTCCCGCATATTCAACCATACCATTTCTCAATGCTACATTTCGGTTCACAACACGCGGACTGTAAAGCACGTTCCCGGCTTCATCAGCTATTGTAACTGTGATGGCCGGCTGAATACCAACTTCACGAGCATCAATCAGTAACCCCGTGTAGGCAATCGGCAAACCAATTGGTTCTTCTGAAGATGTATCGGACGCCACAGCATTCTCAATAGACTCTGCTACGGCATTCGCTGCTGAATACGGGTTATCACTCACACGATGAAAAGAGACGTGTTTTCCAATCAGCTTTTCTAAAAACATATCGCGTAATGTGATGCTTACAGTAACATTTGCAACACCGTCTTCAGTAAAGCTGGTCGCGGTAATACGAGAGTTCTGCATATCCCCACGGACAAACTGCATAACATCTTCGTCTGCACGAAGAATATTTTTAATGCGCATTTTTTCCGTTACAGGAATACCGTTCAAGATAGTAAATAAATTTTTTCGGGCATCAATAGTCGCTGCACGTAATGTTTTCAACCGTGCCTGACGGCTACTCACAGCTAAACCGGTAGAAAGACTTTCACCAGTTGCTGTAACTGTCCCCGTCAACCAGTTAATTGCACCATGCTCGTATTTTTGGATGTACCCCGGTTCAAACGGTGCAACATTTTCGAGCTCAAAACCCTCTTTTGAAAAAAGAGGAGCTTTCGGTAAGGCTGCAGATAGTTCTGCACCGCCCTGATACAGTGTCTGTTGTGCTGCCTGCACCACATCAGAGCCTTGCTCGCTTTGAGCAAAGTCAGGCTGCGGCTCCGGCTGATATTGAAGTACCGGTGTTACTTTTTCTAACACCTTCTGCGAAGTGCTGACAGAACTTGAAGGCTGTTCTGCACTACCCGCTTTCTGTTGTTTAACTTGTGCTTCAACTTCTCGAATCGCTTGTTCAATGAGCTGAACTTGCGTGGCTTCAGATGAAATATCATCTTCTACAACAACAGATGTTGCTGTATTTTTTAAAGCACCGGCAACAGAATCTACCCCCGTATTTTCTGCTGCTGCCTGAGTTCCTACCAGTAATGTTGCCATGCAAAAACACGCCAACACTCGTCTACTCACCATGTCACCCTCTCAATTACGACCGCATTACAAAAGCTTCAATGTTGCTTCCAAATGATCCAACCAAATATCAACAAAGCCTGAATACTCGGCAAGCCCCAACACCATCGGGGTACAGCGTATTCCGGCTGACTCTATCTGTGATTTCCACGAATCGGCATCACTGCCTGCCATATCATTTCGGGCATGGCGTCCAACAACAGAAAGAAACGGCATTAACCATACCCGCTTCAATTCTCTATCTACCAATTCGGGCAAAATATGTTCAAGCGTATGATTCCCATCCATTGTTCCAAGAAAGATATTAGAATCTCTCTGTTGCAATTTCTGGTAAACCGCATCGTAACAACGATCCCCTTCATGAGATGAACCATGCCCCATGAAGACTACCCCCTCCTCCGCATTACGGCTCGGAGGCAGATGACGCATAACAGCATCAATAACCTGCTCAATATCACTCTCAGAATTCAGCAGCGGGGCACCGACGCTTACGTTCTGTAAGCGTCCGGAATCAACAAGCGCCTGTGCATGGAGACACAAATCTTCGTATTCTACTCCGGGGATAATATGAAGGGATTGCACAGCAATATGTGTATATTGCTCAAAAGCCATCTTTTCCAAAGCTTTAACTACAGAGTCACGTTTAACGCGTTGCGCTGCAAGTCTGTCGCGAATAAGCTCCGATGTAAACGCCAGTCGCACATTGACACCATCAAAACGCGAGCGCACACGCTCATCAAGAAGTCTGAGAGTTTGATGTGCCTGCAAATTATTGGCACCAAATGCCACAAGTAAAATACCTTTCTTCATAATATGTACGCTGGAATAAGTCTGGAATGAATGGATGAGTGTAACCCGAAAACCGTTGTCAGAAGCTGTTTAAATGAAGTAGAATCAGTAAATTTGAACAATATAAAATAGCTAATCCGAAGAGAATTAGCAAGGTTCTCAACTTTTCTATCCGCTTTACTCAACTCATTGCGACTCTTAATTAAAGGTAATGATGTGATTATCATCTACTATTTTATTACCGCCTGTATACAATATCACACTATCCACCTAAAAATATAGTATTTCTAAAGTACACTCCTACGGTTTGACCTTGCCCGCATCAATCGTTACAAAAGCACAAATTTTATTTTTTCTTTAAGAGGTTTCTTTATGAACTTACTCGTAACAGGCGGTTGCGGCTTTATCGGCTCCAACTATATCCACTATATCTTCAAAACATTCTCTGACATCACTGTCATCAATCTGGATAAACTCACCTACGCGGGTAACCTTTTAAATTTACAATCTATTGAGAAGGAACATGGTGGAACACGCTACTTCTTTGAACGCGCCGATATTGCCGATGCCGACGCCGTAGCTTCCATCTTTGACAAATACAAAATTGATGCTGTTGTTAACTTTGCTGCGGAATCACATGTTGACCGCTCTATCAATGACCCGTCCCCATTTATCACTACCAACGTAATGGGAACTCAGGTTTTGCTAACAGCAGCACGCAACGCCAATATTGAACGATTTGTTCATGTCTCTACAGATGAAGTCTATGGTGATTTATCTCTGGATGATCCAGCTTTTACCGAAAATACCCCGCTTCATCCAAGCAGCCCTTATTCCGCATCAAAAGCTTCTGCAGATATGCTTGCATACGCATTCTACAGAACCTACGGATTCAATGTATCCATCACCCGCTGCTCCAACAACTACGGTCCATATCAATTCCCTGAAAAACTTATTCCGCTCATGTTCAGCAAAGCCTCAGCTGATCAAGCCTTACCGGTGTACGGCACCGGTATGAACATTCGTGACTGGATTCATGTTGCCGACCATTGCAAAGGCGTACACCTGACACTCATGAAAGGTAAGGCCGGTAAAGCATACAACTTCGGTGGCAATGCAGAACGCACCAACCTTGATGTCATCCGCACCATTTTACAAGACTTAGGAAAATCAGAAGACCTGATCACCTTTGTAAAAGACCGTCCGGGACACGACCGCCGCTATGCAATGAACTACGAATTAGCTCAAAAAGAACTTGGGTATGAACCTGAATTTACCTTTGAACGCGGTATGAAAGAAACACTCGACTGGTACAAAAAGAACACTGAGTGGCTCAAAGACGTCCAATCCGGTGCCTACCTTGAATTTATGAAAAAATGGTACGCGGAAAAATAATCTTTTTCCCACAACCTATTGAATATTTTCGCCACTGATTATGTTTGCAGACAAAATCAGTGGCGATTTTCGTTCCTTCCCCACCTATAGCAACTTTTCTACAAGCCCGACGGTATTTCCCTGCGATATCCTTGAATTGCTTTTTATTTGATTCTCTCTTGACGCACCACCACGAGAGTATTTACTCACTCAAGGACGATTCAATCCTTCTCTCAAACACAGAGAGCGCACTATGCAAGGATTGTATCCTTACTCGACCATAGGTCGAACACTCTTTTCTTTAACCATGCAACGATCTATCGTTTGAACTGTTGAAAGGATATTTCTGTGAACCTCATTAACGCATGTAAAACTCTTCTCAAAGATGCCGTAGCTGCCAGCCTTGACCTGTACAAGGTTATGATTCCTGTCATTATTATTGTTAAGCTGCTACAGGAACTTGATCTTATCCAGTATCTGGCAGTACCGCTTGAGCCTATAATGAATCTTGCCGGACTGCCTGCTGAAATGGGGTTGGTGTGGGCTACATCTATTATAGTAAACCTTTACAGCGGACTCATCGTATACATATCCATGGTTACGACAATGGATCCACTTAGCGTTGCACAAATTACAACGCTGACGACAATGATGCTCATCGCCCACTCTTTGCCTGTTGAATGCAAGGTTGCTCAAAAATGTGGTGTGTCCATTACAGGGCAGTTCACTATCCGCATGGTATCAGCACTTATTTTAGGCATTCTCATGCATCTTGTTTTTTCAAATACAGGTATTTTTGCCGAACCAAGTAAAATCCTCTGGGAACCGCAACTTCCGGAATCCGGCATTCTTCCGTGGGCACTAAACGAAGCAAACAACCTTATTTACTTGTTCTTCATTATTCTTGCCCTGTTTGCTATTATGCGCTTACTCACGTACTTCGGCATAACAGAGAAATTAAACCAGTTGCTGAAACCTGTTCTTGAGGCAATCGGCATTGGTAAGGATGCAGCAACGCTGACCGTAATCGGACTCTCTTTAGGCATAACGTACGGCGGCGGCTTAATCATCCACGAGGTTAAATCCGGAAAACTCTCCAAACGTGACGTCTTCGCTTCTTTGACTCTTATGGGACTAGCTCACGCTTTGATTGAAGACACCCTGCTTATGATGCTTCTTGGAGCACACATCAGCGGCACGCTCTGGACACGTCTAGTTTTTGCTCTTATTTTCGTAGGAATCATGATGCGTTTCTACTCTAATGAGCCGGCTGCAGTTGCCGAACGTGCTGACTAACAAGGAAATTTGATGGGTAAAAATATATGGATCAACGCCGGAGAAACCTCCGGCGACCTTCATGGCGGCAGCCTTATGGAAGCCATTTCTTCAGTAGCCCCTGACACCACTTTTTGCGGAATGGGTGGACCAGAAATGCGCTCCAAAGGTTTTGATGCGGTTCTTCGTGTTGAAGACTTATCTGTAATGGGCTTCACAGAAGTTTTCGGAAAAATTTTTGACATCCTGAAGATGCTCAAAAAAATTAAACAGGAACTTGCTGAACGTCGACCTGATGCAGTCATCCTCATTGATGCACCCGAATTCAACTTTCGTGTAGCCAAGTACGCATCTGCTCTTGGGATTCCGGTATATTATTACATTTCTCCAAAGCTTTGGGCATGGCGTACCGGACGAGCAAAATTCATTGCCAAACATGTCACCCGTCTATTTTCGATTCTTCCTTTCGAAGTCGAATTCTACAAGCAGTTTAACATGGATATTGATTACATCGGCAATCCGCTTGTAGATACAATAGATTGGGATTCGATTGACCACATTACCCCTCAAGAAAACCGTATCGGAATTCTTCCCGGGAGCCGCAAAAAAGAAATTGAAGCTCTTATGCCTCAATTTGCGCTTGCTGCCTCTATTATGGTCAAAGAAAAACCAGAGCTTGAATTCCATTGTATTCAGGCCCCGGGAATCTCATCTGATCGATTACGGGAACTGTGGAATAGTTCAGTACCATTAACAATTCATCCGCCTGAAAATCGATATGAATTCATGCGGGGATGCTCCATGCTGATTGCTGCATCTGGTACTGTCACCCTCGAAGCAGCTCTGATAGGCACACCGACACTCATCACCTACCAGCTGTCAAAACTGACATTCTTTTTGGCAACAAAATTCATTGAAGTTCCTTTTGTCGGACTCCCCAACCTGATTATGGGTCGTGAAGTTTTCCCCGAACTTTT
This sequence comes from Halodesulfovibrio sp., assembly GCF_015482765.1. Taxonomy (GTDB): domain Bacteria; phylum Desulfobacterota; class Desulfovibrionia; order Desulfovibrionales; family Desulfovibrionaceae; genus Halodesulfovibrio. Next base: position 27,470 of record NZ_JADMLB010000042.1, read on the forward strand.
ACAGGAGCAAGCCAACGGTGATGTTGTCGCAGCACGCGCTCTTTCTTGGATAAATACCGAAGGAAAACTTGATGCAATCCGGAGCGACCTTAAAACATTACGAACAAAAGTTGGCGAACCGGGTGCAGCCACAAGAGCGGCACAATTAATTATTAACGATTTATCTAAATAGTCACGTCTACATCTGGACAAATGACATTACGATATTACATTATGCGAGTAGTGAAAGTACGTATTCAATATGTGTATCGAATGCGCATTAGATAGATATCAAATGAATAGTGAATCTGTATCGGATGGATATCAGGAAGACCAAATCTGTATCAGGTTGGTATTAGATGCGTATCAAATAGGTACTAAATCCATATCGGCTGCGCAGTAAATATATACAAAATGCATATCAGATGCATATTAACTGTGCACCAAAAAATAGCATTTTCACTTGCAGATACACACAAAAAAGCGTAAACACTACCGCCTGTGATGCTGGTTTTGCCTAGCAAACCACCATCACACACTAAACTATTCAATGTCAGTTCCCATTTTTTCTGACACTGAATACTCCCAAAACGGGGGCGCACTGGTTTCGACGGGGATAGAAGAAGCCGGAGTTGCAGGTCGAGGCGCCGCTGGCCTCGTAAAAAGCGGCACTAAAGTAATTGCAAACGATTACGAATACGCAATGGCAGCTTAATTGACCGCCACGTTCACTTTGTTGACGTCAGATAGACTTAGCGAATGACAAAACCCCATCTGACTAGTTTTAGTAGGCGTTTGCTGCAGCTAGAGCGAAACTTATACAGCGAACTGGCTCTATGTCGCCTGTTCTGGGGCAAAGCATAAAGTAAGACAAACTAATCCAGAACTAAACCTGTAGATGCTTCGAGTGGACCATTCTCGGACGCGAGTTCGATTCTCGCCGCCTCCACCATGAGGTAATAAAGCTCTGACCTTTCAATAGGTTAGAGCTTTTTTCGTTTCTACAGCTCTGCACGGGTGTGTTTCCTACACATTTTCTACACACTTTGGAGCAACGGACATGCCTACCTATCTCGTGCAAACATCCTTCGCGCATTGCTTTAGAAGAGCTGTACCTGTTGACCTACGTCCCGTCATCGGTCTACGAGAATTGCGTTATTCACTTGGAACTCTTAGAAAACGTGAAGCACAGCGGACAGCTAAAAAGCTAGCCGCCGCAACGTCTCTCTTATTCGATAAAATCAGGACAACAGAGATGAGCAAACTTGCACCAGAACAATTAACTGATATCGTTCACAATTATATCAAGAACTGGCTCAAGGCTGATGCGGAAGAAGCTCCGAAAAACAGCATTGATGATGTATGCGAGTACCACTATGACATGGGGTCAGCTTACACAGAACAAATGGAAGAATGCTACCTTGAGCGTCACCGAGGAAAATATAACCGTGTAGCACACCTCGTAGACATGACACTCGAAGCTCAGGGACTGACTCTTGAGGACGTAGGTTCATCTCATGATGAGTTGTGCCACGAAATTGCTACGGCAACCCTAAGCCTGCTACAAAGCCGCCTAGCTCTAGCCTCGTCTAAGGTGATAAAAGCTGAAGAAATCACTAACGACCTGCTCAAGCAATACCCTGCGACACCTACCGCCCAGCCTGTCATACCCGCTCTAGAAGAAGACGATGACGGTAATGAACTACTCCGCAACGTCGTAGAACGCTATTGTGCTGAAAACGAACGAGAGAACTGGAAGCCTAAGACTGCCAAGGAAAACCGTGCAGCTCTACAGCTTTTCCTCGACTTTGTAGGACATGACATCAAGTGCAATCAGCTTAGTTACAAGCTCATACGTAACTACAAAGATGCCTTGAGCAAGCTTCCTCCTAATCGCAACAAGGACTCTAGGTACAAAGGAAAGTCCATACAGGAACTACTTGCAATGGACTGTGAGCCGATGAAGACCAATACAGCTAACAAGATGCTTAACAGGCTTTCCGGCTTCCTTGAAACCGCTCGTAAAGAAGGCTTCGTAAAAGAAAACTATGCCGCTGATATGACGTTTAAAAAGCGCCGTAGTGCAAAGGATGAGCGTAGCCCATACACACATGAAGACTTGATAGCGTTGTTCCACTCTGAGCAATATACCAATGACACTCATGAGAAGCCTTTCCAATTCTGGGCGCCAATTATTGCCCTGTTTACTGGTATGCGAGTCAATGAGATTGCTCAGTTACATCTAGACGACATCCATAACCAAGATGGCGTGTGGGTCTTTGATATAAATAACAATACAGACGACAAGAAAGTTAAGAACCAAAACGCGAAGCGAAAGATTCCACTAGCCCCCTTCTTAGTTAAGACCTTAAGGCTTCCTGATTACGTGGCAAAACTACGTGCAGATGGTGAACAAAGATTGTTCCCTGAGATAACACGCCACCGTGACGGTTACGGTCAGCGTATCTCACGTTGGTTCAATGGTGATGGTGGTAAAAGTAAGTTTATTGGCTACCGTCGACAATGCGGAATTGAAAGCACTAAGGACGTCCGCAAGGACTTCCATAGCTTCCGACATACGGCTATTGACCACCTCAAGCAAAAACTCCATGAGGGCGTAAATGTCGACTGCATGCTTTACGTCAATGGACATGGAGTACGGGATTCTGAGACCTTCAAACGCTACGGAACCGACTTCAAGCCTACGATGCTATTTGAGACCGTAACAAAGTACATCACTCATGATGTAGACCTTGACCTTGCTCATCTTGCCAAGAGTAAATGGGTTGTAATAACAGACGAGTAACGACTTCTATTTTTCATTCTAAGCGATGTTTTTCATTTTTTCGACTTAGGAGTCGTGTTAAAATTTTAACAGAGCCATCTCTGTTTAGTTCAACATTGCAGCCTATGAACATTAAGAAGACAAACATGAACTATA
>NZ_JADMLB010000045.1 GCF_015482765.1 Halodesulfovibrio sp.
CATTCTGCTTTTTACAGTGTGCAGCAAGATGAAAAAGGGCAGAGCACATTGCAGGTGGTTGCTGCGGCTGTGTTCTTCCCCTTTTTTACATGCAACACATTTTAAAGGAGTAACTATGAGCACTGCCACAATGCCAACAAATCCAGAAAGTTCTATTTTAGACTATAAGATTATGGGGCTTCCCTTAGGGCTTTTTATCATTCTGACAGCTGTTGTTATGAGCGCTACCTATTTGGGAGCGTTACCGGGCGGCATGGTCGGAGCCTTCCCTATCATGATGATTTTGGGCGCCATCTTTAATGAAATCGGCGACAACACCCCAATTATCAAAGATTACCTCGGCGGCGGCCCTATCCTTATCATTTTCGGTTCTGCAGCTCTCGTAGGCTACGGTATTCTGCCGGAAAAAACAGCCGCAATAATCACAAGCTTTATGAAAAAAGAAAGCTTCCTGAGCTTTTACATTGCAGCATTAATCTGCGGGTCTATTCTTGGTATGGACAGAAAGCTGCTCATCAAAGCTGCTGTCCGCTATCTTCCTGTTATTCTCGGCGGCGTTGCGGTTGCCCTCTTATTATGCGGGACTGCTGGCATGCTCATGGGCTTCGGGTTTACTGAAGCGATTCTCTACATTGCCCTTCCAATTATGGGTGGCGGTATGGGTGCCGGCGCTGTTCCACTGTCACAAATTTTCGGCTCTACATTAAACTTAGACGTAGGCTCAATGCTTTCTAAGATGGTACCTGCTCTTGCATTAGGTAATGCTATTGCCATCGTATGTGGTGGTCTTCTTCACCGTCTCGGCGACATTATTCCTGGAATTTCAGGCCATGGTAAGCTCTTGAAAAATCAGGATGCCGAATCTGAAGATTCCGCCGAAAACATTGAAAGCATCGACTTCAAAGCAATGGGGATTGGCCTTCTTCTCGCAACCACATTCTTTGTATGGGGTAAACTGCTCGGTAAATATATCCCGATTCACTCCTATGCTCTTATGATCCTTTCTGTAGGTCTTGTAAAAACCATCGGCGTTCTTCCACGTAAATTTGAAGTTTGCGCGTACCAGTGGTTCCGCTTTGTTATGGTCAGCCTTACCCCTGCTCTGCTCCTCGGTATCGGCGTAGCATACACCAATATCCAGCAAGTTATTGATGCACTGACCATTCAGTATGTCATCCTTGTTGCGATGACTGTTATCGGCTCAATCATCGGCTCCGGAATCATTGGCTTACTCCTCGGATTCTACCCTGTTGAAGCAGCGATCACCGGCGGTCTCTGTATGGCAAACATGGGCGGTACCGGTGACGTAGCGGTACTTTCTGCTTCAAAACGCATGCAGCTGATGCCGTTCGCGCAGATCTCTTCCCGAATCGGCGGAGCGTTTATGCTGATTCTGGCAACAGCACTGCTAAAAATATTTATGTAATCATCCATGTCCGGTTCTGAGGGGGCTTTGAACCGGACAATCTTTCTTTACCGACGGGACACACAGAAAGGAGAACTATCATGGCCTTATTTACCAAAGAAGAAGCACTGGCATATCATGAATCACCTCGTAGAGGTAAAACGGAAGTAATTCCGGCAAAACCGTGCAACTCTCAAAAAGACCTTTCAATGGCTTACTCACCGGGTGTTGCTGAAGCTTGTCTCGCAATCAAAGACGATCCGGAGACTGCCGCAAAATATACAGGGCGCTCGAACCTTGTGGCTGTAGTTTCTGACGGCTCTGCCGTGCTAGGACTGGGAAATATCGGTCCGTTAGCCGGTAAACCGGTAATGGAAGGGAAAGGCGTTCTGTTTAAGACATTCGCAGACATTGATGTGTTCGATATAAACCTTGCAGTAACAAGCGCAGAACAGCTTATTGGGATCACCAAAGCGATGGAACCTACCTTTGGTGGAATCAACCTTGAAGATATCAAGGCTCCTGAGTGTTTCCTCATTGAGGAAACACTGAAAAAAGAAATGAATATTCCTGTATTCCATGACGATCAGCACGGAACCGCTGTTATTTCCGGTGCCGGAATCATTAACGCATGTGAAATTACCGGACGAAACATCAACGATCTCAAAGTGGTTGTCGTAGGAGCGGGAGCAGCAGGCATCGCGTGCTCCAAATTTTATGTTGAGCTTGGTGTTAAGCGTGAAAATATTTTTATGTTCGACTCTCGCGGCTTAATCCACAGCGGTCGGGAAGGACTGAATAAATATAAAGCAGAATTTGCACAGGACAAGGACTACGGAGATCTTGCTGAATGTCTTAAAGGAGCAGACTGCTTCCTTGGACTTTCAGTAAAGAACCTTCTTACAAAAGAGATGGTACAATCAATGGCAGACAGCCCTATTATCTTCGCTATGGCTAATCCCGATCCGGAGATTCCATACGATGATGCCAAAGATGCTGTGCCGACCTGTATTATGGGAACAGGACGCTCCGACTTCCCTAATCAGGTAAACAACGTATCCGGCTTCCCGTATATCTTCCGCGGCGCACTTGATGTAGGCGCAACTGAAATCAACGAGGCAATGAAAGTTGCAGCGGCTAAGGCGCTGGCTAAACTTGCTAAGGAACCAGTTCCTGCTGAAGTGTGTAACATGTACGGCGTAGAAAGCTTAGAATACGGCCTTGATTACATCATCCCTAAACCTCTTGACCCCCGTATCCTTGAATGGGAAGTCCCGGCTGTAGCACAGGCGGCAATGGACACTGGTGTGGCAACCACCCCCATCAAGGATATGGACGCATATAAAACATCCCTCCGAGAACGAATTGTCAGCTCACGCAATCGAGTGGCTACATTCATCTCCAGCTACGACGAATCAAAGTAACGTCTGCCTATTTAGACTCTAAGCAGCTGTGACTTCTATTCACAGCCCAATTAAAAAGCCTGCTAAAAACTTAGCAGGCTTTTCTTGGTTGGATAGCTTATAAAACAGCTACACACTTTTACTCACGTAACAATCCTGTATCAAGTACGAATGTAGATCAGGGCTTATCGTATAATGTTCTCCCCCTATTTAACACTCTCCCTTCAACGAAATTATTAGCCCTTCCAAATCACCCGCTAGCTGCTTCAAGTGCGATGTAGCTTCATTGGACTGAATAAGTGTTTTTGCCATAGAATGTGCTGCTACATTGATGTGCTCAGTCACATCACCAATCTGTTCTGTAGAAGCAGACTGCTCTTCCACTGCGGCTGCAATATTATGAACTTGTGAGCTTGAATTCTCCGCAAAGCCGACAATTTTCTGCAAAGCTTCTTCTGCCTTCTCAGCAAGTTGAGTACTATCGGAAACGGCCGAGTCTGCACTGACCATCCCCTGCACATTCTCTCTCGCACTCATCTGAATAGCTTTAATACTCTGTCCAACATCTTGCGTAGCCTGCATTGTTTTTTCTGCAAGCTTACGAACTTCATCTGCCACAACAGCGAAACCGCGTCCTGCGTCGCCAGCTCTTGCGGCCTCAATTGCCGCATTTAACGCCAAGAGATTTGTTTGATCCGCGATGTCATTAATAACAGACATAATCTGGCTGATATCTGTTGCTCTTTCGTTCAACCCTTCAAGACTCTCCTTAAGATTATCTGTCTGAGTACGAACGCCAAAAATAGCCTTCATAGCACCATCAACAACCAAAGCACCGCTCTGGGCAGTACTCATTACTTCTTCAGCACTTTGCGCAGCATTTGAACTGCTTCGCGCAACTTCATGAACAGTTGAACTCATTTCTGTCAGAGACGTTGCAGACTCTGTCGTACGTTGCTGAAGCTCTTCAGCCTTTTCTGTCACCCCAGCAATCTGATCAGAAAGTGCATCAGAAGAAACAACCAAGCTTTCTACAATACGCTCAAGAGAACCGACGGCATTAAGCGTTCCCTCCCTGCGTGCAAGTGCAGCCTCAGCTTGTGTTTCCTGCAAACTGTCCAACGCAGAACGAGCAGCTCTAGCTTCTTCTTCAGCATGCGCTGTCGCTTTAGCAATTTCACGATTATTAATTTCAATCACATCCATCATCGCATTAAATGATTGCGCCAATTCAGCAAGCTCATCTTGTCCCTTTTGCTCTATCCGCGGAAGCTCGTCTTTTGCACCACCCGCAATAAGTTCTCCAATAGAAGCAATCTGCCCAACCATACGCTTTATTGGCACGACAACGAACCGTATATTCATATACAAAAGTATTACGGATACGAATGTAACGAATAGTACTACACCCAACATCCGGCTTGTTGCATCTGCTTGTAATGCGAGATAATTTTTTACGCCTCTCTCTCGTATTGATGTGCCAAGATCTCGTAATTCAGTCTTTGCTAATACCATCTCTTGCATAGCTTTATGCATCTTCTGGTTCATAGCAAAATATCCTTTAAAAGCGTCAAGGTAGGCTTCTGTCAGCTCAGTAATTTTTTTAAAGACTTTTGCCTCTCTACCGCTAGGAAACATCGGTGCTAACTGAGGCAGGCTTTGTCCCATACTGGCATCTTTGTCGATACCAAGAAGCTTTTCCATATCAACAATAAGCCCTCGGCCACTTGCATCATCCTTATAAAGAATGAAATCTTTAGCCATTTCCTGAAAACCAAGAGGCTTATTCAACAGTAAGGCCGCAACCTTATTTTGAGCAGTCAAAGCCTGCATTTCTTCCGTTATCTTAAGCAGCTCCTGTGACTCTTGGACAGAAAGCCCTCCTCGTTGTGCTGCCTTTTTTTCTAATCTATGCAGCCTGTTAATAACTTTTCTTCTCTTCCTCGTTACGGCCTTCTGCAACGACTGTGCTTTGCCAAGAATACCGATAGAGGACTCTCGAAGTCCTTTCACCATTTCCGTTCCGGAATTAAAATCTTGCTGAAAAGCAGCAAACGCACGATCAAATTTAGCAAAGGCTGTTTCATACGAAGACAAGGCCGTAAGATCTATTCGGGGATTCTCAACAGCTCGAATACCCTTGATCCTTTTTTCAAGCCGGCCAGTCAGCACTTGATAATGAACAAGCGGGTTCATTTTCGTATCGCCGGACTCTACAGTCATGGTAAGTTCTTCACGATGAGCGAGCCAATCGAAGGCAGCTGCCTGCGCATCCTGTCCTAACGCCAGAACCTCATCTAAAGAGGTACGGGCTTCCATACTTGCGGACAAATTACTCAACGCATAAAATGCCATTCCCCCAAGCAACAAGGCACACAACAGCAAAGTACCAAAGGCTCCTGTCAGCTTATGGGCAAGCTGAAGACGAAACTGCATACGTTCTCCCCAAAATTTTTATGGAATTTTCCAAAACACCTTTGCAGCCGTTTTGAAATACAAACTTCGTGTGAATACTATTGATACTGCAATAGGCTTTTCACTTCCCCCACGCTAAAAGAACGAACTCGGTCCTATTAACTTCTTTGAAAGGCAGCCTATTCACTATTTATCTCTATTTATTAGACTAAATAGAAAAAGCTATTGCGAGCATCTTCCAACAAAAACGCTCCTGCATATCAATGCAAGAGCGTACACGTTGTTATTTAAGAAAAGAGAAAATTAAGTGTCGCTAAAGGCTCTGCTCAGCGCTTCATAATTCTCCTTCATCACATCAAAATAGGTGCTTGGTAATAGTCCCTTTCCCTTAAAGGAGACACCATCCAATGGATTAAGCACAACCAATTTTGCACCACCTGCAGAAATAGCTTTCTGAATGGCCTCTGAAGGCACCCACTTATGAAGAACAACTGGGATATCGTTTTCTTTAAGCCGCTTTGTCAGTGCAAGAAGATCATTTGAATTCCAGTTAATATCCTGCTTTACCATATACCCATCTACGTAGATGCCTGCATCGTCTGTAAGGTACACAAACTCACTCGCAAGACAAAAGACAGTCAGATTATCAACCTGTGCGAACTGACTATCGTAAGCTGCACGCATAGAATGTATCTGCTTCTGAAATAGCTTAAGATTTTTACTAAGTTGTTCTTTTTGATCGGGGTACAACCGCATCAAATCACTAGTAATTACATCAGCCATTCGGGCACCATTCGCTAAACTCAACCAGCAATAAACTGAAGGTCTTCGCACAGAAACTTTTCTGCCTGTCACAGACGTCCACAAGTTAGCTCTAGAGGGTTCATGAATGACAGACACACCAGTCATGGTTGATGAAGCCGGACGTGTCGCATCTACATTAACGACTCGAATATTTACATCACGCACTGCCGGATAAAGCGGATCTTTTTTCCAAAGATTCCCCATTGTGATCACGGCATCAGCTTCACTAAAAACATCTTTAAGCATTTTATTATGCTTATTTATGTATTGCTTAACGCTGTAGATAATTCTTCCTTCTTGAGGAATATTACGCACGCGGACATCAGTTTCTTTTGTCAGTTGAGATGTAATCGAATAAGAAGCGGGCACACTGGTTAAGACCAATGCACTCTCCTGAGCGAACGCGGTTCCGGCGATGAGAAGAGAACTAACCCCTAACATCGCCAGAAAACCGCATTTGGGGGTGGTGGATTCGCTATGCCGGGCGAACCACACAAATATCGTATCAAGCACTGTTTTCACACTCATCATGAAACCCTTGCTTCGTTAAAAACCGTAAGACTAGAACGCAGTACCGTTGTCACCACAAAAAACGCAGCAGCTACCAAGATAATAGCACCACCTGATGGAACAGGGATGTCCCATTGCATCGGGATAATGATTCCCGCAATACAACTGACTGTAGCAAAAAGAACGGACCAGCCAAAAAAACCTTTAAGAGATCTGCTTATGTTGCGTGCGGCCGCCGCCGGTATAAGCAAAAGAGCTTCAACCAGCACAGCACCGACAATCTTTACTGAGGCAACAGTAAGTACCGTAATCATGATGATGAATAGATACTCCAGCAGCTTTACACGAACGCCGCGCACACCGGCTAAACTTACGTTAAGGCTTCCAAGAAGCATCTGGTTATACAACGGTAACCCGACAACAAGGCACAAAAAAGTAACGCAGAGCAGCACAACAATATCAACATCATTCACTGTAAGGATGGAACCGAAGAGCACACTTTCCAAAACATGAGTATTAACTTTTGCTGAGACAAAAAGTAGTAAGCAGGCTCCTGCTGCCAACGATATTGAGAGAAAAACCCCAATCAACGTATCAGCCGACATTCCGGTTTTGCCACGGGTGTAGTTCAAAACTATCCCGAACAGTAGGCAGAAGCCGAAAAGAGTTGCATAAGGAGATGTGTATGATTCCCCTAAAAGCACCCCCAAAGCCACACCGGTTAATGCTGCGTTCCCGATTGCCTGAGAAAAAAACGCCATGCGTTTTGTAACCACCATGGTTCCGACTCCACCGAGAACAGGCCCCAAAACCACGGCGCAAAACAATGCGTTAATGACAAAACCGTATTGAAAAATTGTCGGCACATCTCCGGCATGCGCCATAGCCTGAAAAGAAGCTCTCATGGTCTCAAACATCAGCAGCCCCCATGGCTAGCTGCGCGCTATGCTGGCTAGTAACAAAATTCTGAACAGGTTCCTGAGAATACACTCCCATAAGCCGCTCACCAGTCAACACATCTCCAACCGCACCATCAAAAAGTACGCTACGATTAAGGCATGTTACATTATGGGCAACGCGTCTTACTTGGCTGATATCGTGATGCACCCAAAAAATGGTGACGCCAGATAAACAAAGGTCACACACAATCTTTTCAAAAACTCGAATTCCAGTTTCATCCATACTTGCCATAGGCTCATCAAGAATAAGCAGGTCAGGCATTGGGAGCAGGGCTTGAGCAAAAAGGACTCGCTGCCTTTCACCACCGGATAAACTGCCAATTTTTCGGGTAGCTTTATTCTTCAGTCCTACCCGCTCTAACGCTTCAAACGCCTTATCACGCCATCTCTTACTCAACCCCATAAAAGCAGGGCGTCGCTGGCAACTCACAGCAATGAAATCTAGTACTGAGACAGGCAGGGTTCTATCCATCTCTAAAAATTGTGGAACATACCCTATTTTACATGCCCCATTAATGCGAATGGTTCCGGAATGCGGCATCTGTCCTAATAACGAACGAAGCAAAGAAGTTTTTCCGCCACCATTCGGACCGATCAGGCAATGAATCGTTTGTGGAGCAACTCCAAACGTTACGTTCTCCAGAATAGGTGTTCCGCCAAGCTTCAAGCCTACATTCTGAAACTCAATAAAATTACGAGGACAATCATTTGGTAGTGACACTGCGGCATGAGGATTCATACTTGCCTCTACTGTGTTGTGACACTGCGGATAGCATCACGCAGAGTGATAAGATTTTCTTCCATTTCCCGCTCAAACTTGTCTGCTTCGTATTCACCACCAGTAATGTGAGAAAACGAATACATACGAACACCTGTAGATTTGCGAATTGTGTCGGCAAGCTTGCTTGCAAAAAATTTCTCTGCAAACAGCACACTCACATGAGCGTTTTTGATTGCGTCAATTGTGTGCGCAAGCTGACTTGGCGAAGGCTTCACACCGTGTCGGGGCTCAATAACAGCCGCAACATGCAACCCAAATTCCTGCATCAAATATCCATACGCACCATGCATGGTGGCACAACGAAAATTAGACACATCAAGCGTCGAAAAATCATTCATGTACTTTGCTTTCATTCGACGCAAACGCATGGCATATTTACGGGCATTTTTGGAATAATACGCTGCGTTTTCAGGATCAATTTCCCCTAATTTACGTGCAATTGTATACACTTGCTGCACAGCTGCTGTTGTCGCGATAAAGGTATGAGGATTGACGATCTTTGTATCTCCTTCTTCGCCTGCCACAGGAATAAGAGCCACACCGTCGTTTGCAAAAATTAAAGGCAGCTTTCCCTTCATGCCCGACGCCTCTACAACTTCAAATGCCCACTCATCATGGCCAATTCCATTCACGATCAATGCATCAAGAGTCATAATCCGCTTCATGTCGTCCGGCTTGGGCACATAGTTATGAGGATTAAACCCAGCATCAATTAAAGGAACAACAATAGCGCGATCACCAACGATGTTTGAAGCAAAACTAAAGTAAGGGTGCAGCGTTATACCGACACGCATTTTCCCCTTTTCTTTGTCAGCTGCCATCACATTTGAAGCTGCACTCAAGAATAACATCGAGCATAATAAAAGGGTCAGTGCAGCACACCACACCGTACCTCTTGAAATTATTTTTCCCCCACGCATATTCATACTTACGCTGCCTTACCCGTAATAAAATTTTTTCAGGGTCTTTTTAACTACCCTTTCAAACGCCTTACTTCCATTTTTCCGTCGTACGGAAGAACCTGCTTCCACCCTTTTCTCACAAGTGAATCAGGGGTAAAAACAACCGGCATCTCAATTTCCGCGTTTTTATTTATCCATATTCGAGTTGTAGGCTCCTGCATTTCTCCGGATGGTGCATGTACATGAGAAAACACCATCAGAAATGTTCCTTGATCAGGATTAATACCGTCAAATCCGGCATAGACCGCAGTATCAGCACCGGAAGATTCTGGTAACACCAAATTCCATTGAATCTCCCCCCACTGTTTCCAGCTTATATCTCTGGCAAATGGCGGTAAGAAAAACTCTTGTAACTCTTCAATGGATGGCCAATGCCCAAGCTCATGATGAATTGAAACCACATCTTCTGAGGCGGTGTATAATGCACTGAAAACAGCCTGATTTGTTCCCTTGAGGTGATGAAATGCGCTCAATTGCCAGCTTTCAAGCTCCATCGAAACGTCAGATCTCGCTCTTAACTGAACGAGCATGCCAGTAAAAAGAACGATAAGACACAATACGCTGACGACGTATCGAGTTTCCCCTCTTCCTGTGGCAGGAGGAATAATTGTAAAATACGCATGCTGCCTGCATCCGGCTTGCTCTACTGACATGAAAACGCGCCTCCATTGCACACAAAAAAGGCCGATGAAGAAGGCTCTTCATCGGCCTCGCTTCATTACTTCATATCAACAGCTTTAACCCAAAGAACTGCGTCCTGAGAAAGCTCTTTACCTTTGTGTGTTTTTTCAGGGCCTACACCAAGAGCGCAAACGCCCCACCAGCCAGCTTTAGGAAGGCCGATAGTGAATTCACCACGATCGTTAGTACGGATACCCATAGTTACGAAAGAATCCTGAGGAGCTTCAACAGCAGCTTTTTTCTCAAACTTGCGGTTTTTCATATCAGGAGCATGGTTCATGTATTCAATTTCAAGCTCTGCATTCGGTACAGGCTTACCGTTAGAAAGAACTACACCACGGAAAACGCCGCCAACCCAATTCGCGTACGGCTTGTCGAGAGGCACGATTTCACAAGGAAGACCAGCAGGAGTATTCCAGTTACCAGGGAGACCGCCAACGTTCATTACCATCTTGGTAACCTGCTGGATGTAGATATCTTCTTCGCCTTCATAGTAAGGTGCAGGCTTAAGAACAAAAGTGTAGTCACCCATGGAGCGGGTAATTTTTTTAGGAAGCTTTGCTTCATATGCCTGACCGGAGTTAGTAAGACTGGTCCAAGTTACAGGCTTGAGATATTCTTTAAGATCTGTTTTTTTAGATTTAGCTTCTTCACCACGCTGGGCGAGAACATAAAACTCTTCAGGAGTGCCCATATCCATGGTGTGACCAGCTTCAAACGGATGTGTGAACACCAGTGACAAGTCTACAGCCTGACCTTTATCTAAAGCGATTTCAGGGGTATAAACCATCTGGAAGTGGGCAAAAGCAGGAACGCTCATGGCAATTACAGCCAACATGCTAAAAATTGTCATTACGGTTCTTTTCATTTCTCTCTCCTAGAGATACAATTAAAATAGTTCGGGTTAATTAAGCAGTCCGAATCATCCCCTGAAGCGTGTCGCCAAACCTGTTTCAGGGGATTTCGCTTTTATTCAACAATATCTTTGCCATTCACTTCAACGGAATGACCTTCACCAGCGTCAAATTGCACCATGTAATCAACTGAAGGTTTATTGAATGTGTACTCACTGTCTTCATTCATCTTGCCTTCAATAAGAACCTTTCCTGCGCTGTCTTTCACATGCATTTTTACACCGCTTGCAGAAGAACCGTCAGAGAAACCGCCCTCGCAAGTCACTGTGCCATCACCATTGTCAAAACAATCGCAGAGGGGGGAGTGAGCAAATGCTGAGCCAGCAGCAAACATTACAATTACCAGAGCAAAAAGTACCTTTTTCATACATCCACCTTTTTCAAACGTATCTAAAACTTTTACGGCAACCTTTTTACCGTTGAACGATCAGGGATTGCCCCCATTATCAAGGTCGCGCAAATACATAACCCATAGAAAACCCACATGGCCTGAAATCCTGTAAGGCCAAACAACATCCCACCGGAGTAGATCAGTGTAGCAACGGAAAGCCCGAGTACGATCGGATATCCAATGCCGAAGAGCATCCATTTTGTAGATCCGGATTGCGCTCTGACCATCACGGTTGTTGGAATACAAGGCGGGTACAAAGCCATGAACAGCATCAAGGCAAGTGCGTGCAGCGGAGTAAATCCGGATTCACCCTCTTTCATTGATTCCTGTACAGACTTGCCGTCTTCAATGCCGTAGATTGAGCCAATAGTTGCTGCGGCATTTTCCTTTGCTGCAAAGGCAGAGAGCAGAGCAATATTGATACGCCAGTTAAATCCGGCATACTGTGTCACAGGCTCAATGGCTCTTCCTGCCATTCCAAGGAAACTGGATTCAAATCGCTCAGTTCTGGATTCTCGACGAATTTTTTTGCGAACCTTTGCAACCTTCTTCAATTCCTTGTTAAGCTTCTTCCCGTCTTTGCCTTTGCGTTTAACAACAGACCAATAGACAGGATTCATTTTTTCGTATTCTGCGTTAATTCCGGCTGCTACGGCTTTGTCTTTTACACCGCGCTTCGCCTGCTTAAGATCATTCTGGTAATTAATAAGCCCCATTACATCACTTTCGGAAAGTTTCCCTGCAAGGGATGTTTTATCAACGGCTTTCATAAACTTCGCGACAGCAACCTGTTCTTGCTTCTCATAATGATCAAGACGATCCTGCGGAATTCCCGGGAAGTAGATCAGCCCGAAGACAACAAGCGCTACTGCAGCAACTACCGTCACGATTTTTTTCAGGAACAACCAAATACGTTCGAATGCTCTTCGGAGAATGCCTGCCAGTGTAGGCAAATGATACGGGGGCATTTCCATAATAAAGGGAGCACTCTCGTACCCGCTAAGAACGGTCAGAGAAAGAAGCTTTGCAATTGGCAACGCCATAAACATGGTTACCGTTGCGATAAAGAACATTGCCAGACCAGCCTGATCTGCAAAATACGCACTGATAAGAATGAGGTATAAAGGAACCTTGGCAAGGCAGTTCATAAGAGGAACTGTAAGAATTGTTGCCAGACGCGCCCGTTCATCAGGAATAGCTTTTGTAGCCATTACGCCGGGAATTGCGCAGCCGCCAACATAGACCCCGCCAAGAATCAACGGCAGGGTAGACTGTCCATGCAAGCCGAACTTCCGGAACATTCTGTCCAGAATAAACGCCATGCGAGGCATATAGCCGCTATCTTCCAATACAGCGATAAGCGCAAAAAGAAGGAAGAAGATCGGAAGATAGTTCAAAATAGCGGTCAGACTTTTTACGAGCCAAAGCCCAAGAGAACGCACGAGCGGATCTTGCAGAAAACCTTCAACAGGCAAATGCGCTGCAACAAAGTCTTCAACGCCACCCCAGACAGGCCATACCCATGCTGCGAGGTCGCCGCCCCAGACAATGGAGATCTGATAAAGAGTGAACAAAATGGCACAAAGAATCATTGGGCCGGTTACTTTGTTACAAACGTATGTATCTGCTCTATCAGAAAGACTTTTTTTCTTCTCAGCAGGTTCTTTAACAACCTCTTTGCAGATAGAAGCAGCAGCACGGTGTCTGCTGAATGCGATCTGTCTATCCGCAGTCAACTTGTGCTGTTCTGAAAATTCTACACTCAGCTCTTTGGCTTTCGCCAAAAATTCACTCGAAAGAGAACCAACGGTGTTAACAACAATCTCTTCCGCGCTGGTGTCACCTTCAAGTAATTTTAGCGCGAGCCAACGTAATGGATACTTTTCTGCAAGCTGATCAGCTTTAACCAACTCATCAGCCATTTGCTCCACAAACCCTTCAAGCGGTCCGTAATCAACTTTATACGTGGGAGGAGCATCTCCGTTTCTAGCAGAAACTGTAAATATTCCCTCGTACATTGGAGACTTACCATCATTCTTCTTCCCAACGGTCTGAACAACGACAACGCCTAACAAGCGAGAAAGTTCTTTGTGGTCAACCTGTATGCCCCGTCGGTCAGCTACGTCCATCATGTTCAAATCTAGAAGCACAGGGACGCCCATTTCGAGCAGCTGAAGCGTCAGGTAAAGATTTCGTTTAAGATTTGAAGCATCAGCAACGTTCACTACTAGGTTGGGCTTTTCATCAAGCAAAAAATCTCTGGCAACACGCTCTTCCAAAGAATAGGAGGTGAGGCTGTATGTCCCCGGCAAGTCAACAAGCGAAACCTTCCTACCCTCGTGGCTAAAAAATCCTGTTTTCTTTTCAACAGTTACACCGGGATAGTTCGCGACGTGTTGTCGCGCACCGGTCAACATATTAAAAACAGTGGACTTACCGCAGTTCGGCTGACCGGCAAGCGCCACAGTTAATGACATATCACTCATGACAGAGATACCTCGACAGTACGTGCCTCTTCATGACGAATTGTGACATGATAGCCATCAAGCTCTATTTCTACAGGGTCAACCAAAGGGGCATTGCGCACAACTTGAATTCGGGCACCAGGGAAAAAACCAAGATCCATCAAGCGCTGACCCAATGCACCTTCAGCTGTAAGGCCTGTCATTACACACTCATCCCCTGGGGAAACACCATCTAAAGTCAACTGATCCACTACACCACCCCTTGCTTTTGAAACTCATTATCAATAGTTGGACAAATTTTTTTGCAACTGAAAATTACTGAACGATAATATTATGCAACGATAACCTGTTCAGCTACAGCTCGGTCAACCATAAGACGACTGTCACCCACTGCAACTAACAACGGAGTTCCCGTTTCGTTTGAGATAACATCAAGCTCAGCGCCTGGAATTATACCCATTGACTCTAATCTTTTCAGATGAATGCCGTCCAAATCTGTCGCGATAACAAAGTAAATCTGCCCACTTTCAGCGGACGATAAATTTTGTTTATTTTGCATATTTTGCTCCGATTACTTTTTCCTAATTGAAAGCAGTTATCATCTATAACGCCCAAGTACAAACTAGTCAAACTTATTTATTCTTTTTTTATTCTTTATTTTCAAATATTTAAATACAAACATTACTTTTTGATAATATTAGAGCTAACTTTCTTCTTAGAAAAAGCTTTCTCAAATGATATATTTTCTTTGTCAAACATTCTCACATCAACTTTTCACAGACACTATAACTATGCAAAAATACAACATTCTTATAATAGAAGATGATAAAAAAATAGCTTCCCTTCTTGCTGACGGACTCCAGCAGAGCGGATATGAAACGCAAGTTGCTTCAGATGGTGAAGAAGGATTCACCTTATTATGTTCTGGTAACTTTTCGGCTGCTATCGTCGACATAATGCTTCCACGCCTTGATGGGCTAACCTTAATCAAGTCAGCTCGTAATGCAGGGGTGTTGCATCCTATTCTCATTTTGAGTGCAAAAAGACTGGTGGATGACCGCATCAAAGGACTTGATTGCGGTGCAGATGACTATCTGGTTAAGCCATTCTCATTTTCAGAGCTATTAGCTCGGCTTCGTGCAATGCTTAGACGCACAACGCAGTCACAGCAAGAACTTGTACTCGAATTTGAAGATCTCTATATAGACACCCGTCGTAGACAGGCCTTCTATAATGATCTTGCACTCTCTCTACAGCCACGAGAATTGGCACTTTTGGAATACTTAATGAGAAACAAAGGGGAAACTGTTTCCCGTGCAATGCTTATAGATAACGTTTGGGATGCAAATTTTATCCCCGATGCAAATGTTGTTGAAGCATGTGTCAGCAGACTTCGCGGCAAATTAAAAAAACAAACTGGAAAAAAATTCATTCAAACAATAAGGGGCCTTGGGTATACACTTGTCTCCTCGTAAGCCATCCTCTTGGTATCCATCTTCTTTTGCGGCACGGCTTGTTCTTTTACTCGTAGTCGTCTTCAGCATCATTAACATTGGCGGGCTATATCTTGTCCGTTCAACGATGTTCTCCTTTGCCACCCAGCAGACCGAAGAAGAAATAGGGGCTATCATAAAAAATATTGGTCACGTCATGACCAATCACTCAATTCAAGATGCAGAGCATTCATTAATTGATTACACCCAATCGTGGAAACCGGATCGTGTCTCTGCCCGAATTTATGACGGTTCGGGCAACATCATCAGTCGCTCTAAAGCTCCCACTTGGAATATTGACTGGCCACCATTTACTAAAGACTCAACAGATGTGGTCTCTTCAAAAAACAATCAGGAAACAGTGTACGTTGTCTCTCGTGTTTTCAATACTCCGAGAGGAACCTTTACCCTTCAAATAGCCAAGTCACTTCAACAAGAGTACGCATTCATAGCACGGCTTGAACGCGCCGAAGTAAGCATGGCCATCCTCACTCTTCTTGGGCTCGTCATTGCTGGCTGGATTACAGCCAGTTTCGCAATGAAAGAGTTAGAAAGAATTACGCACGCTGCTGAGATTATGGCAGGTGGAATTTTCATAAAAGACCTTCCCCCATCGCACGCCGGGTCAGACATCAACAGACTTATTGCCGCATTCAACAAAAGCAGTAGACGCGTTTCTTCGCTCGTAAAAGAACTTTCCGATATAAATGATCATCTCGCGCATGATCTCAAGACGCCTGTGACACAAATTCGCGGGACAGCAGAGTTGCTTCTCACACGTGAACAACAAGAAGATGCAGCCGAGAAGCTAGGTGATATTATAGAAAGTTGTGATGTACTTCGGGATATCATCAACTCTTCAATGGATACGGCAGAAATAAAGGCAGGAATTCGTAAAGTAAAAAAACAGCCTATTAGAATATCAGAACTTTTTGGAACATTAGAGGAAAACTACACTCCACTTGCAGAGGCTAAGGGAATACAAGTTGAAGTTCTTCCATCAAAAGCTGTCATTTATGCAGATAAAACTCTTATGTATCGATCACTAGCAAACATTGTGGACAACGCGATAAAATTTACACCACCGAATGGAAGCATCTGCCTATGGTTCAGCCACAATGCAGCATCAGATATTATTGCAATTTCCGACTCAGGGATAGGTCTTCCAGAAGAAGCAGAGCATCATATTTTCTCACGATTCTACCGAGCAGACGCAAGCCGTAGTGTAAAAGGTCATGGACTAGGACTGTACATTGCGAAAACAATTATTTCTGCACACGGCGGAACCATAACTGCAACCAACAATTCTCTTCAACACCCAGCTGCTCCTCACAAGCTCACGTCAGGGGTTACATTCAAGATTTTTATTCCACACACTCCCGATCGGCGCCCGTCGTAGCGTAAGCTTCCCCTAAAAAGACACAAGTCAAAAATAGAGTTTTCTGGCATAACGCAGTCAGGAGATATCTATGAAGAAATCACGATTTACTGAAACTCAGATTATTGCGATTTTGAAAGAAGGCGAAGCCGGCAGCAAAGTCAAAGACATTTGCCGCAGTCATGGAATTTAGATACCACCTATTACAACTGGAAATCTAAGTATGGTGGCATGCAGGCTTCGGATTTGAAACGGATGAAAGATATGGAGCACAAGCTGTCGCAATTCAAACGTATGTACGCCGACATGGCACTCGAAAATCGTGCATTAAAGGATCTCATCGAAAAAAAGCTTTAACGCCGTCCCGCAGACGTGAAGCAGTTCTATTTCTTGTTGCTGAGCACAAGCTGTCGATATCTCCAGGCTGTGCTTATATGAGCTTGTCACGGACGGCGTATTATCGGTTTCCACAAATCCGCTCAGATGAGGATGTCATTAATGCGCTCAATGAGTTGATAGCCAGGCACCCTCGCTGGGGATTTTGGAAATGCTTTCGTGCGCTACGTCGTGCACATTCATGGAACCATAAAAAGGTGTATCGAGTTTATTGCAACCTTCGTCTGAATCAAAAGCATAGAGCAAAGAAACGGCTTCCTAAGCGAATTAAACAGCCTCTGCTAACTCCCATTCAACCTAACCAGACATGGTCTGCAGATTTCATGAGTGATTCTCTTTATGCAAGAAAACGGTTTAGAACTTTCAATGTCATTGATGATTTTAACCGCGAACTTTTACATATTGAAATTGATACTTCAATAACAGGGAGGCGATTAATACGCGTGTTTGAGCGGCTCCGCTATGAAAGAGGATTGCCGAAAACTCTGCGCACAGATAACGGTCCGGAATTCCTTTCAGGAGAATTTGTCGCGTGGGCTGAATCTGTTGGAATGCATATTCAGTACATCCAACCTGGTAAGCCAAATCAGAATGCGTACATTGAACGGTTTAACAAAACCTATAGAACGGAAGTTCTGAATTTGTATCTCTTCCGTAACCTCACCGAGGTTCGAGAGATCACTTACTGGTGGAAGCTAACTTACAATGAGGAGCGACCACACGACGCGCTTGATGGACTTACTCCATTAGAATTTTTATCTATTAACGCTGAAAACTCTAAGATCGAACTGTCAGCTTGACGGGGAAGCTTACGGGTACAAAAAAAGCTCTTACACTTTCGTGTAAGAGCTTAAATTGCTTGGCGTCCCCAGGGAGATTTGCCCCCCCGTCGCCTGCGTGAAAGGCAGGTGCAATATCTAACAGAAACTGCTTATTCCTTTATTTCCAATGGATCTTAAAAACTACAAACGACATCAGCGACATAAAAATCAGGGAAATTTACACCTGATTTACACCTTCGGTAAATTCAAAAAAGCAGTTATCATACAGACCGAAGTAGACCTAATAATTCTTCTGTCTTCTGCTGCATCAACGGCACATTACCTTTTGATTCAACATTCAAACGAACTACAGGTTCTGTATTAGAGGAGCGTAAGTTAAAACGCCATGAATCAAATTCCATGCTAATACCATCAGTTGTATCTAAATCAGAAGCAATTTGCTCATATGTAAGACGCACATGTTCAATTGCTTCTGCAGCATTGTGCAATGTCAGGTTTATTTCACCAGATGAAGGATATGCTTCAATTCTGTCCTCGACTTCCTGCTTCAGCGATGTCCCTTTCCGGCTCAAAAGTTCGATAACAAGCAACCAAGGAATCATTCCACTGTCACAGTATGCAAAATCGCGGAAATAGTGATGAGCGCTCATTTCACCACCGTACACAGCATCCTCTTCACGCATGCGCTCTTTAATAAAAGCATGTCCGGTCTTAGACTGCACAGGGATTCCACCAGCCGCCTGAACAACTTCAACAGTATTCCATGTCAACCGTGGGTCATGAATAACTTTTGCACCGGACTCTTTCTGTAGAAAAGCTTCTGCAAGCATTCCAACAAGATAGTAGCCTTCAACAAACTGACCGGTGTGATCAAAGAAAAAACACCGGTCAAAATCACCGTCCCACGCAATGCCCAAATCGGCATTGTGGGCTACTACAGCATCAGCAGTATCTTTACGACGTTCAGGTAATAACGGATTTGGAATTCCATTAGGGAAAGTGCCGTCTGGCTCATGGTGAACTTTGATGAATTCAACCGGCACATTATTCTGATTAAATCGCTCTTCAATAGCATCAATAACATGCCCTGCGGCTCCGTTACCTGCATTTACAACAAGTTTTAACGGGGCAATAGTCCCAGCTTCAATATACCCCAACAAATGATCCACATAATCATTAAGAATAGAAACCTGATGATACTCACCACGCAGTTCAGCAGTGACAGGGGGGAAGTTCTGTTCTTCAGCAACCCGCTGCACTTCATCCAAACCATTTGAACGGGTTATAGGCTTGCTGTCAGCCAAAACAAATTTCATTCCGTTATAATCAATAGGATTATGCGAAGCAGTAATTTCAATACCACCAGCGACGCCTAAGTGCCTTGTAGCAAAATAAATTTCTTCGGTACCTGTAAGCCCGATGTCCAAAACAGAAACACCAGCATCACGCAAACCATTAGTGGCAGCTTGTTTCAAAGATTCTGAAGATAAACGAGGGTCACACCCAACTACGACTCTGCTTTCTTCATCTTCATATACAAAATGACCGAAAGAGCAACCTATGCGGTAAGCAATTTCTTCTGTAAGTTCAGAGCCTAGTTTGCCACGAACATCGTACGCTTTAAAACAACTAAGATGCTTCATCGCACCGTCCATAATTGTCTTCAAAACGCACAATGTCATCCTCTCCCAAATAACTACCGGATTGAACTTCAATAAGCTCCAATGGCATCTTTCCAGGGTTCTCTAAAGCATGTATCGCACCAACAGGTATGTAGGTTGATTCATTTTCTGGTACAAGGAAGGTTTCATCACCGTTAGTAACTTTCGCTGTACCAGAAACAACCACCCAATGCTCAGCTCTATGATGATGCATCTGCACGCTGAGCTTTGCGCCAGGTTTCACAGTAATCCGCTTCACCTGATATCGTTCTCCAACGTCAACAGAATCAAATTTACCCCAAGGGCGAAATACTTCACGGTGCGTACGTAACTCTTGGCGCTTTGTCTTCATAAGATCAGCCACTACCATTTTTACATCCTGCACAGAATCCTTCGCAGCAACAAGCAACGCATCTTTTGTATCGACAATAACGATATCCTCAAGGCCTACAGTGGCTACCAGTCGATCCTTACTGTGAATAAAGCAATTTTTAGAATTACAATGCAGAACATCTCCAGTAGAAGCATTGCCATTTTCATCCTTGTCAGCAACATCCCACATAGCAGACCATGAGCCAATGTCGTTCCAACCTGCATCTAAAGGAACTACAACCGCGTCCTCAGTATATTCCATCACAGCATAATCTATAGATTCATCAGGACAGGCACAGAATGCTTCTTCATCTAACCGAATGAAATCTAAATCGTGTTTTACAATTGCAACAGAAGCTTTGCATGCTTCTGCAATATCAGGACGATATTTTTCAAGTTCTTTTAAGTAGGTACTTGCTTTGAACAAGAACATCCCACTATTCCAATAATAAGCATTAGAAGCGAGATATCGTTCAGCTGTCGCAGCATCTGGCTTTTCTACAAACCGCTCAACAGAATACCCAGCATCAACCTTCCCCCCCCGTTTAATATACCCATATCCGGTATGAGCAGAGGTTGGAACAATCCCAAATGTTACGAGTTTTCCAGATTCAGCAAGAGGTAAAGCTTGCTTAACAACAGTTGAAAATTCGCAAGGATCAGAGATAACATGATCTGCAGCAAGCACGAGCAATATTGGATCATTTTTGCTAGATGCAAGATGTGCCGCAACCGCAATTGCAGGTGCGGTATTGCGTCCTACCGGCTCCAAAACAATTTTGCCAAGTATAGATTCACTACGAAGCTGTTCAGCGACGATAAACCTATGTTCTTCGTTGCAAATTGTAATAGGGAGTTCTGCGTCGAGTCTATCGAGGCGACTAATCGTCTCTTGAAGCATGGTTTTCTTACCTGTTAAGGGAAGAAACTGTTTGGGGTATAACGAACGAGATAAAGGCCACAATCGAGTACCTGAACCGCCAGCCATAATTATAGGAATCAGCATAAAATTACCTACAACACATTTGTTCTCAGGCGCTTGTATATGGCACCTAGCATATAACATGTCCAATAAAAGATTATTCTCGGCCTAGACATATCTTGTACCTTAAAGAATATGTTAAGAGTCTGAATCACCATTTTTAGTAATTGCGATGGCCGGGTCGTCTGGTTCGAAGATATGCGATACTTCATCAACGGCTTATCAATGCCTATCGACTTATACCCCTTTCTGAGCAGTGAGATCCACAGCAATGTATCTTCACGTGACATAGAGCTAACAAAACGCACATTTGCTATCTGCTTCCGATCAATCATCGCAGAACTACACCCAATCTCTGTAGATTTCATATAGTTAGCAAGGAACAACTCATGAGCGACTTTCACATATCCGGCTCGATCATTACCGCGCTCATCTATAAAGGTGTAGCTTGTATGAGAAATTACGGCATCCTCTTTCTGCATTACTTCCAGTTGACGCTCAAGTTTTGTTTCCGCCCAAAGATCATCCGCATCTAAAAATGCTAAATATCTTCCAGTAGCGTGGCGAATGGCAGAATTCCGAGTATATCCTGCCCCACTATTTTTTTTATTCGAATAAATATGCACCCTTTGGTCGCTAAAGTTTGCGCACATAAAGTCATAGCTACCATCACTTGAACAGTCATCAACGAGTATCCACTCCCAGCCTTCATACGTCTGATTAAGAACAGTAGCGTAAGTTTGCTGAAGAAATTGCCTACTATTGTAGACAGGGGTTATTATAGATACTGTCGGCATGATAAAAATCTCTGAAAAAAACTAAATGTAGACGAAAACAAAAACTTGGCGAATGGACTTCCAATAGAAAAACGTAAGCCAAAGTGCTTATATACAATAGAAAGATATTCTCTATGCATTTGAGACTTAAAACACCACTGCTGACTAACCCCCCCCTCTCCCATTCGTGAAACAACTTGTGGATACTTGATCACCTTACCATAGGTTAAGGTGCGAACAAGAAAATCATAATCACCAGCGATCTTATATGAATCTAAAAATGTATTAGTCTTAAACAAGCTGCTCCTATGCAGCAGCCCTTGATGGGGCAAGGTCATCTGGCGTTTCAACTTATTGGTCAACGGAACTTCAGCCTGTAACAACCTTGAGCCCAGCATAACGTCAGAAGCAATATATGCCACGTCATCCACTGGCACTTCTTGAATGAAGGCAGCAAGCTGCTCCAACGAATCTTCACGCATAAAGGCATCATCTGCCCCAAGAAATAGTACCCATTCGCCTTCGATTCTTGCAAGAGCATTATTCCAAGCGTTGTATATGCCTGAATCGGGGGCGCTTTCTATGCTCATTTGTGGAATCTTCTCAGCATACGAGCGTGCGACTTCGACTGTATTATCACTTGAAGCACCGTCCTGTATAATCCATTGATAATCACAGTAAGTCTGACTCGCTAACGAATCTAGCAAACCGGGCAGCACTTCGGCAGCATTATACGTAGAGGTAATAATCGTAAAAAGAGGAGACACGCTACACCTTATTATTCAAAACAGATTCATAAAGCTGAAGGTACTGTTCAGCAACAATGTCATTCGCATACTGTTTTTCCACAGTCCTACGGGCAGCTTTCCCCATGTCGTCACGATAGACATCATCATGTAAAATAGATGCAATTCCCTTTGCCAATTCTTTAGTATCATATGCTGGAGCAAGGTAGCCTGACTCCATATGCGATACCATATCGGGAATTCCACCAATCGTGAAAGCCACTACCGGCGTACCCGTGCTCTGGGACTCTAAAACAGTATTCGGAAAATTCTCTTCTCTTGAAGGGCAAACAAACACATTCGCCGCATTATACGCAAGGTTAATACTAACAGAATCATGAAGTATACCAAGATAATGCGTCGGAAATGGTAGTGGATCGCCACATGTTGCGCCAAATATAACACAATGAATGTTTTCTTCACTGCTATTCTTTAAATATTGCAATGCAGACAGTAGTAAATCGTAACCTTTATTTTTGTCAGAACTGGCAGACATAGCGCCAAACAGGACAATTTTTGCATCAGAAGGTAAATGTAATAACTGGCGTGCGATACTCCTATCTATAGGAAAAAACTGTCGCTCATCAATCCCGTTAGGAATGTGCGCCACTTTACTACGACCTAGTAAACTACTTTCTTTTACGAGGCGATACATATGCTTGCTTGGGGTAACTATAACTGGATTGAGTTTTGCGTACGCACGATTCTTTGCAAGCCACGTAACATGGGATAGATCATGATAAGAGGAACTGCCAAGTTGCGGACAATTCCCACACTTCGATTTATATCTCTCACATGCTTTTAAAATATGGCATCCACCGGTAAATGCCCAAGCATCATGCAGCGTCCAAACTACAGGCTTTTTAATTTTTCCGAGAGAATACGCAGATAAAAAACTATTACATATCCAATCAAGCTGAATAATATCTGCAGATAACATTGCAAGCTTTTGAGTTGTGCCTGTAGGACAAAGTGCCGGTGAAAATAATGTGTTATCTTTTCCGGAATACAACCGAGGCAATAGATAATCCGGAAACTGCTGAAACGGACGTAGTGCTTTCCCAACCCGTCCATTAAAAGAGAAAACTGTACTGTCGTCACTTTCTTTTTCAGCTACTGCCAAAATGGATTCGACGCCTAACTTCAGAAGAGCTTGATGACGACGATTAGTGGCTATAGCAGCACCACCACTTTTTTCATAAGTGTTCAAGTTCAGTATCTTCATACGTGACAATATTTTTTCCAATCAGGGCTCGGGACAGCTTATTTATACAACGAATAAAAAAAGGAGGAGGAGAATAAAAATTTACGAATAATTTTATTATGTCCTCATCCTCGTAAACAATATTTGGCAAACAAAGATCTTCTTCATTTTTTACAGCTAGCTGCTGAGTAATATGTATATTACAATGTACTCCACTACCATCGCATCCAATATTTTCAACATATGAATGAATAGGGTAAACAGACAACTTCTGCTGTCTAAATTGAGAATAACAAAAACGAATAGCCCAAGAATCAACATCACCATTCATCTGAGCGTGAAGCATTTTTGTTAAGTCTGGACCACCGTTATTGAATTCCTTCTGCATTGAACGAGAGTACTTAAATTGCTCATAGTCAGCAACACTCCAGTCAACAGAATGCCACTGATCTTGCCAAGTGGCCCAGCCCCAAGAACAAGTTCGTGGAAAAAATGCTACAGAATATTCAGACCTTACTTGCAACAGCGTCGGAGGAGCCCATCCAGAAACAGAAAACACATCTTCAAAACGTTCATAGTATTGCAAACAAATATTCATATAAGACAAAAAATAAGGAGAAGTAATTAAATCATCCTCAAGGACAATAACCGCTCCAAACTTGCTCACAACGTCCGTAACACCCTCAATGATTGATTTAGCAAGCCCAATATTCGTTTCACGCTCTATAACAGTCAGGCTATTAAATCCAGTAATTGAATTTACATATTCACGTACAGCGATAACCGCTGCATCATTTGAAGATTTGGCCCCATCACAAAATACAAACAAGTCACTTTGGGAAGCAAAGGGATTCTGCTGTAACGCTTCTACAGTACGGCGAGTGTGGTCAGGTCTATTATACGTAAAGAGAGCAACAGGAGCTGGGGTAATTTCACTTAACGACATTGAGCTTTCACCCCTCCAACCAATCTACCTAAGTGAAACGTAACCCTAGAAAAAGAATCAAGCACTACGTTTTGCCAATAATATTCTTTCGTTACCACCCAACGACACAACGCTTTTACAGGAGAGCACACAAGAAAACAAACGCATTTTAAAATCGACTTGCTTAACTCAGCCATTGAACTTTCATTACAAATTGTGACAGAATCTCTACCAATAGCAAAAGACCTATTCAGCCGCCAAATAAGAGAATATTTTCTTTCTATAACACAATGGTCTATGAGCAATTCAGGCACAAATCCAACTACTACACCATGCTGGCGCATTGTATCAATCAATAGTGTTTCTTCTCCATATGCGGTACTATTGCCCTTCATACCCAATGTTGGAGAAAACCCACCATGCTTCAGAAGCAGCGATTTGCGATAAACGCAATTCCCCCCTGAAGGATAATCTTTCTCCAACACTGTATATACTTCAGAAATCGAAGTATTCGTCTCCCACTCAGAAGAAAACCATTTCGGGCACTCTCGCAATGCATGCCAAGCGGTATAGACTCCTCCAAATACGTCGAAATCACCCTTACTAATTGTCTCAAGAATAATTTCAACCCAATTAAGACGAGCTACAGCATCGTCGTCAAGATACGCAACCCAATCGCAGGATGCTTGCTCATATCCTTTGTTACGCGCAAAACTGAGCCCCTGTTTATCCTCAAAGCAATACTTAAAAAAAGGAAACACGGATTCAAAATCTTTTGCAACACCTTCAGTGTCATCAATAGAGTTATTATTGACAACAACGACTTCAAACTTATCCAACGAGGCTGTTTGCTTTTGCAATGACCCTAGGCAATGCCTTAAAAATGAAGACCTATTGTAGGTACAGATAACTACAGAAATCACGTTAACTTCTTTTTCAAAAGATGAACAAGACTTACGAGAAATGAAGATTTTTTCAAAAACGTCTTTACACTTCTCCAAAGCCTTGTCGCAGAAATAGGCTGAATTATCTTTTCTGCGTAAATGCCATGTTTCTTAAATGCCAGCATTTCATAAGCACGTGCTCGATTACGATATTCAGCATAATCATCTGATTGTTCGGGAAAATGAAAGATCGAAACATTATCCAAAACAGTGCACTTAAGCCCATGTTCTTTCGCTCGGATAAAAAAGTCTTTGTGTTCTCCTAACCTCAATTCAGGATCCCACCCGACTCTTCGAATAGACTCTGTACGTGCCATAAAAAAATTCAAAACAATATCGTACAACTTATGCCCAAAGGCTTCTCCTCGAGTAGCATCTTGACGGAGAATAAACATACCATTTTCGATATCAAAACAGCCTGCGAAACGTCGTTTGATCTTGCCGAAATCATAGAGTAGCCC
>NZ_JADMLB010000002.1 GCF_015482765.1 Halodesulfovibrio sp.
CGAGATGAAATACGTAATCAGTGCTTGGAAAAAATTAGAAAATGCTTTGGTAGACGCAACATTCGCAGAAGTTGGTTGCGGAACCTATTGTACTTGCTGCAACAAACGTTGTGGAAAGTAGAAAAAGCGCCTCAGGGCGCTTTTCTGCGTTTATAGGGGCAGTGTTTTTAATGCCTCACTGTTTTTAGTTGATCTGTGAAGAAGCACCGCGCTGCTGTTTGAAAATTGCCCTGCAACTTGTTTGCAGGTTTTTTTGTGCCTGATGAAGAAGGGGAGTTCCATCGCGTTTTGTTTATATGGGGGACAGTTAAGGGCAGGTGGTTTTGTTTTTACGCAAAGGAGCTGGTTTTGCTTTTAACTTTCTTTGCGGTGGAAAGTGAGGATGCGGAGGCTAAGAATTATCAGTTGAAGATATCTGTAACAGGTAAAATTTTCTGAAAAAGAATGTTCTGGTTGGGATAGCTTTCAGGGGTTCGATTGACCACTACCATAATTTCATGCGGAATTTTTTTTGTGTCAAAATGTGCTTAAGAAATGCTATTTTCGTGATATTTTGGTGGTTTTCTAAGGAAGCAGGCAATGCTTTTTGCGTTTTAATGGTCTGATATTAAACAGTAAAATGCTATAATGAAAAAATATTATGAAACAGATGAATTCTTTGAATTTTACTTTCTATATAGGCAAGCATAGAAGATAAGCAACGGAGGGATAGAAAATGAAATACATCAAGAGTGCATGGAAACGTTTTGAAAATGCTTTAGTAGACGCAACATTTGCAGAAGTTGGTTGCGGAAGAATTTGTACTGGCTGTAATCGTTGCAGAAAGTAGAAAAAGCGCCCCAAGGGCGCTTTTCTTTTTATGTCTGAAAAAATAAAAAAAGAACGTGAAAGTTTTAACTATCTATAGTCTTTCTTTTTTGAACTCTTTTGCAGACGAGGTTTGCTGTATTGTATCCTGTAGGAAAAGTTCTACAGGTTTTTTTTATGTGTAAGGCAGAACTTGCGGAGTAGAAAACAGGGTGTAAGAGAGTAAAAAAGGAATGCAATCTGTTTTTAGAAAATAAAGTTGAAACAAATTGAGATTTATTCCGTTGCTAACCCTTTAATACCAAGGGTAAAAAGGGTTTCATAAATTTTTTTCATGGAAATGCTAAAAAGTTTGAATTTTACTTCGTAGGCGCTCAGGCATAGGTACTTTTTCAACGGAGGGCATAGCCATGAAATACATTTTGAGTGCTTGGAAAAAAATTGAGAATGCTTTGGTAGACGTAACTTTCGCAGAAGTTGGTTGCGGAACCATGTGTACTGGCTGCAAACGTTGCAGAAAGTAAAAAGTGCCGAAAGGCACTTTTTTTTTGCCTGATGAAAAATTTTTACGGGTAGCGCTTGACGAGTACGGCCTTAGACAGGCACGAAATGAGGTCAACTATCGCACTCAATTAATCAGGTAGGAGAGATGATGACACTTTCATCCCAAAATGCAGTGCAGGAAGTGCTGGCGCAGATGGGCGCTGCTCCTGCCGATAAAAAAAGAAAAAAGCCGGTTTTGGAAACTGAATTTCCGGAAAGCCCGGCATGGCAGCCGCATCCCGTTGATCCGGCAAAAGCTGAACGAATGGCATATGACGGCTGTATCGGGGGATATGGATGCTGTTATGCCGCGTTTTACAGCATCATCGGTCAAATGGCGGAAAAACATGGTGCGCCGTATAAAGATTTTCCTTTTCATGCCATGAAAGCAGGGCGGTCTGGCATCGGTGGTTGGAAATCAACCTGCGGTGCGCTTGTCGGTGCTGCTATCGCCTATGGTTTGTTCTATGAGAGAAAGGAACATAACGAGCTTGTTCGTGAGTTGTTTCATTGGCACGACAACACTGCGCTTCCTGTTTATCGCCCAAAGACAAACTGTAAACTGGATGTTGATATTCCAAGCAGCATCAGCGGTTCTGTTTTGTGTACTACCTCTAAAGCGCGTTGGGCTTATGCCTCTGGCTTTCCGATAAAGTCAAAAGAGTGCTCAGAGCGTTGTGCTCGTCTTACAGCAGATGTCGCTCGTAAAGCCATTGAGATTCTAAACGCAAAAATCGAAGGCACGTTTGTCCCTACCGTTGATAAAAACGCAGAAATGGCATGTGATGTTTGTGAGCCTTCAACAGGTGGAGACACCTCTTCTGTTATTATTGTGAAGCAGCCGGAGTTCAGGTCTGTTAAAGCCAGTTAGTTGCAACGAGCAATCTGCTTATAGGCGTGATGATATTTTTGAATAAAAAAAGGGCTGTCCTTCGAGAAGGACAGCCCTTTTTATGAGCATGAGAACTGGATCAAGCTAGTTGATAGACTGAGTTTCGCCTGTGCTTGCTTCGAGACAAACGCGAGCTGCTTCTTCAGCTTTCTGAGCCTGATATTCGTGAATTTCAACGAATTTGATTGCGCCGAACTTACAAGCTTTAGCACAAGCTGTGAGTTCTTCACCATTTTTAGCGCGCCATTCAGAGCACTGGTCGCATTTAATTGCTACCTTGCGTGAAGTTGGTGCTGCATCACCAATGATTGGCTCGTTGTGGTCAACGTGAATTGCACCGAACGGACAAACCATAACACACATTTTACAACCAACGCAGAGCTGCTGGCGAACGCGTACCATGCCCGGTTCACGAACCAGAGCTGCGGTAGGACAAACGCGTGCACATGGTGCGTTGTGGCACTGGTGGCACTGAACTGGAACTTTAGCTTTTTCAATTTTACAAACTTTGATGCGGCTTAAGTTCGTTGCCTTGTTTTTAATGATTTCCTTACGGGTGAGATTGGTGTGGGCTTCCACACATGCGATCTCGCATTTTTTACAGCCTTTGCATTTTTCAGCATCTACAACCAAAGCGTACTCTTTAGTTTCCATAAGAATCATCCTTATTAACAGGTTCCACTTCGAGACTTTTTACGTGTAATTCTCGACCGGTAACCATTGTGAGATTTGTATTTGAACATCGCGGACATTCTTCCGCGACTCGTTTTTCAAAAGTGTAGTGACATTCTTTACATTTCCAGCTTGCCGGAACGTCGATAAATGTCAGGTTTACACCTTTAAGAGGTGTGTTCTCTGTGCAGACTTCGAAGCATCCTTTAAGGGTATGCTTTTCTATGCAGGTATGTTCACCAACCTCAATGCGTATTTCACGCACAATGACGTCTTTATCTTTAACTGTTTCGTTAACGATGGTGATCATGCTCTGTGTTATTGCCAGTTCATGCATTAGAATTTCCTCTTATCTTTTGTAATTCTGCCGTGCTGTCAGTTGGTGAGTGTGAATGCCCGAATATTCACACGAAACAGCCAGATGGGCTCCCTTACACGGGGATGCAAGGAGCAGCAGCCTGTCGGCTGTTTCGTTCTGACAAACAGAATTAACCTCGAAACAGATCTCTAACGTTCTGTACAGGACAGACAAGGGTCGATGCTGTTTACGATTAACGCAATATCCGCCACTTTTGCCTTATCGAGCATGACGCGCAGACCTTCCCAGTTGACATAGGTAGGTACTCGCCACTTGAGGCGTTCTGGATACATGGTGCCGTTAGTACGCATGTAGTAGATCAGTTCGCCGCGTGGTGCTTCGGAACGAGCCACAGCCTGACCTGCTGGGATGTCCGGAAGCGGATCGCAGCAGATTGGGCCTTTAGGCATCTGATCGAGGCACTGTTCGATAAGGCTGATGGATTCGAATATTTCACCAAGACGTACCAAAGCACGGGAGCGCACGTCGCATCCTTCACCAAGAACAACGTTGAAGTTCAATTTGTCGTAAGCAGCATACGGAGTTTCTTTGCGGACATCGTTATCGATGCCGGAGCCGCGTGCTACCGGGCCGCCAAGACCGTATTCTACGGCAGCTTCCGGAGGAAGAATGCCTACGCCCTGTGTACGTGCTTTCACTTGCGGATGTGTAGCGTACATATGACGGAATTCTTCAACAGGTTTTTTGAGTTCTTCAAGTGTCTTGCGAAGGTATGCTTCAAGCTCATCGTCAAGGTCGTACTTGGCACCGCCAATAGTGTTAGCGGAAATATCCATGCGGTTCCCCCAGATTGACTCTTTGAGGTCCTGCATTGTTTCACGAACTTCCATTGCGTGCATGAAAAGGGTGTTAAAACCGATAACATGCAACCCGATACCCACGTTAAACATGTGAGAAGCAATACGTTTTACTTCGTCTGCAATAACGCGCAGGTATTGACCGCGTTCAGGAACCTGAATTTTCGCGATGTTTTCCAGCGCCATGCAGTATGTCAGCGGGTGGTTGTTGGAACACAAGGAACATACGCGCTCTGTAAGCACGATGTTCTGGAAGAAGTTGCGTTCGAGGGCAAGGCTTTCCATACCTCGGTGCGCATGTCCAGCAAACATTTCGATGGACTGTACAACTTCGCCCTTAACGTCCACCTGAAAGTACATTGGCTCTTCAAGCGCAACGTGCAGGGGACCTACTGGAATAGTGTATGTATTAGACATGCTAGCTCTCCTCTCCTTTCTCACCCATAATTTTTTCCCACAGTGAATTTGTAGACGCACTGTTTGTCATGGTGGAAAGAGGAACAAGGCGTTCCATAGCTTCAGACTGTACAGTCTCGTGCAGGAACAATGGACGCGGATTAGGGTGGTTGGTTACGGTAATGCCGTAGCTTTCCGCCATTTCGCGTTCAGTCCAGTCTGCTGATTTGTGCCACTGAGTAATTGACGGCACAGTCGGCTCAACACCGGTAGGCAGTACGGTAACAGTGACAGCCAGACCTTTCATAACAAAGTGGTAACACACTTCGTGGAAGGACTTGGCGTCTTCAGCTTTTGCATTACAGGCAGAAATAGTAACTAAACGGCCTTCAGGCAGAATTTTTTCTGCGAATAAAGGAAGGTCTTCAACATCATTAAGAGTTACCCAGCCGAACTGGTTATCTTTAAGGTCAGTTGTCCAGTTAAGTTCTGCGCCTTTCGGCATGTCTGCTGCGAGCTTGATCACTCGCTGTTTCATTTCATTAATCATGGATTTGAGCTCCAAACTGTTGAGCGGCTTTCTGTCTTCTGCACTCAGGACAAAGGCTGTAGATGTTCTCGAGTTCCTCTGTCGGTGTTCCGTAAATGTGGTCAAGCATTGCATGCGGCATATGCGGCATTGGCTGACTGCATTCGGAACAACGAGCGTATGCGATGAACTCATGTTCTTTCATCTTGTATTTGTCTTCGTTGCGGTGCGCTGTTGACCAGTTGTTGGTCAGGCGAATCGCGTCAGTAGGACAGTAATGCTGGCAAAGCCCACAGAAAGTGCAGGTGTTATGCCATACGTAGAAATCCTTACCGGAACCGTCTTCGCGTTCAACATGTTTAATTGCGTTGCCTGCACAAACGGTTGCGCAAACACCACAGCCTACACATGATTCAGGGTCTACAGTGACCTTGCCGCGAAGGCGTGCCGGTGTGAAGGTTTCACCGAACGGAAACGGGTCGGTGGAAGGGCCTTGCTTCAGGTTGTTCCAAAGAACTTTAAAGATACTAAGCACCATTACCCCCTTAGATCCGTGTTTTCCAAATATCCAGCGCCATAGC
The DNA here is from genome assembly GCF_015482765.1 of Halodesulfovibrio sp. Taxonomy (GTDB): domain Bacteria; phylum Desulfobacterota; class Desulfovibrionia; order Desulfovibrionales; family Desulfovibrionaceae; genus Halodesulfovibrio. The sequence continues at coordinate 5,597 of NZ_JADMLB010000002.1, forward strand.
TACACCTTCGAGGATAGCCTGTGGGCGTGGAGGACAGCCGGGTACGTTCACATCAACAGGAATAATATCGTCCAGCATAATCGGTACAGAATAGCTGCCGCGGAACACGCCGCCGGAAATAGGGCATACACCCACAGCAACGGTTACCTTTGGATCTGGAATCTCTTCATATACACGCAGCACCTTGTCTTTAACCATGGAGGTTACAGGGCCGGTGATAAGAACAATATCTGCATGCTTCGGACTGCCGCAGTATTTGCAGCCGAGGCGTTCAACGTCGTAGCGCGGAATAAGCGCTGTAGTAGCAAGTTCAACGTCACAACCGTTACAGGAGCCCGCGTTAATACGGTACAGCCACGGAGAACGGACAGCCTTGCTTTTAATTGCATCAATAATAGACATATCAGCTTTCCTTATTTGAGCAGAAGGGTCAGTCCAAGACTCACGTATGCCAGCACTGACGGGTACTTGAGGTAGAACTTAAAGGTCTGGTCAGTACGCAGGCGTCCGGTCGCAGAGCGAACAATGGTTACGGACACAAGCATGAGCATGAAGCATTTGAAAATGAACCATGCAAGGTTTGCCAGAGCGCCGCCCGGAATCGTTCCCGGGAAGAAGAGTGCAACGCCAAGCCCCATAACAACAACCATCTTGAGCGCGCTCATAAGGTTGAACATGGCAAGCAGTGGACCGGAGTACTCAAGCAGCGGGCCTTCAAGCAATTCCGGCTCTGCTTCAGGAAGGTCAAATGGAACTGCGCCCATTGTACCCGGAATAAAGCAAAGGAATGCGATGAATGCCGGAATCATGCTCAGGTTAAAGCCGAAAGAGCCATTTGCATGCTGGTACGCTACAACCTGTGCAAGAGAGAACTCAGAACCGTCGGCACCGCCTGCTTTAATGGCTACAGTAAGGAGCACAACAAGCAGAGGGATTTCGTACGCAAACATGAGTACCATTTCACGGGAAGTACCGATTGCACCGTACGGAGAGCTGGAAGCGGAACCGGCAAGCATGAAAGCAATTGCAGGAATCGGCAGCAGGTACAGAAGCATCAGCATGTCACCAAGACCGGTAGCGCCGTTCCATACACCCGGTACAGGAATAAGCATGGCAGCTACCATCATGCCCATGAAGCCGAATACAGGAGCAAATTTGAAGATTGCTTTGTTTGCGGTGTCAGGGATGATTGTCTCTTTTTGACTCAACTTAATGATGTCGTAGAAAGGCTGAAGGATCGGAGGACCTACGCGGCGCTGGAGGCGCGCGCAGATCTTACGGTCGAAACCTTTCAGGAGAAGTCCCAGCAGCAGAGCAAAGAGCCCGCCGGGGAATATGAGTAAGTGAAAGCTATGTGAAAGCATATCTAACATGACTATTTATTCCTTCTACCGGAAAGGAACTCAGCTGGAAGATTCAGCCATTGTTCCAGAACGGTCAGTGCAGGTTCGTAGAAGTTTGAGCCGCTGACATGAGATTTTTCTGTGCTGATGTCTGTTACACCACAACCGTGAGTGTGACAGGTGCGTTCAGATTTGCTCATGAAAGAAAGGATCAAACGAGCCACACCGTAGGAAAGTGCCATCAAGAGAGCACATGCGATTGCATCCCATGAGCCGGTGCCGGTAGCGATACCGCCGAGGTTGATGTCGAGCGGAGCGAATCCGGCAGATTCGATGATGGAGTTGACCGGTGAAAGAAGAAGTCCCGGGAACACGCCGAAGAATACGGATGCACCGGCAAGAATGCCCATCGGTCTACGCATAAGCTTGCCTACCTCGGTTACATTTTCGAGCTTAGGATTAAGCTGACCGAAGAATGCAGAGTGCAGGAACTTGATCATGTATGCCAAAGTAAGCACGGAACCGGAGAGAGCAAGAAGCGCAAGAAGCACTTCGTTTTCTGCCATGAGACCGTGGTAGAGCATCCACTTGGATGTGAACCCGCTAAGTGGTGGAACACCGACAGCAGAGAATGCTGCAATAGCGAACACTGTAAGTGTGAACGGCATTTTGCGACCGATACCGGAAAGCTCGTCGAGCGTATCCGCATGGGTGCGGTACATGATAGCGCCTGCTGCGAGGAACAGGAGGTTTTTAAAGAACATGTGGTTTACAAAGTGCATAAGACCACCGGAAACGGTCAGCGAGGTAGCCATACAGATACCAAGTAGAACGTACGCCATCTGAGAAACGGTGGAGTAAATCAACACACGTTTAATAGATGTCTGCATCACTGCTTTAAGCGCAGCGTAGAAGATGGTGATGCCTGCAACCCATGCAAGTACATACATAATAGTCGGCTGTGCCCAGTAGCCGGATTTACCTGCAAGGAACCCTGCTCCACCGATTACAAAGAAGAGCTTCATGAGTCCAAAAGGACCGGTCTTCAGTAGAACGGAGGAGATGTAACCGGAAACCGGAGTCGGTGCGGTTGCAGGGTGCATCCAGATATCAATACGCAGTGGAAGCATTGCAGCTTTCATAGCAAAACCAAGAGCAATGAATGCCATAGCGTACATACCGGTAGAGCCAGGGAGAGTGCTCAGCGCCTGTGCAATTTCAGTGAATCCGAATACGCCGGATTCTGCTGTAAGAACAGCAACGCCGAAGAACATGAACGAAGCGCCGAGAATGTTGAAGATGAAGTATTTGAACCCTTCATTCAGGGCACTCTTGGATTCTTCATGAATGATAATGGAGTACAGCGGCCAACTGGACATGATTTCCCAGAAGAGGAAGAACGTGAACAGGTTTGAGCTGGTTGCAACACCCAAAAGACCGCCGATCATCAGCAGGAACAGGGTGAAGAAACGCCACTGTGTGTGGCTGTGATCCATGTAGTTAGCTGAGTAAACGATATTAAGCATACCCATGAGGATGATGAGGAGACTGAAGCTGATGCTCAGTGTATCCAGAGAACCCCATGAGAAGCCAAGTCCGATGAACGCGAGTGCCAGTACACCGACGCTGCCCCATGCAGATTTTTCAAGGTTGCCGCGCAGGATGTAAGGAACAACTGCGCCTACCATTGGGATAGCAGCGTATAATGGCCATCCGATAGCGAGATCCGGAAGCGGCTGAGCAACGATTTTGCCTGCTGCAAGCAGAGACTGCATAACAGGAGCAACAATCACAAGGTTCAGCTGCGGGAATACGCCAAGCATGAGAGAGGCGGTAGCAAGTACGCCCATTGGAATAAGACAGGTAAGAGGAGCTTCTGCAACCGGCTCACCTTCGTATTTTTCAAAGAAAAGGACACGTGCAAGGCGGATGTAGTACACAACTGCCATAAGTCCGCCGGCAAGAATCATTGCTGCCAGCATAGGGTGTCCTGCATCAACTGCTGCGTATACCATGAGGAATTTACTTACGAATCCGCCAAATGGTGGCAGACCGATGATTCCCATAATACCGACAAACATACAAAGACCGGTGAGCGGCATTGCGCGTCCCATGCCTTTGAGTTTGCTGATGGAATAGGTACCGGAACGCAGGATAAACATACCTACGCCAAGGAACAGCAGGTTTTTCATGATTGCATGGTTCACTACGTGCGCCATGGAACCAGTGAGAGAAAGGTATGTGCCAAGGCTGAGTATCATCGCTATTTCACCGACCTGAGCCATGGTGGAATATGCGAGCATGCGCTTCACGTTTTTCTGCATAAGTCCCATGACTTCAGCAAAAAGGAATGTGACTGCGCCAAGTACTGTAATCAGCGTTGTGACATTGAAAGCGCCTTCCTGTGTAAAGTATCCGGCTCCGAAAAGGGCAAAGCACACCATAAGCATGCCGTAGACACCGGTCTTGGTAAGAATACCGGAGAGCGGGCCGGAGATTGAGGAAGGAGCAACTGGGTGTGCAGCAGGCAGCCAGCTGTGGAATGGAACAAGACCGGCTTTAACGGCAAAGCCGATGAAGCAGAGTAATGCTGCCATACCGGCAAGAGCCGGACTGATGGTTCCTGAAGCCTGAGCAAGTGCGGTATACTCAAAGCTGCCGGTAGCGCTGTGAAGAAGGAAGATACCGAACAGCAGTGCATATGCACCCGCAGCACACATGAAGAAGTATTTAAAGCCTGCTTTAAACGCGTCCTTGGTTTCTTCGTGAATAACGAGGAAATAAGAGCTGAATGTCATCAGTTCCCAGAACCCATACAGCGCACCAAAATGCTGAGTGAGTGTGAGACCGATGAGGGAACCCTGCATAAGAAGCAGGAAGAACCAGTAGCGAGTAGCGTTTTCTTTATGAATGTATCCACCGGAGTACACGGTAACGACAAGACCGATGCCAGCCATAATGCAGGCAAAGAGCTTGGAGAGAGCCGGTACATCAGCGGATGCGGTAAGTACAAGTGCTACAGCGGATAACGCAGCAGCCAGTACGAAACGCCAATCATAACGCTTACAGTTGTTTGTAATCGCAGCTGGAATGTATTTGGACGGAATAAACAGCAGGAAAGCACCGACGTATGGAAGAGCAGCAGCTATTGGCCAGTGAACTTCGAACTGAGGAATAGTTGCCTCTGCGCCGAAGGTCGCCACAACAGCATGGATAAGCTGCTCAGGAAAAACGTGAGACAGCGCAACAACTGCACCTAAGAGAACGGTAAGAGTACCGAGCACTTTTGATACAGCAGGCTTATCCTCTGCCTTTTCCGGTGCTTCAAAGCATAATGTTTGAACAATGGAGATCGTGTACCATAAGGCAATACAGTTGCTTACAAGCATCATGATTGCAGGCAGGTACATTTCAGCGCTGACAAGCCCGTATGTCAGAGCCAGTTTGCTGACTGCGCCTTTAAACGGGGTAAACCCGATGGCGGAGAACATCGCAAAGCCGAACATGCCCGCAAATAATGGGGAACGTTTAAACGCTCCGCGCAGGTTATCCAGATTCAGCGAGCCAAATTGTCTTGCAAGCCCGAACAAGGCGAAGACAGCCAGAGTTCTGATAGAAATCTGGTAAAAGAGATGTAACGCAGCGCCTGCATTACCAGAGATTGTTCCTGTCCCAAACCCGGCGAGGACAGCCCCTATTTCAGCAATGCTGGAAAAGAGGAGAACGGTTGTTAATTTGTTGGATTGCTTACACGCCCAAAACTGAGCAAGCAGAAGAATCAAACACCCAATGTAGACTGAGAAGTGAGAAGTGGTAACTTCAAGTAACATGCAATTCTTGCTCCTTATGAAAGAAGACAATACCGATTGCCCAGACGCACCTATAGCAGGTACATCCACGGTATCCTTCCAATACAACACAGAGGAAACCCCATTTCCCTGTGCATAGCGCGGCTATGCGTTACCTGTGTTGTTGTTTCTTTCAACCCGAATCCTGTTCACCGTCGCAACACGGTGCAGCACTTCCTGTAGGTCGTTTTGTTTCTCTGCACTTTGCCCTTTACGCACAGAGGAAACAGTCGGACGTACGACACTTTCTCAAATTGTCAGGTCGGCACTCCTGCCAATCGAAATCGTGTTGTGAAGTAAGCTGACAGCTCGTCAGTTCTTTTGTTTGGTGACTACCTTCAAAGAAGGAAAAGAAAATTGAGCTTCTAGATCTGATTGTGAGAGATTTCATAAACACAAATCTAAGTAGCAACATAGTTCTTTTACATTTCTTTACAACTGAATGAGTAATCAAATAAACAATTTAGTGCCTGTTTGGCTCTTTTTCTGAGTGTTTTGGTCTGCTTTTCAAAAGAGCAGTGTAGCACTTGTCTGGTTAACTTGCTGTAATCTATCGTTTTATAAGCAGAAGTTGTGATTGTTCTGTAGGAGTACTTCTGCAAAAAATGGTTTGTACCCATTTACTTTATGGGTGATAGTCTCAAGGATTAGTGGATTGATGTAATTCACTGATTGATCATGCAATGAATCTATACATTTTTTTGTTTGTTCGCACAATCTTTCTTTTTTGCAAGTTTATTGCCTGTAAGCTGCTAAAAATAAGGACTTTATAGCGTTAGTGTCTACTTATGAGTAAGAAGGGAAAATGAAAAAAGCTAATAATAGCTGTGGGGTGAGAGGTAAAAAAGAGAATGCAAAAAAATTTCTCAAATGCAGAGCTGTATGTGAAATAGGTGTTTTTCGTGTGGTGATGCATTGTAATAAAACTTATATGAGAAAAAAAAGATTGTAATACATCAAAAAAATATTTTTCTTTTGAAAGTTGCAGTAAAAAATAAATGTTGAAAAAAAAATATGCAGGCTCAAAAAAAGGCTGGAGACGTAAAATCAAGATAAAATTTTGCTTGAGTTTAGAGGTAAAGACAAAAAGTAGATTTAAGTTCTGTTGGAAAAGCTATATTGACATTCTAATGGTAAAGTTATTTGTAAAAATAAATTTTATAAGATTGATACTATCGTGATAAAAGTCACAAAGTCTATTTTTCATGTGTATATCATTTAAAAACAGTATGTTGTAGTGGTGCTGGATTTATTTTTTAAGAATGTGCTTATGTTTAATGTATTGAATTTAAACAGTAAAGTTATAAAAAATCTTAATCTTACTACATTATCATACTAAAATCGTGGGAAAAGAGTTGATAAAGTGAATGTGTATGTGATAGTTTTCACATGAAAAGAAGAATCTATGTTTTCGACATAAAATGCAAGGCACACCGCATTTATTTTCATATGTTACGCGCCAAACTAATCATATGATCGAAAATGTCACCAATGGATTTATATAATGTATGATGCCGATTTGTGGATCGGCGAAAGCCTGACTGTGAGTGGCACGGTCAGGCTTTTTCTTTTGTCGGATAGAAAGGGGTTCTTAGTCGCGTAGAGTGCTTATTAATTTGTTGAGTTCACTTGAGTTTTCAGCAAGAGCTTTAACTGCCTGTTCTGACTGTCCCATGCCTTCTCCAGTTTCGGTTGCCACGTGATTTATCGCGTTTACGCTTTTGAGTATGGTTGCCTGTTGGTCTGAGTGTGTTCTGGAGAACTGTGCAATGCGCTCTATGTGTTCTCCCATTGAGGTGGAAAGTGCAGTGATCTCATTGAGGGCTTCTGAGGAGGCTTCTACAAGGAGTGTGCTTTTAGCCACGGCTTCGACCGCTGCATTAGTGTTGTTGATGTTACCTGTTATTTGGTTACGAATGGTGTCGATGCTTTTGTTGACGGTGGATGTGGCATCCATTGTCCGTTCTGCCAGTTTTCGTACTTCATCTGCAACTACCGCAAACCCTCGTCCTGAGTCGCCAGCGCGCGCGGCTTCAATGGCTGCATTTAAGGCTAACAGGTTGGTCTGGTCAGCAATTTCACTTATTACTCCTATCAAGTTTCCGATGCCTGCTGTTTGTGCGCCGAATTCATGCATGCTTTCTTTTAGCTCATTTGAAAGTGTTTGTACTCGGAGCATGGCTTCTGCTGTCTGGTTCATAACTTTCGAACCTTGCTCAGCTTTCGTCTTTGCGCTTTGAGCATTTTTGACAGCATCTTCTGCGTATGATGCAGACTCATTTAATACTGTGTTCATATCCTCCACGATATCTGTGGCTTCTTTAAGTCTTGTTATTTGAAGGCGAGCTCCAACACCAATCTGTTCAACTTGTCCGGAAAGGTTGAGCGCTTCGTTGGAAACGCTTCCCGCTATGTTTTCGGCTTGCTCAGCAACTTCCTGCATTTTGAAGTTTTGATGTTCGATCCGTTGTTCTTTGGTGCGGATGTCTGTGAGGTCGCTGGCTAATAGAATGGTGCCGATGAGTTGCTTGTCCATGTTGTATAGTGGGGCACAGTCGGTACGGACAATGCGTGTAGCTCCGTTTGGGGTAGTCCATACTTGCTCAATATTTAAAACAGGTTCTTGTTCGTGAAGAACTCGTTGAGTAGAGCTTTCGCTGTGTTCTAAAAGAGCAGGGGCAGGCTTCCCTGTGAAGAAGTCACAGTCATACTGTGCTTCTGTGAGGGCAATAAACTGAGGGTTAGTAAAAACAATTTTGTTTTCTTTATCTGTAACAATGCAGGGGTGTGTCATGCCTGCCAAGATACTTTCAGAGAATCCAAGTTTCTCTTTCAGTTCATTGACCATATGAAGCATTCCGGCTGCAAGTTCATCGATTTCTCCGCTGAAGCGTGCTGTAAGTTGTGCCGACAGGTCACCATTTGAGATTGCTTTGGCAAACGTGAGTATGTGTTTGAATGGTTTTACCAGTGAGAAGTGAATCATGCAAAATGTGACCAGTAGAATTAACGTCGTGCTTACAAGTCCGAGAATGAGGGTTGCGTAGCGTAATTCTGTTACTGCTGAGAATGCAACAGATGTCGGAAGCTCGCTGATGATCGCCCACGTATGTGCTCCGAATTGAATTGTTGAGTAGGCCGTTGCGTATTCTTTGCCGTCAAAGCTTGTTTCAATGAGGGTGCCGCTTTCACCTTTCAGGGCTGCCTGCGCTGCTGTGTGGGTGATTTGCCCTTTGTTTGGCTGGGAAAAAGATTTGGAAATGCTGTGAGTTTCAGGAGCGCGACGAAGGTTGGAGCGCATAAGGTTGTCTGTTCCAACTAAGTAGGTGCTACTTTTGCTGCTCTTGGTTGTATCGTTAACGAGTGTGGAAAGGCGATGTATGGGAAGTCTTAAAACGGCAACACCAAGTATTTCTTGTGTATAGCTGTATACTGGCGCTGTGATGAAAGCAGCAGGTGCGTTGTTGTCTGGAGCAAAGGGGGCAATGTCCGTAAAGCTGATCTCGCCTTTTATTGATTTTGCCCACGCTGCCGAAAGCTGTGAATTCTTATGGGCGCCGAATTGGAAGTCGTCTCCAAGTTCTTTTCCGCGTTTAACAGAAAATATGATGCGTCCGTAGTCGTCCATTAAAAGTGCATCTTCAAATCCAAGTTCTTTAACGAAGGGATAGAAAGAAGGGGCCACATACTGGTAAATATTTTCATATTCTTCATCCAGCTCTAGGGGCTCACCTTTTATAGCAGTGTACGTCGCGTCGCGTAGCATGCCGATTGCGTTGTACACCTCCTTAACTTTGGAGAATATAACTGCTTCGCGTTCCCATGTCGTGATCAGTTCTTGAATATGTTTGCGTTGTGCGTCCTGAGTAGAGCGGAGTTGTGAAAAAGATTTTTCTTCAAGGCTGACTGCTGCCGTGTGTACGCTGTAGGTGCCCATAGCAAGTAAAGGGAGGAGACCTATGCAGATACTGAATAGAGTCAGTTTTGTACGGAGTCGCATCGTTTCCAGTCCTTTTGTTTGTGTTATCAACGTGATGAAGTTGATAGGTCACTAGTGTTACAGACTGGTGAAGATGGGGTGAAGAACGTGCGTGATGTTTTAGAAATATGAACGCTGTTGAAAAAAGACCAAAAAAAAAGATCATACTTTCGTATGATCTTTTATAAGTGCATGGTGCCCAGGGGGAGACTCGAACTCCCACGGGCGTGGCCCACTACCCCCTCAAGA